>NZ_JAZETR010000010.1:0-161770 GCF_036864375.1 Alteromonas sp. S167
GTCGTGCAGAATCATCGCAGATGACTTCTGCGCAAGGAGGACCAACATTACTCTCAGTTGATTCGTTTCCTTGCCTCACTAGAAACTTACTTAAACTTCTTAGTGACTCACCCTGCTCGAGTGAGGTGCGCATTATACGCTGGAAGTTTTCAGTGTCAACACTTTTTGAAAATTTATTTTCGAAAGCGTTTCTTTCAAACTCCCGTCTTTACTGGCCTATAAAGCTAGTAGAGACTCACTTCGTTTGGTTAGCTGTTTTGCTTTCCCCCCGAAGCGGATGCGCATTGTAGAGATCTGCCATTAAAGGTCAAGCGCTATTATAAAAATATTTGATAAAAGTGAACCGAACGGTCGTTTTCTAGTCAGATGTGATAAATAGTAGACAATATAGGCTAATTGCTAATAGGATGGTTGTTTAGATCCTATAAAGTAGTCACTTCTAAAGTGGTGAAACAAACTGCCGTTAAGCATACTTATAACAATGTATGGTTAATGCGTATGTTTCACTGAAGCGTTGTCTGATAAGTTCGTTGGAACAATTAATTGTATAAACGCCGTGCTCGGTAGAATACTACGCGATAATTATAAAAAGGTGGGTTTATGTTTAAAACTCCTACATTGCTAACTACAGCATTACTTACATTAAGTGTAAGTGTGGTAGCGGTGGCGCAAGATAGCGTAAAAGCCGAAGCGATGGATAACGCTTCTCGCTCAGTTAACTCATCGGAAGATAATAATCGTTTTCAAACTACGTTTCTTAAAAGACAAGTTGATCAAAACATGTCTGTGGGTCGCGCAATAAGCTCTATTGCTAGCCACTATCCGCAGGAAGTTGTTTCTATAGTAGATGTTGCGCTAGATACTTACCCTGATAAATACCGCGAAATATTGTTTGCTGCTATTTCAACGCAACCCGCGCTTACCGAAGAAATTGTACAGCTAGCGATTGAGAAAGACGTGGCTAGCTGCCCTAGTATTGTCCAGCTGGCCATTAAAGCAGAGCCAACTTACGTTGATTTTGTTGTGCACGCAGCATCTGTTGCAACACCCGAAGAATTAGACGAAATTGTTCGCGTTGCAGTACTAACACAACCAGACGCAGCAGATAGTATTGTTCAGACTTTATCGAAAGAACACCCTAATAAGATAGTAGAAATAATGACAAGTGCGCTCAATGCCGTTCCTTTTGTAGGTGAATATGTAGTAGACGCTCTATTAGCTGTATTTCCTAATGAAGCAGAATCTGTTGTAGAAACGGCAGTACGCGAATCGTCCGAACAACGTGAACAAGTTATGCGCATACTGAGCACAGCACAAAATGCAGGTGTTGATAAATCGAAGTTAAAAGAATACGCGCTTTCAGCTGGACTGTCTGAAGATGACTTCAATAGTGCTGTCGAGTAACCTCCAATTTTAATAAGTATTTTTGAATGTACTTATTGAACGAAAGATAACAAAAAGCCGCTTGGTAAACCAAGCGGCTTTTTGTATTTACGCTATACACATGTCTAATTGATTGTATAAAGTTGAGCAGCTTCTTTATAAAGCATCAATTCCGCTTTTAACAAATCTACCTTTGCTTTTATTTCTTTAATTTGGGCTCTGATCTCACTTTGCATTCGTGCATTAACAACAAACATATCGCTGTCACCTGCATCAAATCGTGTGCGCTCTACCTGCGATAGGGTTTTTGCAAGCTCAGCATTTTCACTCTGCAGTTTTACAATGTCCTTTGCTTGAAACCAAAATACATAGGCTTGTTCAAAACGTTGCGTTATTGATTGCTCGGTAGACGTGAGCTTGTGTTGTAACTCTCTTTGTTTTGATAATAGCTGCGAACGCTCTGCCTTTGCTTTGCGGTTTCCTAACGGATAGCTAAACGACAAACCTAGTTTGGTTTCCGTTCCTTCTAGCGTTTCTGGACCTGAACCAACATCACGAGCAACCGACGCCTTTAAATCTAACTTTGGTAGTAGACTGTTCTCCGCTAGGGCCGCTTTATTCTGAATCACCTGCTGCTCTAGCTTCATAACGTCTAGCTCTGGATGCTGACGAAGTGCTTTTCTTAATTTTACTAGCTGTCCATCACCAACCCAAAAGGGCCACTCAATTTCTTTAGCTGGTTGGTCTTCGCGGATCTGCAACATATCTCCGTTTGCTGTACGCCAATAAAACGAGAGTAATTGCGCATGGGCATCTCGCTTTTGTCTTAATTCAGCCAACAATAATTGCTGTTGTAGAATGTTAGCTTTAAATTCAGTAAGTACAATACTGGCAATGTCGCCCTTTTGTACTCTTGTTACTAGTGCTCGTTCTCTCTCAGCGGCGGTCTCTAACAGTCCTTTTACTGCCTCAACCGAAAGCGCGCTTTCGTACCACGAAATGTACTCACTTACACCTTTATAAACAAACTCGTTAATCATACTGGTTGCAAGAGCTTGCCACTGTGACGTTGCTAAGCCGGCATTGCGCAGCTCCGTTCTTCGCTTATCAATCTCTCGACCTTGAAGAAGCGAAATTGCTACACCAACACTTGCCTCACCCGCAGATAATGTATCGTAAGCGCCTTCGTATGATGGAAAGTCACCACCTGCTAAACGATATTCAGTAAATAACGTACCGTTAAAATCTTCGATAGGGTTTGAAAAGCGCTGCGCCAAACTTGTTCCATCATAATAACCACTAACGCGACTATTCGTTTTTTGCTCGATAAACGGGTCAAAGCTACTTCTTGCTATTTCAAGTTCTGCAGCCGCTTGGTAGTTACCTTCATTAATAGCCAATACGTAAGGATGATAATTCACCATGCTATTAATTAGTGCGTCTATTGTTGGTGCAGGCATCTTCATCTCGTCATTAGCGTTTACCGACGAAACGACTAATGCCAAAGAGGCAACAACCCCTTTTACCACTCTAGAAAAGTGTTTCGCCACAAGCTTCTTCTTGCATAAGTTAGCTGTGTTAGTGCTTATCAACTGCTCTACTTTAAAATTATTGGTTACCATGGTGCGCTGCTAGTGCCTCCCATGGTTTGTGGTTGCTCGGTTGGTAACGGCGGGAAGTTATTAAGCTGACGCCACATTTCATAACCAAGACGTACCTCTTCAAGTAACACCCATGCCTTTACCCGACTGCCTAAACGTGCAGAACTTTCTGCAGGCCATGGCACATCGTTTTCGTCGGGGCGGATCCATACATTAAAATCACCGGTTGAATTTGCTACTGGTTCAACGTACACCACTTTTCCGCCAAAAGTACCTATTGCAGAGCCAGGCCACCCGCTAAACTGAAACACTGGCCACCCCTCAAACTGTAAGCGAGCTTTCGCACCTGGCTTAACTAATGGTGCATCTAAGCCTCTTACCGTTACGCGCACACTGCGCTTCGCATCAGCTGGTATAAACTGGCCTAGAATATCGCCCGAATTCACGTACGTAGATACGCCGCCGGAAAGTAGCCTTACCACAGTGCCATCGACAGGCGCCTTCTTAGTTTGCGTAGACTGACGAGACAGCGTCATACTTACGCTGTTAATATCAGATACCGACGCCGCCACTTTCGCGCGCAGCTCCTGAACCGTTATCTGCGCTTTTTCAACTTCTTTTGTAGATACCAAGCCTTGTTCTTGAAGCGCACGTTGGCGTGCTAGGTTGTTCTCTGCGTTTTGAAGTGCAGTTTCGTTTGCTTCCTTGGCAAGATTAGCAGCAGAAAGCTGCGACTGAAGCTTTTCTAGTCTCTGGGCATCAATATCGATGAGTGTAACAATAGGATCGCCCGCTTTAATTTGTTGGCCTTCACGAACATGCCACTGCTTAACTTGACCATCTACCAGTGCGTTAATAGGTTGGGTACGATCTTTAGGATCGAGAGAATCTACCATACCCGTACCATAAGCCGTTTGGATCCAGGGGGTAAAATAAAGAACCAATCCTGCTGACAGTACAAGAAAGATTATAATACCGCTAACTACTCTATGCAGCTTTGGCACTCGTAGCGAAGGTAATGTTTCAATGTTATCAAGGAAACGTCTTTCTGCATTATTCATTTATGCATCCTCCCCTGACTGTTGAATGTCTGTAATAGCGCATTCAACCTCATCAATATCATAAATAGTCGCTTGCGCGTTGTCGTGCATATGAAGCACACCGCTTAAGCATTCTGACATAGGCATGTTGGTGAAATACAACACCGTAAATTCGTACTTTTTCAGCCTTTTCAGTAAGCGCGAGCGCAAGTCCACAGGAATAGCGTCGAAGTGTTGATTCAATATCAGCAGTTTTGGTCTAGCAATAATCGTTGCCGCAAGCTTTAACAATAAAAACTCTAATGGTTGTAGTGGTGCTCCAAGCACAGACACTTTTGTTTGTAAGCCTTCAGGTAAAGCATCAATTACCTTGTGCATTTCTACTTCTTCTAATGCGTGGCGAATATCCGCATGGCTGGCTTCAGGCTGTGCAAGCTTCAAGTATCGTTCAATAGACACTTCAACAATTAATGAGCGGTCGAGTATGGTTACTGCCTGGCGTAATTCGTGGGTGTCATAGTCGTTTAAACTCAAATCGCCAAGCAGAATGTCGCCGGCTGGCACGCGTTCGTACTTCTTAAGGTAACCCAGAAGCTGCTTTTGTACCCAGCTTTTATCGGATGTTACGAAATACTGTGTACCAGGCTGTAACGTTACGTCTACCTCACATCTATCGTCGCCGTAGGCCAACGTCACCTTGTTAAACACCAACTTTGACGATGCTGGGATAGCCACCGAATCGGAATGAAGCACTTCCTGCGGAATTTTGAGCGCACCACCAAGCTTCTCGGCTGCGCCATATAGCTCGTAGTACAGTTTTAGATACTGTGTAAAACGTGACAAGCCAAGGAATACCGCTGACATAACCAGCTCAGCTGCCACCAATTGACCAATAGAAAGCTCGCCTTGTACAACCAGCACACCACCTATGCCTAGAAGCGCAGCACTCGAAATGGCATACATAAGAAGGAACATAACAACTTGCGAAAACGTGTAGTGAAAATGCGCTTTGTGCTTTTTCACATAGCTATTGATGTAGCCTTCCGTGCTTCTTCCTGCATATTCCACATGATCGGCAGACTTAAAAAACTCGTGTGCGCTGGCGATATCGTGCAACCATTTTGCAGATGCATATTTTGCATTAGAGAGTTCGATAGCGGTTCGCTTAGCGCCTCGACCCCAAATTTTCCACACTGCGTACATCGTCATTAGTAGCACTACGTTGAAAGCAAACAACGCGGGGTGATAAAAAGAAACCAGCGTAAAACCCACCAGCATTTGAAGTACTAACGCAAAGCCGTCTATCATCAAAGACGGAATGTTCTTCTGCAACGTCATAATATCGAAATAACGCTGCGTAATGCTTACGTTCTGGCGGCCTTCAAAAAAACTGTGCGGCGCCATTATAGTTTTAAGACCAAGCTGAGAAGTTAGCCGCGCATATACTTTGCGCTCGTAGAACTCCATAACACGCATACGAAGTGCACTAAAAATGCCCGAGATAAAAAGGGTAAGGAATAGCACAACAGCTAGAATTACCACTGCTCTGGTAGAGCCAATATTAGCAATGCTGTTAATAAGCGTTTGAACTGCAATAGGTACGGCGAGTGTCATTAAGCTTATTGCTACGCCATATGCAATGGCTACCCAGAAAAAGCCAGATTCAGGTTTTAGGAGAGAAAAGAGCGTCTTGCGCGTTTCACGTAAGTTTATTGCTTTTGCCATAATAGTATCTTCAGTAACACCGCTAGCTTTATTGTACTTAAGTGTAATGCAACACTTACTTAGAATAAATCTGTTATATTCTTCTTAGTTCATCGACAAAAGCTTAGTTATGCATCATCTAAACTATCATCACCTGTATTATTTCTTTTTAGTCGCTCGCGAAGGCAGTATTGCCAAGGCTGCGAAGCTGCTACACGTTACTCCTCAAACCGTAAGTGGGCAGATAAGTACATTTGAAACGCAATTGGGTTACTCGCTGTTCGATAGAATTAATAAACGCCTTCATTTAAACACGAAAGGTAAAGTGACGTACCAGTATGCCAGCGAAATATTTCATAAAGGCAACCAATTGGCTGAAATACTTAACAACAGCGACGAAGTGAATACGAAGGAATTCGTGATTGGTATTACTAACGGCATACCTAAAGTACTTTTCTACGATTTTGTGCACAGCACCATGCGACAGTTTTCAAATGTTAAGTATGTTATTAAAGAAGATAGCTTCGACGGCTTATTAAAAGAGCTAGCTATTAATACCATTGATTTCATTGTAGCAGATAGAAGTATTGCACCTGGTACGCAAGTTAATGCTAACGGCCACTTTTTAGGTGAAAGCTCGTTAAGTTTTTTTGCAAAAGAACCATTGTCTTCAGAAGAGTGTTTCCCCGAATGTCTAAACAACATGCCGCTTTTAATTCAAGGCAACACATCTGGTATACGCAATGTACTAACCAGCTGGCTAGAGACAGAACAGCTTTACCCTAAAATTGTTGCCGAGTTTGACGACACAGCGCTACTTAAACTTTTTGGCAGCGAAAACTTTGGCGTATTTTGCGCGCCCTCCGCTATTTCATCTCATGTTGAAGAACAATATGGTGTGCATTGCATTGGTAATGCATCAACCCTTAACGAACGCTATTACGCTATAACGGGAAGAAGCAGAGCTGATTACACTATTAGTGAGTCGATAATTGAGGCAGCGAGGAGAATACTGATGCCGCATAAGACGCTATAGCACCAATGTACGCATGTTTCGCGGCTGGATAAAAAGCGAGGTTAGTGGAAACTACAAAAACAACAAGAAGAGCCTAAGCGTTTCATCATTGCTTAGGCCCCATCTCTACAATTACTTTCTACGTAATCTAGTAAGTGAAATTAACCCAAAAGCAAAAATGGCAAGCGTAGACGGGGCAGATACCTCGGTCGCTTCAAGTGTGAAACCATTAATAATGGGGTTGTTGTCACTAAAAGGTGCGTCTCCGCCAAACGCTATGTTCAAAACTGAATCACTCGCAGTAAAGTCATAACGTATAAATGCGCCAACATTTGGTGTTCTAACAATTGGGCTACTCAAACCTGTGCTCTGAACTACATAAGGAGCAAAGTTATCAACCGCTTTACTTCCCTCTAAAAAAACGTCAAACCCTCTGGTACAACAATTTTCAGCGAAAAGTAGTTGCAATGAATATGTCGCACCAACATTCAAATTCGCCAAATCGATAGTTAGTACGTCTTCTTTGTATGTTGATAGTTGATTTCCAGACGATACTCTTGGACTCCAGCGTATAGAGCGCATTACGGTTTCAAGGTTATTATCGTTAGCAGTATTTCCGTAGTCTGCTGTGTGCCAATTTAAAATTTCATTTACTGCAGAGAGACTTACCCCTTGTGTGGTATCGGTTGTGAATGTTGCATCACCAATCGAAAACCCGCCAGCGCCACGTGCATTAACCGCATAAACAAAATTACCGTCGAAATCTAGTCCTTCGCCGACGTCACCACCAGTAAATGTGCCCACCGTAATAATCGATGCATTTGCATTTAATACTGAGAACAGAGCAACAAGCCCCGCCGCTTTTACTAACAACCGCTTTACATTACCCATGTAAATCTACCTCTTTTAATCACCATAGGAGTTTTTCGATAATTGATCAGCAATATATGCGCCACTTTTAATTATAAATATAAACAATAGGCTACAATTGAGCGAAAGGAGAACGCCGCAACTTTGTAAAATATTTCGACATCTCAAACATGCATGCCAAACCGTAACAATCAACAACAATCAAGCTGCGACACCAGCATGTAGCGAAGAAAACATCAGATTAAAGTTAAATATTTCATCAAGTAAGTGTACTATTTCTAAAAAATTTACTTTCAAGGAACGCTCGATGAAGCCAGTAATTCTTGCCGGGGGCACAGGAAGCCGTTTATGGCCGAAGTCTCGTGCGGCGCTACCAAAACAATTTTTAGCGCTAACGTCAGATCAAACAATGATTCAAGAAACAGTAATGCGTCTTGCTGGGGTGGATGCACTGCCACCTTCTATCATCTGTAACGAAGAGCACCGTTTCTTAGTAGCTGAGCAAATGCGCCAAATTAATATCGATAACAGCGATATTTTGCTTGAGCCGGTGGGTAGAAACACAGCACCTGCAATTGCACTTGCGGCACTACATGCAACGGCAAATGGAGAAGACCCCACTCTTTTAGTGTTGGCAGCCGATCATTTAATCCAAGATAGCGCTACTTTCCAAGCACAGATAAAACAAGCTCAAATTCTTGCAGAGCAAGGTAAATTAGTTACCTTCGGCATTGTACCGACACAACCACACACTGGGTATGGATACATCAAGGCCGGCGCAGCAATGGGCAATGGATTTGCAGTAAGCCAGTTTGTAGAAAAGCCTGACATGGATACCGCAACACAATATGTGAATTCAGGAGAATACTTCTGGAATAGCGGTATGTTTATGTTCAAAGCTAGCGTTTTCCTTAAAGCTTTAGAACTACACGCGCCAGAGATGTTTACAGTATGTAGCAAAGCGATAGCTCAAACCGAAAGAGATTTAGACTTTATTCGCATTAGCAAAGACATCTTTGCCACCTGCCCTAGCGATTCAATCGACTACGCGGTAATGGAAAAAACGGCAGATGCAGCAATGGTTACATTAGATGCGGGATGGTCTGATGTAGGTAGTTGGTCATCGCTGTGGGAAACGGGCAAAAAAGACAGCAGTGGTAACGTTACAATAGGCGACACGCTACTTGAGAGCACAACAAACAGCTATGTGAACGCAGAAGACTGCTTAGTATCGGTTATTGGTTTAGACGACGTAGTGGTTGTGCAAACCAAAGATGCAGTAATGGTTGCTAACAAGAAGAATTCAGAGCAGATTAAAGCGGTTGTTAACCACCTTAAAAAGCACAAACGCCCAGAGTTTGAATTTCACCGCGAAGTGTTCCGCCCTTGGGGAAGCTATGATTCAATTGACGAAGGCGGTCGTTTTAAAGTTAAACGCATAACGGTGAAACCTGGCGAAAAGCTGTCTGTTCAAATGCATCACCACCGCGCTGAGCATTGGGTAGTAGTTTCAGGTACTGCAAACGTTACCGTTAATGACGACACCACTATGCTTACTGAAAACGAGTCTATTTATATTCCAATTGGCGCCGTACACGCACTAGAAAACCCAGGAAAGATTCCACTAGAGCTTATTGAAGTTCAATCGGGTGCTTACCTTGGCGAAGATGACATTGTGCGCTTTTCTGACCGATATGGACGTTCTGATAAATAGCGTACTTGAGATAGCCTCATCTGTATCCAATAAAAAACCGAGCGTAGAGCTCGGTTTTTTTGTATTTTACTATTACTTACTAAGTATTACTTAATCTGCGTTAAATAAATCGCGGCTGTACACCTTATCAAGCACATCTTCTACATCAGCCGTTACGCGGTTAGCCACAATAACATCAGATATCTTTTTAAACTCTTCCAGGTCGTTAATAACGCGAGAATTGAAGAAATCTGCTTCTTTTAATACCGGCTCGTAAACAACAACTTCAATACCTTTAGCCTTAATGCGCTTCATAATGCCTTGAATCGCACTGGCTCGGAAGTTATCAGAACCAGACTTCATGACCAGTCGATAGATTCCAACAACTTTAGGCCTGCGACTTAATATGGAGTCTGCAATAAAGTCTTTTCGCGTGCGGTTTGCGTCCACGATAGCCTGAATCATGTTGTTTGGCACTTCGCTATAATTAGCTAACAATTGCTTAGTATCTTTCGGTAAGCAGTAGCCGCCATAGCCGAAACTAGGATTGTTGTAATGCTTGCCAATGCGAGGGTCCAAGCCCACCCCTTCAATGATTTGCTTAGTATCTAAGCCGTTTCTTTCTGCGTAGCTGTCTAATTCATTGAAATAAGCAACACGCATTGCTAAGTAGGTATTAGCAAATAATTTAATAGCTTCCGCTTCTGTGCTGTCTGTAAACAACACATCAATATCTTCTTTAATTGCACCTTGTTTAAGCAATTCTGCAAAAACCTCTGCACGCTCGCTGCGCTCACCCACAATTATACGGCTAGGATACAAGTTGTCGTGAAGTGCTTTGCCTTCACGTAAAAACTCAGGTGAAAAAATGATATTTTCTGAACCGAAGCGTGCTCGTGCTTCCTTGGTATACCCAACTGGTACTGTTGACTTGATTATCATGACAGCGTTTGGATTAATTTCCATCACTGTTTTGATAACCGCCTCTACGCTACCTGTATTAAAATAGTTCGTTTGAGGGTCGTAGTCGGTTGGGGTGGCTATTAAAACGTAATCTGCGTCTTTGTATGCATGCTCGGCATCTAACGTAGCTTCAAGGTTAAGTTCTTTGGTTGTTAGGTACTCAAAAATCTCTTTATCTTCAATGGGCGATTTCTTGCTGTTTAAAAGCGCTACTTTTTCGGCAACCAAGTCGACTGCTTTTACTTCGTTGTGCTGAGCTAGTAGTACGGCATTTGAAAGCCCTACATAGCCTGTTCCAGCCACTGCAATCTTGTATTTTTTCACCCTGTTCTCCGTTACTTTTTTTTTAGCCTTCATTACGCATGCCAACCACACTGTGTTAGCTGCTTTTTATTATGAGTAAACTTCCGTTATACGGCTACAAATATTGCATTATTAGCGAGCTATTTACTAGTTATTGCTACATTTGTTTTATTGGAAATTTTATATTTGCATCTTTGCTGAACGTTGGTGCTATTAGAGTGTGTGAAGCAAAAGAATAAATGAGGGCAAACATGCAGCGTAGATACTAGCTACACGTTTTGCATATTTAGCTAGCTTTAATGCAATCAGCTAAATGATTTGAAAGATCAGTGGCAGTATTCGCGCATTCACTCTCCACCATTACACGAATGAGTGGTTCGGTGCCTGACTTCCTTAACACCAAGCGGCCAGTATTTCCCAACTTTTCCTGCACAGTTGACACTTCGTGCTTAATCGAGTCGAGTGATAATACCGAATCTAGATTACTGTGACGCACGTTCACCATGCACTGTGGAAGCTTGTTCATACCTTGTTTAAGCTGGTTTAAAGAATAACCACTTTTAACAATAATCGACAGAATTTGCAGAGCAGCAATAATCGCATCGCCCGTGAATGTGTAGTTGAAGTTCAGTATATGGCCTGATGTTTCACCACCAATTTTCCACCCGTTTTCATTCAGTTTTTCAACTACGTAGCGGTCGCCTACTTTCGAACGAACAAACGGAATATCCAACTCTCGAAGGGCTAACTCTAAACCAAGATTACTCATCAAGGTTCCAACAACGCCGCCTTTATAGCCTTGTTGTTTTGCTTCTCTTGCCATTAGGAAGAGTATCTCGTCACCGTCAACAACTTCGCCGTTACCGTCTACAAACATTATGCGATCGGCATCGCCGTCAACGGCAATACCCAAATCAGCTTTACATTCAATAACCGAAGCGCTAAGCGCAGCGAGTGACGTAGCGCCACATTCATAGTTAATATTAACGCCGTTAGGTTTATTACCGATATTGATTACCGTTGCACCAAGCTCTTCAAAAACACTTGGGGCCACTTTGTAAGCTGCACCATTAGCACTATCTACAACTATTTTTAAACCCTCAAGGCTCAGTTCTGAATTAAACGTGCCTTTGCAAAACTCTATGTACCGACCAGATGCATCTTCAATTCGTCTTGCCTTACCTAGCTTTTCAGAATCAACACACTCAATGCCGTGCTGTAGTGCATACTGTAGCTTTTCTTCAATTGCGTTTTGCTGCTCTGCGCCAAGTTTAGCGCCACTTCGCCCAAAAAATTTAATACCGTTGTCGTAATAAGGGTTGTGAGAGGCACTAATTACAACACCCGCATCTGAACGAAACGTTGATGCCAAATAAGCAACCGCTGGCGTTGGAATTGGGCCCGCCAACGCAATATTTACCCCAGCCGCAGACAAGCCTGCTTCTAAGGCAGATTCAAGCATATAACCGCTAGCACGCGTATCCTTACCTACTAACACTTCTTTGGTGCCATCTGCCGCTAATACAACGCCAGCCGCCCAACCAAGCTTCATTACAAAATCGGGCGTCATTGGAAACTCGCCAACTTTCCCTCTAATTCCATCTGTGCCAAAAAACTTCTGTGGCATTTTAAAACTCCTTATGAAAATCTTTCCTCTTACTTCAGAGGTGTACTTGAAACGTCTAAAAAGGTGCTGCACTTAAAAACGGCTCTAAAACTTACTTTTATGAAATTAACTTACTAAAGATTCCTAGCATCGCATCTGCATTTGTCACACGGCTGAACTTTGATGCGGATGCAAAACTGTTAGCCTTCATTTGTGAATATACTTCTTTATTTTCATATAGCTGAAGAATCCCGCCCTTTATTTCTTTAACATTTTCACTCTCTACGACTAAGCCTGAATTGGTACTTCGTACTATCGATGTAGCTTCACCCTCGGGTAAACTGAGAAGAGTAGGAATACCCATTCCCATACACTCAAATATCTTCGATGGGATAACAGTTTTAAATAGGTCATTATTAACAAGGGGTACTAACGCAATATCGCATAGCGACCAAATTTTAGGCATTAATTCCTTAGGCTGTCGGTTAATTAGTATAACGTTATTCAATTTTTTCTCTGCGACTAACTCCTCCACTCGTTTACGAGCGGCACCACCACCAACAAATAAAATTCTTATGTTGCCATATTCTTGCAATTGTTCCGCAACATGAACTATTTTTTCAAGCCCATGAGCCATTCCGTGAGTACCGATATAACCTGCTACAAACTTTCCCTCAAGATTATACGTTGAGGCTAGTAATGGGTCTTTATCCGAAGCTGGTTGAAACTTTTGCAAGTCAACACCATTCAAAACCACCTCAATTTTATCCGAATTAACTCCGCGCTCTATCAGTTCTTTCTTAAAAGCATGAGTGACCGAGATAATTGAATCGGCGCGACGATACAAGAACATCTCAAGTTTTTCTAATAATTTAATTACAAAACTCTCTTTCATAGCGCCAACTGCAGTTATCGACGCAGGCCAAATATCTCTTAATTCGAAAACAAATGGCTTTCGCCTAACACCGGAGAGCGCCCAAGCACTTACTGCAGTAAAGAACTGAGGTGAAGTTCCGACAATAATATCGGGCTTTTTAACAAATAAGCCAGCAATAAACCCTGAAAGCATGAAGGATAAAAAATCGAGGATCCGTTTTAAAAACCCTTCGTTTGCTGTGATGTATGTTTTAACTCTTACTACATTTATTCCGTCTAAATCAGATTTTGAGTACCAGCTATTTTTAAAACCTTCAAATACTTTACCCTCAGGAAAGTTTGGAGCACCTGTAATAACTGTGACTTTGTGTCCTCTTTTGACCCATTCCCGCGCATGCTCATACGTTCTTGTAGCCGGTGCATTGCCTTCAGGCGGAAAGTTATCTGTTAAAAATAAAATATGCATACTACTTAGCATTCCAGGTAAATTCGATATGGTTTTCAGGGCTACTAAACATAATTTCCAAACAGCTATTTTGTTGTGATATTCCAAAGCCTGGATGCCAATTACTTTTAGAGACCATCGCTTGATGACCTTTTAAATCAGCAACTAGTTCAAAACGCTTGCCTATTACCTTTAACTTTTCATTAATTAACGTGACGTTTAGGTCTGGATGCAGATAAAAGCGTGCCTTTGCTCGTGAAAATTTGCCATCTAACTTATCGATTACTTTAAGCGTTGATTCACTGAGAAACACTGTTCGATGATGATGAGGACCTGAGTAGATTACCTGATAACCATCGTGTCCTGCCTTTAGCTCTATTGTATCAGCAACTACCTTAGCTGACGCAGATGTTATCCGAGCACGCTTTGCAACTCTAAATCCGCCCCAAACTTGTGATGAATCTAAATCATCAACTTCAACTGTATTGTGAGACAGTGTTTTACGCTCTTGAAGACGTTTTTCACCTACCCCGTATCGTGAAGTACCTGTATTAACAAATACACGTTCACTTCCAATCGACAATTCAAATGCTAACGTGTCTGCGTGAGCATGCCCTGGTATGTAATCAGGGCCCACGTTACCAGCGTCAAAAATCAGTTTGTTACCACTGTGAGTAGCGACCATATATCCGCTAGGGCGAGAGTCTATTGCATTTACTTGTTGTATATCTAATTCTAGCAAGCTAAAACCAAGCGCTTGAGCATATGCCTTAATGCGCGCTTGGTTAGGTGCAATCCCATCCACCGAGTCATTAAAAAAGCTCACGCCCTGGTCGTTATGCGATACCAACTGCATGAAGTTAAGCATTTTAGGAATGTAACTTTCAATAAGATGAGTTAACTCTTTGGATACTTGTTTTGGATAAGCCCTGCACAAGTTATACATGTCAAGCATATCTACCAGAATCAAAGAGTGATACATGGGTGTGAGCTCAAAATTAGCACCATCTTCGAGCGTTTGCTCTGGGATTTCTGACATTAGCCCTTTTTCTGCAAGCTTTAACCAACGAGTGTTATTAAAAATTACGCCAGCAAAAAGCAGTGCCTTGAGGTTTACAAAATAATGGTTTCCCAACAGGTGCTTTTCTAAATCATTAGATAAAAAGCTAGCTTGTGCATAAACACTTTTAAAGTGCTTTTCCTGCAGTGGCAAACCAGCTTGCCATGCTTTAAGAATGTTGGGCACTCGTAGCGAAATCGGGTATGGCTCCCAGCCGTTGCCTAACCCTATGGGGTTTTCAGCAGCCCATTTATTTAAAAGTGCGATATGAAAATCATGCTTAGTGTTGGCATTTACTGAGAGTAAATCTTCAAAATAATGAAGGTTATAAACCCATAACTTACTATGCGACTCATCGTTCCAATCTGCAGGTAGGTCTAGCTGTTTAGTAAACCCTAAAAAAGTAGCCGCCAATTGTGATGAAATTTTTTCGTCATACAAAGGAGCATGCACCCACATAGCACTTTTTTGTGGTTCATGCCCCGCGTATTGCTCTGTTACTTTAGGTTTAATTAACTTGCGGTAAATCCTAAAATAGAATTGCGGCCAACGAAGATATTTGAGCGTGTGGAATAGTAAAAGTAGCTTTTTCATAATCACAAAAAGGGGGCAAAGCCCCCTTGATACATCCTTATTAATGTGGATTAGTTGCGTAATTGCTCAGCAATATCAACTGATACACGTGCAACTTCAAAAATTTCATCTTGAGGGATTGGGCTCACGCCTCCCGCTTTTACTGCGTCCATAAAAGCTTGTGAGCAGGCCGCTTGGCCTTTGTCTTGTGACCACAGGTTCATTTTTGAGAAACCTTTCCAGCCAAAGCCCGTTAGTTTACGGAAGTTGTCTAGTTGTAACACTGCATCATCACAGAACACTTCAACGCGTTCTTTCGGGAATGATTTACCACCATTAGCAAAGTAGTGAATCGAACCAACAGAGCCATCCTCAAACGTGATGGTAATAATGGCTTTGTCTTCAGTGACTTCGACATAATCATTCTCACCCATTTTTATCGCTGAGAAAGACTTAATCTTAGAACCGGCCAAAAAGCGCATTAAATCAATATAGTGGCAAGCTTCACCAATAATACGGCCGCCACCCACTGCAGGGTCTTGCGTCCAATGATCAGCAGGGATATCACCTGCGTTCATCGTCATAATGAAGGTCTTAGGTGCTGCTTTTTTCGCTAGCAATGCTTTCATTTTTTGCACTTGTGGCGCAAAACGACGATTGTAGCCAACCATTACCATTGTGTTTGCAGCTTGTTGCACCGCTTCTATCGCATCTATTTCAGCATGATTAAGCGCAAGTGGCTTTTCTACAAACACATGCTTGCCCTTTTCAAGAGCTGCAATGGCTTGAGGCGCATGCAAGTTATGCTGCGTGGCAATCACTACGGTATCTGTATTACTATCAAGCGCCTTATCAAGGTCTGTAGACGCATTGGCAAAACCATTCTTCTTACCATGGTGTACCGCACTAATACCGCCACTAGTTACAATAGAAGTTAAGTTAGCGCCTGCATTTTTGAATGCCGGTATTAATACACGTGATGCATAGTTGCCACCACCGATAAACGCAACGTTACCTTTACTAGCGGCAAAGCTAGCTTGCTCATTAAGTACAACTGTTGCTTTGGTTAGATCAGCAGCATTGGTTTTGCTGTAATCCAAAACAATACCTAGAGATGCTCTATCATCTAGTTTTTCGTATGCAGCTTTTGCATCATCAATTGCAAAACGGTGGCTGACAAGCGGCTTCACATTCACAGTACCCGACGCCATTAAATCAAGAATCGCTTCAAAGTTACGCTGCTCAGTCCAACGCACAAAAGCAAACGGGTAATCTTTGCCTTTATCTTCGTACTCTTCGTCATAACGGCCTGGGCCATAAGAGCAAGATACCTGAAAACTTAGCTCTTTCTCATAAAAATCAGCACGACTTAGCTCTAAACCAACCACACCTACCAATACAATGCGGCCACGCTTGCGGCACATAGTGGCTGCTTGGTGCATGATGTCATTGCTCTTTGAGCTAGCAGTAATTAGCACAGCATCAACGCCTCGGCCGCGAGAAAATGCCTCTGCAGCCACAAGAGCGTCTTCACCTTTTGAAAGGTCAACAACTTCTGCACCAAATTGTTTTGCTAACTCACACTTAGCTGAATCAAAATCAATACCAAGTACGCGGCAACCATTTGCTTTTAATATCTGTACGGCAAGTAAACCAATTAAACCTAAGCCAGTTACAACAACTGTTTCACCTATTGTTGGTTTAATTAACCGGATGCCTTGCATGGCAATAGCACCTAAAACTGTAAATGATGCTGATTCGTCATCAACGCCGTCAGGAATAGCAGCCACCAAGTTTTTAGGTACACGCACTACTTCTGCATGGTTACCGTTAGAAACCACACGAGTACCTGCCTCAAAGCCCGTGTCACCGCCATCAAGTACTGTGCCTACGTTGCAATACCCTAGCGGTAATGGCTGGTCAAGTTTCGATTTAACTGCATCATAAGTTGCAGAAAAACCGTCGGTTTTAACTTTGTCTAGCACCATTTTTACTTTGTCTGGTTGAGAACGCGCTTTTTCAATCCAGCCTGATTTACCAAAATCCACTAACATACGTTCAGTGCCTACTGAAACGAGTGTTTTAGTGGTTTCAATTAAAACATTCCCTTTTTTAGCCTTAGGGCAAGGCACATCAACTAATGACGTCTCGCCATTAGCGAGGTTTTGTAATACTTGTTTCATGAATTACTCTGAAGCTTATCAGTTAAACAAGCGAACTCTGAATCCCACAATTCGCCATTTCTAAAATCGTTAGCACGTTGAATGAGAGAGCTTCTGAAATGACAATCACCCATCTTATGCATGGCATTCATGATTGCTGCTTTTATTGAGTCAGATGAATTATATTCGCACTCAACTACATTCAATGCTTCACTAGACTTTGTACCACTGTTGACTTCTTGATTAACCAGTGCAAGCGTTGCGTTAGCGACAGCATCAAAGACTTTATTAGGACTCGCCATCCGATTGATAGGAGATTCCGGGTCGTATAAGCAACCAATAAGGTCGCTGTTCAATGAAAATTTTTGGGCTTCAAGAGAACTAACGTATCCGTGGAAAGTAACAAAACGATGCCTATTGAGGTTCTCAACAACGCTTTCATCACCAAAACCAATGACGTCAACCTTCAAATTATAACCTTGCTGGATTAAATCGTTCACAGCCGTAATTATTTTTAAAACACCTCTATGCTCATAAACGCCACCAGAAATAAGGATTGTAAAGCAGTCGTTTTTTGCCTTGTTCTCTATTGGTACTAAGTCATCGAATCGGGGTTTGTTATGAATAATATAAGTATTCACATTTTCTGAATAAAGGGTATTTACTCGAAATGAATCAACATGAATGCCATAATCTGAAAAAGAAAAAACCTTGGACTCAAGATACCTTAGCACCCCAGAAATATAAGAAGCACCTACATATCTGTCAGCATATGTATCCAATACGTCATATAAAATAATTCCTTTCTTGCCAAGGAGTTTAGCAGATAAATATATTCCTAACGAAGCGTCAAAATCCACAATATAAAAGCAGCGACTTTTACTTTTTTTAAAGAAATATATAAAAAACGTTATGAAGAAATAGATTGGAATTGAAAACAACTTAGAAAACGAACCTCGCTTTGAGGGCAAGCCTAGGTGTCTTATACTATAACCGGATGTTATGCCAACGTCTTCTCCACGATGAACTCCATAGAAGGTTACGTCATGACCAGACTCTATGAAAGAAGCGATTACTTTTCGGGTCCTTACACATGGATACCCTTTGAACTGAAAAACATTAACTTCCACATCCACCCTCTACTATGTCTAGAAATCTTTTTGTCATATCGTGTCCGTTAGCGTAACGAGTGAAATAGTCATGCGCATTCATAGATACCTGCTCTATATTTTCGTCTTGCTTTATTTTAATCATTTTCAAAGCAAGTTCTATCGGGTCTTTATAATCATCTACCAAATACCCGTTATAGCAGTCTGAAATATTCTTAATCTCGCCTCCGCTGATTGCATTCCTTGAAGTCAAGAAAGGAATACCGTATGACATTGACTCTAAGATCGATAAACCCGCTTGGCCTGGCGATACTGACAAGAAGCTTCCTTTGATAACGTCCGCTTTAGTACAAGATTCAGATATATGACCATGAAAATTTACAAATTTGGAAAGATTGAGATTTTGCACCATACGTTCGAGTTTATTTCTCTCCTGCCCGTCACCTATTACGTCAAGCGTAAAGTAATAATTGAGGGAGTGGCATATCTTTAAGGCTGAAATTAGAACATCTATCCTTTTCCTTTTATTTAAACCACCTATAAATAATAACTTGTAAGAATTACTCCAACTAAATTTGGCTTCTGAAAATACACTATTTACGATGTAACCTGCTGTTTTAAAGGAAGCGTCATTGAGCGGCATGTAAGAAATTATTCCTAAGCTTCTATTTGAAACGAAAGCCCTCATTTTATTTACAAGGAAATTATTTCCTTTTCCGATGCCCCAAAGAAAAGACTTCGAAACCATTCTTGATAAAATCAGCCATAAAAAAAGTTTTTTATCAAAAATGCAAACTCCACTCTTATATTTATCTAGACAACTTGAGTCCACAAAATAACAACCCAAGAAATTCCTTATTGCAAGCTTACGAAAAGGACTTGGAACACATGCTTCACCTATTATATAAATATCGAACCCTTTGTTACTTAAACTTTCTAACATTGGTTGCCTCCACTCAGGGCAACCAATTGTTATAATAAATCTATCGTTCATCTTTCATCTTCCCAAACGACCTAATCAAAAGTAAAAACGTAGTTAAAACCAATACCACTTCAGAGATTAAGTATGAAATTGAGAAGTCTAACAAAGATATGGATTTTCCTACGCATGATATATAAGTAAACATCGAAAGCGCTGCAATTAGAACACTTATCAGATTCATATTGCTGTTTCCGAAGGATATGAGCTTCGAATTAATCGGCAAATATATTCCATGAATAAAAACTGAAAGAAAGATAACGTAAAACAGTACATTGATATAATCGCTTTTAACTTCAGATATAAAATTCAAAGGAACCAAGCTTATAAGGTGAATTGAAAAAAAATAAAAACAACCAACTATAAAATTAAAAAACGCTACCTTCTTAACAACTGCATTGTCTGATGACTTTGAAGCTAAAATTTTAGGTTCAAAAATAATCATTGTGATAGCATATAAAAATGTTATTGCACTAGCCAACATCAAAGGTTTACTGAACTGTCCTAAGGCTTCTTGGCCTAAATAAAACACTATTAGCAACCTGATTCCGTATGTCCAGCTGTTTGTGGATATCGAAATAAACGTAAAATTAAGAATATCTTTGAAATTATATCGAATAAAATTTAATACATCTACAACATTCACCCTGTAAGTTAACTGCTCGTTCATAAAATAAAGAGCACACAGAAAAGAAGACAACGATACGAAATAGTAATACTCACTAAAATATTCTACATTTATTAACAAAAGCAGATAAAAGACAGCTGTCGAAAGCACACTAGAGCAAAGCCTAAAAGCGGCATAACGTGTTGTTTTCAGTCTTATTGAATAAAGTGCTATTTGTGAAAAAGTGAAGAAAAGTGAGGAAAAAAATAAATTTACGAAAAAAACATCATCCAACAAAAATATTATTGAACAAAGAAGCAAGCATAAGACCGAAGATTGAATAAAAAGTATAAGTTCGCTATTTCTGCTATGATGTATCATCATATGCTTAATACAAAAGTACGAAGAGATACCGCCGACTAAAACTTCATAAGTAACGTATTTTATTACTAAACCATACTCTACATTTAGAAGAAAAAATCCAGGACTAAAAACTCTAAACCAAATTAACAATCTTGAAAAAAATTCAGCAACTGCTTTATTGATCATTCTTTTTTAACATCGCTTGTAGAGACTCAATAATACACACGAAAATCACCGCTAAGATCAAATTATAAACCAAAATATCAAAACTAGAACCTCGGTAATATAGTATGAATATAAATAAAAAAAGGGCCATAGAAACTTTACTGCCTATCGACGTTTTAGCCTTGATACAATAAAACCAAAAACGTTCAAATATATCAGTTATCAACAGAGCGAAAAAAACCCCTAATATATGAAAGTTCATAAACAACTCTGATAAATAATTTACGGGAAAAGACCCTCCTATATTTCGAAAGCTGGGATCATACAATTTGGTATATGCGTCAATTGAGCTAATAATAGGTAAAGAGAGCCCAGTACTATTCCAACCTAGAAGAACCCCCTTTAATAATGTTTTACCAAACAATAGCTCGCCAATATCGTCATTAAAAATATGAATAGCATTCAGGCTATGGAAATAAAAGTACGTAACTTCCGTATTATTTCCCAGTGCCGAATAAAATATATCTGAATTGACATATAGATAAACAGCATTTAGAAGTGAATAGAAACTATCTACCTGAACACCACCATAACCTCTTAGTACAGAAAAAGACAAAATCATTACCATGAGCATGACAGGTACTAGAGCCACTTTTAAAAGACTTATCTTTTTTCCGTAAGTCAGGAGAATAATTATCGATAGTATTGGAAATATTAAAAGTCTTTTTGAAAAAATTGCTACAGGTGCTAAGACAACTAAAAAGAAGATAACGAAAGTAAACTTCGTAAGAAATGAAAATTTTTCGTTAAAAAACGGTACGGTTGCTAAGGGCAAACCTAGCATATAGAGTGGGTAGAACTCGGTTTTAGTATATATGTAGATTAAAATTAAACCCAATACTCCATATGTTTTAGGTAGCGCATAGCAATCATTTTTTTTAAAGAATAAAGTTGGTATTTTATAAGAATAAATATAGCTATGTATTATCAAAGAAAACATAAATATAGAACTATATAATATAGTTTGCCAGCTCCACAGCGCACTTTCATTAATATAATTTTTATAGTAAACATTTCCATGCGAGAAAAGAATCGCACCAAATAAAAATGAAAACAATACATAGTTAATTGCAACTTGACTCGGGCGAAAGAAGTAAACAGAGAATGGTTTGCCACTGAAGAGGAATAGAACCACATTTAAAGCTAGTAACACTCCAAATATAGTTACGTTGTAACTATGTATGTCCATCGAAGATTACCAAATTCCTTTCGTATCAACTAATATGGCTTGTGGGCTTTTTGTAGCTTTGAATTCCTTATGATCTACCAGTAATACTGCGACATCAGCTTCTAATGAAGCCTGCTCTAGTGTTTTTAAGTCAAAGGGCTCATTGCTTAGTTTCGTTATATTTGGTTCAACAGCGATCACTCTCCCTTGGTGCATTGCTGCAATTTGACGTGTGATTCCCATAGCAGGACTTTCACGTAAGTCATCAATATCTGGTTTAAAAGCAAGACCATAACAAGCAATTGTAATATCTTCAATGCGCTTAGTTGGATTAGCTTGTAAAAAGTCACTAATTGCAATTTTAACTTTATCAATGACCCAATCCGGTTTTGCGTCATTCACTTGGCGTGCAGTGTGAATGATTTTTGCCTCATCAGGTGTTTTACTGACTATAAACCATGGGTCCACTGCGATGCAGTGACCACCTACACCTGGGCCTGGTTGTAAAATATTGATGCGAGGATGGCGGTTAGCCAGTGAAATAAGCTCCCACACATTAATGTCCAGCTTGTCACAAATGATTGAAAGCTCATTCGCAAACGCAATCTGTACATCACGGCATGAGTTTTCAGTAAGTTTTGCCATCTCAGCGGTACGTGCGTTTGTTATAACGCACTCACCCTCTACAAAGGTTTTATATAGTTCAATAGAACGGTTTGAACACGTTTTAGTCATACCACCGATAACGCGGTCGTTTTCAACGAGCTCGCGTACAACGTGACCAGGTAATACGCGTTCTGGGCAATGTGCTACGTTAACGTCGGCATTTTCACCTGTTGTTTGCGGAAAGCTTAAATCTGGCCGTGCTTCTGCTAACCATTCGGCCATTTTTTCTGTTGCGCCTACAGGTGAAGTAGATTCTAAAATTACTAAATCACCCTTTTTTAGCACTGGCGCAATGGCCTTACTTGCAGATTCAATATAAGCAAGGTCTGGTTCGGGGATAGTACTGCCATTATTTTTAAATGGTGTAGGCACTGCAATTAGGAAGGCATCGGCCGGCTCTGGCGCAGTGACGGCTTTTAGGTAGCCTTCCTTCACTGCTGCGTGCACTATCATATCCAACTCTGGTTCAACAATATGGATTTCACCGCGGTTAATTGTATCAACCGCATGTTGATTTACATCAACGCCAATAACTTGTTTTTTTCGTGATGCAAACATAGCTGCAGTAGGCAGGCCAATATAACCAAGGCCCACTACTGAGATAGTATTAAATGACATGATATTCCCTAAACTTATTAAACTTTAAAATTTTTATTGTGCCAAGATATCTAAAATACGCTCGCACGCTTTTCCGTCGCCATATGGGTTATGAGCAAAGCTCATTTCGTTATACGCATCTTGGCTGGTAAGTAATGTGGTTAGCTCATTAATAATGGTTGCTTTATTCGTACCAACAAGTTTTACAGTGCCAGCTTCTACTGCCTCTGGGCGTTCTGTGGTATCGCGCATTACCAATACTGGCTTACCAAGGCTGGGGGCCTCTTCTTGAATACCGCCTGAGTCCGTTAAAATGATGTGCGCGCGGTTCATTAAATACACAAAGGGTAGGTACTGTTGCGGTTCAATTAGCTTGATGTTATTGACACTCGCTAAAATGCGGTTCACTGGCTCTTGAACATTAGGATTTAAATGTACTGGATAAACTACTTGTACATTTGAATTAGCTTTTGCCACTTCTACAAGTGCTTCACAAATACGCTCAAACCCGCCTCCGAAGCTTTCACGGCGGTGACCGGTTACAAGTACAAGTTTTTTAGTTTCGTCTAAAAATGGAAACTGAGCGTTTAATGTGGCGTTTAAATCTTCATTTGACTCTAATTTTTCCTTAACCATCAAAAGCGCATCAATTACTGTATTGCCTGTGATATGAATATTGCTATCATCATAATTTTCAGCTTGAAGGTTGGTTTTACTTGTTGCTGTTGGCGCGAAGTGATATTTGGTTAGAGCTCCAGTAAGCTTCCGGTTTGCTTCTTCTGGCCAAGGGCTGTAAATGTTACCCGTACGCAACCCGGCTTCAACATGCCCAACTGCGATTTGCTCATAATAAGCAGCTAAACTAGCTGCAAAAGTAGTTGCTGTATCCCCATGTACAAGCACGACATCTGGTTTGAAGTCTTTTAAGACGGGGGTTAACTCAAGCAGAATGCGACTTGTTACCTCTGGCAGGGTTTGGCCTGCTTTCATTAGGTTTAAGTCATAATCAGGCGTGATGCTAAATAGCTCTAACACTTGGTCAAGCATCTCGCGGTGTTGAGCAGTAACGCAAACCTTTGCTTCGAAACGCCTGTCTTTTGCTAGAGCGTCTACTAACGGAGCCATTTTAATGGCTTCGGGACGCGTACCGAAAACAGTCAAGATTTTCATAACTTTTCTAGCCTCTCAAAAATTGTAAAGTAAACACCGAATACAAATAAGTATGATAAGAACAACTGAAACTCACTAAGAATTTGGTTTAACAAAAAGCCAGAGGCAACAATAGCGGAATAAACGATTGCCAGAATAAACAGGGTCTGCTTAGAAGAAAAGCCAGCTTGAAGCATAATATGGTGCGCGTGATCTCGACCCGGTTTTACAGGAGATTTCTTTCCTCTAACTCTGCGAATAACTACGGCGACCATATCCATAAAAGGTAATGCTATTAAATAAAGTGCCATAACAGGTGCTAGAGGTTCAGAGCTGTTTAGTGGTACTTTTATTGCCGAAACGATAAGCCATACAACAGCGAGGCCTATAAACATTGAGCCTGCGTCTCCCATGAATATCTTTCTTTTAAAAGGGAACACACCGAAATTTGCGAGTAGAAAAGGAATTAGAGCCCCTATGAAAGCTGCGCATATGTAAAAATTAAGGTCTTGGCCGCTTTCAAAAAAGAAGTAGCCCAAACCACCAATTGCTACAATCGCGCAGACGCCTAAAAGCCCATCTATGCCATCGACCATATTAAATGCGTTAATAGCGGCAATTACCGCCAAAAAAGTTATCGGGATACCAATCAAGCCCAACTGAATCTCACCTTGGCCAAATAAGTTGCCGAACGTGTAAATATAGTCACCCACACCAAACACAAGTATGGCGGATATTAGAAATTGACCAACGAGACGAATACGAACGGACAAGTCGTACTTATCGTCTAAGATCCCCATAAAAACCATGAGTGCGCCAGCAATCAAAAACAGTACTACAGAGTTGTCTTGTGGCACGAACAATGTTACCGATAAAGCGACAGCGACAAAAACACTTAACCCGCCTATTAGGGGAACATCACCATTGTGAGTTTTCCGCATATTTGGCTTATCCATTAAGCCAATTTTTGGAGCAACCGCTATTAAAGAATTTATAAGAACAAGTGAAGCTAAAATACTAGAAGTTACGAGTAATGTGGTCCCTAACATTGCTAACCTTTTCTGAAATATTTTATAAGTGAAAAGACGGATCCTATAATACCGCCGAGTATAGACATAAGTATAACAATGATAGCACGTTTAGGTTCTGATTTTTCTTCGGCAACCACAGGAGGGTCTATAGTTTTCAGAACATACTCTTCTCGAACATTTGCTAGCATTTTTGTTTGCTGTTGCTTTTCAATCAATTGGTAGAAAACGCTCTGCATGTCTGCTACATCAGTCTTTCTTAGCGCTTTCTGCAAATATTCGATGCTGTTTTGTGCTTCCTCAATATCTTTTTGACGCATTTGTTTATTGATGGCCTTGATTAGCTTTGACACTAACTCTTGCGCTAAGTATGGCGAATAATGTTTTACTGACAACTTCACCAATCCGGAATCTTTGTCTTGGCTAACTATTAAGTTATCTTTCAAAAACTTTTGGTGTGCCTCTAATAGGCTCGGCTCTACCTGTTTGGGCGGATTAACATCTCTTACCCACTTTTGCTGGTCAAGCTCGTAGATATCTTTATCGTAAACAAGGGTATTTTTTGACTGATCCCAGCCTTCAGCAGCGATAATTGCTGGTTTCAGGTCATTTTCGTCTATAAATTCACCTAGAAACTGTCTGCTTTTTAGTAACTCCAACGCTATCGTTATTTTTCCAGACGAGGCTCCACCAAGATTTATGCCGGCCAAAGAAGCTAACCCACCGAACTGACCGGCTAAAGAACTGAGACTACCGCCATTGTTTTCTTCTACAGGAGCGAGCAATGCCTCACTTTTATAGATGTTAGGAATACTAAGCGCATAAAAAATTGCAACTACTGCAGCAGTTAAGACAGCGCCCAAGATTGCCCACTTTCCTTGCCAAAGCGCAGTGAAAAGTTCCTTCAAGTCTATTTCGTCTTCAGAAACGTTACTAGCGATTTGCGGATTCCCATCCTGATTGTACATTAGTCTATTACTCCATAACGACTGCGAAAGTACTGAAACGCAGTCGATTTAATATCTCAGTATCGATATTGACTTGCATGATACATGCGTACGTCACTCTGGCTAATCTATTCGACATAGCCACTATGATATGAACTTACAAACCATTAATCGCAGCAATAGCAATCGCGGTATTGTAAAGGATACCCGTAGCCGTACTCCACAAGCTCAACGTATCTCTGTATTCCGTATCTAGCGGCACCACAATGGTATCGCCAGGCATTATCTCATTGTTTTTAAACCAGCCTGAAGATGGTCTAAATACCGAACCGTTAGCTCGTACAACGTAAATACGGTCGTCATCTGCACGTACTTTCAGACCACCAGAACTCTCAATATATTCTTTTGCATCTAGATCTGGGTCGAATAGGTGAGATGTTGGGAACTGCACTTCGCCCATCACAGTTACCGACTGTGAAATTTTAGGAACATATAGTTCGTCACCGTCGTTTAACGTAAGGTCGAAGCGAAGGTCGCCATCCCAAAGCGCTTGTAAGTCGATAACTAAGCGGCCAATAGCCGTAGTATTTGTTAGGCGGTCTTTCAAACGCTCAGCTTCTGCGGCACTTACGCTTTTAGTATCGTCACTTTTATCAACACTTAAGGTTGCCAGCTCAGACTCGAGTTCCTTAGTAAGTCGCTGAATCTGCTCTTGCTCACGTATTCTTAATGATTCGCGCGAGAATACTGCGCCCATTGGGTACGCTAAGTCTGTTAAGCCGCCCGCTCGCTCGATTACTGATGAAAGAGTTTCACCTTCTTGAAGAACGTAAATACCTGGGAATTGCACTTCGCCCGCTAATTTGATAGTTCTGCGTTCACGCCATTCAGGTATACGCTTTATAAGCAGCGTATCTAACGGCTGCAATACCACTTCTTCATTAAGCTCTACAACGCTGTGAACAAGTTCTGCGCGTGTCGCGTCGTCTGATTTAAAGCGCGTAAGTTCCGCGTTTACCATATAGCTTGATGCATTTAAATCGCCCGCCAATTTGATAAGCATGTCTTTGGTCATGCCTTCAACATACGGATACACTCCAGGGAAACGCACATCACCACTAATAGTGACTAACTGCTGAGAAAAACCTTTGGTAGCTTGTAAGCCAAGCTCTTCAATTAGGTCTGCAATTAATTCCTCACGGGGTTCATTTTTACTGAACACAAATAGACGGTCTAGCGGTGCAAGCTTTAACTGCTCAGCGCTGTTTAGGTCTATATAGCGAAGTTCTGTTTTGAACGTGTTTTGGTTGATGCGAGCAAGTAATACGAAATTCAATTCTGCTTGCTGGGTATAACCCATAGCAGCGCGTAAAACGTTGTTTACTGTTGCACCAACACTTAACGGGTAATGTCCAGGGTTTCTAACTGCACCAGAAACCTTCACAACTTTTGGTGGCTGCGCTAGCGTAGTCTGCTTTTGAAGCTGTTCAATAACTGTACGTAAACTAAGCGCTCTTTCTTCTTCACGGTTAAACACATAAATGGTGTCTTTGGCGCCTAATGTGAAGTTTGACTGCTCTTTTTTATTTCGAAGGTAATCGGCGTAGTTTACATCGTAAGCAGTAATTGCACCTGTTAGCGGATCTTCGCGTGTTATAAGAATGTAGTTTAAATCGGGCTGTGGATTAAAATCGTGAATACTAGGCAGTAGCTCGCTAAGCTGCATTCCTTCGTACCAGCCGTAAACACCAGGGCGGGCTACATGACCAAGTAAAGTTACACTTTGTTCTACAGTGTCTAATGTTGAACTTACCTCAACCACATCACCATTTTGAACAGGTTGAATGCGTTTGTTTCTAAGGTTTACGTTAACAACCTGCTTTAAACCTTGTGTGGTAATGCGCTCTAGTTTAACAATGTCACCAAACGCGGTTGGCAACAACCCCCCGGCGAGTTTTATAACATCTCTCACCGAGCTTTCTTGTTTCACTTCATAAATTGCAGGGCGCGTAACCGAGCCCTTCACCGCTACCGTTTTTCCGCGAGTAGGAATAAACACTACGTCACCAGCCATTAAACTTACGTCACCGCTGGTATCACCTTTTAACAGTAGGTCGTATAAGTCTAGCTCTGCAACTACGTTGCCTTGTCTTTTTACTTGAATATTACGAAGTGAGCCAATGTCACTAACACCGCCAGCGGCAAAGATGGCTTGTGTTACAGTAGAAAGCGAGCTTAGTGTGTAGCTTGCAGGCTTGTAGGCCTCACCCAAAACGAAAACACGAATAGAGCGCAGTTCGCCCATTGAAATGTTGCTGCGAACACCGATGATTCGATTGCTAATTTCTTCGCTTAATTCTTTGCGCACATCAGAGAAGCTTTTACCAACAACTGAAAACGGGCCAAGCTTTGGTATATCAACATCGCCCTCGCGATTAACTACTAATGAGTAGTCTTGTGCTTCCTTTCCATAAATTTTTACACGAATTGTGTCGCCAGGGCCCAGTACATACTCATTTGGAACAGGAACATCTGAAACAGGTGCAAAAGTACTAGGTTCGCTGGCGAACAAATCGTAACCAAAAGGTTTTAATTCTTTTTCAGTATCGTTTTGAAGAGAAAATCGTGTTTGTTTATTTTGTTCAGCAAAACAGTAAAAATCGTCACTGAATAAGGGCTCTTCACGCTCGCTTTTACGACGCTCAACATCATCAAACATAGCCATTTTTGGCTGTATTACTCGAGCGCCTAAGTCGGCCTGCTGCTCTTCTGTTACTTGGCTGCGTGGAACGCACCGTACTATCTGATTATCGCCAACGTTGATTTGAGAGATTTGAACCTGATTGTCATTAAAGCCAGCGAACGTTGAAGAGCGTTCACTGTTATTCTTGACGTCCTTTGCATTAACTTCCGAATTATTTCGCTCACCATTTAATTCATTCAGCGAAGGAGACGCCTGTTGAGTTTGTGATGTTTGCTTTAAAGAATTTAAATCAACACCATACTGGGCGGCCAACGCCTCTTGCTGCGCTTTTGGCAACTGCATAAACATGTTCAGTTGTTCTGGTGTTGGGGTAACCGCTGATACTTGCGAGGACATCGTCATTGATACGAATGATACAATGATAAAACAGATTTTCTTCACATTGATTCCCTTAATTATGCGTGAGCGTGCCACTACTTCAGTCCAGATGATTAAGCACAGGCGCGGGATTCTACCTGTTTAGCCTAAAAATTTCCAATACCAAAGTATTAAATTTGACGAAATGGATCACACTCTAGTATGAATTTTTTAAAAGGCAGTTTCAATGGTATTAACGGTATGAATAGGCTAGGTAAGCGATATGCAATAGCAATCTTGAACTTTTACTTTTTGTAACAACTTATGTGTGTTTGCAAACAACAAAAAACCCGGCCTAAGCCGGGTTTTTCTTAAATTCTGATAACTCAGAATAAAGAGTAATTATTACTCTTCAGTTGCTTCAACTGCTTCTTCTTCAGCTTCTACAACTGGACGGTCAACTAGCTCAACATATGCCATTGGGGCATTGTCGCCAGCACGGAAACCGCATTTAAGAATGCGAGTGTAACCGCCTGGGCGAGCTTCGTAACGAGGACCAAGCTCGTTGAATAGTTTACCTACAACCTCTTTATCACCAGTGCGGGCAAAAGCTAGACGGCGGTTTGCAACGCTGTCTTCTTTAGCCATAGTGATTAGAGGCTCGATTACGCGACGTAATTCTTTCGCTTTTGGTAACGTAGTTTTGATCACTTCGTGCTTGACCAAAGAACCTGCCATGTTTTTGAACATAGCTTGACGATGGCTGCTGTTGCGATTCAACTGACGACCACTCTTACGATGGCGCATAGTTTTATCCTTCTCTACAAATCAGTTTGATATAAACCTGATTAATCTTTTTCAGCGATGCTCTCTGGCGGCCAGTTTTCTAGGCGCATACCTAGAGAAAGACCACGAGATGCAAGAACATCTTTGATTTCAGTTAGCGATTTCTTACCAAGGTTAGGCGTTTTAAGTAGCTCAACCTCAGTGCGCTGTACCAGGTCACCAATGTACTGGATAGCTTCTGCTTTCAAACAGTTTGCAGAACGTACTGTTAGCTCTAGGTCATCTACTGGACGAAGCAGAATTGGATCGAATTCTGGCTTCTCTTCCTTCGCTTCTGGCTCAGATACATCACGTAGGTCTACGAATGCGTCTAGCTGCTCAGCTAGGATGGTTGCAGAACGGCGGATCGCTTCTTCAGGATCTAAAGTACCGTTCGTTTCCATGTCGATGATTAGTTTGTCTAGGTCTGTGCGTTGTTCAACACGAGCAGACTCTACACTGTAAGCAATACGTTCAACTGGGCTGTATGAAGCGTCTACTAACAAACGACCAATTGGACGATCATCTTCTTCAGAGGAGCGACGGGTAGAAGCTGGTACATAACCACGGCCCATTTCTACTTTAATGCGCATGCTGATTTCAGCTTCGCCGGTTAAAGTACAAATAACATGCTCAGGGTTTGTAATTTCTACGTCGCCATCATGCTGAATATCACCAGCAACAACAGGGCCAGCGCCAGATTTCACTAGAGTTAGGGTTGCCTCAGTTTTACCTTCAAGGCGAACCGCTAAACCTTTTAGATTTAGCAGGATTTCAATTACGTCTTCCTGAACACCTTCTTTGGTGCTGTACTCGTGAAGAACGCCATCAATTTCTACTTCGGTAACTGCACATCCTGGCATAGATGACAGTAAGATACGACGTAGGGCGTTACCTAGAGTGTGGCCAAAGCCGCGCTCTAGTGGTTCCAAAGTTACTTTGGCACGAGTAGGAGAAACGTTTTCGATCTCTACTAATCTCGGTTTTAGGAATTCAGTCACAGAACCCACAATGCTTCCTCTTTAGTTAGCTTTACTTAGAGTAAAGTTCGACGATCAACTGTTCGTTAATTTCCGCAGACAGGTCAGTTCTTTCAGGAACGCGCTTGAAAGTGCCTTCCATTTTGCTGCTGTCTACTTCAATCCAGGTTGGCTTCTCACGTTGGTCAGCAAGTTCCAAAGCAGCAACGATACGCGCTTGCTTTTTAGCTTTCTCACGAACAGAAACCACGTCTTCGGCAGAAACGTTAAATGATGGGATGTTCACAACTTGACCATTAACCATGATCGCCTTGTGGCTAACTAGCTGACGTGCTTCAGCACGAGTGCTAGCGAAACCCATACGATAAACTACGTTATCAAGACGCTGTTCTAAAAGCTGTAGCAAGTTTTCACCTGTGTTGCCTTTTAGACGTGCAGCTTCTTTATAGTAGTTGCGGAATTGCTTTTCCAGTACGCCGTACATACGACGAACTTTTTGTTTTTCACGCAGCTGTACACCGTAGTCAGACAGACGGCCACGACGGGCACCGTGCTGACCAGGCGCTGTATCGATTTTACATTTAGAATCGATTGCGCGAACGCCGCTCTTAAGGAACAGGTCAGTTCCTTCGCGACGGCTAAGTTTGAGTTTTGGACCCAAATATCTTGCCATGATCTTTCTCCAACTGTCCGTCGATTAAACGCGACGTTTTTTCGGTGGACGACAACCGTTGTGAGGAATAGGGGTCACATCGGTAATGTTTGTGATCTTATAACCTGTAGCGTTAAGAGCACGGATCGCAGACTCACGGCCTGGACCTGGACCTTTAACGAATACTTCAAGGTTCTTAAGACCGTATTCTTGTGCAGCAACACCTGCACGCTCAGCAGCTACCTGTGCAGCAAAAGGGGTAGATTTACGTGAACCACGGAAACCTGAACCACCAGATGTCGCCCATGCTAGTGCATTGCCTTGACGGTCTGTAATAGTCACAATTGTGTTGTTGAAAGACGCATGGATATGAGCCATACCGTCTGCAACCTGACGTTTAGCGCGTTTACGCGTGCTACGAGCTGGTGCTTTAGCCATAACTTACTCCCCGCTTACTTCTTAATTGGCTTACGAGGACCTTTACGGGTACGCGCATTAGTTTTAGTGCGCTGACCACGTAGAGGCAAGCTACGACGGTGGCGAATACCACGGAAGCAACCCAGGTCCATCAAACGTTTGATGCTCATAGAGACTTCACGACGCAGATCACCTTCAACAGTGAACTTTGCCACTTCGTCACGAAGCTTATCAATAGTAGCTTCGTCTAGCTCTTTGATTTTTGTATTTTCTGCAACACCAGCGCCCGCACAGATGCTTTTCGCACGTGTGGGACCGATACCGTAGATCGCTTGGATAGCGATTACAGCATGCTTGTGCTCAGGAATGTTAATGCCAGCGATACGGGCCATTAACAGCACTCCTCTTGTTTATTTGTCGACGACCTAAAAAGCCCGATAGGATACTTACCCGTCGACTAAATTGCAAATAAAGGTTCAGAATACCAAAAAGCAAAACTGCAGAACCTGATAAGTATTGTCAGGTTCTGCTTACAGTCTTGCCAATATTCTGTACCGCTTAGATTAGCCTTGACGCTGCTTATGCTTAGGGTCAGAACTGCAAATTACACGCACAACACCGTTGCGCTTGATAACTTTACAATTACGGCAAATCTTTTTTACTGATGCACGAACTTTCATTACATCTTTCCCCTTTCTTTCAAAATTAAGGGGCTAACTTATCGGCCGTAGCCTTTAAGGTTAGCTTTTTTCAGCACAGACTCATATTGACTCGACATCAAATGTGTCTGTACTTGTGCCATAAAGTCCATGATAACCACTACAATAATTAGAAGCGACGTACCACCGAAGTAGAACGGCACATTCCAAGCAATTAGCATGAATTCAGGCACTAAACAAATAAAGGTTATGTACAGTGCGCCAGCCAGTGTAAGGCGAGTCATTACCTTGTCAATGTAACGCGACGTTTGTTCACCTGGACGAATACCAGGAATGAACGCACCAGACTTCTTCAAATTGTCTGCTGTATCACGCGGGTTGAAAACCAACGCCGTGTAGAAGAAGCAGAAGAAGATAATAGCTGCTGCATATAACATCACGTACAGCGGTTGACCAGGAGATAGCATAAGCGCTACATCTTGCAACCACGCTGTTGATTCATTCTGTCCGAACCATCCTGCGATAGTACCCGGGAACAGAATAATGCTAGAAGCAAAGATTGGTGGAATAACACCAGCAATGTTGACTTTTAGCGGTAAATGGGTGCTTTGCGCAGCAAAAACCTGACGGCCTTGCTGACGTTTTGCGTAGTTTACCACAATTCTGCGCTGTCCGCGCTCTACAAATACAACTAGGTATGTAAGAGCGATAACAATAACGCCAATCAACAGTAGGAACAACATGTTAATGTCGCCCTGCCTTGCTTGTTCCGCAGTCTGACCTATCGCTGTTGGCAGACCGGCAACAATACCAGCAAAAATCAATATAGAGATACCGTTACCAATACCTCGTTCGGTAATTTGCTCACCTAACCACATAAGGAACATAGTTCCTGTGACTAGGCTCACTACTGCCGTAAAGTAGAATCCGAAGCCAGGGTTTATTACCAATCCATTAATCAGGTTAGGCAAACCAGTCGAAATACCAATTGATTGGAAGATAGCCAATACTAGCGTTAGGTAACGCGTGTACTGGCTAATTTTACGACGGCCTGCTTCGCCTTCTTTTTTAAGCTCTACCATCGGTGGGTGAACCACCGAGAGCAACTGCATGATAATGGATGCAGTAATGTATGGCATAATGCCCAAAGCCAGAACGGATGCACGCTCAAGCGCACCACCAGAGAACATGTTAAACATTTCTACAATGGTGCCTTTTTGTTGCTCGAACAAGTCAGCAAGTACCGCTGGATCGATGCCAGGAATAGGAACATAAGAACCTAGTCTGAAAACAACAATCGCACCAAGTACGAACAACAATCTTGCTTTTAGCTCACTCAAGCCGCTTTTAGCGCCTGAATCCAATCCTGGTTTAGCCATCTAGCTTATTCCTCTACTTTACCGCCAGCAGCTTCAATCGCTTCTTTAGCGCCTTTAGTAACCTTTAAACCGCTTACTGTTACAGCGCGTGATACTTCACCGCTCTTAACAACTTTAACGAACTGGATTTCTTTCTTAACAAGTCCAGCTGCTTTTAAAGTCTCAAGAGACGCTGTATCACCGTCAACCTTCGCGATTTCAGCAAGAGTTACTTGATCAGTAACAAAGCTCTTGCGTGAAGTGAAACCGAACTTAGGAAGACGACGCTGGATAGGCATCTGACCACCTTCGAATCCTGGCTTAACACGGCCACCTGAACGGCTTTTTTGACCTTTGTGACCTACGCCACCTGTTTTACCAAGACCTGAGCCGATACCACGACCAGAACGCTTACCAGTAGGCTTTGAACCTTCGGCTGGAGAAATTGTATTTAAACGCATGTCTTACTCCTCCACTATCTCAACCATGTAATTTACACGGTTGATCATGCCACGAACGGCTGGGGTATCTTCCAGTTCACGAACATGGTTGATTTTACGAAGGCCTAAACCTTTAAGCGTAGCTTTGTGCTTTGGCAGACGGCCAATTGCACTTTTAGTTTGCTTTACTTTAATCGTTGCCATGTCTGATTACCCCAAAATTTCTTCTACAGACAATCCACGCTTCGCAGCAACTTTCGCCGGGCTGTTCATTTCTGTCAGCGCGTTGATTGTTGCACGTACAACGTTGATTGGGTTTGTAGAGCCGTAACATTTTGAAAGTACGTTTTGTACACCAGCTACTTCAAGTACTGCACGCATCGCACCACCAGCAATAATACCGGTACCTTCTGATGCTGGCTGCATGTAAACTTTAGAGCCAGAGTGACGACCTTTAATAGGGTGCTGTAACGTGTGACCGTTAAGGTCTACGTCAACCATGTTGCGACGTGCCTTTTCCATTGCTTTTTGGATTGCAGCAGGTACTTCACGTGCCTTACCGTAACCAAAACCAACGCGACCGTTACCGTCACCCACTACTGTCAATGCAGTGAAACTAAAGATACGACCACCTTTAACCACTTTAGAAACGCGGTTTACAGCGATCAATTTCTCTAGAAATTCACCATTTTGAACGTCTTGTTTAGCCATTATAAACTCCTAGAACTGAAGACCAGCTTCGCGAGCTGCATCAGCTAATGCTTTAACGCGACCGTGGTATTGGAAACCACTACGATCGAAAGCCACTGCTTTAATGCCTTTCTCAAGTGCGCGCTCTGCGATTGCTTTACCGACTACCGTCGCTGCTTCAGCGTTACCTGTAGACTTAAGACCTTTTGCAAGATCTTTCTCAACAGTTGAAGCTGCAGCCAACACTTCAGAACCGCAAGGAGCGATTAACTGAGCGTAGATGTGGCGAGGTGTACGGTTAACTACCAAGCGATGCGCGGCCAGTTCACGAATTTTTGCACGTGCGCGAGTAGCGCGACGAATGCGAGCTGTTTTCTTATCCATCGTATCACCCACCTACTTTTTCTTAGCTTCTTTACGACGTACGTTTTCGTCAGAGTAACGTACACCTTTGCCTTTGTAAGGCTCTGGTGGACGGTAACCACGAATGTTCGCCGCAACCTGACCAACCACCTGCTTATCGGCGCCTTTAACGACGATTTCAGTTTGGCTAGGAGTTTCAACCGTAATGCCTTCTGGCATTTCGTATACTACAGGGTGAGAGAAACCTAGAGTAAGGTTTAGTTTGGCACCTTGTGCTTGTGCACGGTAACCAACACCTAACAATGTAAGTTTTTTCTCGAAACCTTGTGAAACACCTTGAACCATTGCATTTAGGATAGAACGAGCAGTACCTGCTTGTGCCCAATTGTTTGCAAAGCCTTCACGTGGAAGTGCTTTCAATTGGTTGTCTTCCTGTGCAATTTCAACAGCGTCATTGAAAACGCGAGTCAAAGTGCCTTTACTACCTTTAACAGTAACTTCTTGACCAGAGATAGAAACTTCTACACCTGATACAACGTCTACTGGGGCTTTTGCTATACGTGACATTTCAACTCCTCCGTTATGCTACATAACCGATGATCTCACCGCCCATGCCAGCGTTACGCGCTGCACGGTCAGTCATCACACCTTTAGAAGTCGACACGATAGCGATGCCTAAACCACCCATAACCTTTGGAAGCTCATCTTTTTTCTTATAGATGCGCAGACCAGGACGGCTTACACGTTCGATAGTGTCAATTACTTGCTTGCCTTCGAAGTACTTAAGCGTAACTTCTAAAACAGGCTTAACGTCACCAGAAGCAGCGAAGTCTGCAATGTAACCTTCTGCTTTCAATACTTCACAAATAGCAACGCGAAGTTTTGAAGAAGGCATAGTTACAGAAACTTTCTGTGCCATCTGGCCGTTACGGATGCGGGTAAACATATCCGCGATAGGATCTTGCATGCTCATTATCAGCTACTCCTTACCAGCTGGCTTTCTTAAGGCCAGGGACTTCACCGCGCATCGCAGCTTCGCGAAGCTTGATACGGCTAAGACCGAATTTGCGTAGGTAACCATGTGGACGACCAGTTACACGGCAACGGTTACGTTGACGTGAAGAACTTGAGTCACGTGGCAGTTGTTGTAGCTTCAGAACAGCGTCCCAACGCTCTTCTTCAGAAACGTTAACATCGCTGATAATCGCTTTAAGTGCGGCGCGCTTTTCAGCATACTTAGCTACTAGCTTAGTACGCTTAGCTTCACGTGCCTTCATTGATTCTTTTGCCATAACCCTACACCCTTACTTTTTGAATGGGAAGTTAAACGCGTCCAGCAGAGCACGTGCTTCTTCATTAGAGCTCGCACTGGTAGTGATAGTAATATCCATACCACGAACTTTATCCACTTTATCGAAATCGATTTCAGGGAAAATGATTTGCTCACGCACGCCCATGCTGTAGTTACCACGACCGTCGAATGATTTAGGATTCAAACCACGGAAATCGCGGATACGCGGGATAGCGATTGAAATCAAACGCTCTAGGAATTCCCACATACGCTCGCCACGTAGGGTTACTTTACAGCCAATCGGATAACCTTCACGGATTTTAAAACCCGCTACTGATTTTCTTGCAACCGTAACAACAGGCTTCTGACCGGCGATAGCCGTCATGTCAGCTTGAGCATTCTCAAGTACCTTTTTGTCAGCAACTGCTTCACCTAAACCCATGTTTAGAGTGATTTTTTCAATCCGAGGGACTTGCATGACGCTTTTGTACCCGAACTGCTTAGCAAGTTCAGCTACTACTGTTTCTTTATAGAAATCATGCAGTTTCGCCATCGTACTCTCCAATATAATTAAACAAGTTCGCCGTTAGACTTGAAGAAACGTACTTTCTTCTCATCTTCGAAACGGAAACCAACGCGATCTGCTTTGCCCGTTGCCGGGTTAACAATCGCAACATTAGAAACGTGAATAGAAGCTTCTTTCTCAACGATGCCACCAGCTACGCCCAATTGTGGGTTTGGCTTAGTGTGCTTCTTAACAAGATTGATGCCTTCTACAATTACACGGTTATCAGCCATAAGCACGCGAAGAACTTTGCCTTGCTTGCCTTTGTCTTTACCCGCTAATACGACTACTTCATCATCACGACGAATTTTATTAGCCATTATCGTGACTCCTTATAGTACCTCTGGGGCCAATGAGATGATTTTCATGAAGTTTTCACTTCTCAACTCACGGGTAACCGGGCCAAAGATACGCGTACCAATTGGTTGCTTGTTTGCATTAAGCATAACAGCCGCGTTACCGTCAAAACGGATGGTAGAACCATCTGCACGACGAACGCCTTTTCTAGTACGCACCACCACTGCGTTCAGTACGTCACCTTTTTTAACTTTACCGCGAGGAATTGCTTCCTTAACAGTAACTTTGATGATGTCACCGATACCTGCATAACGGCGATGCGAGCCACCAAGAACCTTAATACACTGAACCCTGCGAGCGCCGCTGTTGTCTGCAACGTCCAGGTTAGTTTGCATTTGGATCATGTTAGTGCTCCGCTCTTAAAATTAAGACTCTCCCGAGTCGTTAGTGCTGCTAAAAACAACTGGATATCGTTGCTTTTATGTACATACCCCCATAAAAAGGGCGCGAAATAATAACAGAAAAGTTTGGGAAGTGATAGCGGTAAATTGAATTATTTTTAAACTATGCGAGCAATAAAAAAGCCCCGACTAAAAGCCGGGGCCGATAACCACGTTGAGGGTTATCATGCAGGAGCCTTTAGCCCATTTTCATTACTTGAAAATGGCGAATTTATGTGTCGAAAAATGCACTTTTTCAAACTATCACAACCAACTGGTTTTGATATGAAGTCGTCCATGCCGGAATTCAAGCACTTTTCTTTATCATCTGCCAACACATTCGCGGTAACGGCAACAATGGGAACTCGCTTGGTATCACCTTCCAACAATCGAATTTGCTTGGTGGCTTCTAGTCCATCCATCACGGGCATATGACAATCCATCAAAATTATAGAATAGATGTCGCCAGTTTCATAAGCATCTTGCACAAATTTAACAGCTTCTTCACCATTTTCGGCAAGGTCGGCATATAACCCTATGTCTCTTAACTGTTCTCGAATAACAAGCTGATTAATTTCGTTGTCTTCGACAATAAGTACTTTATGTTTTTCAAAGGTTTGTGGGATATCAGCAAGTGGAAAACGCATTCCTGGCGTTATCGCAGCATCGGGAGTGTGCACGTTCAGTACTTGGTAAGAATCACCTCGTATATTGCTCACTATGCCCGTTTCTAAGTTAAGCAGTGTAGTACCTGTTTCTAGCAACCTATCTAAACGTTCGTCAAAAGACAGAGCTTTATCGTTTGATATGTTGTGAAGATCGCTAATGATGCTCATGAGGATTGACGCCCCTTAAGGCCAAGTTAACTGCTACTAACGTCATGAAGATTTACAACACAAAAGGCTGAGTATTTTTTACTCAGCCTTTTAAACCTATAACATCTGCTTATATATGAAAGTTTTTGTACTTATCAATTAGTCTAAGCTAAACGTAACCCGTTAATATAAAATGCTAATTTTATAACCTGTTGGTGTATCTGCAGGCTCTACCGTTACGATATAGTTCTGTTCTTCAGTAAATCCGAACAACGCAGTTCTATCCAATAACACCTGCTCTCCATTGTTGTCTTCATACACTGCAATTACTTCATAGAAATCAGACGGCAGAACTTCATCTTCACTTTCAGCAAACGACAAGTTCTGAACGTCATATTCTGCGGTATCAATCGTTTCGTCATTACGAACAAGATAAAAATCAACATCGTCATAGTCGTCGACCAAATTAACGAAGTTAACGGTTTTGTCATATGCCTGTGGAAGACCACTTTCTACCAACGAAGCCGCACCCAACTGCCCATTACTACTGTATATAAGGATAGCTTTGCTCTCGCCTTGATTCAGCGTAATCAACTTGTTGTTGATAGGTAACACCGTATTACTTGGGTCTGTCACCGTAACGCGATAATCACCATAACGAATTGCACTGAACGAAGACAACTCATCAGATGCCAGTGTGAAAGTCACATCTTCTTCATCAGTATTACCGCCAAACGTCACTGACAACGGTGTGGTTAAGTTAGTTGAGTTATAAATGCGGTATTGTGAATCGGCTTCCACATCGGTCAGTGCAGTGACTGAAGATGAGTTCAAGATGGTATCTACTACCAACCCATCTTGAATTGCGCCACTAACATCGCGAAGTGATAGCAGGTACTCAGTTTCATAAATAAAGTCGAGGGTTTGTGACTCGAATATTACCGTATCGCTTCCTGGCTGCGTTAAAAAGATAGTATATTCACCTTCATCGAAGTCGCTGCTATCGTCATCGGCGTCCCAGTAAGTTAACTCCGAAATTTCTCCGGCTGACACCGTACCCAAAAAGTTTGCCGCTTCAAAAGGGTCGCCAGCTTCACTCATATAAAAGTCATACTGGCTTTCATCAATTACTACAGATGTCACGAATAAGCGAAAATGAACATCAAGTGTTTCACGCTCATACTGATACGCTGTAAATGAAGGGGAATTGAAATCGCCATTCATCACTACAATCGTTTTGTAGCCGTCGCGCAAGTTTACCGTAAGCTCATCAATGAAAACCTCTTGGTCGTCCGCATCAGTTCGAATAAATTCAAGCTCTATCTCGCCATCATCCATTGAATACATTGATGTGGCATCACCAAATTGAGCAGAGCCAAAACTGTCGCCGTCAACTTCACGCATTTCAACGTTAGCACCGTTTGGTGAGCCGTTGTAAAACTGCAAATAGGCAAAAGTGTAGTCGGAATTATTGCTGTCTGAACTTCCGCATGCTGAAAGTAGCGTCAGAACAGCAATGGCTGAAATTAAAGTGCGCGCTTTTGAAATAAAAAAGTGGTGCATATCAGTGAATGTGATTTGCATTGTTGTGAAGGTCCTTAGAAGTATTCTTTATTAGCGTTTAAGATAAAAACACACAAACATGTGTTTCATTACTCTAAGGCTAAATAAAACAACTTCCGTTCAGGCCTTTACATTAACTTTGCAAAACTGACACTACACAGTTAATTGTTGACACTTCACAGGGTAGAAAGGGATGCTGAAATATAAAAAAGCCTGCACAGTGGCAGGCTTTATATGGGAACTAAGAGAAGTTTACTCGTAAGAGTAGTTCAGCGTTACGCCGCTATACGTTGAGTATGCGCGAATACCAATATGCCATGTACCTGCCGCTGGCGCGTCAAAAGTACATACTTCGTTGTTACCATTTTGATATGGACGGCAATCGTAGCTGTTAGTTTCTGGCTGAGAACCAAACTTCATGTAAAGGTCAGCATCGCCAGAACCACCGCCAATAGTTACCGTCATACGTGATACGCCTTCAGGAATAGTCCACTGATAGCGATCCCAGCTACGACGTGAACCAGAAAGGCCCGTTAGCTGACCTGATACTGGCTCTACACCTGGCTCAGAACCGCCACCGCCATTACCGCTTCCATCACAGCCATTTGTGTTTAGGAAATTGTAAGCGTCTGCAAGTTGCATTAAACCGTAACCATAGAAGTTATCACGGCCTGCAGCACCCTTGTCTTTTGCTGTCGCGTTTAGTGCATTACGAATTTGCGTGTTAGAACACTGCGGGAAGTAGCTCCACACTAGCGCTGCACCACCAGCAACGTGTGGTGTTGCCATTGATGTACCACTTAACGATGCATAAGTGTTAGTTGGGTAAGTAGACTGAACCGCAGAGCCCGGCGCTGCAATTTCAACCTGGTTGTTGTACTGGCTGTAGCTAGCACGGTTTTCGTTAGAATCTACCGCAGCAACAGACATAACTGCGTCATATGATGCAGGGTAAGACTTAGCACTGTTACCGTCGTTACCTGCAGCCGCTACTAACAGCATGCCAGCGTCGGTGAAGCTTTGCATAGCGTTACGCTCTGTAGTAGACGAGCTACCACCACCCAAACTCATGTTTACAACGTTCGAGCCTGCGTCCTGACACTGTTGAATTGCATCGATAAGGTCTGAAGCAAATGTCCACTGACCGTTGTCATCGAAGATTTTAACAATGTGCATGCTAACGCCTGGGTAAACACCGATAACACCTTCGTTGTTGTCGTATGCACCAATGGTACCCGCAACGTGAGTACCGTGACCGTTACCATCGTTATACCAGTTGCCTACTGCGGTGTTGTTTGAGTTACCAGAAAGGCCGTTGTTAATGTCCGGCAGGTCTGGGTGACCATAGTTGTAACCGGTATCAATGATACATACTTTGCGTGCTGTAGTGTCGCCTTGACCAAACTGGTTTGCTTGCACCATGGTGTAACCGTAAGGAGCAGTTTGTGCCATTAGTGAACGCTTGGCATCTACTTCTACACTTGCAACGTTTGGATTTTTACGCAGTTTATTTAGTGCTGATTTGTTAAGCGTAGCAGCAACCATACGACGTTTGCCGATTTCTTTCTTAATTTTACCGCCTACTTTTTGTACTTCAGAGCGTGCTGCAGAAATGCTGAATGGACGTTTTTTAAGACCAACTTTGCCGCCGCGTTGAATTTTACCCATACGACCGTTATTAAGAGAAAGACCAGAGTCACGGCCAAAAGACATAACTTGTGCGTCGTCTTCGCCCATGATCACTTCACCGCTGCTCATTTCGTCTTTAAACGTGATGATATAGCGCTCGTCAGTTTCAATTTCAGCAAATCTTTCGCCTAAGCGACCACGAAGTTTCTCCTGAAATGATTTTGGTTGGGCTTCAACTTTTACTAAACCAGTCTCTGCTGCAATTGCTGAATTACCCATTAAGCCAAGTGATACAGCAAGCGCTGCTGCTGTCATACATGTGTGTTTCTTATTTAATTTTGAGTTCAAAATTTATTTCCTGTTTATCTGTCTTGTTGTGTTTCAGCACTGTTTTTGTTACTCCGTGCTTTTGAAACTTTTGTTATAAATTGACATACAGGTGTAACCGTTACCTTATACGAAATGCTCATCCATGACTACCGACGCAACTGCGTTGCAACGACTTACCCGTTTGTCAGGTAAGTAAGTAGTTTGAAATTCTACAAGCCACTTACAAGGTCTATATTAGGCAGTTTATCAATGCGTTAGGTATGTTGCCTTACCCTGGAGGTGCGATTTTTATACGTAATATTTCCGCACATTTGAACAACATCGCTATGAAAAACTGTGCACGCTGGGCGCTACAGACGAATTCATATTAGGAATAAAAATCTATAATTAACATTAATTACTTACTCGCAAAATGTAACAAAATATTAAACTCCTCCTGTTTTGCACAAACATGTAAATAAGGACTTACCCTTAAATACCAAACAAACCGCGGTGTTCACTATTTGATCAAGCGGTTTCGATTTTCGCCGAACGGGCTGTTATTTTTTGGAAAAAAACTAAGAAATGAAACGTTAGAAATAAAAAACGCGCACTTTTCAAACGAAAGTGCGCGTTTCTATTTCAATTTTGAGAAAGTACTATGATAAATACTTTTGATGATGGTAGTTACAAAGTGCGTCATTCACACATAATGAATTTAGCGCACAACAGAGAAAGTACGTTGACTAAAAAAGGAAGTTGCTGCTTACAAGCTGCGTTGCCTTACAATTTCATAAAGACATACGCCTGTAGCCACAGATACATTTAAGCTAGTCACACTGCCCGCCATAGGTAGTTTAACTAGTTCATCACAGGTTTCTTTGGTCAGTCTACGCATACCCTTACCTTCCGCGCCCATCACTAATGCAGTAGGCCCTTTCAGATCTACATCATAAAGCATTTTGTCGGTTTCACCTGCCGTACCCACAACCCATAAGCCTTTGTCTTGCAGGTGTTTCAGTGTTCTAGACAAGTTAGTAACTTGTATTAAAGGCACAACCTCAGCAGCACCACAGGCCACTTTTCTTACTGTGCCGTTCAAACTTGCTGATTTATCTTTAGGTACCACTACCGCGTGAACGCCAGCCCCATCTGCGGTACGCAAACATGCACCTAAGTTATGCGGGTCTGTAATACCGTCTAACACTAACAGTAGTGGCTGTGATTCATTGGCTAAAATTGTGTCTAAGTCTGCTTCGTCTAGAACACGCGCTGGCTTCGCTCGTGCTACTACGCCTTGATGCTGTTCGCCATTCACTTTGTCGTCTAGCGCTTTGCGTTGACAAAACTGAACAGAAATACCGAAACGGCGTGCTTGGTTCACAATGTTGTTTAGACGTTCATCATTTCGCCCTTTTAACACCATTACTTCCATTACACGCTCGGGCTCTTGTTCAAGTACCGACTGCATTGCATGTAATCCATACAACCATTCTTGCTGCGCCATTTAACGCTTACCTCTTTTATTCAGCTTTAATGTTTTGCCACTATTCGCGACATTTTTACAAGCGCCTTTTGAGTCGCTTCTGGTTTTTGAACCACGTCTCGAACCGCTTTTTGAGTTAGCCTTGCCCTTTACCGGTTCATTAAAGTCGCGTTGTTTTTGTGCTCGCGACTTTTTAGCAGTCTTAACCTTTACCTTCTTACCTGAAGTGCCGCGCAGCATAGACTTATCCAACAATAAATCAATCTTTCTTTCATCAAGATTTACCGCAGCAACTTTTACTTCTACAGTATCGCCCAAACGGAACTGGCGATGCCCAGACTCCCCTACTAACGCCTGCTTTACATCGTCGTAGTGATAAAAGTCGTCATCGAGTGATGTGATATGTACAAGCCCGTCTATATGGTACTCGGTTATACGAATGAACAAGCCAAAGTTCGTTACTGAACTTACAACGCCTTCGAAAGTATCGCCAACGTGGTCAAGCATAAACTCGCACTTAAGCCAGTCGGCAACATCACGGGTTGCATCATCGGCACGGCGTTCAGTCATTGAACACTGTTCACCTAACTGCTCTATTTCTTCAACGGTATAGCTCTTCGCACCGCTAACCGCTTTCTTGCCTTTTTGCTTGGCAATAATACCTTTCAAAGCGCGGTGTACGACCAAGTCGGGATAACGTCTAATTGGAGACGTGAAATGCGCATAGGCCTCTAGTGCAAGGCCAAAGTGACCTACATTATCGCCATCATAAATAGCCTGTTTCATTGAGCGAAGCAGCATGGTTTGAATAAGCTCTTCATCTGCTCGCCCACGCGTTTTTAATACCACGTCAGTAAATGCAGCAGGCTCGGCGTCTTCATTAATACCGTGAGGAATACCAATTTCACTTAAATAGCTTGTGAATGCAGTAAGTCTGTCGGCATCAGGCTTGTCATGCACGCGATACAAGGCGGGAGCCTCATGCTTTTCAAGCATTAGCGCCGCACTTACGTTAGCCATAATCATGCACTCTTCAATAAGCTTATGTGCATCATTTCTAACCAGCGGTACGATGTTTTCTATTTTACGCTGCGCATTAAACACAAATTTCACTTCTTGTGTTTCAAACTCTATAGCACCGCGCTTGGCTCTGGCCTTTTTGAGCGCGCGATAGAGGTCGTGCAAATTACGTAAATGAGGAACGTGTGGTTCGTAACGCTGATGAAGTTCTTTGTCACCTTGCAGAATATTCCATACTTTGGTGTAGGTTAGCCGCGCGTGAGAATTCATCACGGCTTCATAGAACTGGAACTCTTGCAGCTTACCCTGGGCGCTGATGGTCATTTCGCACACCATACACAAGCGGTCTACTTCAGGGTTAAGTGAACACAGGCCGTTTGAGAGCACTTCAGGAAGCATAGGTATAACTTGGTCTGGAAAATACACCGAGTTACCACGCTGCTGCGCTTCATCGTCTAACGCTGAACCGGTGCGTACGTAGTGACTTACATCGGCAATAGCTACCCAAAGCTGCCAGCCACCGTCATCAAGCGGCTCACAATAAACCGCATCATCAAAGTCTCTTGCATCTTCGCCATCAATGGTTACCAATGGAAGTTGGCGTAAATCAATGCGCCCTTCTTTGGCTTCGTCGGGCACTTCACTGGTTAAGCTTTCAATTTGCTTCGTTACACCTTTAGGCCACTGATGAGGAATATCAAAAGTGCGCAGAGCCATTTCTATTTCCATACCCGGTGCCATATGCTCGCCAAGTACTTCCACAATTTTGCCCACTGGGCTCATCTTACGGCGCGGTCGCTGCGTAATTTCAACCACAACCACTTGGCCCATGCGGGCTCCATGCGTACTTTCTGGGGGAATTACAATTTCATGTTGCAAACGGCTGTCGTCGGGCACAACCATGCCAAAGCCTTGCTCAACGAAATAGCGGCCAACAATAGGCTCGCTGCGCGGCTCAATTACTTGAGTCACGAACGCTTCTTTGCGCCCACGGCGGTCAGTACAACTAATACGCGCTTCAACCACATCATCGTGCATAAACAAGTTCATTTGCCCTGCACTTATGAATAAATCGCCGCTTTTATCTTCTGGGCGCAAGAAACCGTAACCGTCACGATGGCCAATAATACGGCCTTTAATTATTTCATCACGGTTTTGAAGTATGTACTTTTTGTGTTTTGTAAATTGAACCTGCCCTTCGCGCTCCATTGCACGCAGGCGACGTTGAATGCCTATTCGCGCGTCTTCGTCGAAAGCATTGACCAAATTACAGATATCTAGAAACGACAATGGTTTGTCATGTTCTTTTAGCAAGCTCATTAGATATTCTCGGCTTGCTACCGGATTTTCGTACTTCTCTTTCTCGCGCTGATAATGCGGATCATCACTCATGTATTTATAAATTACCTTTAAATTAAACTAGTGGTCGTTTGGTGCACAGTATAACAGTATTGACGCAAAACATTGCGTAGTAATTACGTTCACTGTTGCAATGGCATTAATGTGCTACATCTTAATGAGAGCTATAGTCATTCTCATTAAAAGCATGTACTCTTCAGGTATACAATATATTGACCTGATACAGCTGGGAACAAAGTATCAAGTAACGCTTAAATAAATCTTTAGGGAGATTGCGATGAAAAAAACAATGATGATGCTAACTGCGGTTGGCGCAGCCACACTGTTGAGCGCTTGTAGTGCAGAGCACGGTACAACGCAATGTACAACAGCACCTCAGTCTGACTGGCAAAACCAAGAAGCGTTTCAAGCTACACTACTTGCGCAAGGTTACAAAATTAACGAATTTAAAGTAACTGGCGGCAACTGCTACGAAATTTATGGTTTTGACAAAGAAGAAAACAAAGTTGAGATTTATTTCAACCCTGTTGATGGCAGCATTGTTAAGAAAGAAATGCACTAAGCCTATATAGGTATACATTATTGCTTAAAACGCCACGCTTTTACTGTGGCGTTTTTTATTTCAGCAAACATGCGCTATCTTGCGCTTATGACGCTCCGTAGTTTTTAAATCAATGAACCAACAACCTTCACATCAAACTTCTATTTATACAGACCAAGTAATTGTTATCTGGGACATACTGGTTCGATTATGCCATTGGGGATTGGTTGCCGCTTTTATCACTAATTATTTTATTGTTGAGCCAGGCAGGCAAATTCATGAAATTGTAGGCTACATCGCAACTGTACTTGTTGCAGTCAGGTTGTTTTGGGGTTTCACCCGCACAAAAGCGTCTTTGGCTAGTTTTAAACACATCGACTTAAGTAAACGTGCATTCAAAACCCACCTTTCTGAATTAAAGGAAAGAAGAGTAAATCCAGAACACGGCCACAACCCGTTCGGTTGGCTAATGGTTTACCTTGTTGTTGTTTTGCTGCTTGGGCTAGGTGTTACCGGCTTTCTGATGGAAGAGATTGATGCTTTGTTTGGAAACAGCACACTTGAGTGGATTCACAGCATTATGGCTGATGTACTTTACGCAAGTGTTATTGTGCACGTAATAGCTGTATTTTGCGTTCAGCATAGAGGACGAGTTCAACTTATTCGCCCAATGCTTGTGGGTAAAAGACAAGTAGAGAAAACAGCAGCGAGTAAAACAAGCCGATAGATTCTTACACCGCGATTTATTGTAAACCTAGCTATCTAGCGGTCGCTTAGCCTCTCGAACTGCCTTGGGATGCATCAGCTTTTCAAGTTTGGCTAAATAGCCTGCTATTTGTTGGTGCTGCTGTTTATCTGAAGTCACCGAATTGTATAACCAGTGGTACGCATCAACGTAATCGTACGGGCTACCGTAACCCTCTAAAAACAATTCAACCAATCGTATTTGCGCATTTAAATTTTTAAGTGCAGCCGCCTCTCGCAAATAAACCACAGCGCGTTCTTTGTCTTGCTGCACTAAAGTGCCTTTTGCGTAATAGCGACCAAGCTGTTCAAGTGCCGCGGGCAAACCTTGATTAGCGGCATCTTCCATATAGCCAATACCGCGCTCGGGCGCTTCATCTATACACACGCCCCACGCCAACATATCCCCCCACAGGAATTGATAAGCAGGAATTTTTAGTACATCGGCACGTGCCTCAATGTCTTGTACAAGCTGGCAACGATCCTCAACAACCTTATCTAAGTGAGTATTGGCGTTTATCATCTCGATGAGTGCATCTTGACTGTACAACTGCACTGCACGCAGTTCTTCAATGGTTTCACCTTCTAACGCGTAAGAGGGCTTTGTTACACCGAACAACAAAACGCCGGCAAAAATCATGCTGGCAGAGACATTAGCAACCATCGAAGTAAACAGATTTTGTTTCATAACAAACGCTCAAACACGAAATACACATATACAAAGAGGGTATCGGCTAAGTATAGAATAACTTAACGCAGTATTGCAGATGAAGCGCTTAAGCGAATATTACGCACCCTAGCGCTTCAAATATTTTTCTAAGAATGTGGTCTGTTGACCCTAATGACTGCTTTTACGTGGACACAATGCTGACTGGATATGACGCGCATGGTCGGCAAGGTCAATGCCCAAATCGGTTAAGTAACCACCATCAGATTGTGTAATTAAGCCTTTTGCATACAGCCTAGCTGCAGCATTGACCATTGTTTGACTAGCATCGTGATGAATTTTAAGCCCCTGTAGCAGGCTATCGTTTGGAAACTTAAGCAGTAAATTTAACTCGTCGAGCATGTCTTGATCGAATGTTGTCATGTAACCACCTTAGGCAAAGGGTTTAGAGAAAGCGCATGTTCTTTGATTTGTTAATGATACGTTAAGCGCATGTCTCTATATCACACTCAAATGACAGCGCTGTAAAGCGTATTTTTATCTGTAAAACGTTTAATCTCACTTTCCTGCTGCTAACTGATCGGACTTTCGCTTCAAATAGTATATTCTTGCCATAATTACAGATTGTGGATACACCTGCCCAGATGAAGTACAAAGATTTACGCGACTTTATTCGTCAGCTTGAAGCGAAAGGCGAATTGGTGCGCATTAGTCAGCCTATTGATACTGACCTAGAAATGACCGAAATTGCCGACCGCACATTGCGTGCAGGCGGCCCAGCGCTTTTGTTTGAAAACCCTAAGAATCACGATATGCCGGTACTTGCCAACTTGTTTGGTACGCCTCAGCGCGTAGCAATGGGGATGGGACAAGACTCAGTAGAGGCCCTACGTGAAGTGGGTAAACTGCTTGCCTATTTAAAAGAGCCTGAGCCACCCAAAGGTATAAAAGACCTTTGGGAAAAACTTCCCGTATTCAAGCAAGTGCTTAATATGCCGGCGAAGGTACTGAAGAAAGCCCCTTGCCAAGAAGTGGTACTAACCGGCGACGATGTAGACTTGTCGAAAATTCCGGTTCAGCGCTGCTGGCCTGGTGATGCTGCACCACTTGTAACTTGGGGCTTAAGCGTAACAAAAGGCCCACACAAAAAACGTCAAAACCTGGGTATTTACCGTCAGCAGGTTATTGGCAAAAACAAGCTAATAATGCGTTGGTTATCACATCGAGGCGGCGCATTAGATTTTCGCGAATGGTGTCAAACTCATCCCGGCGAACCATACCCTGTATCAGTCGCCCTAGGTGCCGACCCAGCCACTATTTTAGGCGCAGTTACACCTGTGCCAGATACGCTTTCTGAATACGCGTTTGCAGGTTTGTTGCGTGGCGATAAAACAGAAGTAGTGAAGTCGATAAGTAACGATTTGCAAGTACCGGCAAGCGCTGAAATTGTGCTTGAAGGTTATATTGCACAAGATGAAACCGCACCAGAAGGGCCTTACGGCGATCACACAGGCTACTACAACGAAGTAGACGACTTCCCAGTGTTCACAGTAACGCATATTACTCACAGAAAAGATCCTATTTATCATTCAACGTACACAGGTCGTCCGCCTGATGAACCAGCCATTCTTGGTGTAGCGTTAAATGAAGTGTTTGTACCTATATTACAAAAGCAGTTCCCAGAAATTGTAGATTTCTACCTTCCACCTGAAGGTTGCTCGTACCGTATGGCGGTAGTGACTATGAAGAAACAATATCCGGGTCATGCAAAACGCGTAATGATGGGGGTTTGGTCTTTCTTGCGACAGTTTATGTACACAAAGTTTGTTATTGTGTGTGATGACGACGTTAACGCGCGCGATTGGAACGATGTTATCTGGGCGATTACCACCCGCATGGACCCTGCACGCGATACCGTGATGATAGAAAACACGCCTATTGATTACCTAGACTTTGCATCGCCGGTTTCTGGCCTTGGTTCGAAAATGGGTATGGACGCTACCAATAAAATGCCGGGCGAAACCGACCGCGAATGGGGCGTACCTATTGTGATGGACGAAGATGTTAAAAAGCGAGTAGATGATATCTGGGACGAACTTGGTATCATGTAGCTTTGATATTATTTAACTACCGCATTAGCTTTAAGTAGTTGAAGTATTTAAAAGCGGTGCATCGTAAATAAGTGCACTACAAAGCATACGCTAGAGAAAGTAAAAGGCGAGACGCTAAATACAAGGTAAAAAGAGAAACCATGTCAGAAATTAAGTGTAAGGTTGCAAGCATCACGCCTTTAACCGACGTTGTATATAAAGTTGAATTAACACCTACTACACCTGCTACGTTTAAGGCGGGTCAATATGCTATGGCTGTAATGGGTGAAAAAGATATGCGGCCCTTTTCAATTGCTAATGCAGCTTTTGATAACAGCCGAATAGAGTTGCATATCGGCGCTGAGCCAGGCAACAATTATGCTGGTGAAGTACTTGCCCGTATGCGTGAAGAGGGTGAAATTACCCTTAGTATTGGCCATGGCGACGCGTTTCTTCAAAACAACGGGCTACCCATGGTGCTTATTGCTGGCGGAACCGGTTTTTCATACACCTACTCTATCTTGCAAGAGCACTTAAATAGCGGCGACAAAACCCCGTTAACACTATATTGGGGTGGTAAACACGCTTCAGATCTTTACTTAGCAGACGAACTAACTGCGCTTGCTCAAGCACATTCGCACTTTACTTTTGTGCCTGTAGTTGAGTTTGCCAACGACGATTGGACTGGCCGCACAGGCTGGGTTCACCATGCCGCAATGGCCGACCATGCAGACTTTACAAATGTGCAAGTGTACGTTGCGGGTCGATTTGAAATGTCGAAAGTAGTGCGCGATGACTTCACGCAGCGCGGCCTGAAACAAGAAAACTTATTTGGCGATGCATTTGCATTTATTTAGCAAGTAAGGCTATGTTTGAGCCTTCAACGAATAATTGTCAGTAGCCAGCATCATTGCTGGCTTTTTTGTAGGCCTGTTTTCTGTAACACATATTGTTACGTGTGAATTTTTGTATGCATATCGTTTCAATCGACAAACGGCTGTATTCCCCTAAATATTCTCTAAATCGCTGCATTGCGATGACTTGCGTTCTCATACGTTTACTCTAATTGTTCGCTTTGTTCGTATTGGTTATGGTTTGAGCATATACAACGGAGAGAACAATGATAAAAAACCTAACCTTGAAAAAGCCACACAACCTAATTAAAAAACCAGCCATGATGGCTAGCGCCTGTTTAGGTGTATTGTTTTTGCAAACAACGAGTGCTGCTCAGAGCGAGCAAACACAAGCGCTTTACGATATTGCCAAGGAAATCTCGCCAGAGCGTATTGAGAGCGACATCACCACATTAGTAAATTTTGGCACTCGCCATACACTTTCTGAAACAGAGTCAGACACGCGTGGTATTGGTGCAGCAAGGCGGTGGATTAAAGCTGAGTTCGACAAAATATCTGCAGAGTGCGGCGGCTGTCTTGAAGTGTATTTCCAATCGGATGTGATTAGCGGCGAAAAGCGCATTCCCGACCCGGTAGAAGTAAAAAGTGTTATCGCTATTCAACGCGGCACCACCGATCCAGATCGCTACGTGATCATGTCGGGCGATATCGACTCACGTGTTAGCGATGTAATGGATTACACGTCAGATGCACCAGGTGCTAATGACAATGCGTCGGGCGTAGCAGGTACTCTTGAAGCGGCGCGCGTATTAAGCAAGCACAAGTTTAACGGCAGTATTGTGTACGCAGCCCTTGCAGGTGAGGAACAGGGCTTGTTTGGTGGCCGTATTATGGCAGAACAAGCAAAAGAAGACGGCTGGCGCATTAAGGCCGTATTAAATAACGATATGATTGGCAATATTGAAGGCGTAAACGGTGTTATTAACAATACCACTGCACGCATTTTTGCAGAAGGCACCCGTGTTACTGAAACCGAAGCAGAAGCGCGCCGTCGCCGCTTCACAGGTGGTGAAGTAGACTCTCCTAGCCGCAATTTGGCGCGCTACATCGATAAAATTGCCGACCAATATATTGAGAACCTCGACACCATGGTGGTTTACCGCCTCGATCGTTTTGGTCGCGGTGGGCATCATCGCCCGTTTAACGACTTAGGCTACCCTGGCATTCGTATTATGGAAACGAATGAAAACTACACGCGTCAGCATCAAGATTTGCGTACCGAAGACGGCATCAAATACGGCGATACGTTAGACGGCGTTAACTTCGATTATGCAGCTAAACTTACAGGATTAAATGCGGTATCACTTGCAGCAATGGCGTGGGCGCCAAATCCACCTAAGGGCGTTAAAATAAAAGGCGCGGTACAGCCCTCTACTACCTTGAGTTGGGATGCCCTTGACGAGACTCAAAACCCACAATTGAAGGGTTATAAAATTTATTGGCGACACACCGACGCTCCACAGTGGGAGTACAGTAAATTTGTAGGTAACGTAACCGAGGCTACGCTGGAAAACATTGTTATAGACAACTATTTCTTCGGCGTTGCTAGCGTAAGCAACCATGACGTAGAAAGCGTGGTGGTCTATCCTGGGCCCGCAGGCAGCTTTGGTGAATAGCGCCATTTTTAGCCAGTAAAGCCATTAAAAAAACGGGCGGCTACAAGGTGTAGTCGCTTACGTTTTATTAATATTCTCGCAAATAGCGCCATTGGATTAAACCATCCATCTGCATTACAGTGTACAAAGTGCATGTATGCAGTATGGAGACAACATCTTGCCCCTTAAATCGCTACGTATCTTTACATCAAAATCAATACAGGTAATGACAGTGTTAGGCTTTACCTTATGTCTGTTGCCAGCAATGTCTGCTCAAGCCAAAACGCAATTAGCCGCTTCCCCTTTCGAAACTTACGTAAGTGACAATGGCGAACCCTCAAGAACTACCGCTATTGTAAAAGACGCCTTTCGCAGAGCGGATATAGATGTAGAACTTAAGATAATGCGAGATGCATTTTTAGGTAGCGCGGTACTTACTGGCAAGGTAGATGGAGAATTTGCATTTATAGATTTAGGAAAAGATAAAGACGATTTTTTATTATCGGATATCTATCTACCAATTTACTTATACGCGTTAGGTAAAACCAGTAACGTAGAGAATGTACAACGTTTTTCTCATTTAAAAGACAATCGTGTGGCCATTGAAAACCGCTTTGCGAACACTCCCAACTTCCGCCTATTGAAAGAGGTAAAATGGTCGCGTAATCCTTCTTCGTTCGATGCTTTCAAGCAGCTTGCCGATGACCGTGCTCATTACCTTGTAACTACCGCGTTGCTGGCAACAGAATTCAATAAACTATTACTTAACGACAATGAAGAACTACTTCATTTTTCTGCTTCGCCTTTAGCCACGACAGGTTTTCAAATCTCCCTTCGCAAAAATGTGAGTAATGCTAAACAAATCATCGATAGTTTTAACGCAGCCATTGTTGATATGCAGAGGCAAGGTGTTATGAATCAACATTTAGCACTTGAATGGTTAACGAAAGATATCGATGGAGACGGTACCGCAGACTTTATTGGTCATTCATCAATAACACACAAGAGCAGTGAATTGACGGGTGCTTATTCACTTGATGGTGTACCAACTTCAGACGAAAGCCACTACTATATTGATGGTAAAAAATTTAGTTCTATAAAGGCCGTTCAAGACGTGCTCAGGCAACAGCCCATAATTAAACGCCAGTTGTCATTGCTTGATGCCACCACCTACAAACAGCTAATTCAACGGTGGTAGCAACACTAAGCGCTATTTGTTCCTAAAAAAACAGCAGCTAAAAGCAAAGCGCTTAGGATAGTAAAAGCCTAGCGCCGATTTTTATCCGGCGAATACATCTCCAAGATGGTAAGTAGCTCTTCACCATCAACAGGTTTCGATACGTAGTTTGAAAACCCAGCTTTCAGTGCCTTCACACGGTCAGAGGTGTACGCGTAAGCGGTTAGCGCAACAGCGTTAAGCTTTGCTATTTCCGGAATTTGGCTAGCTCTTATTTTGGTAACAAGCCCAAGGCCATCAAGTTCAGGCATACCGATATCGCTTAGTAATAGGTCAAATGCACCCGGTATATCGTTTATTTCTTTCCAAGCTAAAAGGCCATTTTTCACTACGTTTACGCGAGCGCCGTTGGATTCCAAGAACAGTTTGATAAAATCTCGCGCGTCAGCTTCATCTTCTGCTACAAGAATACGCAACCCTTCTAAACGCAGGGATTTAGTGAGGTTACTTATCTGCGAGTTCTTCGTTTCAATAATGTCTTCTTGCAAACTAAGCGGAGCTATGGGTAGCGACACAAAGAAAGTCGTACCACTGTTTGGCCCGTCACTTTGTGCATAAATTTCACCGCCGTGCATTTCTACAAGGCTTTTAACAATGGATAAGCCCAGCCCTAACCCATGACGGTTATGCTCATTTTTCCCTTGATAAAAGCGTTCGAATACATGCGAAAGCTGCTCTTGAGTCATGCCTTTGCCGTTATCTCTTACGCGGAACAAGTAATTAGAGTGCTCGCGTTTGCCTCGTACGTGCACCGTGCCGCCCTTGGCTGTAAATTTAAGCGCATTACTAAGCAAATTATTTACCACCTGCTTTATACGAAGGCTATCGCCGAGTATTTGCGTATGGCTGTCGTCGCAGTGAATAGAAAGCTGAATATTCTTACTAGCAAAACCTGCCTCAAACGACTTTGACACTTCCGAGATGGCATCTGCAATATTAAGCGAATGCGTGCTGAGCTTCATGGTGCCTGAAATAATGCGTGATAAATCCAATATATCGTTTATCAGCGCTGCCTGTGTTGATGCCGCACGTTTAATAACACCCAATGCGTCAGTCATACGCTCAACATTGGTCACATCCATTAGTGCTAAATCAGTCCAGCCTACAATGGAATTTAAGGGCGAGCGCAGCTCGTGAGAAATGCTGGCAAGAAAATGGTCCTTTGCTTTATCAAGCTCTTCAAGCTTACTAATTTGTTTATCAAGCGACGCTTTTAAGCTTAACGCGTAAGGAATAAATAAGTGGTCGAAGCCTTCAATAATTAGTTTGTCGTCTTCAGTCCAGTCGAGGGCTTCATCGGCTACACTTTGCAAATAAGTATCAAATGAATTTCTTGGTGTAAGCGACTTTGACACATCTTTATTCGCGGCTTCTCGGCCCGCCCAACGTATGGTTTTGTCTCGCTGTTCTCTAAACCATACGGTGTAATAGCCAAGCTTAGATGATACGCATGATATGTAGATTCCACGTATGCCGTTAAGGTCGTTATTTTGAATGATATCGTCAGTTAAACGATTAATAGCAATAGACTGTTCTGGCTGCGTTATCGCAAATTTGTCTAATAACAACTCAAGGGTTTTATCTGAAGGTGTAATACCAACACTGTAGCGACCTGACGGTGTTACCACTGCCATTCCGCACGACTCAGTAACAGAGAGCAAGTCGCCTTCTTTTTGACTAATTGCCTCAAGAGGGTTTGCAAACGTAGTTAGCTGATGAACAATGCTGTTTAATTTGCGCTGCCTAGATTGAAATTGCTCTTTCTTTTCGTGCAGCGCTTTTGTGTGCAGCTGCCATGCGTAAAGGTGTCCTAGCGATTCGCACACCAAACGCTTCTTTTGGTCGATATAAATAGGTTCATGATTGTGACAGGCCAATAAACCCCATAATTTACCTTCAAATACCAAAGAAACCGAGAAAGACGATCTTACCCCCATGTTCTTTAAATATTGGATATGGAGCGGTGATACCGAGCGAACCATCGACATGGACAAATCAAGTGGAGCACGATTTCCGTTATCGATTTTAGGCAGCAAACCAATAGGCGCTTCTTCAACATCATAAACGCATCGTACCCGGTTACTCAGATAAAGCTCGCGTGCTTGTTTCGGGATATCAGACGCGGGAAACTTTAACCCTTTGAAAGAGCGCTCGCTTTTAGTTGCTTCTCCAATCACTTCACCACTATATTTCTCGTCAAAACGGTACACCATTACCGAACCAAACCCGATATAGCTTTGAAATACCTTTGCTATAGCGTCTGCCACATCACCAATAGCCTCGCAGTTTTCAACATCAGGAAGTAACGGACGAACATCCATATCCATAGGCACCCACTGCTGGGCCGCCTCATGAGTTAATTGTGGTGTGGGCTCTAGTTCAATCACTAACAACCCATCAGAGTCAAATGCAACACCACTTCCTTCTTTATCCCAATCTTCAAGGTGCAGTGCGTTCTCTGCGAATTTCCATTGGTAAGCGCGGCGTAATTTTCCACCTTCAATTGATTCGTAAATATTTTGAAACGTGCGAGAATCGGGCGTAGGAATATCGATAAGCTCTGTAATTAGCGTTTCACCAGGTACGATATCAACTTTGAAAAGCTCATTGATATTGCTGCTAACAACCTGAATGCGCTTGTCGCGAGGGTTTAAAGCAATGACATAACCAAAACTTTGCACGCTTTCAATAAGGTGTATGGCTTCGTCTTCACAATTCTGAAGGGTGGGTTTGTTGTGCACGCTCATTGAAATACACCATGGTCCGTTTGTATGTGCTTATGGTGAAGCAGAACACTGTTTTGTTCAAACAGTATCAGCTAAGCTTTTGAATTAGAATAACAATCAAGAATCTCTAATATACGCTAGATTTACTTACTAATGGTAAATGTCGTATTTATTTAGAATATGATTACGCTATAGAGAATTTTAAGCTTTAATACTTTAGTCTAAAATTCAGTTTGCACTTTTCATAACAATTATAAATATTACAGACACTTGGCTACGGTTTGAAATTATGTTGGTGCATGTAGCTTTGAAAAAGCAAAAAGCAGCACCCGACCTTCCTCTAGCGTAGCTTCTGCTTGTAACAAGCGGGCTTTATGATTTTACTCGACGAGATCCCACAAGCCCTAACGCACTGAGAATTAAAATAAACAGATTAATTGGCTCCGACACTTCAGTAGCATTAGGGTTAACAAAAGTACTGCTATTAGATAACGTGTTCCAGATTGAGAAACTTGCACTGTCGTCCATGCTGTTTAGCATGTTAGTGACTGCATCTGAAAGGAACATTCTGTAGGAAATAGTTAATGAATCGAATAGCTTCGTACCATCAAAAGCTTAATGGCGACGAACAAGAAGAGTTATAGCTGCGACAATAACCGTAGTTATACGCACACAATATGGAGCAATTATGGAGCCGTGTTCTCACTACCAATCGGCACTGTATGTTTTGTTCGCTTTAAAAGCTTCCACTTCTAGCGGCGCGTCATCGTAACCATATTCAGCCATGTCGAAGAAGTGCTGAGTCACCACGCTATCTAAACTCGCCCTCTCAATTTGCAATACGTGTACTAATTCATGCGCCAATTTAGGCCTGTTGAGTTCAAAATCTTTACGGGAGTAAATTGAGTATCCAAATACTTGAGCATTATTAATGATACCCTCACCCACAAGGCCAACGGCTTCACCGAAAACTTTTAATGCATAATTTTCGTATGGGTAAGGCACTTCATCAATATACACAATACGTACTTTTTCAGGGTGCTTGATGCCAATTTCAGCGGCTAGTAGTAACTCTTTTTCATTTAATGGCGTGCCTATTTCTTGGCCCTTTAGCTCTGTTTCATGTGCCCATTCAATATATTGCGGCAATAAAACACTCGCTATTATTCTTTCATAGGAAAATACAGCAATGACCACTAAAACAATGAAGGTAACTGCTAAAATTTTAAGTGCTTTCATGTTGTTCAAAATCCTTTTTATATTATCTAATTAAGTTGGCTTGCCCCTTATTTCTTATCTATAACAAGCTTATTACTTTCCCGTTTAACTCTTTGAAAAGGTGGGTTGTTAAACGGTTTATCAGTACCACAGGCATTCAAAAACGCATTTACCTGCTCCTTCTTCTCCTCATTTAGCCCATTGAAAGTATCAAGAATTCGCTGGTACTTCCATACAGAAAACGTCGTTAACGATCTACTACCTTCAGCTCCATTAATACAGAAAGGATGCTGACCAATCATCCGTGGAATAGCTATATCAGCGTTTTGTTTTGACCATACTGAAAACGCAGAAAGTGTATCTTGCACAACGGGCCAGTGATCCCTGAAAACCAACTGCAGAATAGGCAAAAGCGTATCTGGAATGGCGTCATCAGCTAGCCAGTCGCCTACCTCGATGGGCGTAACATTCATACGATTAATCCAAGCTTCAACGTTAGGCGCTTTCGCTTTTATGAACTGACTGGGATATGGATCTAAATACAAGTGCGCGTACAAAGGCCCCATAAGCCCAAAGTCACCCACACTGGCAGCGCTACCAAGTAAATAGTCGTGCTTAGCAAAGTGAGTATCCAGCAACGGGAGTAATTCGCTCTCGTACCATTGCTCCAACGCCGGTATTGTTTTCTCGGTAATACCAAGAAGGGGCACAAACCCTTTAAACTTGCTCCCCACTTTCTTACCCAAAAATCTTCGGATAAACGCTGGCCAACCAGGTAACACTACAGAGCCAAAATGACCATAAATATAATCGTCGTTATCTTTATTCCATCGGTAGTGCATGGCGGGCAAGAGAAGCCATTCGTCGCCATAAAACTCAAATAGTTGAGACACTATGCGCTGCTTTGGTGTGGTTGGGTAAACAGGACGTTGAGGATGCTGAGTTTCGATAGCGTCAATTATTTCTGCTGTGTCTTGAATATATTGCCCGTCAGGCGTTTTAACTACCGGAATAAAACGCACGCCGGTATTGGGTACGATAATGCGCTTGTAGACTTTTAATGATGAAAAAACCTCTTTATAGGGGACGTTTTTGTAACGCAAGTACGCACGAGCTTTGCCTGTGTACAAAGAAAAAGAAGTTCCATAAAGTGTGTAGCTCTTCGGCATGACAAGCTCCTGAAACAAAGATGGTTTCTTATTGTTATCAGAAAGCGCGAAACAATACTATTCACATGGTGTTATAAAGAAATATCAACCTATACGAAACTAATTAAAAAATCGGTTAACTTTTTCTTCGACAGTGCATCTAGAGAAAAGGCAATGCTGCGGAAATCACACAATTCGAAACATCAAAATATGTAATTTCTACAGCATTTAAGGCATAGCGTTTACTGTTTTGCTGGACAATTGGCGCTATCAATAATTATCTACCAAGATGTCCAATTACTGGCTACCTAGCCATGATATCTCCGCCCTCTCCTAGCAGCGATAATTATGATTAGTAACAAAACACTCATACTACTAAATGCCCCTCCCCCTGACTCAGCTGTAGAAGAAACTGGTTTGGTAGCAGGATTTTGGGTTCTACTAGGATCCAAAGGATACGCGTCACTGCCATCTGCTACACCATCCCCATCATCATCAGTATCTTCGTTATTTCCAATGCCATCGCCGTCGGTGTCGGTATCTTCATTCGGATTTAATGGAAAAGCATCTTCATCATCATTCACACCGTCGTTGTCATCATCGGTATCTTCGTTGTTTCCAATGCCATCACCGTCGGTATCCGTATCTTCATTCGGATTTAATGGGAAAGCATCTTCATCATCATTCACACCATCGTTGTCGTCGTCAGTGTCTTCGTTGTTTCCAACTCCATCACCGTCGGTATCCGTATCTTCATTCGGATTTAATGGAAAAGCATCTTCCTCATCATTCACACCGTCATTGTCATCATCGGTATCTTCGTTGTTTCCAACGCCATCACCGTCGGTATCCGTATCTTCATTCGGGTTGAGTGGAAAAGCATCTTCTTCATCATTCACACCGTCATTGTCATCATCGGTATCTTCGTTGTTTCCAATGCCATCTCCGTCGGTATCCGTATCTTCAGCAGAGTCATACGGGAAAGCATCTACTTCATCAGCTACGCCATCATTATCATCATCTGGATCATCTACATCAATGATACCATCGAAGTCAAAATCGACATCAAGCAGATAAGATGAGTGCGATTTTAACGTAACAGTGCGTCTCTGCCTGAATGAGCGACCTACTTCAAGTCCGATATCATACTCAACCCCCTCTAGATAATTAGGAAGGTCTCCATAATTAAACTCAATAACGCTTTTGTTCTCGTAAAACACAATCTGTAGAAATGGCGATGATTGATTTTCGTGGTAGTGCGTGGCGCTATACTCTGCGATTAATTGTCGATTACCTTCATCACCCTTCATATGCAAACGAGTGTAAACATTGTCCGACGTATTCTTAGGTGCTGCATATATTCGAAAACTATTAAGTCTTTTATCAACCAGAATGTTGGAATCGTAAATCGCGTTTGACGTTTCTGGATGTTCAAATTTAGACGTACTGAGAATATTGCTTGTATTAGAATTATTAATTGATAACTCGAACCGACTTTCGTTCGCCCCAACCTCTGAGCTAATTTGTCGCGTCGTATTTATCCCCAAGTAACCAAATGGATACTCGTAAAAAGACTTGCTGATATCAGTATCTAACCCGCCTAGCCTTAAATTTTCCGTATCTTGCCACATTACATGCCTTGCATCTGTGGTATCCACCCAGGATGAATCTTCCTGTCGCACGGGGTGGTAGTCATAAAAAACAAAGACGGGTAAATTGTCATCAAACTCGTTTTTAAGTATTGTTTTACCAACATTATTTGGTTGATAGGTGAGTATTCCTAAACCATCCCCAGCAAATCGATCACCAAAGCTACCGTCGTCAACCGAGATAAACGTATTACCCGCTATATCATCAACCAGCGTGTAAGCATCTCCTGGCTCTTCACAGTTTAGACTTTTTGTTCTGATTCTTAATTCTTCATTAACAACCATGAATACTGCTTCATTGGTTGCTGGTAATAACCGTCTCTGTAGTAATTTATTGCGACAATCTAACGCGCCTTCTCCCTCATTCAATAGACTAAGAATTCCAGCACCTGAAGTGTTGTGCGTGCGCCCAGGACTTAAAACATATTCATCAAATGAACCGCCAGATGTAATAGCGTTGGCGATTTTCCAGGCCGGCCAATCGTTATTGTGTGATTTGATTATACCTGCTAAAGCGGAAAGAATTGCCTGCCCGGCATTGGGTGGATAAGTGTAGTCATAACCGTTTTTCCACACGCCATCTTCAATAGCCCAAACCTTCAACCCATCGATATAGGTCTCATTCCCGCTAATACTCAGTCGAAATTGAATTTTGGAATCAGGCAAAATTGGCGTATCAAAATTACGTTCTAGGTCTAATTGCGCCGTATACAGATCCCACACCCCACGTGCACTCAAAAAATCAGAATTAAAATATATCCATTGCTCTGAATCATCTACCCTGAACTCTATCCTTACTTCCCCTCCCTTTTGATATATTGGGTTACCGTCTTGGTTGTAACCATTCAATGCTTTGTTTCTTTTGAGACTTACATCAATCATCAAAGAAGATGTAGTCACCGTTGATAAATCGACGTGTGGAAAGATAATTTCTGACTGGCCGCCGTCGTTTGAAAAAGCGGGTATATGCCACGCCAACAATTGCGGATTATCAGGATGCTCAACAATGTCAATAAATGGAGACTTAATAACGCGTTCATCTTCAGGCGTTACATCAAAAATATATGTTCCGTTTGACTCTATTTTATCAAACGGTGTGGTGGTCATGACATCTCCGACAATGACAGAAGTCGCGGCAACTTTACCGTAGTTGCTAGCCAGCTCAAGTGACCGGCTTAACCTAGTTGCCGCCACCATGTTAGGGCTATTCAGTCCAAGTGGATAAGTTGGTATATAATCAAGGGTCCAGTCAGTGTTATCTATGGGTTCAGGTACACCGTTGATCCAAAGAAAGTCATTTTCTTCTATTTTTTCAATCAATTGCATAAACAACTTGAGATTTTTTTCCACCTCAAGAAAATAGTGATATGGATGTTCAAAGTATGTGCTTGAAATCGCAAAGATGTTAACCGAGTTTTTCTTCAAGCTAATAGCGTAACTGATACATTCATTTAGAATGGTTATCTGCTGTGCCAACTCCAATTCATTGAAGTCTTCGTTTACTTGACAACCAACAATTTTGGTATTTGGCGCAATACCACGTATACCGACTCCGTTATCTACGGTAGCGCCTATTATACCGGCAACATTTGTTCCCCACCCATTTTCATCGGTAAAGTTTCCATTTTTCGTTCCGGTATTTATGCCGTGTATATCGTCGATGTAGCCATTACCATCATTATCTACGCCATCACCAGGGACTTCTTGTGTATTGGTCCAGAAAGCCCCCTCTAGGTCTTCGTGATCGGTTTTTATCCCATCTGTGATCAGCATCAGAACATTCTCTTCACCAAGACCCAGTTGAGCTTCGGCTCTAAGGACTCCTAAGTTAAAATTAGAGAAATCCGATGGTACGCTGTTTCCCTCGAACTGCCACTGCCTGTAAAACAGAGGGTCACTTGTCGCGTGGAGAGTTGTTGGGGTAACAGTAATTAAAACAGAAAAGGAGAGTAACGTAAGAGAGAATAACCGTTGTGCTAGCGACAAAACAAAGTCCTTTTTATATATACCAATGCATGGGTTTCTATTAAACCCACAGGAAAATACAGTAAAGCTAAAATCATTGCCAGTTTAGAGCTTTGGTAATTGCTCAAAACTTGTAAATGTAAAGAAATGCTGTATCAGCCAAACTTCATAAAACGCCTGTAATAAACACCAAAAATAGTTGATCTATGTCAAGCTCCATAATAAACTTTCAGTAATTTCTGAAACTTCAGCAGGTAACAAAAATGAAGATGACGCCACTAATCACATCGGCCGTTATGCACTTTGGTGAAATGGGTAGTCGCTGGGGCTTTAACCGCACCGTTGGTCAAATACTCGCATTAATAGTGTTAAACGAAGAGCCTATCACTGCCCAGGAAATTTCGGATGCGCTTAATATCTCACGCGGCAATACCAGCATGGGGTTAAAAGAACTTCAGTCTTGGCGTTTAGTAAAACAGCATTTAGTGCCAGGCGAACGTAAAGACTTCTTTATTCCAGCAGGCGATATATGGACATTGGCCAACCGCGTATTCGAAGAACGCAGAAAGCGTGAAATAGACCCAACCATGAGTTTGCTTCGCGACCTGTTACTAGACACACCAGCTACTGATAAAGAAGCAAATGCACAACATAAATTGAACGAAATTCACGATTTACTCGAATCAATTACAGTGTGGTCTGAAGAACTTCAGAACCTTGGGCCAGAAAAGTTAAATACGCTGATGAAGTTGGGCTCAGGCGTGGGCCGTATGCTTGAACTTAAAGACAAGCTTCTTCCGGGGAAAAACAGCGTTAACTAAGGGGGCCCTCTATGGATGCATTCTTGCTGTCTCGATTACAATTTGCGTTAAACATTAGTTTTCATATTTTATTTCCTACCATAACCATGGCGATGGGCTGGTTTTTGTTTTACTTCAAACTACGCTCTAACACATCGCGCCATCCTGTTTGGATGCGTATGTACCGTTTTTGGGTACGTGTTTTCGCTTTAAGCTTTGCGCTTGGAGTGGTGAGCGGCGTAACCATGTCATTCCAATTCGGAACTAACTGGCCCGGTTTTATGGAAAAGGTAGGCAATGTAGCTGGGCCGTTGTTAGGTTATGAAGTGCTTACTGCCTTTTTCCTAGAAGCCACCTTTTTAGGGATCATGCTATTTGGAATACGACGCGTACCCAACTGGCTTCATACAACATCAACTCTGGTTGTAGCCATAGGCACAACAATATCTGCGTTTTGGATTTTAGCTTTAAACAGCTGGATGCAAACGCCGCAAGGTTATGAAGTAGTAGACGGCGTATTGTACGCAACTAACTGGAAAGAAATTATTTTCAACCCTTCTTTCCCGTACCGCTTTGCTCACATGATGCTAGCATCTGGCCTAACAGCTAGTTTCCTTATTGCAGGTCTTTCAGCCTATCGCTTGTTGAAAGGCGACGACAAACTTGCGCCTAAATTAGCATTGAAAACAGCAACCTATACCGCTGCCATCCTTATTCCGCTACAAATTTTTGCAGGCGACATGCATGGCCTTAACACCTTGAAACATCAACCGCAAAAAGTGGCAGCTATGGAAGGACTGTGGGAAACCACAAAAGGTGCTCCACTGTTACTGTTTGCCATTCCCGATGAAGAGAGTAGAGAAAATCACTTTGAAATTCCCGTACCCTACGGTGCTAGTTTTATTCTTACCCATAAACTTGATGGCGAGATAAAAGGGCTGAACGAGTTTGAAGGCGAGCACCCGCCAGTTGCTCCAGTCTTCTATGGCTTTAGGGTAATGGTTGGCGTAGGTATGCTTATGCTTGCCATTTCATGGATTGGCAGCTTCTATTTGTTCCGCAATGGCGCGTTACCAATGTGGCTAAAACACACGTTTGTAGGAATGGCTTTTAGTGGATGGGTAGCCACACTTGCAGGGTGGTATGTCACAGAGATTGGACGCCAACCCTATTTGGTAAGTGGCGTATTGCGCACAGCCGATGCGGTAACGCAATTGCCGCCAAGCAATATCGCACTGTCGTTTACACTGTATCTAGTTATCTATTCAGTGCTACTAGTGGCCTATATAGGCACTTTAATGCTGATGTGTCGACGCGCTGTGGAAATTGAAGAAATAACCACAGAAGAAAGAGAGGTCGCTAAAGCGAAAATGCAGCCTCGTAACCCAGACCCAGCCACGGTGTAAGGAGCGACTATGTTTGAAAATGTTTCAGCAGAAATGCTCGGCAATATCTATGTGGGGTTATTGGGGTTATCGGTTTTACTTTATGCCATTTTGGACGGTTACGATTTAGGCGTAGGTGTTTTAATCCCGCCTCGTACCGAGACATTTCGAGATGACATGATTGCTTCTATTGGCCCCTACTGGGATGCTAACGAAACGTGGCTAGTATTGGCCATTGGATTACTTTTAATAGCATTCCCTGAGGCGCACAGTGAGTTCCTTCAAACGCTATATTTGCCTGCTACCTTTATGCTTCTGGGCCTTATTTTAAGAGGTGTGGCGTTCGATTTTCGCGCCAAAGTGGTACAAGTGAAAAAGCGTAAATGGGACTTAGTTTTCAAGTATGGTTCTTTGTTAACTACACTGGCGCAGGGCTATATGCTAGGTATATATGTAACAGGGCTGCGTACCGATATGTGGGCTCAAGGCTTTGCCTTACTGGCCGCTTTTGGTGTTACGGCTGCGTATGCGTTTATCGGTGCGTGCTGGTTAATACTAAAAGCCGAAGGCGAACTTCAGCAAAAAGCGTATTACTGGGCACAGCGTGGCTTATACGTACTGGGCGGCGGGATAATTGCAGTAAGTATCGCTAACCTAACCCTTCACGATGACGTTCGCGCCCTATGGTTGTCTGCACCTTGGGGGTATGTATTGTTTGCTATTCCAACCATGTGCTTTGGACTGCTAATACTGTGCGCAACTCTACTGAAGAAGCTTCCCCATGCAAATGGTAAGGGCGAATGGCTTCCGTTCTTTATTGCGCTGCTAATCTTTATGCTCTGCTTTGCTGCATTCGGGATTAGCTACTACCCCTTTATCATTCCCGGCACTATGACAATTAATGAAGCACTAAGCGATGCAAGTTCGTTACGCTTTCTCTTAGTGGGTGTTGTTATTGTTGTTCCCGTTATCCTGGCTTACACCGTTATGGTTTATAAAATCTTCTCAGGGAAATCAGAAAAGCTGTCTTATTACTAGAGCGTGTTATGGCGGGCTACCTTTGTTATTGCAAACATTAGGTAGCCCGCCTTCTTAACATTCGACCCATTTCCATCCGCTTTTGCCCATTCACTCATTATTCGCCGCTCAAATAGTAAACATCACCAGAGTGCGTTAGATACTTCACTTGTATTCACGTATTCTATAATTACGTTACCAGCACTGTGCTTCACCGCTTTATATTTATATTTGCTTCTATGCCATCTCTCTTAGTGGCTAGCGTAAAAAGTGATCTAATATTGTTTGCCAACGCTACCAATTAACAGAAGATCCAAATCACAGTTGACATTAATCTGTAATATTACTATATTTATTTGGGGAATTTTTATTAAGAAGGAGCCTAAGTATGGAAAATGTTTTTCATTCGTTTTCACGGTTCTTCAAGCGCGCACACCCCTATACGGTAGCCCATTATATTGGCCGTAAGAATGCGCAGCGTATCCTAGGATGTAAAATTAAAAAGAAATCCAAGATATTTGCAGATCAGCACATTGAAGAACAAAATCACTAATTGAAAGGGGCCTATAAAACGGCCCCATTTTTTTGCCTGCTATTCTTACTAAGTTAGTTTGAATGTATTCACATTCGACTGTAATTCTTTTGCTAACTCAGATAGCCCTTCGGCTTCTACACCAACATTAATGTTCGCCTCTTTTACCTTGTCACCTAACATTTGAAAATCTAGTGCCCCTTCTCTTGCTAACGACACTTGGGTTTTGGCATGAGACACCAAATCTGACGCTTCCGTACTTACCGCAACTAAAGACAAAATACGTTGCCTTCCTTCTTCTAACGTATCAACCAATTCATTCGCCATACCCAGAGCAGTGTGCGCTTTGTCCTTATTAGACGTCATGTTCTGCACCGATGTTCTAATAGAATTTACGATGGCCTCTAACATGGTATTAATTTCTTCTGTAGATTGATGTGTGCGTGACGCCAACGTGCGCACTTCATCTGCTACTACCGCAAATCCACGGCCAGACTCCCCTGCCCGCGCTGCTTCAATAGCAGCATTAAGCGCAAGTAAGTTAGTTTGATCGGCAATTTCGGCAATAGTAGAAACCACACTAGAAACGTTTTTGCCATCGTTTTGTAATCTGTCTAGTGTTGACGCTGTTTTATCAATATCACTGGTTAGCTCAGAAATAGCGCGTGCCGCGTGCTCAACATCGTCGCGCCCCTGTGCGACCTTCTCGGCGCTGCTTTGCGCTTCTAAGGCTGCGCGTTGAGACAGTGCTAGGCTTTGCTCCATGTCGTTAGACAATGAATCCATCACATAAACTAGCTGCTTTATATCACCATGAAAGCTGTGAATTGCTTCTGATGAGTTAGTAGTGGCTGTATTCAATGTTTTTGACGACTGAGTAAGGTCGACTACCGCTTCCTGTAAATCCTGCATTCCCTTAAGGAAAACACTCAGTAAGCCCTGTACACTTTTTGAGATATCGTCTAATTCTTTTAACTGCTGCGGCGGCATATTGGTAGCCAAGCGCCGAGATTTAGCAAGCGTGTTTAGTGTTTCTGATACCTGCTCTATTGGGTTAGCTATTTGTTGTTTTGCAAGGATATACCCAACTACTGACACCAGCACGAGCAGTGCAACGAGAATAAGAATAGTCCACTGGCTCACATCTAGCTCATTAGCGATAGCCATGGTTCTATTACCTGCCGCACGTTCAACGTTGCTTCGAATTTCATCCAGCACCGTTGTTAATGCTTCAGACGACATAGCAATGCTTTCTAAATTATTGCGCGCCGTGTCCCAGCTAATAGATGACGCAGACATTGTTGTCTGAATAGATGCTACTGCAACAGACAAGTCATCGAATTTCGCTTTTGCCTCACTAACAGAATTACCAAGCGCATTCAGCGTACTAAACTGGTGCTCAATATCACCAACAACATCAGTATAACGTTCCTTAAAATCATTAACGCTTAATGTAGTTCCATAAAGAGAATAACTGTTCAGCACTAGTTCTTTGCTGTTACTTTGAATAGTATTGATGGCGTTAAGCGCTGGTAGGGTTTTTGATACGTAGCTGTCTACCTGCTTATTCACACTGTTATTACTGCTGCTAAGTACCATGGCTGCAATAACAACTACCACTATAACTAAGGCATATCCCAATAAAATTCGCTGTTTGATGGTATTAAACATGATGCTCCTTGTTGAGGGTGTCATGCCTTGCGCCACGTGTCCCCATAAACAAAACTAGGTATAGCTACTAAGCAGTATATGACCGAACTTTGTTGATGATAATTTCAGCAAAATGGCAGTTATATTAAAAAAAGTAAATGAAAGACTGGCCCTGCATTCCAGTTAGCACGAAACGAACAGTAGAAATTCTTATAAATGATTAAGTGGAAGTGCAGTAGTGTACTTTATTTGCTCCATAGCAAAACTTGACGTTACATCGGAAAACTCAAGCCCATTTACCAGTCGCTTGTAAAAATGATCAAAACAGTCCATATCGGTCACAAGCACTTTTAACAAATAATCGTATTCTCCCGACATTCGATAACATTCAACTACTTCATCAAAAGATGCTGCATGATTAGCAAAGCTCTCAAGCCACTTACCGTCGTGCCGGCCTGCCTTTACCTGAACAAAAACGGTCATGGTTAACCCCAAAGCGCGGCCTTGAAGCAACGTAACACGCTTTGAAATAATGCCCCGCTCTTCGAGTTTTTGAATTCTGCGCCAACAGGGTGTTACGGTAAGGCCAACCTGTTCAGCTATTTCTGCTATGGGCTTTTCAGCATTTTGCTGAAGCAGCGTAAGTATGGCGCGATCTGTTTTATCTACCAGTGAAGACTTCACGTGGCCTCCTTGCTATTTAACACTACTTGTTACGCTTTTTTAAAGCCACCATGGCGTGCTGAAATCTACGTTCTCAGCGGGAATTTCAAATTGAAAAGGTGGAGCAAAAGACTCCCAAAAGGACGATGCAAGTTGGCTGTCGCTAAAGGTTAACTTCCCAGAAGCTTGGTAGCGTTTTAGCAACGCTTGATAAGCATCAATTGGCATTTGAGGGTTTGACTGCCTAAAGATAACGCGCCCACCAAACTCCTCATACATAGCTCTTTCGGTTTGAAACAGTAATACCTGCTTTTTCGCAATGTCTTCAATATTGGTTGATGCCTGCTCAGAATCAGACGCCTCACGGCCAAACTTTGTTTCAAACTGCTTTACCCATTGCTGGTTCAATGCAATGTTCTTTTGCTTGGCATAGTCATCTAATACTGCCTGAATTACTGCGGTCGATGCATTCACTTTAATAATATGATCAAGCACAGCATTGTAGTTGTCGCCAGCATCTTCGCGTAGCTGAACTAAATCGTTTATCGACGGTGTAGCTTTCTTAACGGTGACAGGCTGACCCAATACAACAGCAAGCACAGCGCTATTTTGTTCATTGGTATCTTGTACTTTTTTGGTTTGTTGAGGAGCCGCTGTTTGCGCATTTAGCGCAAGCGCGTAAAAACAACTTAATGAAAAAACAATAGCACTAAGAAAAGAATGACTGCGGTTACGCAAAAACATGATATCAACCCCCTACAAGCGATGAGATTTCTCAGTACGTTTTGATAACGCTACTGAAGAAGTAGTAAAGCATTAAAATATAGGGAAAAGCAACTTAAGGAAGGGAAAGGGAATGCCATAAAAAACGGCGGTCAATGACCGCCGTTTTGGAATTCTTTAGTTTTCGAATTCTTAGATAGCTTGCACGTTTGCAGCTTGAAGACCTTTTTGACCTTCTTCTACTTCGAATTCTACTCGCTGACCTTCTGGAAGCGTTTTGTAACCGTCAGAGATGATTGCACGGAAGTGAACGAAAACGTCCTTGCCGCCGTTATCCTGAGTTAGAAAACCGTAACCTTTGTCAGCGTTGAACCACTTAACTGTGCCTGTAACTTTAGACATGTCGTATAGACCTCAAATATTGTATTAAAGTGCGCTTTCGCGCGTATAACTAAGTTCGTTTATAGTCTTCAAATATGCGAAGTATTGGGTCTTACTTACGAATGGACAAACAACTTACAACAAATTACCGGGTAACTCGAGCGGTTTTAACATATAGCAAATAATACAAAATCGCGTCTATCTAAAGACTTTGGCAATAAAGCCAAGTGCACTATAACACTCTTCGGGATGATTAATATACAAATTAATTAATAAACCGTGGATTTCATAAATAATTCATCGAGGTGTCACAATTATTTTTGGCCATGCCGCCAAGCTAAAAACCAGAACATAACACCCAACGTCGCCGAAAAAGCTGGGAAATACCAAGATAATTCATACATTGGCAATACAGCAGACAATAAGACCAAAGTCGCACCTACTACAGTAAGGTGAGTGGTCTGAGTTGTGCGCTTTTGTGCCAATAATAATGCTTCTGTTGCTCGCTGCTGTTGTAAAGGCATCCGCTTTAACTGCTGCAAGCTGTCGTAAAGTAGGTCAGGCATTTCAGGTAGCTTTTCTGACCAAAACGGTAAGTTATCTTTTACCTTGCCCACCATGGCCGAGAAACCAATTTGTTCCTTCATCCAATTTTCTAAGAAAGGCTTCGCTGTTTTCCACAAGTCTAATTGTGGGTATAGCTGTCTACCTAGCCCCTCTATATAAAGTAGCGTTTTTTGCAACAATACTAATTGAGGCTGCACCACCATATTGAAACGACGCGCCGTATTAAATAATTGAAGCAGCACGTTACCGAAAGAGATCTCAGCAAGAGGCTTTTGGAAGATTGGCTCGCACACCGTGCGTATAGCCATTTCAAACTCGTCGATGTTGGTATCTTGCGGCACCCAGCCTGAGTCGGCGTGAAGCTGCGCTACTTTGCGGTAGTCTCGATTAAAGAACGCAATAAAATTTTCCGCCAAATAACGTTTATCTTCGCGGTTTAATGTTCCCACAATGCCAAAATCTATCGCAATGTATTTTGGATTATCAGGGCTTTCCGTAGACACAAAAATATTACCGGGGTGCATGTCTGCATGAAAAAAGCTGTCGCGAAACACTTGGGTGAAGAACACTTCAACACCACGTTCAGCCAATTTTTTCATATTGGTATTTTGCGCAAGAAGTGCATCGATATTAGATATGGGAAGACCGTAAATGCGTTCCATTACCAGCACATTGCTTCTGCAATAGTCGCTGTAAATTTTGGGCACATAAAGCGCATCAGATCCCTCAAAGTTGCGCCCTAGCTGAATACCGTTAGCACTTTCACGTAGTAAGTCTAGCTCGTCCACAATGGTTTTGCGGTACTCTACAACCACCTCTATGGGCCGTAGCCTTTTGCCGTCAGGTAAAAAGCGTTGCACAACTGAGGCTAGGCTAAATAGCAATTCCATATCTGCCACAATGGTATCGCGAATATCTGGTCGTAACACCTTAACCACAACATCTTCATTGTTGTGTTTCAATTTGGCTGCATGTACCTGTGCTATTGAAGCCGATGCCAATGGTGTTTCATCGAATTCAGAAAAAAGGTCAGATAAATGTGTAAGTTCAAGCGACTGTTTAATTATTGCCTGAGCTGCCTCTGAAGAAAAAGGCGGTACTTTGTCTTGTAGCCTAGCAAGTTCATTCGCGATAGAGGGAGGGAGCAAATCTCTTCGTGTAGACAGCATTTGCCCGAATTTAATAAATACGGGCCCTAAGTTTTGCAGAGCAAGCGTTATACGTTCGCCTGCCGACTTTCCTTTGTGTTTGTTGCGGATCCAAAAAATTGCGAATCGTAATATACGCACATACCAAGGTAACCACTTTGCTGGAATGAGTTCATCTAACCCATGCTCAAGCATTACCTTGTTAATTTGATACAACCTTACTATTCGCATGTGCAACCTGTGCTTATTTAAACTTTTCTTCTATTGCGCTCAGACGCGCGTCTAAACGCTCGGTGCTATCGCGCAGAGCGTTAACTTCATCGCTAAAGTGCAAAACGGCTAGCTTGTGTGCCGCTACCTTTTTTTCTTCTACCAAGGCATTGCCAAATACTCGCGCGATGGATGAAATTGCTGCCGTTGATTTGTGATGAATTGCTTTCGCTGTTTTCACACTTTGATGCGCCACAACGTCATTTGTTTTCTTTGCCAGCAACTCTTCAATGTCGATATCAAGCTGTTGAAAAAGCCCACTTACTTGCTGCGCGATATTCAACTCGCCTTCAAGAAACAGCTGTTTTTGCTGAATAAGTCGGGTCAGTTTGCTGGTCTCTTTCAGTGCAGGCAGGGTTTGCATTGACGTTTTAATGCAGCAGTCTTGTTTACCCAACGATTTCACAACGTCATCAAAGTTTTCCTGTTCAATCAACACATCAATTCGGTCGGAAAACGACAAGGTTATGCCGTAGGGTAAGGGCGAAACAAAAGCAGTCAGTCTTGCACCGTTTAATCCTTTCAAACGCTTTTTGCTTTCGTCGTCTAACGAAAGCAGCTTGTTTAACGCGGTTTCAACAGTGGCAGAAATCAGAGCAGAGGTTGGCATTAAAATTTATATCCACGGTGAAGAGCAACAATACCGCCGGTTAAATTTTGATAGTCACACTGTTCAAAGCCAGCGGTTTCAAACATGCCCTTTAACGTTTCTTGATCGGGGTGCATGCGAATACTCTCAGCAAGGTATTGATAGCTTTCTGCATCGTTCGCAACTAACTGCCCTATTTTTGGCAGAATATGAAACGAGTACATATCGTAGATTTTACTTAATTGCTCAGAAGTTGGCTTTGAAAACTCAAGTACAAGAAGGCGGCCACCTGGCTTCAACACACGGTAAATCGAATTAAGTGCGTTCTGCTTTTCGGTTACGTTACGAAGGCCAAATGCCATAGTCACTACGTCGAAGTGATTATCAGGAAAAGGCAGTGCTTCTGCGTCGGCCTGCACATAGTCGATGTTGCTTACCAAACCACGATCGCGAAGCTTATCTCGCCCTACTTTTAACATCGATAAGTTAATATCGGCAAGTGTTACACGGCCCGTTGGGCCAACTAAGCGCGAAAACTTAGCAGTTAGGTCGCCCGTACCACCAGCAATATCAAGTACCTTATTGCCTGCACGCACACCGCTACAATCTATAGTAAATCGCTTCCAAAGGCGGTGAACTCCCATCGACATCAAATCGTTCATAACGTCGTACTTTGCTGCAACCGAATCAAAAACATTAGCAACAAGCGATGCTTTCTGGCCTTTATCAACTTGTTGAAAACCAAAGTGCGTGGTTTGCTCTGCAGCGTTGTCTACTTGTGTAGCGGAAGTCTGATTGTCGCTCATGACAGTCCTGTTCTGTGGAGTATTTTTATAAAGCTGAAGTGTATCGGATTGTGGGGGCAAGCAAAAGCTTTATGCCAATCGGTTATTGGTGCCCCAGCTAAATGCAAGAATGGCGCTTATTTCTTGAAGCGAACGTCCACTCTCTTTGCGCCACATTTCAAACACCTCGTTTGCAGCCGTTAACGACTTTTTAGACGTTAAGCCACCGTCAATAATGTCGTGCTTTCTTAGGTAGTCTTCAACATCACGTGAGAACAAAAAGGTGTCTATTCGCAGCGAACGCAACATATATGGTCCGGTGTTACCGCCTAACCGAGCGCCTCGCTTTTTAAGAAAATCCCAAAGCTGCGTAATATTTTCAGGATCAAAAGACGCCACGAATTTGCCGAAACTGCCGTGCTCTCGCGCAACATCTTTAATCATTATGGCATTGTCGCGCACCGTCATTACTTTTTTGTAGTTACGCACAATGCGTTTATCCGTGGCTTTCTGCTCTAACATTTCATCAGGCATTAACAGCACTTTATCAATATCGAAGTTAAAGAATACTGTTTCAAAATCAGGCCACTTTTGTTCAATCACACGCCATACAAACCCCGACTGGAACACTTTCTTCGTCATCGCGGCTAGAAAGCGATCGTCAGGTATTTTCTGTATCTGTGCCTTTGAAAGCGGTGCTTGAAGCATCGCCTCAAGCACCTTTTCACCGCCTTTGCGCTCGCACGCACGGCGATATATAGACTGAAAAGACTCTGCCATTAGTCGCTAGCCTTTTATACCGCTGTGGCGCAACAGCGCATCTACCTGCGGCTCGCGGCCCCTAAATGCAACGAACAAGTCCATTGGCGCTCTGCTTCCACCCATTTCTAGAATGTTCTCCAAGAACGCATTACCCGTTTCGCGGTTAAAAATACCATCTTCTTCAAATTTGCTGTATGCATCTGCAGATAATACTTCAGCCCACTTGTAACTGTAGTAGCCCGCTGCATAACCACCGGCGAAAATGTGCCCAAAACTGTTTTGAAAGCGATTAAACGATGGTGGAATTACCACAGCAACTTCTTCACGAACGGCATCTAAAGTACCTTGAACGTCAACCGTACTGCCTTTTTCGCTATGCAGTAAAAAGTCGAACAAGCTAAATTCTAACTGTCTTACCATTTGCATAGCAGATTGGTAGTCTCTAGCGGCTAGCATACGTTCTAGTAAATCAGCAGGCAGCGGCTCACCAGTTTCATAATGACCTGAAATAAAGTTAAGCGCGTCTTCCTCCCAACACCAGTTTTCTAAAAACTGACTTGGTAGTTCAACAGCGTCCCAAGGCACGCCATTGATTCCCGATACGCCTGCCGCTTTCATTTTTGTCAACATGTGGTGAATACCGTGACCGAACTCATGGAATAAGGTTACTACCTCATCGTGAGTAAACAGCGCAGGTTTGTCGCCAACTGGTGCGTTGAAATTACAGGTAAGATAGGCAACAGGTAACTGCAGTTCACCGTTGGCTAGTTCACGGCGTACACGACATTCATCCATCCATGCACCGCCACGCTTTTTAGCTCGTGCATATAAATCAAGATAAAAGCTGCCGCGCATAACGTCGCTGTCGTCGGTAATCGTAAAATAGCGCACGTCTTTGTGCCATGTATCAACACCAGGCTGCTCAGCTATTTTTAAGCCGTATAAGCGATGCACTACCTCAAACAGGCCAGACAATACCTTGTTTTCAGGGAAGTAAGGACGCAGCATTTCATCTGAGATAGTGTATTTTTCTTGTTTCAGCTTTTCACTGAAGTAAGGCAAATCCCATGCTGCCAATTCGCTCACGCCATGAGTGTCTTTTGCATAAGCGCGAACTTCTTCTAGCTCTTTCTCTGCTTGAGGCTTAGAGCGCGACGCTAAATCGCGCAAAAAGGTAATTACCTGCTCGGTAGAGTCAGCCATTTTCGTAGCCAATGAGCGCTCAGCGTAAGTAGAAAAGCCCAATAGCTCGGCCAGTTCTGTGCGCAGTGCCAACGTTTCTTTAATAATTTCAGTGTTATCCCACTTCCCTGCATTAGGGCCTTGCTCAGAGGCTTTGGTAGCGTAAGCACGGTACATTTCCTCTCGCAGTTCACGATTATCGGCGTATAGCATTACAGGAAGATAAGAAGGAATATCCAAAGTGAATAGATAGCCCTGTAAGTCTTTTTGATGAGCAGCTTGTGCCGCGGCATCTAGCGCCGACTCAGGCATGCCGGTAAGCAGCGTTTTATCAGTAACGTGCTTGGTCCAGCCCATCGTGGCGTCCATTACGTTATTAGAAAATGTTGATGACAATTCACTGAGTTTGGCTTGAATCTGTGCAAAGCGTTCCTTTTTCTCTTTTGGAAGGGCAACACCAGATAGCGTGAAATCACGCACGGCATTTTCTACTACTTTTTGCTGCTCTTCAGACAGGCCTGAAAACTCATCAGACTGTTTTAGTTCAGTATACGCATTGTAGAGTCCTTCATGCTGACCTACCCATGTGCCATATTCTGAAAGCAACGGCAAACATGCGTCGTGCGCCTCGCGCAGTTCATCACTACTGACTACACTGTTCATATGTGACACAGGAGAGAACATTTTGCTTAATCTATCGTCCGACTCTTCCAAACGGTGAACCAGATTGCTGTACGAATAGTCTTTTGACGCCACCACGTCTTCAATTTCTTGCTTACACTGTGTTATTGCTTTTTCAATTGCAGGCTTTATTGATTGAGCATCAATAGAAGAAAAAAGAGGTAGTCCATCTACTAATTCAATTGCGGGTGTTGTCATATTCGGTCACTCTTAACTTTTGTTTACATTTATGATGGGGCTTGCCAAGTTAAATACAAGTTGCGATTGGCCTGAATTAAGCGCCGCTTCTTCTAAATTCGCCCCTTTTCAACATTAAAAATGTCACAATTGTCACATTTAATCCTTTTGTCTACTTTGTCTCATGCGGGATCTGCAACTATAATTTGGTCAATTCTTCTTCAAGGCTAAGTTATGAAAACATTAACCTCGGGCGAAATCGCTGAATATTGCGATGTTAACCTGCGTACCGTAATCAGATGGATAGAAAGTGGAAAGTTAAAAGGTTTTAAGCTGCCCGGTAGAGGAAACAACCGAGTACTCGTTGAAGACTTTATCGAGTTTTTAGAGCGTCACGACATGCCTATACCTGATGCCCTAAAAAGCACAGCAAACCCTTCTATCTTGATTGTAGATGACGAAATGCCATTGGCCAAATCGATTCAACGCGTAGCGCGGCGCGCCGGCTATGAAAGCCACATCGCTATCGGCGGTTTTCAGGCTGGCATAATGCTAAGCCAGTATCAACCCAAAATCATGACGCTTGACTTAAGCATGCCGGGCATGGACGGTTACAGCGTTATTGATTTCACGCGCAAACAAAGCAGATACAAAGATCTAAAAATTGTTGTCATTTCAGCACTAGATCACATAAGTCTTGAGAGAGCACTGGATTTAGGTGCCGATGCAACCTTACAAAAGCCATTTTCAAACCATGATTTGACCATGGTTTTAGAACAATACATGTCGATGTAAAACGCCAAAACAAGGAGCGGTATATGCAACTATTTCGACACCAAATTTGCCTTTTTATATTGTTGTTCTCTTCAGCAACAATGGCGAACAATACGACAACAACATTAACGCTAGGAGTGGTTCCGCAACAGTCGGCTAAAAAAATGGTAGAGCGGTGGCAGCCGCTTATTCACTATATTTCAGAATACTCTGGGCTAAATATCGAATTTCAGACAGCCAAAGACATCCCTACTTTCGAAAGCAACCTGGCCGAGGGAAAATACGATATTGCGTATATGAATCCCTATCACTTCGTAGCGTTTAGCGATGCTGTTGGCTACAAAGCCTTGGCTCGCCAAAAGAATAAAGCGATTAAGGGCATTATTGTTACACGCAAAGATAGCGATATTACTTCGCTTGAAGATTTAAACGGCACTGAAATGGCCTTTCCGGCTCCGGCAGCATTTGCCGCAACCATTATCACTCAAGCAGAACTCAGGAAACGAAACATCAGCTTTATTCCTCGTTATGTGAAATCTCACGACTCAGTCTATTTCGCCGTGAAGAAGGGCTTCTTTCAAAGCGGCGGCGGTATTCTACGCACGCTAGGTGCAGTACCTGATGATGTTAATGAAGCACTGACCGTGCTGTGGGAAAGCAATGGTTACACACCACATGCGCTGGCAACGCACCCTAACATGGCGCAAAACCACAGAGAGGCTATCCTTAAAGCATTAATAGCAATATCAGACGACACCAGTAAGTCATGGGTTCTAGAGGGATTAGGGTTCAACGGTTTTATTCAATCAAGCGATAGTGATTGGGACGATGTAAGAGCGCTGGGGATTATATCATTATCTCGGCCTCAAATTTGAGTGGGTAACCATGCGACTGTCTTTACGAACGAAAACCATTACAGGCATAGCCTCCATAGCTGCACTTCTGCTATTGGTGCTAATCATTACTGTATTTCAACTGCTCAACGACCTAGTTGATAACAGTGTAAAAAAATCGGCAGACACCACCGTGGCGCTTTTTGTATCAACTACGAAAAATGCCTTTCTAAGCTATGATATTTCAGCGCTTGATGCAGATGTAACAGAGATTCTTACCAACCCCAATATTGCTTACGTTCGCGTTATTGATAAAAACGGCAAAGTGTTTGTTGAAAAGAGCAATACAGACTTATCAAGCGAAGGTTTCGTTCAAGATACAGCAGCCACAGAATCAACAGATGGTGTCTACGACACTCGCGCCCCTATTATGGTAAACAACACTGTTTATGGCTTCGTTGAACTAGGGTTAAACATTGCATCTAATACCGAATCCGTCTCGCGCGTACGAAGCTGGACACTCTTGCTTGCTCTCCTTGAATTCATTCTTATTGGACTGCTTTCTTACTCTGTAGGTTCGTATTTAATGTCGCAGCTATCAAGACTTCATCAAGGCGCGCAGCGATTGGGTGATGCAGTCGAGAACAATAATTACCAAGATGTCTATATTGAGGTAAAAGGAAAAGATGAGCTAAGCGATCTAGCGGAAGCTTTTAATAGCATTGTAGAGCGTCTAAAAGAGGAATACAGCCACAGACAGCGAATACAAGACGAGCTTAAAGAGCTTAACACCTTGTTAGAAGAAAAAGTGCAAGACAGGACTGCTCTGCTCCACAAAAAGAACTACCAGCTTGAAGAAACCAATAAAGATTTAAAAGAAGCTCAAGTGCAGTTACTGCAGGCTGAAAAGATGGCGTCGGTTGGTCAGCTAGCCGCAGGGGTGGCTCACGAAATAAATAACCCAGTGGGCTTTGTAAGCAGCAATATTGCAACGTTAAGCGAGTACGTTGCCACTTATCAAATGATTTTTTCTCAACTTAAAGCTGTTCTGGAAGAAAGAGACGAGGATCGGCGTCAAAAAGCTATTAAAGACTTGGAAAGCCTGCTTGCCAATCAGGACATCGATTTCGTAAACGATGATATCTCAGACTTATTAAAAGACTCAAAAGAAGGTTTGCACAGGGTTGCCGAGATAGTAAAAGGGCTGAAACTGTTTTCGCGAGTAGACAGTGACGAAATGCATTTGCACAACATTAATGACTGTGTACGCACAACATTAGCGATGGTGAACAATCAGCTCAAATACACATGCACCGTTGAGACGCATTTGGGTAACGTACCTGATATATCGATGAATGTCGGCAAAATCTCTCAGGTAATTACAAACTTATTGATTAACGCAGGTCAGGCTATCGAGAGTACTGGCAAGCACGGCACAATTATTATAACCACCTGCACGGTCGGGGATCACCTTGAGCTTCGTGTAGAAGACTCGGGATGTGGCATACCTGCCAGCCATTTGGATAAGCTCTTTAATCCGTTTTTCACAACCAAACCTGAAGGCCAAGGAACAGGGTTGGGACTATCTATTTCGTTCGGTATTGCGCAAGAGCATGGTGGAACCTTGTTTGCTGAAAGTAAAGAAGGCGACGGCAGCTGTTTTACATTGTCACTACCACTGGTAAAGAAAGAAGATGAAAATGCCGAGGAGCAATAAACATGCTTTTCAATACCGCGGAAAAATTAACGCGAGCATGATGCTAATAAAGGATATGTATTTATGACAGAGTTGAAAGCTGATAAGAAGGCAACATACACAGTGCTATTTGTGGATGATGAGCCAAATATCCTTCGCGCTATAAAGCGTGCGCTTTTCACTATGGACATCACGCTACTGCTTGCAGACAGCGGCGCAAAGGCACTCGAGTTGCTTAATACTAACGACGTGCACGTGGTTATTTCAGATATGAAAATGCCTCAAATGTCGGGAGCCCAACTACTTGAACAGGTGGCAAAGCATTACCCAGATACTTTTCGCGTGGTGTTAACGGGATACGCTGATATTGAATCAACGATAAAAGCGGTTAACGAAGGTAAAATTCACCGCTATCTTCAAAAGCCTTGGGATAATCAAGAACTCATTCGCGTGGTTGAAGAAGGGCTAGAACGAGTAAAACTAAAAGCGGAAAATGAGAGGCTACAGAAGTTAACACGCTTGCAAAATAAAAAGCTGAAAGACGTTAATACACAACTAGAGCAAATGGTGCATAAACGCACGCGCCAAATTAAAGCGGCGCTGCAAAAAATTGAAAAACACAACCTCGCAATGGAGCAGGTTTTGTTTAACGTAATCAGTATTAACCCACACATTAATGGGAAATTCGCCATTGAGGTGAGTGAGCTTGCGGGAAAATTGGCGCGCATTGCACGGTTAGGCAAAGAAGAAATTAAACTTGTTCGCTATGCAGGGTTAATTTGTGAGCTTGGTTTGCTTGGCCTTAAAACAGAAGACTTTCTTGCGCCCTTCGCAAAATTAAAATATCAACAACAGCAAGATTATCTAACACAGACAAAGCAAGCCGCACTTATACTGGCTCCCGCTCACGAACTACATGGTGTGTCTGACATTATTGAATATCAGTTCGAACATTATAATGGTTCAGGGCTATACAAAAAAGTGGCGAAAGAAATTCCCGTAGGTGCCCGTATTTTAGCAATAGCACGTGACTACTGGCGCTTGGTAACTGGCCGTTTAAGCGGCATTGAACTATCACCTCGTGACGCCAAGCTTGAGATGAAGAAGCATCGCAACACGCGTTATGATGGCGAGTTTTTAGACTTGTTATTGGAAGCTGAAGACGTTACCACCAGCACGCTTCTACACACATCCATGAAAGCAACTCAGTTAAAATCAGGAATGGTTTTAGCGCAAAACCTTTACAACGACAGTCACATATTAATTCTGCCAGAAGGGCATGTTTTTACTGACGCAACTATTCACAAACTTATTCATTTTGAAGAAGAGCGTGGCAAGGCATTCAGTATACAAGTAGAGCCACAGGCGACAGAAGAAATCAATGTTCACAATGAGCCGTCAGAGCACGTCGATTAAAAATGGGTATGAGCTATTGATCGTAAGCTACGTATACATTTAATTCGTTGGCGTTGTTTTAGCTGTTGTTTTAACAAGCGTCACCCCCATGATTACATACATTGAAATATTCACATGCCAATGTCGGTCTTGTGGATATATGATTAATTAGCGCGTCAAACGCGTGCAGCAGGGCTTTTTGTTTAACACGTCACGAGCCAATAACGTGAAACCAAGCTCTTGCCCAATCCACAGAAAAGGCGTTTTAAATGGAACATTTTGACTATATCAGTATTGGTGGTGGAAGCGGCGGTATTGCGTCAGCAAACCGAGCAGCCAAGCACGGCAAGAAAGCAGCAATTATTGAAGCAAAAGATATTGGCGGTACCTGCGTAAACGTAGGGTGCGTTCCCAAAAAAGCTATGTGGTACGGTGCACAAGTAGCCGAAGCAATACATCGCTATGCGCCAGAGTACGGATTTGATGTATCAGTAAACCACTTCAGTTGGGAAGGGCTTATTGCCAGTCGCCAGGCATATATTGAACGCATTCATGCATCATACGACCGCGTGTTAACCGCAAACGATGTAACCTTAATTCGTGGCTTTGCGAAATTCATAGACAACAACACCGTTGAAGTTGATGGCAAACAATATACTGCCGACCATATCACCATTGCTGTAGGCGGCCGCCCTGTTTTTCCAAATATCGAAGGTGCCGAATACGGTATCGATTCAGACGGTTTCTTTGCACTTAAGCAGCAACCCAAACGCGCGGTGGTAGTGGGTGCAGGCTATATCGGCGTGGAGCTTGCGGGTGTTTTGCACGCGTTGGGTACAGAAGCACATCTTGTAGTAAGAAAGCATGCCCCTCTTCGCAACTTCGACCCTATTATTCATGAAACCTTGGTAGACATGATAAACGCAGAAGGGCCCAAACTGCATACTCACGCAAGCGTTGAGAAAGTGGAAAAAGCCGATGACGGTGAACTATCAGTTTATCTAACCAATGGCGAAGTACTAAAATCAGATTGCCTTGTGTGGGCTATTGGTCGCGAGCCATCGACCGATAAAATCGGCCTTGAAAACACCGACGTTGAGCTTAACGACAATGGCACAGTAAAGGTCGACAAGTATCAAAACACCACTGCAAAAAACGTCTATGCCGTTGGCGACATTACCGGTGAAGCAGAGCTTACCCCTGTTGCTGTTAAAGCGGGTCGCCTACTAAGCGAGCGCTTGTTCAATGGGCAGAAAGATGCACACATGGACTACTCGCAAATACCTACCGTGGTATTTAGTCATCCACCTATTGGTACAATTGGTTTAACCGAAGGTGAAGCAATAGAAGAACATGGCGAAGACAATGTAAAAGTGTACACGTCTAGCTTTGCATCTATGTACACCGCCGTAACGCGTCATCGTCAAATGACCAAAATGAAGCTGGTATGTGTAGGCAAAGATGAGAAAGTGGTTGGCCTGCACGGCATAGGCCATGGCATGGATGAAATTCTTCAAGGCTTTGCGGTTGCCATTAAAATGGGCGCCACAAAGGCCGACTTCGACGCCTGTGTTGCTATTCACCCAACCAGTGGTGAAGAATTCGTTACGATGACCTAACGGAGTAACTAAAAGCTTTTGCTAAGCATTTTTAGATGGCCTTTACTCACTTACACTCCATTAATTAAACGTTGATGTTTGTGAGCAATAGGCCATCATGTTCTTGCAATCATAGCCTTCGGAACTTATAGCCTTTCTTAGCTCTTACAATCACAGTTCTAAAGACTAACGCCCTCTGTGACCGTTTAGTGTCTTAATTCGCTATTGTAATAACCACCACATCTACATTCTGTTTCTTGCTCTGTATTTCCTTTAAGCGTTCACTTTGAACTTCACAAGGTGGACAAGGCATGTTTGGGTTGTCTACGACTAACGAAACTATATATGCTGGGCTTTCTCGTTCCTGACTCAAAAAGTCTTCTGAATTCATTTTAGACAGACTTCTTAGGTGCTTTAACCCTTGACCTAAGTTTTCATTCTGCGTTAATGCTTGCCCCTTGAGGATATGATTCGAGAGAGATTCAATCGCATGACTGCCAGAACTATAAAACTCCAACGCTGAATTTTCATTTATGTACCACAAGCCTGGCACTTGGATTGGCACGCCAAATTCACGCAATTGCTTTATTGTTATCTCAAAGGAGTTAGATTCACCTGAGGGATCTGTTGTTGCGTATGCCGTGTTACTAATTAATATGGCAGTAACCATTGCCTTAACAAAGTGCTTCAATTTCATAGTAAATCCTTTTTAGGTGAAGAGTGCGTCTACACCGTAGTAGTCCTTCAAAGCACGAAAATCGCACTGAGAGTGTTAATCAGCGTGCCCCAGCAAAAACAAGTTGTCAATGTTGAGGCAACATGACCTCCAAATGTGTTCAGCTAACCTTTTCCAGTTTAACCGGCACGCCATTTAGCACTGCATTTCCCGACAGCTCATCTACCTGCAAATCGTCGGTAAGAATATTGGTATTTACCCCAGGGGTTTGGCTTGCCACAGAAAGCTTTATGCCTTTTTTGTTATGCCCCCAACCGTGAGGTATGGACACCACGCCCGGCATAATGGCATCGGTAATTTCGGCCTCTATGGTTACCATCCCTACGCGCGATGTAACACGCACTTCATCACCATTTTCAATACCGTGTGTGGCGCCATCATCAGGGTGAAGCTGCAGCGTACAGCGATTGTTTCCTTTTACCATTCTTGGGCTGTTATGCAGCCACGAGTTATTCGTTTTAATATGCCTGCGCCCTATTAAAACAAGTGACTCTTCTTGCTTCTCGGCACCAAAAAACTGCGCATTTACTCTGTCTAAATCCGACATAAAATAATCAAAATCTAAGTGTATTTTCTTATCTTCCTGGAACAACGCGTTGGGTAAAGACGGTTGAAGCGGCCCTAAATCAATACCGTGAGGGTGTGCTTTTAACTTCGCAAGCGAAAGCCCTTGCGCTAGGCTTTCATCGGCATTACCTGATTTACCGCCATACAACCCAGCTTGTAGTAAATCGTCTACCACACCTTTAGGTTGCTTATCCCAAAGTGCATCATAGTGGGCTGTACTTTTTCCATTTAGGGCATCTAACCGTTCAGCTAACGATAAGTAAATTTGCCAGTCGGTAAGCTGGTCTTCATCTGTTTCCACTGCCGCTTCAGAGTAGATAGCAAAATTACGCACCGCAAAGTTGTGAAACACAATGTCGTAATGGTCGCGTTCTAGTGCAGTCACCGGAGGAAGTATGACATCGGCATGACGAGAGGTTTCAGTCACGTAGAAATCTACCGCTACCATAAAGTCGAGTTCAGAGAATGCCTTATCGAGCTGCTCTGCATTTGGTGTAGTAACCACTGGGTTTCCCGCACCAATCACCATAGCTTTAATTTGGCCTTCACCAGGCGTAAGTATTTCTTCGGCCAAGCAGGCCACCGGATACTCGCCGGCAAATGAAGGAAGCCCTCTTACGCGAGAAGTAAATCCACCCATACTCCCCTTACCTGAAACTGGAAGCACGTCGGCGGCGGGCTGAGTGAACATCATGCCCCCTCGCTTATCTAAGTTTCCGGTAAGCATGTTAAACAACATGATTAGGTACTGCGTTAAAGTACCAAAAGCCTGCACGCTTGCCCCCATCCTGCCATAGCAAACGGCGGAATCGGCATCACAGAAGTCGGTAACTAGCTGCGTAATGTGTGAAGCTGAAATACCCGTAGCTTCGCTCACTTTTTGCGGCGAATAATCCTTAACGTAATGTTCTACCGCTTTAATGTCTTCGGCATAAGGCAATATTGCATTCATTTTATGTAGCTGCTTTTCAAACAACACGTGCAGCATTGCCAGTAAAAGTAGCACATCGCTTCCGGGGCGAATGAAATGGTGCTCGCAGCTTATGTCAGCGGTTTCACTGCGCTTGGGGTCGACAACAACCACTTTCCCGCCTCGCTTTTGAATGGCTTTCAAACGCTTTTTCACGTTTGGCACTGTCATAATGCTGCCGTTCGATGCCAGCGGGTTTCCACCAATAATCATAAAGTGTTGCGTGTGATCGATATCGGGAATAGGAATTTGTGAAATATGACCAAACAGCCTTCTACTTACAATATGATGCGGTAACTGATCAACTGACGTAGCTGAATATCGGTTATGTGATTTAAGCGCCCTATAAAAATAGGGGCCAAACAATATCGACCCCATATTATGAGCATTGGGGTTACCTAAATATACGCCTACCGCATTGTTGCCATAAGCTTGCTGTATGTTGTGCAATTTGTTCGCAACTAAATCAAACGCCTCATCCCACGAAATCTCCTTCCAGGCGCTCTCGCCTCCTTCAAGCCTCACTTTTTTCACTGGGCGCTTTAAACGGTCGGGGTCGTCGTACAAATCTTTTAAGGCACTGGCTTTCGGGCAAATATAACCTTGGCTAAAAGGGTTATCTTTGTCCCCTTTTATTGACAATATTTGACGGCCCTTTGTTGCTACCTCAATGCCACACATGGCTTCACAAAGCGTACAGGTAGAATAATGCAATTGTTGTTCGGCGTTGCTCACGGTAGTTCTCACACAAGTCACTTGTTAATATCTTGTTATGAAATTAGCGATTATTGCTGTAATAGACAAGCATCACTGAAAGTAATGATGTGCGCATTAAGCGCTTAAATCGTACATACAATCGCATTACCACAATGTGTATGAAGCTTTACGGTAAGATAATACACAATGCCACGCTTACGTTGAGTTGTAGCTACATAAGGCATACTGTTATTCAAATAATAAAAAGTAAAAGCAAGAAAACTATAAATAAAGTGTTTGGAACCACCACTATGATTAAAACCTCTAAGAACTTGCTAACCGCTGCGTTAGCAAGCGCACTGAGCTTAAGTGCAATAGCGCCGTTGGCAGCATTGGCCAACACAGAAACACAATCGGAATACGACGTCGAGAATTGGGAAGTGACTAACCCGCCTTATTCACTAAACGAAGTCACCATTAATACAACAGAAACCACGTGGTCTAGCCTAGATATTGCACCGAATGGCAAATTTATGGTGTTCGATATGCTGGGCGACTTGTACAAGGTTGATACCGCAGGCGGTAAAGCCACGCCAATCACTCAAGATTTCGCTTGGAACATTCACCCTGCTATCTCTCCAGACGGAAAACAGATTGCGTTTGTGTCAGACCGCGACGGGCTTAGCAATATTTGGGTAATGGACATTGACGGTTCGAACCTACGCCAAATAACCAAAGAGAAGAGCAACCTAATTCACTCACCTAAATGGAGCCCAGACGGCGAATATTTAGTGGTAACAAAAGGCATTATGTCTAGCCGCAGTATTCCTGCAGGTGAAATCTGGATGTACCACAAATCGGGTGGCGATGGCCTTCAAATAAAAGCGCGTAACAACGGTAAGCGCGATCAGCAGAACATTGCTGACCCTGTATTTTCGCCTGACGGAAAATACATCTACTTTACGGAAAACACAGTACCCGGCGCGCGCTTTGAATATAACCGTGACCCCCTTGAAGGTATTTTTGCGGTTACTCGATACGACCGTGAAACCGGTGAAGAAAGTCGCTACATCAGCGGCACAGGTGGCGCAGTAGTACCTACTCCATCGCCAGACGGTAAGTACGTTGCCTTTGTACGCCGTGTTAAAGACCGTACAGCCCTGTTTATCAAAGATGTAAAAACGGGCGTTGAAACACCACTTACCCTTGAACTTGAACGCGATATGCAGGAAGGCTTCGGCTCGGAAGGCTATTTTGCGTATTTCGACTGGATGCCAGATAGCTCTAAAATTGTTTATTGGACTGGTGGTAAGTTCCACGCCATCGACATTAAAGACAAAACTACAAACACCATTAATATTAATGTTGAAGGTACTGTGAAGTACGCTGATGCACTGCGATTCGACGTGGATGTTGCGCCTGACGAATTTGATGTGCGAATGATCCGCTGGTCTCAAATGTCGCCAAACGGCAAAACGGTTTTATTCCAAGCTTTAGGTAAGCTTTATGTGCGCGATGTGAAGTCGGGCAAAATAAAACGCCTCACAAAACAGAACGACCACGACGAATACTACCCGCGCTTTTCTAACGACGGTAAGAAGATTGTTTACACCACATGGAACGACCAAAACCTAGGTAGCGTTCGCGTTGTATCTGCACGCGGTGGTAAGGGCAAAGTCATTTCATCACAGCCTGGCCATTACATTGAGCCGTCATTTTCTGCCGATGGTGAAAAGGTCGTATTCCGCAAATTTACCGGCGGCTACTTGCTTGACCCTAAGTATTCCGTAGAGCCAGGTATCTATGTAGCTGACCTTGAAGAAGATACCGTTAACAAAGTGACTGAAGGTGGCTACAACGCGCATTTTGCGGGTGATGATGACCGTGTTTACTTTACGGAATCGGCTGGCGGCGCAGCGTATTATGAAACTCAGCTTTCTAGCGTTAACTTACAAGGCAACGACAAGCGCACGCACCTTTACGGCTCAACCAAGGTAAGTGAGTACAAACTGTCACACGATAAAAAGTGGGTTGCGTTTGTGTATCAATTTAAAACCTACGTAGCACCGTTTGTTGAAAATGGTAAAAAGATTACCATTGGCCCGAACATGACATCGCTACCCGTTACGCAACTTTCAAGTCGAGCTGGTGAATACCTAACGTGGTCACCAGACAACAAAACGGTAAGCTGGTTTAATGGCCCAACACTTTATAAACGTTCACTAGATGAAGCATTTGCGTTTGTAGAAGGCGCACCAGAAACACTACCAGAGCCAGTGGCTGAAGGTATTGATTTATCGTTTAGTACCAAAGCAGATAAGCCATTGGGTTATAAAGCGCTTGTAGGCGGCAAAGTAGTTACTATGCGCGACGCCGACAATACGCAAGAAGTGATTGAAGATGGCGTAGTGTTAATTAAAGACAACCGCATTGAAGCTGTAGGCAAGCGCGGCGAAGTTAAAATTCCTGACGACGCTATGCAAATTGATACCAGCGGTAAAACCATTATCCCTGGGCTGGTAGATACACACGCACACGGTTCGCAAGGTCGAAACGAAATTATTCCACAGCAAAACTGGAGCCAGTATTCAAATGTGTCGTTTGGTGTAACCACTATTCACGACCCATCTAACGATACAACCGAGATTTTTGCTGCCTCTGAATTACAGCGAAAAGGCGACATTGTTGCTCCTCGAATCTATTCAACCGGCACCATTTTGTACGGAGCGGAAGGTCTTGGATATAAAGCGATTATCAACAACTACGAAGATGCGTATTTCCATGTTGAGCGCTTAAAAGACGCTGGCGCTATTTCGGTGAAAAGCTACAACCAACCGCGTCGCGATCAGCGTCAGCAGGTGCTGTGGGCAGCAAAACACCAAGAAATGATGGTAGTGCCAGAAGGTGGCGGTAAGCTTCAGCAGAACTTAACAATGCTTGTAGACGGTCACACCGGCCTTGAGCACAGTATTCCTGTTGAAAAAGGCTACAGCGACGTTACTCAACTTTGGCGTGCTACCGAATTTGGCTACACACCAACGTTTGTTGTGTCTTACGGCGGCATGATGGGTGAAGAGTACTGGTACGACAAAACAGAAGTGTGGAAAAACCCACGCCTACTGCGTTATACCCCTTCAACCATTTTGGATAGCCGTGCTATTCGCAGACCAACGGCACCAGAGAACCAATACAACCACCAGAATGTAGCCGCCTACGCGAAAGAACTTCGCGACAATGGCGTAAGTGTTCACATTGGTGCGCACGGTCAACGTGAAGGTCTTGCAGCACACTGGGAGCTTTGGATAATGGAGCAAGGCGGCTTTAGTGCATGGGAGGCACTGCGTGGTGGCACCATTGACGGCGCGAAACACCTTGGCATGGGCAACGATATTGGTAGTATCGAAAAAGGTAAATTGGCTGACTTAGTGGTTATCGACGGCGATGTATTAAGCGACATTAAGAAAAGTGAGTATGTTGAGTACACCGTACTTAATGGCCGTGTTTACGAGTCGGCAACCATGAACGAAGTAGGCAGCAAGAAAACCCGTAAGCCGTTCTTCTTCGAGCAAGACAATGCTACCTTTATGCCTCAGCAAACCGCAGATGAAGTGGAAGCTAAAGCACATCACTATCATTGGGAACACTAGGCCTTTAGCGCCTATGGTGTAAAGCACACAAAAAAGCCAGTGAAGCTTAGCTCACTGGCTTTTTTTATAGGTGTAACGCCATTATTTTAATCAGGCGTTAGTAAGAGAAATTAGCGGTTTCGCCCATACTGCTCGTGAGACGATACCCAGTCAGATGAACTGATGGCTGATGCAAGTGAAATTTCACCAGCAAGTACCACCGACGCTACAATCTCTGCAAACTTATACACGCGGTCACGTCCGTAACAATCAAGCAGCTCTAAACATTCACGCTGTGTACCAATACCCGTACCGCCGCCGTAAGTAGCAACAATAAGCGATGGAATGGTAATAGAAACGTATAAATCGCCTTCTTCGGTAAGTTCAGAGTACATCATACCGGCAGATGACTCAGAGACGTTTGCCACATCTTGTCCGGTAGCAATAAACATAGCGGTAATGCCGTTTGGTGAGTGAAGACCCGTGTTATTTACACCCGATAAGAATGAGCCCACCCCAGCAACGCGCCCGTGGTAGTCAATTTGTTTAGGATCTACGCGCATAACTTCAAGCAGATGCTCACGCTTAATAGTCGCCTCTGCCGTCACACGCTTACCACGCGTACGCATAATGTTAATTTGCGATGCTTTTTTATCGGTTGCGAAGTTCGATTCTAAGTAAAAGTTTTCAATGCCTTCATAGTGGTCCAAAATCCACCCGCACGCAGCAAACGTTGCACGGCCGACCATGTTTTGGCCAGCGGCATCGCCCGTTTTGTAGTTAAAACGCAAAAATGCGAATTTGTTTGATAGGAAATGATCGATATAAGTAAGCTGCGCGACGCTTGACGTAGCTTCCGCTTCTTCTTTAATTTTGTCGAAGTTTTCCTTTACCCACTTCACAAAATCTCTTGCGCCGCGGGCATTTTCGAAAATAAATACCGGAGCGCGCTGCATCGCATCATCAACAACGGTAGCCGTTACACCGCCACTCATGTTCAAAAGCTTCATTCCACGGTTGTAAGACGCAACCAGCGTACCTTCTGTGGTAGCTAATGGCACAACGAATTCACCTTTAGCATGCTCACCGTTAATTTTAAGTGGCCCCGCAATACCAATTGGCACTTGTGCCACGCCGATAAAGTGCTCAATATTGCCTTGAAGCTCGGTAGGATCTATTGAATATTTGCCGACATGATTCACTTTCTTTCCAGTGGCGCTTTCAAAATATTCCTGACGTGTTTTTATAATTGACTCGCCATAGTCGTCCATATCGTCACGCGGTATAGACGCACTGCGCTGCCCTTCAGCAGTAATGTTGTCATCTACTTCAAACTTAAGTTTTCCAAAAGGCGATGCTGAAAAGCAAATGCCAAGCTTGCGCTTTTCCGGGCAAGGGGCCTCGTTAATATCAAGATGCACCGTAATGCTTTGACGTAATCCGAATGGTTTACCTTCTGACTTATTCAGTTCTGCAACTGAAACACGCGTATCGCTCGTTAATTGTAGCGATATTTTATCTTCAGGAATTTTCTCACCATCCAATGAAATCCATTTCACCTCATTAATTGTGGCGTCTTTTAAACGGTTTTTAAGCGTAAACGTTAGCCCGTTACCTGCTTTTGTAAGGCTGCCACGAGTATAAAGCTGCTTTAAGAGTATGCTGGGTACAAACATGAGTATTCCTTTTTAAGTACGTCTTTTTGCTGTTTTTCATATTTCTTTGTTTTTTATAGCACATTCTTTAGTCAGTTCTATGACTTATTCTTTTCATTGCGCGAAATAATTGCGCCAAATCAACTTACACTTTTGAGCCAACCGCTTTAAAAATTGCGCCACGCCCTTTGTATTAGTGAGCTTCAGAAAATACGACCTCGCGACAAAAACAAAACAACACAATTACGCATAGTCTTGTTTGCGTCACTCTGATGATGTGTTTCACAGGGTATCTGGCAGTAACAACGGAGGCGTCAGGGATTTGATGCCAAGGATAATGCGTCGTCATGGAAGCGACACCAGATACCTTTCTTTTTCATCAAAGGGCAACCAACGTTCAATGCAAATAGGGAAATTGTGGGGTTCAAATGAGAAAAGGACTTTTTCGACAAGAAGCGGTTAGCGCCCAAAACAGCAAAACGCAGGGGCGCTTATTAATGACACCTAAACCTGCATTTATGCTGTTAACCACCGCCATTTTCATATGGGTTGTGGCTGTTATCGTGTATATGAACACCACATCATTCTCGCGCAAAGCGTCGGTGCTAGGTTGGTTAGAGCCAGCCACTGGTGTTTTCAAGTTATACCCAGATATGCGCAGAGGTACTGTAACCCGGGTTTTAGCTAAAGAAGGTGATGCAGTTGAAGCAGGCACACCACTGCTTGAAATTACATACAGTAAACAGAGCGAAACGGGTGAACGTGCCAGCAGTATGCTTTTGAAAGAATTAAATGCGAAGCAGCAGCGACTGCATAACACCATAGTTAGAATTGAGGCGCTGCATATTGCAAATACCATCGCGAAGAACGAAACGCTTGCTGCATTACAGCAATCGTTCGAAGCACAAAGCAACATTACAGCATTAGCACAAAAACAATGGAGCTTAGCCAAAGTAAGCCTAGAAAAAGCAGAAATACTGCAACTTAAAGGGCATATAAGTGCGTCGGAATTTGATAACCAAACGCTGCAATATTTAAGTACAGAGCAGCAATTTAAGCTAGCTCAGCAGGATAAACGCAAAGAATTCATAGCGATTAATACCTTACAGCGGGAAATAGAGCGACTTCCACAGCAACACGCTAATGAACTTGCGAATTTCAAAAATGCACTTAGCGACGTAACGCAGCAAATCGTACTTCACAACGAACAAACAAAGGAAACGGTATACGCACCCAAAGCAGGCATTGTATCGGGTATGAACTTGCAGCCGGGGCACATTGTAGATGGTTCTAATTTGTTACTTACATTGCTGCCGCAAGACAACGATATTCAAGCAAGAATATTAGTACCTGTTCGGTCAGCAGGGTTTGTTGACGTTGGACAAGCGCTACATATTCGCTACGACGCGTTTCCCTATCAAAAGTTTGGTGTGCAGCAAGGACAGGTTAAATCGGTGTCGCATAGCGTGCTTATCCCAGGCGACCTTAATAATGCCCCTATACCGATAAATGAACCTACGTATTTGGTTACCGCATCCATAAATAGCCAAGAAATCTTGGCTTACGGAAAAGCCGTTAGTCTGCGCGCTGGAATGACGTTTTCAGCTGACGTTGAACTAAGTAACAGGACGCTTATGGAGTGGTTACTTGAACCCCTGTACAGCGTAATTGGGAAGCTTTAACAATGACCACACTAACCTTTACCAATCCCATTGAACAGCTAAACAAAAAAGCTCGCGTGCCCGTTGTGTTACAAAGTGAAGCCGCGGAATGTGGCTTGGCTTGCCTTAACATGATTGCCCAGTTTTATGGCGATAAACGCGATCTCACGGCTTTACGACAACAGTTATGTGTTTCGCTTCGAGGCGCCACATTAAAAGATGTTATGCATATAGCAACGTCGATGGGGTTTCAAACTAGAGCACTTAAAATTGAAATGGACGATCTCTCATCGTTAACCTGCCCGGCTATTTTGCACTGGAACATGAATCACTTTGTGGTGCTAACGCGGGTTAAGAATAAAAAGGTGTGGATTAACGACCCCGCAGTGGGCTTACGTAAACTTTCACTTGCCGAAGCTTCTCGCAGCATTACGGGTATTGCCCTTGAGGTGAAACCCAGTGATGACTTCACGCCAGAGAAAAACTCACCGCGTTTACGCCTTGCATCTTTTTTTAGTAAAGCTATAGGATTTAAGCGCAATCTGGCCACGCTTCTTGCGTTGTCTGTTGTGCTCCAAATTTTTGCATTGGCTACGCCTTATTATATGCAAACGGTTATTGATGATGTGCTTACACACAATAATGACGCGCTGCTTAAAGCATTGGCGATTGGCTTCTCTTTTTTACTTTTTATCGAAGTATTTACGGGCATCGTTAGAAAGCTACTGGTTCTTGCGGTATCAACCCGAGTTCAATTGCAGCTATCTGCCTCAGTATTTAAGCACCTTTTATCACTGCCGCTAGACTACTTTGCCAAGCGACATATTGGCGATATTGTCTCGCGCTTTGGCTCACTGGCTCACATTAGAGAATTCTTAACAACAGGCGTAGTCACTGCAGTACTCGATGGTGTTATGGCAATTATCACGCTAGTTGTTATGGCAATGTACTCCATAAAACTTAGCGCTACTGTACTTGTTGTTATGGCACTGTATTTAGCTATTAGGCTGTGCTTGCTGCCAGTGATGAAACGTCTCACTACCGAGAAAATTGCGCTGTCGGCAAGTGAGCAATCCCATTTTATGGAAAGCGTTCGTGCCATCCTACCTATTAGGGTTTACCAGCAAGGTGCTGTGCGCCACAGCGATTGGCAAAACAAGCTAGTAGCATCACTAAACAAAGACATTCTTCTAGGGAAGATTAACATTGGCAGTGCCTCTGTCAATCAGGTTTTGTTTGGTATAGAAAACCTTATCGTTGTGTACATCGGTGCCACGCTGGTTATGGATAACGAGCTAACTATAGGCATGCTGTTAGCTTTTATTGCCTATAAAACACGATTTGTAGGGGCAATAGACGGCATTGTTGGAAAGCTTATAGAGCTAAAAATGCTGAATGTTCACTTTGCGCGTTTAAGCGACATTCTGTTCACCCCGCCTACTACGCATCAGCTTACTTTTGAGCAAAACCCGACGCTCAGCGCTTCTTCGTCGAAGCATTGTGATGACACCAGCGCTATAAACCAACTTTCTTTAAACGCTATGACGGCAGAACACATCGGCTATCGCTATAGCGAAAACAGCGAATGGGTATTTCGCAATTTAAATATAGCGGTAAAGGCGGGAGAGATAATCGCAATAGTTGGAGACAGCGGTAGCGGAAAAAGCACACTATTGAAATGTTTGATGGGGCTTTACCCGTTAAACGAAGGAAGGCTGAAGCACTTTCACACTGCAGCAGTCAAAAAGTCAGCAAACGTGTTGTCACAACAAGACTTGTCTCAGCCTTACTCGCCTGAAGCCAGCTATTCCGAGGCGTGCTCACCTCAATGCCATTCTATAGGAGAGAGAGCCCCTATTAAGGTAGCGTCTGTACTTCAAGAAGATACCTGCTTGAGCGGCACAATAGCTGACAATATCAGCTGTTTTGAAGACAATCCTTCGATAGAAAAAATTGTGCGCTCGGCGCAACTGGCCTGCCTTCACGATGAAGTAGCGGCAATGCCTATGCAGTACTTCACACTAATTGGTGACATGGGTAGCAGCTTAAGTGGCGGACAGAAGCAACGTTTACTTTTAGCAAGAGCCCTTTATCAAAACCCCGACATATTGTTTCTTGATGAAGCCAGTAGTCATTTAGATATAGAAAACGAAGCCAAGATTAACGCTCACCTGAAGTCGCTGAATATCACCCGCATTATTGTGGCACATCGACCTCAATCTATTGCCATCGCAGACCGCGTGCTATGTCTACGCAACGGGCAACTACATTCATACTCTCCCTCTGAAGTACCAGGGAATCAAATGCAAGACCTTCCAGGAGAAAACCAATGACACATAGAGAAAGACAAGAAACGCCGCAGCTTATGACGGAAAAAGAACGTCTGTCTATTGAAGAGCAAGGCATCATGCCAAGCGAAGACTTATTGCCAATAAATTGTTTGTCTAAACGCGAACTGCAGGTAGCGCACAAAATAATGGAAGGCTGCTCAAATAAAACCATTGCGCAAGACCTTTTCATTAGCGAGCGTACCGTTAAGTTTCATTGCGCAAATATTTATAAAAAGCTGAATATTTCTAGCAGAACAGCGCTTATTGCAGGCTGCTTTAGAACCCTTTACCACGAAGCGCTGTCGGCTTAACGGCGGCGCATTTTAAAACCAACGCTTACAAGGAGCGTAATATGAAAAACACCACACAAGACTGTGTTGAATTAGCTGAAAACCAACTTTTTGAAATAGCTGGAGGAGTATCTAAAGCATACTTCTGCGATGAACCTGAGCGCCTAGGACCTCCCAAAGAGCCGGTTTACATAACAATGGCTATTGGAGAAGACGGCGGTAAATTACCTGACATCCTGTCTTAATTAGTCAAGCGCGCTTGGTGAAAAGGGTGTCCAAGCGCGCAGTTTGTAAGCTTTACACTTTATCTTGTATCGACAAGGACAAACATGCACATTGCGTTATTGGGTAACGAAAAAGACCCACAAATTCAGCACGTCGCCTCTGCTATCACGCAGTCTGGCCATCAGAATTTTATCATCAACACCTCACAATTTGGCATTTCTTGGAACCTGAGTTATGACCCCGACTTTAACGATGGATGCATTCACTTTAATCATGAAATGTGTGAAATAAACCAGTCTATGCCCCAGCGTATTACGTTTTCATCTACGCATTCTGCCTACTGGCACGAGTATATTACGGGTGAGCCAATTACGTCTTCAAATCAAGAGGCCGCTTATGAACAAAGCTGGATTGAACAAGAAAAAAGTAGCGCAATGCTGTGCTGGTTTAGCTTTAACGACATTAAGTGGGTGAACCCAATTGACGCGATTCGCTCGCATCAGTGTAAACCCGCTCAGCTAAGAGCAGCGGCTAAATTAGGTGCAAAAGTACCTTATACCTTTATAGGTAACGCTGCAGATGTCGCTACTCAGTTTTGTTATAACATGGAAAACGTAGTGTATAAGCCGGTTAGGGGGGGGAAAACAGCACAATTCGTTAATAAAACGCCCGAGTTAAAACCCTTGTTAACTACGCTGCTTCATCAGCGCCCTGTTACTTTTCAAAAATATATTGGTGGCACCAATATTCGAAGCTATGTATTAGGAAGCGATGTATTAAGTGTTGAGATCCCCTCTACCGAACTAGACTTTAGAAACGATAAAAACGCTACGCCTGTAATCACACTTGTTCCAAAAGAAACGCAGCGTTTAGCGGTGTCTATTTGCAAGGCATTAGGTATGCACTGGTGTGCTATCGATTGGCGTAAAAGTGCTAAAGGTACGTACTTTTTCTTAGAAGCAAACCCTAGCCCATTTTTCATGAAAGTAGAAAAAGACACTGGCCTTGATATCACGGGCCGCTTAGTGTCATTACTGACTAATTAAGAGCGCAGCGGAGGGTTAAAGAAGTAGGTATTACTGAAAATACAAAAAAGCCCAGCGTGTTAATGTCACAAAACTGGGCTTTCAGTAGGTTAATACAGCGATGTAATGGCCGCTGTAAAACACTTATTTATAGAATAAAACGCGAAAGATCTTCGTTGTCTACTAGTGTTTCTAAGTGGTTGTTTACATACGCTGCATCAATCACAAAGCTTTCACCGCTTTTCTCAGAAGCATCAAACGAGATATCTTCCATTAAGCGTTCAAGCACCGTATGCAAACGGCGGGCACCAATATTTTCAGTGCGCTCGTTTACCTGCCACGCGGCCTCAGCAATACGTTGAATACCTGATTCGTCGAAACTAATGTCAACGCCCTCGGTTTTCATCAACGCAATATACTGATGCGTAAGCGATGCGTTTGGCTCGGTTAAAATACGTTTAAAGTCGTCTACTTTGAGCGCCGACAGTTCAACACGGATAGGTAAACGGCCCTGTAGCTCTGGAATAAGGTCAGACGGCTTACTCATTTGGAAAGCACCAGAAGCAATAAACAAAATATGGTCGGTTTTAACCATACCGTGCTTGGTAGATACTGTTGAGCCTTCTACTAATGGCAATAGGTCACGCTGTACGCCTTCACGCGACACATCACCTGATGTATTGCCTTCACGCTTACAAATTTTATCAATTTCATCAACAAACACAATGCCGTGCTGCTCTACTGCTTCAATCGCTTTTTCTTTCAAGTCTTCTTGATTGACAAGGCGGGCAGCCTCTTCTTCAACAAGCAGTTTGAATGCGTCTTTAATTTTCAGCTTCTTCTTTTTCTTTTGCGAACCCGACAGATTTTGGAACATGCCTTGAAGCTGATTAGTCATTTCTTCCATACCAGGAGGCGCCATAATTTCTACGCCCACCTGAGGCTGTGCCACATCAATATCAATTTCTTTGTCGTCTAGATCGCCCTGACGAAGCTTTTTGCGAAACGCTTGGCGTGTACCGCGATCTTCAACATCTTCTTTGTTACCCCACGCGTCTTCTGGTGGCGGAATAAGAACGTCAAGAATGCGGTCTTCCGCTGCTTCTTCAGCACGGAATTTTACCTTCTTCATTTCGTTTTCTTTCGTCATCTTAACGGCAATGTCCGCAAGGTCACGAATGATAGTTTCTACTTCTTTACCTACATAACCTACTTCGGTAAATTTTGTCGCTTCCACTTTAATAAATGGTGCATTGGCTAGCTTTGCCAAACGGCGTGCAATTTCAGTTTTACCCACACCGGTTGGGCCAATCATAAGGATGTTTTTAGGCGTTACTTCTTGGCGTAATTCTGGCTCAAGCTGCATACGGCGCCAGCGATTACGCAGCGCAATAGATACTGCGCGTTTGGCGTCTTGCTGACCAATGATATGGCGGTCCAGTTCGTGGACAATTTCTCTTGGTGTCATTTCAGACATGAATAAACCCTTTTCTAACAAAGCGCTTCGCGTTGGAAGGTATTACAAAAAGCGCCAACGCGGCGAATGAGTTTTTGCTCAGGCAAAAACTGAGTAATTTGGTGATTTAATAATCTAGTACATCAACAGTTTGGCTATGGTTGGTGAATACACAAATATCACCTGCAATAGTCAGCGATTTTTCCGCTATTTCCTTTGCACTTAATTCGGTGTTGTTTAACAGCGCGGTTGCCGCTGCTTGTGCATAGTTACCACCAGACCCAATAGCAATTAAGTCTTGTTCAGGCTGCACCACATCGCCATTACCTGTAATTATAAATGACGCGGTTTCATCGGCTACAGCCAATAATGCCTCGAGCTTTCGCAACATTCGGTCGGTGCGCCAGTCTTTCGCTAGTTCAACAGCGGCTTTGGTTAAATGCCCCTGATGCGCTTCTAGTTTCGCTTCAAAGCGCTCAAACAACGTAAACGCATCTGCAGTACCACCAGCAAAGCCTGCTAAAATTTTATCGTGATACAAGCGGCGAACTTTGCGCGCATTGCCCTTCATTACGGTATTGCCTAGCGATACCTGACCATCTCCGGCCATTACTACCTGATTTCCACGTCGTACAGATACAATCGTTGTCACGTTAATTCCCCGTTTTGCTGGGTGCTATCGCCAAACTGTCTAAAACAGTTTCACTAAAAACGTCTCGCTGCGATAGCCTGTAAGTCCAATACTTCTTAAAGTGGGGCAGCACGCCTTATTTTCAAGGGTATTACCACATGCTGTTTCACTGTAGTGGGATAAAAAGATACCTGTGTTTAAAAAAGTACATTGAATAAGTGCGTCTTGCTTCACATACTCTTTACTCTTAATACGTAGTTTAAAAGGAAGATAGATGAAGTATCAGGGAAGAATTCAGAATTGGGATGACGCCAAAGGCTTTGGTTTTGTTGAACCCAATGGAGGCGGAACCCGTGCCTTTGTTCATATCAGTAGCTTTTTGAAACGCTCTCGACGCCCAGTGAATGGCGATATTATCGTTTATGAAATGAAAGAAGATGGTAAAGGCGGGCAAAAAGCGGCTTCTATAAAACTATTAAAAGACTACAAAAACGTGCGCTCTCAACCCAACGCAATTAAGTCAGGCTCCAAAATAGCTAAGATAGTTGTAACAGTGTATTGCAGCGCGTTGGTGTTGCTAACTGTAATAGGTCAATTGCCTGTTAATGTCACTTATTTCTGCGCAGTAATAAGTGCTATTGCCTTTAGTTGTTATGGCATCGACAAATCTGCCGCCAAACATCAACGATGGCGCATATCTGAAAGTAAACTTCACATACTAGGCCTTTTAGGTGGGTGGCCTGGCGCTTTTATTGCGCAGCATGTTTTTAAACATAAACGTAGCAAGCCGGCTTTTATGCGTGTGTTTTGGGCTACCGCTGCACTTAACGCTTTCGCCATTGGTGTATTAACGTCTAACGTGCTTGCAGAACGCTGGGGTATAGCTATTCCGTTTCTTCACCAGTAGTTTTAGTACCACTGCTACCGCGCAATCAATGTTTGTTACAAATTGGGGTTGATGGGTTACATCATGTAGTTCTTAATGAATATCTGTAGCCCCGCTGTGTGAGAGCTATGTAACAGCCGAGCAGAAGCCAAGTAAGAGTAAAGCACGAGTAAAAAATGGAATTAAACCCACACACATCTAACGCACCTATCCATGAAACAGTAAATTCTGCGCAACGAAAAGCGGGCGGCATAGCATCGCTCGTTTGTGGACTCACTTATATCTTCGGCTTCGTGCTGTTTTTTGGACTAATTGAAGCACCTGAAGATGGCAATGAGAGTTCTCGCCTTACGTTCCTTTTGTCACAGCGCGATACCTTTTTTATGGGCTATATCGTTATTGGCATTGTGTTTAGCTTAGGCCTTATATTGCTGAACCAATCGTTGTTAAAGATATTCGAAAGCACGAGCCCTATCGCGGCACGATTTAACAGTTCATTGGGAAACATTTGGGCAACCTTTGTACTCGCTAGCACTTTTATTTTTTTAGTAAGCCTGCCGTCTCTTGCAAACTATGCTAACACCAGTGAAGAAAATGCTGTTGTGGTCTTAAACAGTGTAGATATTGTGATAGATGCGCTTGGAGGAGGTATCGAACTTCTCGGAGCGCTCTGGGTGCTGCTGATTAGCTACATGGGCATAAAAGCCAATAAGTACGCAAACATCATTCATATCATGGGCGTAGTTGTAGGAATAGCGGGCGTTATGACCTTATTTTCAGGTGTTTCGTTTTTAGAAACAGTTCCATTATTCGAAGCGACAACGGCTATTTTTGGTTTAGGACAAATAGTTTGGTTCTTTGCGTTGGCTATTGCGATGATTAAACCGAATAACTAGTGAAAGCGATAAGACTCAATGGTAAACCCAAAAGCGCTTTCATTACCTTTTAATACTACAGTGCCTTTTTGGGAAAGCCTATTGAATGCACTTTTATTCACACATAGCTGACTGTGTGAATGTGTTTGAGTATCTTCCAGCTGCAAATTAAATTTACAATGTTTAGTCGCGCTACCTTTATTAAACAGCACTGCATGTTCAGTTTCTTCACTTGAAGAAAGTGCATGCAGCATATAAGGCAGCGCATTATCAATTGCGTTCCAGCTAAGCATGATGCCAAAGAAGGGCATCAAGAATATCGTTATTTTGCCACGAATATCGTCATTGAGTTTGAATCTAAACGCTTCATCAACAGCAATAGATGCATACCATAGACACGTCACTACCAACGACAATAAAACTATGAACCAGCCAGAATTATCTACCCATGTTTTGACGGTGCTAAAATCAGCAGACAATGGCACGAATAACCCTACGAATAACACGATGAGAAGAGCAATATTGTACCGTGCAACAACATGAAGCTTTGACCATTTAGATTTTTCAAAATGGCCATCGGTACGATTAGAGGAGTTATTAGAATCCCGAACGCGCTTTTCTTCTTTCAGTACACTAGACGCTTTCTTAACTTCAAACGCAGCCTGCGCAGCGACGTAGCGCTCGGGATATTGATGTTTGTCGATATTTTGCAAAACATCTTCAAGTTCTTTTAGGCTGTAGTATTGATAATTAGGCACATCAAAAACACTATTTTTGTTAGCCATGCTGTTTGCCATATATGCCGTTTATCATATCCCTATCTGTCGAAAATAATGCGGTTTACAAATTCCAGTACCAAATTTGGCAAGTCGCTATATTCACTTTACGCAGACTGTGCTTTGCTTTTTCAGCATCGCGCTTAGACTCAAATGGCCCCAGAATAACGCGGAACCAGTCGCCGTTACTGCCGCTGCTGTGGCGAATTAGTGCCTCTAACCCTTGGAAAGCAATTTTAGCTTTCATTTCTTCAGCTTGCGCACGGGTTCTGAATGACGCGCACTGCATTAGGTAACGTTTATCAGACTTTTCCTGCTCTTGAACTTCAACTTCTACTTCGTAGCCTGGAAGTGTTTTAATGTATTCCCACTCTTCTTCCGGTAACTCCGGTAATGCCTCTTCGGTAGGTGCTACTGGTCTTGATGCCTGTACATCTACTTGTTCTTCAACATTGTCTTTTATAGACCATAGAAAAACACCAAAACCTATAACCAAAGCAGACACGCCCACAAGACGAATAATAGGTAGTTTACCTAGCGCTGGGGCATTAGATTGGTTTTGTGATGCGGGTTTCCTGCCACTATTCGCAGGCTTCTTTTTTTGTGTAGAGCGTCCACGAGAGACATAATCGCGTTGAGCCATAGTTGGCAATATTCCTACTTGTTATCGTTGTTCGTGGTCGTAAGAAAAACGTCTTATACCAAGGCTGTATTCGGCCATTTGTTCAAACTAATAACATACATCATTAGTATATATCTACGGTTAAAAACAGCCGACGTTATTGCTAAATTTTAACGTATTGCACGCCAACAAGCTAACTGAAATCGGTGGGATCAATATCTACCGACCAGCGCACTTTTATAGCTTGCGGTAACGCTTGTAAAAAAGGAAGCGCTATACGCAACGCTTCATGAAGCGGCGACCGCTTTTGGTGACTGCAAACCAACATAAAGCGAAACCTTCCCTGTCTCTTCTCTATTAAGCAAGGAAATGGCCCGTTCATTTCAACAGCGTGGTGCTGATTGAATATACCTTTACAGCCTTGCAAAAAATTAAACGCTAGGTGGCTGTCGGTAGCCTCGGCACGAATAACAAACTGACTGATATAAGGCGGCAAGCTAGCTGCTTTTCTTTCCATTAATGCAAGTCGTGCAAAGTGGCCATAGCCATTATTCACAAGGTCTTGCAGCAAAGGATGATGGGGATTGTGTGTTTGCAGCCACATTTCGCCTGGCTTGCTTGCTCGCCCCGCTCTACCTGCTAGCTGTGTTACCAGCTGTGCAAGCTTCTCGGGGGCGCGAAAATCGGCGCTAAATAATGCACCATCTACGTCTAATACAACCACCAGCGTAACGTGCGGAAAATGATGCCCTTTCGATAATATTTGCGTGCCAACTAACAGCTGATATTCCTGTCGATTTATGGCTTCAAGGGTTTGATGCAACTTGTCTTTACCGCGCACTGAGTCGCTGTCTATACGGACTTGCTTAACACCGGGAAATAATGCACTTAATCCCTGTTCAACTTGTTCGGTGCCAGTACCGGCGGTAACCAATTCACTGCTGTGACAAGCTTCGCAGTTTGACGGCATAGCGCGGGTGCCCGAACAATGATGACATTGAAGCCTATTTTGACCTTTATGCACGGTGTACGGTCGGTCGCAGCGCTTACACGTTACAGTTTCACCACAATGGTGACAAAGCATTGCCGGTGCGTAACCACGGCGATTAACGAACACCAACACTTGATTGCCAGCACTAATATGCTGACGCATTATGCTTAACATGCCTTGGGCAATACCGTAATGAATGGGCTGATCGCGGGCATCCAATAAGTGCTGATGGGTACTTTGAGCACCACCTGCTCGTTTAGTTAACTGCAAATGGTGGTACTTATTCGATAACGCATTATTTAGTGACTCTAATGCTGGCGTTGCACTGCCTAACAACAAAGGGATGTTATGTTGCTTGGCCCGCATCGCAGCAAGATCTCGTGCGTGATAGCGCAAGCCGTCTTGTTGTTTAAACGACTCATCATGCTCTTCATCAACAATCAACATACCTGGGTTTTTAAGGGGGGTGAAGATGGCCGAGCGCGTTCCAATAATGATACCTAATTCACCAGCCCTTGCTCGCTGCCACACTTGTAGCCTCGCTTTATCGGACAGCTGAGAGTGAAGCACGCCTACATCAATACCAAAACGCTTTTCAAAACGCGATACGGTTTGAGGTGTTAACCCAATTTCAGGAACAAGGATAAGAATTTGCTTGCCGTCTGCCAAAAGTGGCTCGATTGCCTGCAGATACACTTCGGTTTTACCGCTTCCAGTTACACCTTCCAGCAAACTCACGGCAAAGCTGTTGTGCTGACGATTAAGCGCCGCAATTGCCACAGACTGCTCTTTATCAGGAATGGGCTTTTCACCCACTTCCATCGTGTTAAGCCAACCGGCACATTTAAACTGAGGGATAGTAGCTGTAATAGTGGCAACGCTTTTCTCTACCAAAGCCTTAACTGCTGGTGCTCCGAAGCGCTTTCTTGCGGCAGACGCAAGCATGTCGCCTTTTTCAAGTGCTTCAGCACACGCTTTTTGTTTTGGCGCCCTTGATAAAATACTTAAATCGATACTTTCAACATCGCTTGTTAACGACAACATATCGTCTGGTTCAGGGTTAGGCGACTCCCCCTTTCTTAACAACACCGGCAGCATGGCATGCAGCACCTCACCGGGTGCGTGGTGATAGTATTGCCAGAGCCACTGCGCCATTTTAAGCAGCACATCATCTATAACGGCGTTATCATCTAAAACACTTTCTATTGCTTTTAGCTTGCTAACGTCTTCAACATCACTTTCAAGCACAGTACCTACAACTACCCCAACCAACTTCCGTGGACCAAAAGGCACCGAAACACGCACCCCACGATACAACGTAGATGTGTGGGTGTAGGTAAATAACTGCCTTAGTGGAACAGGTACAGCAACTTGAATATATGCCATGGTAAAAGAAAAATGCCTTAACGCATTGAATGCGCACGTGAGTCTTTTGTTTTCCGCGTTTGTCCTGATGCCCGTCAATAAGTGCAACAAGCCGGTAAGTACAAATATTTAATCACACTTTTTTATTTAACCCTAAGGAGAATCACAAGCTGCTTATTCTGCGTACAAAAACCGCTTGATAACAGCGCCTCCATCTATTATTATGCGCCGCTCTTTTGCGATGGGCTGTTTATGTAAACGACTCATCATTTGAATTTTAAGTTACGTATGGTGTGCGGCTTCGGGCTGTATAGCGATACGGCCTTATTAATGAGGTAATCCCATGAAACAAGGTATCCACCCAGAATACGCTGAAATCACAGCAACATGCTCTTGCGGTAACGTAATGAAAATCCGATCTACTATGGGTAAAGACATCAACCTAGACGTATGTTCTTCATGTCACCCATTCTACACTGGTAAGCAACGTAACGTTGATACTGGTGGTCGTGTTGATCGCTTCAAGAAGCGTTTCGGTGCATTGGGCAAAAAGTAAGCCTATTACCTTTATTGGTATCCAATCTAAAAAGCGCCTTTACGGCGCTTTTTTATTACCTTAAAACCACTTTATTCCCTTGTTTGCGCATGTTGGATTGTTAATGCAAGTCTAATTGCGACAAATGGCGGTCCCAATCCCCACCATTTTTAACGCTACATGCCTCTTCACTCGTGAAACGACAGGTGTATGCCGATGACTTTATCGTACCAAGCGCTATATTCACGCGATTTATAAAGTCTATATCCCACTTTCGTGATAACGCTGTGGTTAGCTGAGCTTGTGTATTGAACACAGCAACAATGGTAGGCGAGCGCCAATGACCTATATGTGTAAGCCAACTGAAACCGCTATCATCTTGTTTAAGCTCTTCGCAAACCTCGGTAAGCACTGCAACCAGCTTTCTTTCCGTCATTACTTCCTCTTTCGTAGCACTCAATAGTTACACTCTTCATTGACAAATTTAACCGTTAAATAAAATACAGAAACCGTATAAATTACCCAACATCAATAAATAGCATGAATGGCAATTATAGCCGTATATTACTGGTCTAATAACTTAGCGTCACCTAAATTGATACATGAGAATTCTGATCAGATATGTACACAGTGAAAGGCTGTGTTAGAGTTGCCATCGTCACCGTAATAATGAGTATTAATTTCATGAATAATGTTGCCTTTTTACGGCGCAGACTAGTGCTGCTGGACGAATTCTAACAATGTCGAACATGTGCTTTAGTAATTTAAAACAACAATAACAACATTAACTGCATCGCACAGACGAAAAACACCGATGAACCCTACGTCTTAAGGATATTAACTTACATGTCAGATTTTAGACAACGCGCCCTCGATTATCATGCCAAACCAACGCCGGGCAAAATTAGTGTAGAGCTTACTACGCCGGCTGATAGCGTTGACGACCTAGCATTGGCTTACAGCCCAGGTGTGGCTGAACCAGTACGAGAGATAGCAGAAGACCCAGATAACGCTTACAAATATACCGCTAAAGGCAACATGGTAGCGGTTATTAGTAACGGTACGGCTATTTTGGGCTTAGGTAACTTAGGTCCTCTTGCATCGAAACCTGTTATGGAAGGTAAGGCATTTCTGTTTAAGCGCTTTGCAGGTCTTGATGCCATTGATATTGAAGTTAAGCATCGCACAACAGAAGAATTTATTAATACCGTAGCGAACATTGCAGACACATTCGGTGGGATTAACCTTGAAGATATTAAGGCACCTGAATGCTTCGAAATTGAGCAAGAACTTATTAAGCGCTGTAACATTCCTGTATTTCACGATGACCAGCACGGTACGGCTATTGTAACTGCCGCAGGTATGTTAAACGCCTTGGAAATTCAGGGTAAAGATATTGAGACAGCTAAAATTGTTTGCATGGGCGCAGGCGCTGCAGCCGTTGCATGTATGGAGCTTCTTATAAAGTGCGGGGCACAGCGTGAGCGTATTTATATGCTAGACCGCAAAGGCGTAATTCACACTCGCCGCGATGATTTAACAGAACATAAAAAGCTGTTTGCCAATAATACCGATAAACGTACGCTTGAAGATGTAATGGACGGTGCAGATATCTTTGTAGGCGTTTCAGGCCCAGATTTGTTACCACCGGAAACGCTGGCGCTAATGGCAGAAAACCCAATTGTGTTTGCCTGCTCAAACCCAGACCCAGAAATTAAGCCAGAGCTTGCTCACGAAGTACGTAAAGACCTAATTATGGCAACAGGGCGCTCTGACTACCCTAACCAGGTGAACAACGTACTGTGCTTCCCATTTATCTTCCGCGGCGCACTGGACGTACGAGCAACAGCTATTAACGATGAAATGAAGGTTGCCGCCGTTGAAGCGCTTCGTGCAATAACCAAAGAAGAGGTGCCGGCTGAAGTTCTTGCCGCCAGCAAAAGCGAAAGCCTAACCTTTGGAAAAGACTATATTATTCCTAAGCCAATGGATCCTCGTCTTTGCCAGCGCATTGCTTCTGCCGTATCTGAAGCAGCCATTAAATCGGGCGTTGCTCGTATTCCTGGAGCTGAAAAGGAATAGCGGCTTGCTTAACAAACTAAAACGGCGCTTGTACAGCGCCGTTTTTTATTTGAAGTAAAGCGTAATTAGTCTTCTGTTACGTCGTTTTCTAAACTTGGGTCTATGCCCATCTCTTCCATAATACGGCGCGCTTCAGCAGGCACGCGGTTAGGATTGTCTTTACGCAAATCATCATCGTTGGGTAGCGGTTGACCCGTAAACGCATGTAGAAATGCTTCACACAGCAACTCTGAGTTGGTTGCGTGACGCAAGTTATTAATTTGTCGGCGTGTGCGTTCATCGGTTAACGCTTTCAGCACATTAATAGGTATGGAAACAGTGACTTTCTTTACCTGTTCGCTTTTTTTACCGTGCTCTGCGTAGGGGTGAATATAGTTGCCGTTCCATTCTGCCATTGTACTAACTCGGTTTACTCTTTTTTATGTTATGAATAGAAATTCTAAACAGATTAACGAAAAGGTCAATTGAGCAGTGTAAACCTCTTGACGTCTAGACATATATTCTTTAGTTTAGACGTCTAAACGTCCATAATATTTTAATTTTGAGAGAATAAGCCATGGTTTCTTACGCAGAAGGTATCGATGCCCTAAATCAGTCTCTGTCTGAGCTGCGAGATATTGATGTGTCGTTTGAGTTTTTCCCCCCGAAAACTGAAGCTATGGAAAAAACCTTATGGAAATCTGTAGAACGTCTTGCTCCATTAAAGCCAAGTTACATGTCGGTAACTTACGGTGCTAACAGTGGTGAACGTGACAGAACCCATGACGTTGTAAAGCGTATTCAGCAACAGACTGGCGTGGCAGCTGTACCACACTTAACGTGTGTTGATGCTAGTAGAGAAGAACTAAAGCAAATTGCACAAGATTATTGGAATTCTGGTATTCGCCGTATTGTAGCCCTACGTGGCGACCTACCCGCAGGTGTAGATAAAACGGAAATGTACGCGTCAGATTTGGTTGCCCTGTTAAAAGACGTAGCCGATTTTGATATTTCGGTAGCGGCGTATCCTGAAAAGCATCCAGAAGCCCCCAACGCCCAGTTCGATTTACTGAATTTAAAACGCAAGGCAGAAGCAGGCGCTACGGAAGCGATCTCTCAGTTCTTCTTCGACACCAGCGTATTTTTACGCTTTAGAGATCGCGCCGCCGCAGCTGGGGTAGACTTAGACCTTGTGCCGGGTATTTTGCCAGTAACCAATTACCAAACATTAGTTAGATTTGCAGGTTTTACTAACGTGCACGTACCAGGCTGGCTGCATAAAATGTTCGACGGGCTTGATGAAGACGACCAGGCCACCCGCAACCTAATTGGCGCTAATATCGCCATGGATCAGGTAAAAGTACTGGCGAAAGAAGGCGTTAAACATTTTCATTTTTACACGCTAAATAGAAGCGAACTTAGTTATGCCATTTGCCACATGCTTGGCGTTCGAGGTAACAGTTAATCACTCTGTTTAATACCCCTCTTTCAATAGCTGTACTGCGGGTTTGCAGTTCAGCTATTGTAAGTTAGCACTCTCCTTACTGTTTAAACCAGCCCCCTTTTCAATTAAACCAGCGTTATTGGCATTCACCCTGTTATTATTTTTTGAACAAACCTTTTGCTACCTATCGTCTGCACAGTTAACATTTAACTTTTGATATACCCATCCGCTTAGCCAAATGAAAAACTAAAACACGGCTGCACTGGTATTAAATGCAAACCCATGGACGTCGTCAGGAGAAATCGAGTGGATTTAGACAGGGTTAAAACGGTTTTCCAAAACATTAAGCCTCAGCTTAAAGACTTAAGCAGTATCTTTGTAAAACGCTGTAAAGAAGACAATATCACCATTTCGGCAGGCCACTTGGCCTATGTAACCCTGTTATCTCTTGTGCCCTTTATCATGGTGACCTTTACGATCATGTCAGCATTCCCCGCTTTTGCTTCTGTACGAAGCAAGCTAGAGCACTTTGTATTTAGCAACTTTGTGCCAACCGCAAGCGATGTAGTTCATAAGTACATGACGGACTTTGTAGGTAATGCATCGGAAATGAGTGCCATAGGTATTTTGTCTCTGCTTGTAGTGGCACTTATGCTTATATCGAATGTAGATAAAACACTAAACCGTATTTGGCGCACGCAAAGCGACAGACCCGTTGTCTACACGTTCGCTATTTATTGGATGGTTATTACTCTTGGCCCAATGCTTATTGGCTCTAGCGTGATAGTGAGCTCTTACTTAGCCGGCCTAGCCGCATTTACTGAAGAGTATACGCCAGGCCTTGGCACCTTTTTATTAAGCTTAGTACCAAGCGGCGCTGCCATGTTAGCGTTTGCTATTTTATATATGGTGGTGCCCAACAGACGTGTATATGCGCGCCATGCTATTGCAGGTGCGGTAGTTGCCACCATCGCTTTTGAAATTACCAAATCTGGCTTTGCCCTTTACGTCACTAATTTCCCGTCGTATGAACTTATTTATGGCGCACTAGCCGTTGTACCTATTCTGTTTTTGTGGGTGTATTTGTCTTGGATTATTGTGCTGTTTGGCGCTGAATTCACATGTAGTTTGGGCGAAGCATTAGAGAATAAAAAAGCAGAGCACGCGCCAAGAAAAGTACCTGAAGAATGAAGAGATCGCAGAGTAAAGAATAAAGAGTAAAGAGCGAAGAATTAAGAATAGTGTAGCGTACAGCGCATAAAGCGATACTACGCTACCAAGCGTATGACAAGAGACTCAGCGACAAAAAAGGGAGCAGCTGCTCCCTTTTTTCATGCGAACTTTGCTTCAAAACCTTAGTTTTTCATCGACGCAATAAACGCGTCAGACTCTTCAATAGCTGCATTCATTTGGCGAAGCAGCTGCGCCACGTTGTTTTCAATGGTAGAAAGCTCGCCTTGTAATGCTCCAATAGCACTCGCATTTAGGTTGTGCTTTAAATACAAAACGTTGTCTTGCAAAGCACTCAACACAGGAGTCATTTTGCTTTCAGCGTTGCGCATGGCCTTCATTAACGATTTATAACGACGCTGTGTTTCACGCAATTTGCTTGCGCTGTCGCGTTTAAGTGAAGCATTTTGATACTTTTCAAGCTCTTCCTGCCATTCATCAAACAACGCTTCAGCTACACCTTCAACTTTATCTATACGCGCAGTAACATCCTCGGCTGCTGCAACACTATCTTCATACTGGCCGTTCAAGCGGTCGTAGACATCTTCAAGCTCGCCACCATCAAACGCTACCACGGCACCAAATGCTTCAAGCGCTGATCTAAACTGCTCTTGCGCTTCTTCTTGCGATTCTTTGGCGTTCTCTACCCGGTCTACTAAGATGTCACGTTTCTCAACGCCTACTTTTTCCCATGCTGCATAATAAGCAGACTGGCAGCCGGTAAGCATTAACATGGCAACAAATGCTGAGGCTACGAGTTTCATGCTACAGCTCCTGCTCTAAAGCGAGCTGCGCTGATAATGCTAATAAGGTGCAGTATTGCACCTAAAGGCCAAAATACGATAGCAAGTACCACTGTTGCTGCTAGCGCATAGCAAACACCAACAGTTACAAAGAAAAATAACGCACCTAAAATGCGTCCTTGAACTAAATGCCCTAAACCTGGAATAAAAAAATTACAAATAGCGGCAATTACGTTGCCGCCTGAACCTTGACCCGCCATTTAACTGTCCTCGCAATTGTGATCATAATGTGATTAGCTAGTGCAACGTAATGGCTTTGCTACAATTAAGATGCTTAATAAAAGCACACGTGTAACGAGTTATAAAAAATACACACTGTAGAAAGCACAATAAATTACGCACGCGTAAGTCCTTATAACAGTAAAGTAAACCAAAACAGGCACTCGCACAACGCGCAGAAATAAAATGAAACGACTTTACCCAGACGTAACCTACTATAAAAATGGATTTATTGACGTGGGAAGTGGGCATTCGCTGTACTTCGAGCAAAGTGGTAATCCAGACGGCATTCCCGTCATATTCATTCACGGCGGCCCAGGCGCTGGTCTCCCGCCCAACTACAAGTGTTTTTTCGATAGCAACAAATATCGCATCATAGGCTATGAACAAAGAGGGTGCGGGCGTTCGACACCACATGCAGATACTAAGCAGAATGATACATGGTCGAATGTAGAAGACATTGAAAAGCTCCGCTCATATCTGGCAATAGACAAAGTACTTTTGTTCGGCGGCTCATGGGGTTCAACCCTTGCATTGCTTTACGCTATTAAACACAGCAACAGAGTCACTGGGCTAATTCTTAGAGGTGTGTTTTTAGCACGACAAGAAGACAGGGATTGGTTTTTGTCGCCGCAAGGCGGAGCTGCTCAGCTATTTCCCGAATACTACAGAAAGTTCACCAAAGGCGTTCCCAGTCCTATTGATTCGGCTGCAGTATGTGATTTTTACAGCAGCATGATTCATGCAAATAACGAAGTACTTCGCCATGCTGCACTAAAGCGCTGGTATCAATGGGAGGAAAGGTTATCTCGCGTTTCGCTGCCACCCGGTGTTGGTGACAGCACGTCCCATTACCCTATGGGCCTAATCACTTGTCTTGCTACGCTAGAATGCCATTTTCTTTCTAACGCCTGCTTTTTAGAAGAAAACTATATTCTTAACAATGTCGAGAAAATACAGAGTATTCCCGGTACCATTGTGCACGGCCGCTATGACATGATTTGCAAGACTGAAGCAGCAGAAAGGCTTCATAAGGCTTGGCCAAATAGCCAGCTGCAAATTATACCCGACGCCGGCCATAGCACTTCAGAGCCAAATATTGCTTATGCATTGTGCAGGGCTACGAAAGATATGTCGCGCTACCTTCAGGAGTTAATTTAAGTGATAGGATTGATTCAACGTGTACTTGAAGCCAACGTCACCGTAGAAAATGAAGTAATTGGAGAAATTGGTCACGGTATGCTTGTGTTGCTAGGCGTTGAAAAAGAAGACGGTGATGCTGAAATAGAAAAGCTTGCCAACAAGCTATGCCGTTACCGCATGTTTAATGACAGTGACGGAAAAATGAACCTTAACGTTGAACAGATAGGCGGCGAAATATTGGTTGTATCTCAATTTACGCTGGTTGCAGATACCCAAAAAGGTAATCGCCCAGGCTTTTCTCGTGGTGCAACACCCGAACATGGAAAGACTATCTATCTTAAATTTATAGACGCACTTAAAAGCAAAGGTATACCCGTTGCTACAGGTCAATTTGGTGCAGATATGAAAGTTGGGCTAATTAACGATGGTCCAGTAACATTTCAATTCAACGTGTAAAAAGATTCCGCTCGCTAAATTCACTTACATATTTAAGCTTGTACGCTAATCACGGTTACGTTTAAATATGACGTTCACTCTTTCAAAAAAGGTCGGTCTATTGTGTACAAGGTTGTAACGCCCAAAAGCGATGCCGAGTTCGACGCCTATTATCTCTTTAGGTGGGAACATTTACGGCAACCGTGGAACTTTCCTCCCGGCTCAGAGAAAGACGAATACGAGCAAGTTGCCGAGCACCGTATAATAACTAACCGCAACGGCGATATTGTTGCTTGCGGGCGAGTGCATTTGAACACAGCCGAAGAGGCACAGATTCGTCATATTGCTGTTCACAACGAACATCAACGTAAAGGTCTGGGCCAAATGATCATGGCTGCACTTGAAAATGTCGCTAAAGATCTGGGTGCCGTTCGTGCAGTTACCAATAGTCGTGAAATCTCAATCGACTTTTTTAGTGCTTGTGGTTTTGTCGTCGAACGAGAGGCACCGAACGAGCTTGGCATGTTAAAACGTCAGCAAATGGTGAAGAAATTTACCGAAAACAATACGCTGGTTTTACATCCAAAGTGGTGTAAGTCGTTACAAGAAACCTGGTCTGAAACCATTCCCATAACTGAGCATATGGGAATCAAGCTTTATCAGTACACAGGCAGAACGCTTGAAACCCGGGCGTCATTGAATAAAAACATCAATATTCACGGTACAATGTTTGCTGGTAGTATCTTCTCACTCGCCACATTAACGGGTTGGGGAATGATTTATCTTCAGCTTAAAGAACGCGGCCTGGACGGTGACATAGTGCTTGGAGATGGCAACATACATTATCACAAGCCAATAACGATGAAGCCAAGGGCAATATGTAATATTGAAACCTTATCTGGCAAATTCAAACCATTAGAAAATAATAAAAAGGCCCGCTTTGAACTTACCGTGGCTATTTTAGATGGTGAAAATCCTGTGGCTGAGTTTGAAGGTGTATTTTGGGTGTTGCCTGTGAAAAAAGGCGAAGACGAATAATCTCGAGCGTTAGCATATCCGTGCTCCATAAAAAAAGCGCCATACAGGCGCTTTTTTATATTCAAAACAAATAAATAAACGCTACGCGACCATTGCTGCCTGTAATTTCTTCATTGCGTTCTTTTCTATTTGACGCACGCGCTCAGCAGATACTTGATATTTATCGGCTAAGTCTTGCAGAGTGATTTTGTTATCTGCTAACCAACGCGTTTCAATGATGTCTTGGCTGCGATCATCCAACGTTTTAATTGCAGAGTACAAGCGCTTGCTTGCTGCTGCGTCCCAGTCGCTGTTGATAACGTCAGTCTCAACATCTGAAGACTTGTCTTCTAGATATTGAACAGGTGCAAAATTGCCACCAGTTTCATCTTCGTCAGCAGTTAGATCGAAAGCTTGGTCTTGGCTACTCATGCGCGCTTCCATTTGAAGCACTTCTTTCGTACTTACACCTAGCTCGCTTGCTACTGTTTGTACTTCATCGTGAGTAAACCAACCTAAGCGCTTTTTCGCTTTACGAAGGTTAAAGAAAAGTTTGCGTTGCGCTTTGGTAGTGGCGACTTTAACGATGCGCCAGTTTTTGAGCACAAACTCGTGAATCTCGGCTTTGATCCAATGAACAGCAAAAGATACCAAGCGCACACCCACTGTTGGGTCGAAACGCTTCACTGCTTTCATCAGACCAATATTACCTTCTTGAATTAAGTCTGCTTGTGGTAAGCCGTAGCCTGAATAAGACTTCGCAATGTGCACAACAAAACGAAGATGCGACATTACCAGCTTACGAGCGGCTTGTAAGTCTTCGTCTTCGCGAAGGCGCACTGCCAACTCGCGCTCTTCCTCTGCGCTAAGCATATCAATGCTGCTTACAGCTTGAATGTAGCCTTCGATGCTACCGCTGTGTGGCACTGACAGGGCCATGGTTTGCAAATTGTTACTCATTGTTCACCTCATGTATTGCCGCTTCATGTTACCAAAGTACTTGAAGCCGCGCGAGACCTAATTGTGATATGAAGTCGTACCGATATGTAGGTATAGTAACTATTTCTACAATATCAAGACCAAAAATTAGAAAAAAAGTTCGGTATTCGAAAAAAGATTAACTTCAACACACATCGTGTATTTCGACATTGCAAACGCTCTGCTATGCCCTTCTCAACAATACGACACGATTATTTTACTTTAATGACAGCACAATGGTTGTTCGCTTATCCCGTACTTATGACACCTACCGATTTAGTCGCTAAATGAAAAGCCGCGAAAAGTTAAGGATCCGTTAACAAGCGTAATCATATATCTTGCTTTTCAATGAAGAAACTGAAAATAATAGATTGATACAATCGATTTTTGCACTACAAACACTGCAGTCATTTGCTAGACAATAACGAGAACTAAAATAGTCGATGTAAAGCCAATGTTTATCATGCAGTTAAGAGGAACGTGATGTTTGCATACGTCGCAAGACAACCCATATTCGACGTAGACCGAAATGTTTACGCATACGAATTGCTTTTTCGAGTTGGCGAAGATAACTGCTTTCCCGATGTGAACCCTGATGAAGCAACCTCAAAAATTCTAACGTCTACTCACTTAAGTTTAGGTATTGAAGAAATTACTGGTGATAAGAAGGCGTTTATAAACTTTCATCGCGACACCCTAATGTTTCGTTTTCCTACCTCACTAGATGCCAGCAAGGTAGTGATTGAAGTAGTGGAAACCGTTGAAGTAGACGAAGCACTGGTAGCTGCATGCAAACATATTCGCGGATTAGGCTATCCTATCGCCCTTGATGACTACGATATGAAAGGTAAGTGGGAAGCCTTTATCCCTTTCACTAGTGTGGTAAAAATAGATATTACAGAGATAGCACACGATAAAATTCCCGCGCTAGTCGAAAGGTTTAAAGCAAATAGAATAAAACTCGTTGCCGAGAAAATTGAAACTTATGAAGAGTTCAATAAGTTCAAAGAGATGGGCTTCGACTACTTCCAAGGATATTTCCTAGCAAAACCAGAAATAGTGCGTCACAGAAAACTCGGGCCTAGTAGCTTAACCATGCTAGAGCTTATGGCTTTAAGCAGTCAAGCTAAGCTAGATTTCGACGAAGTGAACAAAATTATCGAGCGCGATCCCTCTCTTACTTATCTATTGCTTCGTTTTATCAATAACCCGCTAGTTAACAAACGCAATAAAATTAATTCGTTAAAACACGCACTTAATTTCATGGGCGAAGTGGAAGTGAAAAAGTTCATCTCTTTGCTCGCGCTCGCGAACTTAAGCGATGGCCAACCCACTGAGCTAATGCAAATGGCACTGGTACGCGCAAAGTTTTGTGAACTGGTTTATATGAATATCCATGAAAAAGACGACCCATTAAAAGGTTTCCTAACGGGGCTTCTATCGTTGTTAGATGCCATGATGGAACAGCGTATAGATGATTTGGTAGATAAAGTGCCGATTAGCGATGATGTTAAAGATGCACTTTGCGGCCAGCCTGGTACGCTAAGAAATTGCTTATTGCTTTCGCAATACTTTGAGCGCGCAAAGTGGGCAGGCATACACAAATTTGCTGCCAAATATGATTTGAAGCAAAGCCAACTACATAGTTACTACAACGAAGCAATAAAGTGGGCAAAACATATCCACAAATCGGCTCTGCCTGAAAAGTAGTCACTCGCCAACGAAAAATTATCCCAAATAAAGGCGCTAAATGGTTGTGAGTGTGTGTTTCTTTGTCATAGACTAAAATATGAAAAGTGAACACGCACTTTAAACGGTGCATGCAAGAATAAGAAACTTAGGGCTTTTGTTATCGGCAAGCCTGCCGATATACTGTTCAATGGGCAACAGGATGTTAGTTGTAACAGTTTTTCAAAGCACCTTCTCAACCATGTTGGATCAGGAATGAATATGTTCGCCTTTATAGCTCGCCAACCTATTTTGGATAAAAGCAAAGATGTCTTTGCCTACGAGCTGCTGTTTAGAGATGGCAAAAGTGGTGCTTACCCAGAACACAGTGCCGAGAAATCGAAGTATATTAGCGAGCAATTTCATCCTTTAGGTCTCGATGATATCTGTGGTGAAAAAACGTCATTTATAACATTTTCATCCGACACCCTTATTTCGCGGTTCCCAACTACACTTAACCCTTCTTCTGTTGTGGTTGAGTTAGCCGATCCAACCGAAAACACCTCCGCACTGTTTCAAGCATGCGAGCACATAAAGCAGCTCGGCTTTAGGCTTGCCATAAGCGACCCTATGATGGTGGGCTCGCAGCACGATATTTTTCCGCTTATCGACATTGTAAAAGTAGACGTAACCAAAACCCGTTTCGAAACCATTGAAAAGCAAATTTCACGGTATCACGACGCCGACGTAAAAATGGTGGCCGAGCAGGTAGATACACAGGAACACTTTTCAACCTGTGTTGACCTTGGTTTCGACTTCTTCCAGGGCTATTTCTTCTCACAGCCAGAAGCACGTATTTTAAGGCAGCTACCTGCTTCTAAAATGAACGTTGTTGATTTGATGGGCGAAAGCTCAAACAGCGACTTTGATATTAACCGTATTAGCCAGATTATAGAGCGTGATGCCACGCTCAGTTTTTTACTTCTTAAATTTATCAACAACCCAACCATCAACAAGCGCTATAAAATTACTTCGCTAAAACACGCGCTTAATTACATGGGTGAAGTGGAAATTAAGAAGTTTATTGCACTGCTGAGCCTGACTAATCTAGGCGATGAAAAGCCACTTGAAGTTATTCATATGTCTTTGGTTAGAGCGAAGTTTTTCGACTTACTTGCAGAGCGCAGGGGCGTTAAGAACAACCCGCCAATTTCGTTTTTGGTAGGTCTATTCTCGCTGCTTGAAGCGTTGTTAGATCAGTCTATGACTGACATTGTAAAACAGCTACCGTTATCAGACGAAGTAAACGAAGCTTTGTTAGGTAAGAATCTTGAAATGAACAGTTACATGACGTTGGTAAGGGCATTTGAAGGTGCGCTATGGATGAACGTTATCAAGCAGGCAAAGTTATTAAACATCGACCAAAAGCAACTTCACGTTCTTTACAACCAAGCTATTGTTTGGGGTAACGGCGTAAGAAGCGCGATTTCCTCTCACTATCCAAGAGCGGTTGCCAAAGCGTAACTTACTTCCTACCAGAGCCATGCGTTTATGTAGAAAATAAACATAAGCGCACGGGCAATGCATTGAATCTTTTTTGGCTTTTAAGTTCAGATCTGTCTAGGTTAATCGCAGGTCGGTGCTACTTCGGCTCGATGTCTCGAACGTGACGCTGCACTGATATTAGCGACCCTAACAACCCTAACGCAATTGATAACCCTAACATGGTGAGTAGCGCACTACCTGTAAGACCGGTTATGTTGAAGTCTTTTTGATACATCGAAGCAAAGGCAGTAATACTGCTGTCCATCCACCACAAAATAATGATGACGGCAAACCACGCCATTAGTCCGCCCAGTAATCCGTACCAAAACCCCGTATATAGAAACGGGCGATGGATAAAGGCGTCTGTAGCACCCACTAACTTCATCACTACAATTTCATCGTACTTATTTAAGATATTTAGGCGAATGGTGTTCCCAATAATAAGCACCACTGCAATGAATAACAGCAGACCGATAAGTGTTACTAAATCTCGCGCAATATCGATAACCGCATACAAGCGCTCTAGCCACTCAATATCAAGCTTACCAATGTCAACCTCACGCTGTTGTCGCAATTTATCAAGCAGTGCTTTAGCGGCAGTTGGCGACCCATGTTTTTCTGCTGGTGTTATCAATACCACATCAGGCAACGGGTTCTTTTCTAAATACGCAATAGCGTCACCCAGGCCAGATAAATGCTGAAACTCCTTTAAGGCGTCATCAGCCGGGATATAAACCACACCTTCAATCTCAGGCCACGTGTTTAACCGTGCAACCAATTGCTGAGAACTTGTAGTCGTTACGTTTGGTTTTAAAAACAAGGATATTTCAGACGCTTGATCCCACCCAGCGGTAATTTTTTCGGTGTTCTTAACCATTATATAGAGCGTGCTCGGCAATGTAATACTTAAACCTAACACGCCAATGGTCATCATTGATGCTAACGGCTGTCGCCAAAGTTCACCTAAACTCGACAAGGCTTGTCGGATATGACTTACAAAAAACATGAAAAATGCTTGTGTCACGCTTACTTTCGATGATGACGCGCCCTGTGCCCTTCCTTTAAAAAGAATGCTCATGACCATTCTCCTTCAAGGCTGCTTGCATCTGCACCGTCAGTTAAACCATCAGTAATCATTTGACCGCTTTTCAGTGTGAGGGTGCGATAGCGCATACGCGCAATAAGGCCAAGGTCGTGCGTGGCAATGAGTACGGATACGCCCGCTTGGTTAAAGTCTTCAAACAAGCGAATAATTTCCATGGACAATTTGGGATCCAGATTACCCGTAGGCTCGTCGGCAAGTAATAGGGGCGGCTTGTTAACCACCGCGCGGGCGATACCAACGCGCTGCTGCTCACCGCCCGATAGCGTCATTGGTAAATTGCGAACTTTATCACGCAACCCCACCATTTCTAGGGCGGCTTCTACGCGTTTTCGAATTTCTTTGTGAGTGTAGCCTTCAATAACAAGCGGCAAAGCCACGTTGTCGAATACGGTTTTGTCCATTAACAGCTGATGGCTTTGGAAAATCATGCCTATATCACGACGAATATAGGCGATGTCTCGCCGACTTATGTTGTTTAAGTCGTGCCCATTTATTAAAACGCGACCTACAGTGGGGCGTTCCATAATGCTGATAAGTTTAAGCAGTGTGCTTTTACCTGCGCCAGAGTGGCCAGTTAAAAATGCCATTTCTCCTGGCGCAATGTGAAAGTTAACTTTGCTAAGCGCTCTTTGACCACCGGGGTAGGTTTTGCTTACCTGCTCAAACTTTATCATTATTATTCCCTACTGCATTTCCTAACGCCGCTATGTATTAACTCTCTGGAGCATCCATTTCGCTAAACAAGGCATCAATAAATTCTTGGCCATCAAACTGACGCAAATCGTCAATGCCTTCACCCACACCTATATACCTTATAGGAATTTTGAACTGATCGGCAATAGAGAAGATAACACCACCTTTCGCCGTACCATCGAGCTTGGTTAGCGTTAATCCTGTTAATCCAACAGCTTCATTAAACAACTTAGCCTGACTAACTGCGTTTTGTCCTGTACCGGCGTCGAGCGTAAGCATAACCTCGTGAGGTGCATTAGGGTTTAGTTTTTTCATAACCCTTACTACTTTCTTAAGCTCTTCCATCAGATTATTTTTGTTCTGTAAACGGCCAGCCGTATCAGCAATGAGTACGTCAGTGCCGCGCGACTTAGCAGCTTCTAATGCATCATAAAGTACTGATGCACTGTCGGCACCGGTGTGCTGTGCAATAACAGGAATATCGTTGCGCTCACCCCATACTTGCAACTGTTCAACAGCGGCCGCACGGAATGTATCACCTGCTGCTAACATCACCTTTTTACCTTGCTGCTGGAATTGTTTTGCAAGCTTACCAATAGTGGTAGTTTTACCTACACCATTAACACCTACCATTAAAATAACAAAAGGTCCTTCAGACGCATCATGAGCCTGCATAACCTCTGGCAGTGGTTGGTTTACTTCAGACAGCATTCCCGCCATTTGCTGCTTCATAATATCTAGAAGTGCTTCGGCATCTTTTAAATCTTTACGCGATGCGCTGTCGGTTAGGTGGCTGATGATTTTCTGTGTAGTGTCCATACCCACATCGGCAACAAGAAGCTGAGTTTCAAGATCTTCGTAAAGCTCATCGTCTATAGCCTTACCCTTGAAAAGGCTAACAATACCGCTGCCTAAATTTTCTTTGGTGCGTGAAAGGCTCTCTTTTAAGCGAGAAAAAAGCGACTTTTTCTCTTTAGGCTTTTCAGCTTGGGCTCTCGCTTCTGCCTCAGCCTGGGCTTTTGCTTCTGCCTCAGCTTGAGCATTCGCTTCTGCCTCAGCTTGAGCTTTCGCTTCTGCCTCAGCTTGCGCTTTTGCTTCTGCCTCAGCCTGGGCTTTTGCTTCTGCCTCAGCTTGCGCTTTTGCTTCTGCCTCAGCTTGAGCTTTCGCTTCTGCCTCAGCTTGCGCTTTTGCTTCTGCCTCAGCTTGAGCTTTTGCTTCTGCCTCAGCTTGAGCTTTTGCTTCTGCCTCAGCTTGAGCTTTTGCTTCCGCCTCAGCTTGCGCTTTTGCTTCCGCCTCAGCCTGAGCTTTAGCTTCTGCCTCAGCTTGCGCTTTTGCTTCTGCCTCAGCCTGGGCTTTCGCTTCTGCCTCAGCTTGCGCTTTTGCTTCCGCCTCAGCCTGGGCTTTCGCTTTTGCCTCAGCTTGCGCTTTTGCTTCTGCCTCAGCCTGGGCTTCTGCCTCAGCTTGCGCTTTTGCGGCAGCTTCAGCAGCAGCGTTTTCTGCTGCTAGTGCTTCTGCTTCTTGTGCTTTTTGTTTTTCCGCTTTTTTGTTCTTGTTGAACCAGCCAAAAAGTTTCGACATTGTTAGGACAAATCCTTATAAATTCTGAGCAAATTCGGCTACACTTGCCGCCTAATGTATGAACGCATGATACCATTGTCAGCTACTATGAAGCGAGTTTCTCGCCCATCTCGGGCACCATCTTCTGCAAAAAACCGAAATGGGGTTAAAAAAGCCAATTCTCAACGTGGAAATAGCGTTGGCCAGATAAGAATTATTGGTGGCCAATGGCGCGGTAGAAAGTTACCCGTGCTAAATGCCGAAGGTTTACGCCCCACTACAGATAGAAACAAAGAAACATTATTTAATTGGCTAATGCCCTATTTAAGCGACGCACGTTGTTTAGATGTCTTCGCGGGTTCTGGTGGGTTGGGACTTGAAGCGCTTTCTCGCTATGCTTCACACTGCGACTTCGTTGAATTAGACAAGCAAGCCAGTGCTCAGCTGAAAGAAAACCTTAGAACCCTAAAAATAAACGATACTGCGACTGCAGTTGTGCATAATACTGACGCTTTACGCGCCATTGAAAGCTTTGCTAATAGTAAGTTTGATATTGTGTTTGTCGACCCACCTTTTTACAAAGGCTTGGTAGCACCAACGTTAAAAGCGCTAGCGCAGTGCGTTGACAAGGACAGTGTCATCTATTTAGAACACGAGAGTACGCTTGAAACGCCACCCCTTCCGGCAAACTGGCGTATTACAAAAGAAAAGCGGACAAGCGCACTTGTGTATATGTTAATTCAGGTAGAGGCCTAGAAACGGCGCTCAAGGCTGTCTCAAGCGTTAAAGCTCAAGACCAATGTTTGAAATACCCGCTTCAAGCGCAAGCTGCTTCATTTCTTCACATGCTTTGGCTGGATACTTCGCTTGCTCTATGTAGTCTAGCAATTCGTTTTGTACTTCTACTTCAAAAGCCATTAGCGGATGTTCTTTTACCGTTTCGTCAGAGGCTTCCTCTGCGGCCAGTAAATATGCTTCCACACTACCTTGAGACAATTTGCTAACCACTACGGCACCTTGAGGGTCATCGCCGGCAACTAAATTTAAAAGTGCGGCTAAACCAATAGCAGCATCAATGGCAGGGTAAACACCATAGTTATCAAACTCACTGGTATCTGGTGTTGCTACTTCCACTTTTTCAAGCTGAACGCCTACGTTGAATTTGCTTTTAGGTGACTTCAATGTTTCCCAAACAAGATTCAAACAGTTGCGCAGTGTAGGTGCATCGCCCGTTTCAGTTACATCGCAAAATAAGGTGTAGTTGGGCAGCATGCGTTCAAGCAACGCCGCGCCAAAAGCAATGGCTTTCCAGCCTTCCAAGGCTCTTACACGACCAAATGTATTCAGTTTTTGCTTCGCCATTTATAGAGCTCCGGTGGCATGCATGAAATATTTCGTAACGCCATCAAGTAGCATCTGAATGGCAATCATCACAAGGATCATTCCCATAAGGCGCTCCATGGCAACTAATCCGCGTTCTCCTAGAATTTTATGAAAAACATTTGAGAACATCAAAATTACAGCACTGATCGACCACGACGCCGCCAAAGCAATCGACCAGTCTGTCATTCTATCTGGCGCCTGATTTGCCAGCAGAATGAGTGCTGCTAGTGTAGAAGGGCCAGCAATCATTGGGATTGCAAGCGGTACTAAAAAAGGTTCTTCACCAACAGCAAGACCACTTGGGTTACCTGAAGAAGGGAAAATCATTTTCAATGCAATTAGAAATAGAATAATCCCGCCCGCGATACTCACGGTTTCTTGCTCAACGTTTAGGAAGTTAAGCACCGATTGACCACTAAACAAAAACAAGAACAGTATGCCCAGTGCAAACAATAACTCGCGAATGAGAATTATCTGTCTGCGCTTCGGCTCAATAGACTTTAGCACCGACATAAAAACAGGAAGATTTCCAAGCGGATCCATGATCAAAAAAAGCATTATGGCGGCTGACCAAGTATCCATATTGTCTCTTCTCCAAAGAATGTGGTTGCGGTGTGCTGATGCGCGCCATGGTAAACCAAGCGGCTTCAATTTAAAAACACCTATATTTAACGAAGCAGAAAAAATATTCGAAAAATAGAAAATTTGCGCTTAAATAATAGGAGTAACGCTAGAGCGTGTTGACATAAATTTACGTTCTACTGAGTTATGAACAAACTCGTTTTTTCAAATACGCCTTCTATTTTAAAGGCACGAGAAAAACGAACACCTACAACTTTTGGCTAATGTCTTAACACCAACCCTTTTGATGTAATGGTGTTATCATCGAAAACGTTCGTGACATGAACAGTAGAATAATAACAATCAATATTAACAAGTGGATAATTAACAATGAGTTTAATGACAGTAAAAGAAGTAGCTGCTTTCTTAGATGTACAAGATGTTCGCGTAGAGCGCTTGGAGAGGGAGAGCCTTTTGGTGTCGAAAGATAAAGATGCAGACGGTAATCCGCTTTTTGATAAAGCTGACGTAGAACGCTATAAGCAACTAGCAGAGCGTCTCGGCGGCATCTAGTTTCCCCGCAGTTACACAATCTAAAAAGGCACTGTATATAAATAGCAGTGCCTTTTTTGTTTATTCAACAAAACGTGCTGTTGATGCTTACGCTTTAAAGTCTTTCAACATGCGCGCAATTGAGCGAATGCCTTTCGCGGTAGCGCCAACAGGCATTTCAGCCGTTGCGCCGCCATGATAGGCCGCGGCTAAATCTAAGTGCACCCAACCTTCATGCTTTACAAAGCGCGATAAGAAACCTGCAGCATTTGATGCACCGCCACCGCCGCCACCTTTCATTGGACGACTGTTTGCTGTATCGGCAAACGCAGATGGACAACGATCAGCATGGAATGATTCTAAAGGAAGTGGCCAAAACCGCTCATTTTCCGCCTTTGCAGCGGCCAGCATCTGCTCTCTTGCATTATCGTCAAGAGAGAACACACCGTGGTAATCCGACCCTAAAGCAACTACAGCAGCACCGGTAAGCGTTGCAGCATCAATAATAAGTGGTGCGCCAGTGTCTGTGGCAAGCATTAAGCCATCGGCCAGCACTAATCTACCTTCAGCATCGGTATTGACGACTTCAACAGTAACACCGTTTTTATAGGTTAAAACATCGCCAAGCTTATAAGCGTGTCCACTGATAAGGTTTTCTGCACAGCATAAAATAAGTTGAATGCGCTTTTGAATGCCTTGTGTTATCGCTAAACCCAGTGCACCTGTCACTGTAGCAGCGCCACCCATGTCACACTTCATATCAAGCATACCTTCGCTTGACTTGATACTGTATCCTCCACTGTCAAATGTAATGCCTTTACCCACCAATACGGCATCAACCTGCGCATCGTCATTACCGGTTGGGTTGTAATCTAATACCAACATAGCAGGCGGGCGTTCACTGCCTCGACCTACATTATAAATGCCAATCCACCCTTCTTCTTTCAGCGCCTCGCCAACAGTCATGCTGTAGGTTACGTTGTCACCGCCCAGCGATTTAAGCCATTCTGCAGCGCGCTGTGCCAATGTTTCTGGGCTTAGGTCTTCTGGCGTTTCGTTCACCAACTGGCGGGTAAACAATAATGCCGCGTACTCTTGCTCTAACGCCGCTTTGTCACCGTTGTCTGCCCATTCAATTGAAGCTGGGTTACGTGCTTTAGTGAAGCTAAGTGCAAATGCCCACTGTTGTTCTTTTTGCCAATCGCCAACAAGGGTAACGCCAGGTAAGTTCAAACCATCAAGTTTACGCGCCGCTTGCTGAATTAAACGCGCGTTTTGACTGTCGTCGGGTAGGTGAATTACCGCACCGGTTTCATTGAAAGAAAGTTTTGCATTCTCTCCCCACGCAGCCTGTGCGCTGCTAGTCGAGAGGCTAACGGTAAATTCTGCCATTGCGTTTTAATCCTTATCAGTTGTTGCTGTATGCGGGTAATCACTACTGACTCACCCGAATGTCTGTTAATCTGCGCGTTTTGGTTATTTAAGCTCAGGGAAAACTATGAACTTTGCACCTGCGTTAATACGCGGCACGCTTGTAAAAAGGTACAAGCGCTTTTTGGCCGATGTTGAACTTGCTGATGGCTCAGTGGTAACCGCACACTGCCCTAACACTGGAGCCATGACAGGCTGTGCTGAGCCCGGTTTCACGGTGTACTTAAGCGAATCAAACAATCCTAAACGCAAGCTCAAATATACGTGGGAACTTGCAGAAACCTTTGACGGTCACTTCATCGGCATAAACACGCACAATGCTAATAAGTTGGTGGCGGAAGCCCTAAATAACAAGGTACTAACGCAATTTTCTTCCATCGATAGTTGGAAAGCTGAAGTAACACCACCTGGTGCAAATAGTCGTTTCGACTTCGCGCTTTATAACAACAGCCACACACAATTTATGGAAGTAAAATCGGTCACATTGGCCGACGGCAATAAAGGTTATTTTCCTGATGCCGTTACCGAGCGCGGCGCTAAACACTGCTTAGAATTGGCAAGACTGGCGAAAAGTGGCATTAAAACCTCACTGCTTTTTTGTGTGCAACACACAGCCATCGCCACTGTGAGTGTTGCTGAACATATTGATCCAACCTATGCCAAATGCGTAAAGACTGCGCAAGATGCTGGCGTGGAAGTTATCGCTGCGGCCTGTTCAATAGATGAACAAAAAATCATTCTAAATCAATCACTACCAGTTATTTTGTAAAAAATAGGTTGAATTTTTTCAGTTTGGCGCCATATTTGCGCCTTGTTTTAGTGGTATAACGCACTAATGCGTTTGCTGGAAAGTCGCGGCCACATGGCACGGTAAAGCGATACCAGCACAATAATTACATAGACACGATAGATTGCCTGTTGTTCTAGAGTCTGTTATAGATAACGGTTGATTCAGGACAAGACGGATGTCGTAGTGTAGGAGATGTGGCACATGCCAACAGGAAAAGAAACAAAATCCCTAGGACTATTAGCCCTGGCTGGTCTTCAGCCATACGAGCCAAAGCCAGACGAAGAGTATATGGGCGAGCCCCAAATGGAGCACTTCCGTCTATTGCTTAAAGCTTGGCGCAACCAACTTCGTGAAGAAGTTGACCGTACGGTAACGCACATGAAGGATGAAGCTGCAAACTTCCCAGATCCTGTAGACCGTGCTGCACAAGAAGAAGAGTTCAGCCTAGAGTTACGTACGCGTGACCGTGAGCGTAAGCTAATAAAGAAAATTGAAAAAACGCTTAAACGCATTGAAGAAGACGATTTTGGTTTTTGCGATTCTTGCGGAATCGAAATTGGTATTCGTCGCCTAGAGGCGCGTCCTACAGCAGACTTATGTATTGACTGTAAGACAATGGCTGAAATTAAAGAGAAACAACTACAAGGTTAATGCGTTAACCATGTAAAGTTGATTAGAAAGCCTCATCCGAAACGATGGGGCTTTTTGTTATTATGCATAAAAAATACGTAGGGCGCTTTGCTCCCTCTCCTTCTGGACAACTTCACTTCGGCTCACTGGTTACTGCGGTTGCAAGTTACCTAGACGCCAAAAGCAACCACGGAACGTGGCTGCTTCGCATGGAAGATATAGACGAACCACGATGCATATCAGGTGTGGATAAAGATATTTTATGCACGCTGGAAAAACATGGGCTGTTTTGGAACGGAGATGTCATCTATCAAAGTCAGCAGCATCAGCGTTATCAAGAAGTGGTAGACCGTTTACTTGAGCAAGACTTAGCCTACTACTGCGCGTGCACAAGAAAGCAAATCAAAGCCATGGGCGGCGTTTACAATGGGCATTGCCGACATTTGGGGCTTGCTCCCGATAGCAACAACCAAGACCAGTTTGCTATTCGATTAACAATGACTAGACCACTACAAGCATTTGAAGATGTCATTATGGGGAATGTTACGCCCATTGAATCCGAAGCACCGTGTGATAGCCCGCATCAAGAAGCCTCAACTGCTAATTCAAGCGCAGAAGATGTGGTAATAAAGCGCAGAGACGGCCTGTTTTCTTACAATTTAGTGGTTATTTTGGACGACGTGTTTCAAGGCGTAAACCACGTTATTCGAGGGTGTGACCTGTTAGATGTCACGCCGCTGCAAAAAGCCGTTTACCAAACACTAGGATATGAGATTCCTACTTATGGGCACATACCTGTGGCCGCAGTATCACCCGGAAGAAAGTTGAGCAAACAAAACCGCGCTGCGCCTGTAAACAATACTACACCGAAAGAAAACCTTTTGCGGGTAATGCAGTTTTTAGGTTTTGACTTCCCCGCCGCATCGTCATTTAATGATATTTCGGCGTTACTGGCACACGCTATTGCCATTTGGGATAGGAAAAAAGTAGTGAAAACGCCCGAAATTATTGTTCCACAACATGAATCCACTTATTATAGCGAACCTTTATAGCTTGCGGAGATACCATCATCATTCATCGTGTTTTTAAATCTGTTAAACGCGCTTTTTCAAAAGAGAGTTCGTCTGATAACGCACTGAAGCCCAGAGTTATGACTCGAGGTGAACATGGCATTTCACGTGAAGACGTAAGTGCTAACGCGTTAAAAGTGATGTACCGCCTTAACGGAGCTGGCTTCGAATCGTATTTGGTTGGAGGCTGTGTACGCGATATTTTGATGGGACACGAACCTAAAGACTTTGATGTAGTCACTAACGCTACCCCAGAGCAAATTAAAGGTTTGTTTAAGAATTGTCGCCTTATTGGCCGCCGATTCCGCCTTGCTCATATTGTTTTCGGTAGAGAGATTATTGAAGTTGCCACGTTCCGTGGGCACCACCAAGAGTCTGACGAAAACGAAGGTACACCAAAACACAAAGTGACAGCAAAACGTGATGCTCATGGCCAGCTAGTTCGCGACAACGTGTTTGGCACTATTGAAGAAGATGCCCAGCGCCGCGACTTTACCTTTAACGCCATGTACTACAGCGTTGCAGACTTTACCGTTAAAGATTTTGCCAATGGGTTATCAGCCATAGAAAAGCGTGAAGTTGCGCTAATTGGCGATCCTGAAACCCGCTACCGTGAAGACCCTGTACGTATGCTACGCGCCGTACGGTTCGCAGTAAAACTGTCGATGCATATCGAAAAGAATACGGCAGCGCCTATCAAGGCTTTAGCTAACTTACTGCAAAATATTCCACCTGCCCGACTTTTCGAAGAAACACTAAAACTCTTTTTGTCAGGTAAAGGCGAGGACACGTTTTTAATGCTGCGCGAATATGGCCTGTTAGATCCATTATTCCCACAGCTAACGCCATTTTTAAAAGACGAAAATAGCAAAGAAATGCAGTTCATTCGCCGCGTGTTGGCGAATACTGATGAACGAATTAACAGTAACCAACGTGTTACACCGGCCTTCTTATATGCAGCGTTGTTGTGGTATCCGGTAGAAGAGCACTCTCAGCGCCTTCAAACTGAGTCTGGCTTGAACGCACATGACGCATTTAATATTGCTGCAGGCGACGTTATTGCCCGCCAAACACAGCGCATTATGATACCCAAGCGTTTTTCCACCGTGGTACGCGACATTTGGATTTTACAGCAGCGATTACCCAAGCGCTTTGGTCGTAGAGCATTCCAGTTACTTACACACCCCAAGTTCAGAGCAGGTTATGACTTCTTACTGGCACGAGGCCAAACAGAAGGTGGCGATTTACTCGAACTTGCACAGTGGTGGACACATTTTCAGCATGCCGAGAATAGCAAACAAAAAGGCATGTTAAACGCATTAAGACGTAGCGAAGGCGGTAAAGGAGCACCAAAGAAACGTAAGCGTCGCCCAGCTAGGAAAGACTCAGATGCATAAAGAGCACGTTTATATTGGTGTTGGCAGTAATCTTGGTGAAAGTGAAGAAAAAGCAAAGCGTGCTTTTGATGCTATAGGAAGGTTAGAAGACACACGCGTTCTTAAAACCTCTTCACTGTATTCTAGTAAGCCTATGGGCCCTCAAGATCAGCCCGATTACATCAATGCAGTAGTACTGATAGAAACCGCATTAAAACCTCACGGCTTACTTAAACAGTTACAGCGAATCGAATTAGAAGAAGGCCGTGAACGCAAAGGTGAGCGCTGGGGCCCGCGCACGTTAGATCTCGATATTTTGCTGTACGGCAGCGAAAATATCGACACCGCAGATTTAACGATCCCTCATTATGGAATGTCTGGCCGTGAGTTTGTTTTAGTACCGCTTTTTGAAATTGCCCCAAACATGGTAATGCATGACGGCAAGCCACTATCTAGCTGGGTTGCTAGCTGCACACTAGATGGCCTTCGTCGTCTTCGCACTTCCAATTAGCAGCAAAATCCGTATAGTTCGCCACACAATATCGATATTTAGTACCGATTTCCTAACATTATCTGGATCATGTCATGAAAAAAGTTACGGTTTCAGGCTTGCTCAAGAAGAAGCAAGCAGGTGAAAAAATTACCTCGTTAACAGCTTACGATGCCAGCTTTGCCAAAATGTTCGACGAGCAAGGCATAGACGCACTGCTGATTGGTGACTCGTTAGGGATGGTTCTACAGGGCGAAGACGATACGTTACCTGTAACAATTGATGACATTGCTTATCACACTAGAAGTGTTCGCAAAGGCACTCAACGCGCATTTGTGCTGGCAGATATGCCGTTTATGAGTTACGCCACACCAGAGCAAACCTTTACCAACGCCGCCAAGCTTATGGCAGCGGGTGCAAGCATGGTAAAAATGGAAGGCGGTAGCTGGCTGTGTGACACCATAGCTGGACTAAATTTACGCGGTGTGCCCGTATGTGGTCACCTAGGCTTAACGCCACAGTCTGTGCATGTATTTGGTGGCTTTAAGGTACAAGGCCGTGAAGCAAGCCAAGCTGAAAAGCTAATTGAAGAAGCTAAGGCGCTAGAGCAAGCGGGTATTCAACTACTTGTTCTTGAGTGCGTGCCTTCATCACTAGGAAAAGCAGTGAGTGAAGCCCTTACCATTCCAGTAATTGGTATTGGCGCAGGCAAAGACACCGACGGTCAAATATTGGTGATGCATGATATGTTCGGGATAAGCGCAAACTACATGCCTAAGTTTTCGAAGAATTACTTAGTAGAAACGGGCGATATGCGTAAGGCCGTTGCCAAGTACATTGAAGAAGTAGAAAGCGGCGCGTTCCCTTCTGCTGAACACAGCTTCGAATAGATGGGTTTCGAATAAATAAGTTTCGAAAAGCACGGCAAAACATTACTAAGCTTGGATTAGATAGAAAGGTTAATACAGATATGAAGGTTATCGATAGCACTGCAGCATTACGCGAGCTCATTGGTGATTGGAAACGCAGCGGCCTTAGCGTTGGTTTTGTGCCTACCATGGGCAATTTGCATGATGGCCACCTTAAGTTAGTTAAGCGCGCTAAAGCGCACAACGATAAGGTAATAGTAAGTATCTTTGTTAACCCTATGCAGTTTGGCAAAAACGAAGATTTAGATGCTTACCCTCGCACAATAGAACAAGATAAAGCGAAGCTTGTCGCAGAGGGTACAGATGCGGTATTTCTTCCTAGCGTTGCTGATATGTACCCTGCTGGGCTTGATGCACAAACCTTCGTAGAAGTACCCGGCATTTCTGACGTACTGTGCGGCGCTAGCCGTCCAGGCCACTTTCGCGGCGTAGCAACGGTAGTAAGTAAGCTGTTCAATATGGTGCAGCCTGACGACGCCTTCTTCGGAGAAAAAGACTTTCAGCAACTTGCCGTTATTCGCACTATGGCCCGCGACCTTTCTATGGCAGTTACTATCCACGGTGTCCCTACAGAGCGCGAGACATCGGGTTTAGCCATGAGTTCGCGCAACGGCTATTTGTCAGAGGAAGAAAAGGCAACGGCCAGTGAAATTTATCAAGCGATGCAGCGCATGAAACTGGCAATCGAGAAGGGCAATAAGAATTTCGACGAGCTTGAAGCATCTACCGTGGCGGATTTAGAAGAAAAAGGGTTCAGAAACGACTACGTAAAAGTTGTGAACGCAAGTACGTTTATGCCGGCCTCAGCCACTGATGCTCACCTTGTTATCGTTGTTGCGTTATTTATGGGTAAAACACGGCTTATCGACAACATACAAGTACACGTTTAATACGTTAGGTCACAATCAAAACACACTTAAAACTGTGGTGACTTAAATGCAAAAAGCCCGAATGGTAATACCGTTCGGGCTTTTTCGTTTAATGTGTTGTTTAAGCTAGCTGCCTACTAGCATAGGCATGATGCACTAGGCCGAAGCAAGAAGTGCCTCATCAGACACAAAATCAATAAGCTCTTTCCACGCCTGCGTTTCTTTGGCTATTAAATGTTGCTCAGCCAAAATCGCTGCAAGGTCGTTATGGCTAGTAAGCGGATTCGCCAGTACTACACGAAACACCGTTATGCATTGCGAAGGATAGTCTGGCGCTTCTAATCGTGTACGCGACACAAACGACTTACCCGCTTCCCGCTGTTGCTTTTGTACCGCTACAACGAGTGCATCAATTTTTTGATTAATGGCATTGCGCATTTTCGCGTTTACGTGCTTCAGTTTTTGCTGCACTTCTTGCGGACATACACGATAGGTTAACAGCGACAACGTTGGCGATGTGGTTAGCTCGAAGTCTTGTGCCTTATCAATCATATTGGCGAAGTCACTGGCTTTATCAATACTTCTATCAATTAGCAGCTCGTAGCCTTTACGACCAAAGATATGCAGCGCTGAGTACACCATCATGGCCATGCCGTTTCGCGAACCTTCAAGGGTAGTTGCACCTAAGTCTTTAGAGCCGGCACGTAAAATATATTGCGCGTGATGCCTTACCGCATTGGCGTTTTGCGGGTCTTTAAATAGGGCCATACCGGCACCCATAGGTACGTACATTTGCTTGTGGGCATCGATAGTAACAGAGTCAGCACGTTCAATGCCTTTCAAACGAGAGCGATAGCGTGATGAGAATAACGTTGCGCCGCCCCATGCTGCGTCTACATGGAACCAACAGCCAAGCTCTTTGGCCACATCGGCAAGCTCATCTAATGGGTCTACGTGACCGGTTTCAGTAGTTCCACCCACACCAACAATAGCTAGCAACTTGTTACCTTCTTCCTGGTAACGCTTACCTGCGCGAAGCGCCTTTGCAGGGTCTAGCGTTTGGTGTGGTGCCGGCAGTGTAATTAACTGCTCTCTGCCAATACCCAAGACGTCTACTGCTTTAGACAGCGAGTAGTGCCCGCGTTTAGAGCACATTACGCCAAGGTTGTTAATGTCGTAATGGCGATATGCCGCAGCCAGACCTGCTTTTGACACACCAGAAAAACCTTTTTGAGGGCCAAGCATTTTATTGCGAGCTACCCAAAGCGCAGTGATATTGGCAATAGTACCACCAGAACAAAATGCACCCAATGAATGTGCTGCACTGTGCAGATGTTTGTTATAAAACGCCTCAGACTGATCGTAGACCAAGTTGTGCATCATACCGATGACCTGACGTTCCAACGGCGTAAAGGCCTTCGACGTTTCAATTTTTACGAGGTTTTGGTTAAGCCCCACCATCAGCTTTGACAGCGGAAGATGAAAATATGGCAGGGCCGAGGTCATATGACCTATAAACGTAGGCGAGTAAGTATTTACAGAATGGGCTACAAGCTTATCCAATAAGCTTTCTGCGTGCGTTGAAACGAACTCAGGCGACTCAGGCACTTTCGAGTCTGAGAAGTCTTTTTCAATTTCTTCAAGCGATGTCTTTTTCGTAACAACATGCTGCGACAAAAAGTCTAAAATGTTGTCAGATAAATGCTGCTCAATTTGAGCCAGCTTCGAGTCTTTGTGTTCAGGCTTGGTAAAGACCCTAAACAAGTGCTCTAAACTAACTTGCGCTTCACCCACTCAACACACCTCACAATAAATACAAACACATATTCCGCGCTGGCGGAATTAACAGGCGGTTTTGTAGGACACCGGCCTGACACCTATTTTCCCTAACGCGCAGCAATTGTTACCCGCATGGCTCAACGTTGGGGTATACGCATACGCACTGACATGGTCCATTCGTTGTCAAACCTGAAAGTTTATCACGTCACTTTCAGGGTGTCGCACTTTACCTTAGATTGCAATTTTCGCCAAGTGGTACGCCTTAGCATTTAGGCTGATTCGTGAAACATATTTGTTATGTTCACTAAAACTAAGGCATTGCATTTCAATACTGCTATATTTTAATTATGAATAAATACGCACAAGTAAGGATGTCAGTTTATGCCAATTAGAGAAATAAGCGAAGAATTCTCGGTGAACGACATCGTGCCGTATTTTCAGCCTATCATTGATTTAGATAGCAGCGGCGTTTGGCGCTATGAGTGCCTTGCGCGATTAATTACGCAAGGCGACAAAACGTTTCTGCCAAGTGAGTTTCTGTATCTTATTGAGCGTGAGCATCATATTAGCGCCTTAGCCGCAAGTATGTTTGTGCAATGTGCGCACTACTTTCACGACCTTAATATACCGTGGAACTTCAACATTACATCTAACGATCTGCAAAACGAACAGCTGACAAATACGTTAATTACGCACTTAGCCAGCTACCCTAATCCTGAACGAGTCAGTACAGAAGTAAGTGCATCTACGGCACTTTCAAACCCTCAGCAATTAGCGAGCTTTATCGACAAAAGCATGCACGCTGGATTGGGGGTTTTTATTGATAATGTAGGTTCGTGTCCAGGGAATATCCGCGCACTAATGAACATTCCTGTTCGAGGAATTAAGTTAGCTGGCGGTTTAATTCGCCATTACGACGACCAAGACGCAGTACGCGAATACGTAGACTATGTGCTTAACCTATGCGAGCAGCACGGCGTGAACGTAATTGCTGAACACATTGAGGATGAAGCTCAGCTAGAGCGCGTTAAGCGTTTGCCAATTCGCTATGCTCAGGGATATGTTTTTAGCCCGCCTGTAGCAAGTGTAAAGCGGGCTCAGCAACCACACTAACGCTTAATTTTTTTTCGCTCAGCCTTCGCCCGATTAGCTTTTTTTCGCGTAATCTTCTCGAACTTATTCTTCGTCGCTGCTGCACATTAATTGCCAGCACGGCTGACCGCTTTCGCGATACTTTCGTTCGAAAGGCGTCATATGCTTCTCGCCAGTGACTTCTGCTAAATCGCTTACTACACCATAATGTTTTGCTGCCTGAGCAAACTCCATGACATAGATAAGCCAGTTACTTCGCACTTCAATATTTGGCGTTATTGCCATTAAATCGACCATCGCCGCGCTGGCATGCCAACGCTTTTGTACCTGTGTTTTTTTCGGGTACGGATTGGGGTAAAGCAAAAAGTGTTTTACCACATTCCAATTGGCCGCCCTTACCAAACGCCAAAAGTCATTCACGTCTGCACGAATAACGCGGTAGTTCTGACTTTGTGTACTGTAGTGCATATGTTTGTCTACGCGAAGAGCAGACTTATCGATACCAATAACCCGTGCTTCAGGATAGGCATTGGCAATGTTCGCTGTACTCTCACCAACACCACAGCACGAATCTAAAATAACATCGCCTTTAAAACCGTCTAGCCATGCACTAACCTCATCAAACGCAGTCTGTGTGTGGTCGCTAATAGGACGTTTGTTTTCGCTTTTTTGGTATTTCACCACCAGCTCGTCAAGCTTATCGTGAATGCCTTGTTGCGTGGTGGTTATTTCTCTAGAGTTTCCTGAAGCCATTAACTGCGTATGCCCTTACCTGTTTTGAGAAGGTAATACGCCACACTAAACAGCAATGTATTGAAGCCCACTAGCAGCCCTAGCGATAGGGTTACGTTTACGTCTGATACCCCTAAAAACCCATAGCGGAACCCGTTAACCATATATACCACTGGATTGGCTTTACTTACCCACTGCCAGAACTCTGGTAACAGTGAAAGCGAATAAAACACGCCACCTAAATACGTTAGGGGAGTAAGCACAAAGGTGGGTACTACGCTGATATCGTCGAAGGTTTTAGCAAACACTGCGTTAATCAAACCTGCGGTAGCAAATAGCGTTGAAGTAAGTAAAAGGGTTAAAGCAATAATGCCAATATTGTGAATTTGAACATCAACAAAAAACAGCGACACCATGGTAACGATAATGCCAATAAGGATTGCACGCGCTACACCACCGCCTACATAGCCAAGAATTATTACCGAAGTAGGTACTGGTGAGACTAACAGCTCTTCAATATTGCGTTGAAACTTAGCACTAAAGAAAGACGACGACACGTTGGCGTATGAGTTGGTAATAACCGACATCATAATAAGCCCAGGTACAATAAACTCCATGTAGGTAAAGCCACCCATTTCGCCTATGCGGTTACCAATAAGGCTGCCGAAAATAACGAAGTAAAGGCTCATAGTAATAGCTGGCGGCACCAAGGTTTGTACCCAAATACGCAAAAAGCGCGTGCACTCTTTTATCCAGATAGTGGTTAGCGCCACATAGTTTTGCTTTAACCAGCTGGTATTTTGTTCTGTATTCATTACTGTGGTTTCTGTTTTCACTGTTTAATACCGTATTCGTTGCGTTGCAGCGGAGGATGTAGCAAACCTGCTAACCAGCTTGCTTTGCCGACTCTACAAGGCGCACAAATAATTCTTCCAAGCGGTTAGATTTATTGCGCATACTCATTACTTGAATACCCTGCTCACTTAACTGAGAGAAAACGGGGTTTAGGCCTTCTGTTTTTTCAACATCCACTTCTAATGTGTGCTCATCGATAAGCCTGCTCTCAAAGCCGCTAAGCGATGGTGCTGCTGCCGACTCAGGTACAGATATATCTAGCACAAAGGTTTCTAGGCTAAGCTTAGACAACAGCGCTTTCATACTCGTATTTTCTACAATAGTACCTTTATTAATAATGGCGATATTGCGACACAGCATTTCAGCTTCTTCAAGGTAGTGGGTAGTAAGAATAATAGTAATGCCCGCACGATTAATTTCTTCTAGGAAACCCCACATTGAGCGGCGAATTTCTATATCAACACCAGCGGTTGGCTCGTCTAATATTAGCAGTTTAGGCTCGTGCATCAGCGCACGTGCAATCATAAGCCTGCGTTTCATACCGCCAGACAGTTCACGCGCACGTGCGTCTCGCTTTTCCCACAAGTCTAATTGGGCAAGGTATTTCTTAGCACGCTCTTTGGCTACATTACGCGGAACGCCATAGTAACCAGCCTGGTTTAGAACAATTTGTAAAACCGTTTCAAACTGGTTGAAATTAAATTCTTGCGGCACTAACCCAATACAGGCTTTAGCCTGTTCTTTTTGGGTTGTAAGGTCATAGCCAAATACAGACACCTGACCATCGGTTTGATTCACCAACGAGCTAATAATGCCGATAGTGGTTGATTTACCTGCACCATTTGGGCCCAACAAAGCGAAGAAATCGCCTTGTTCAACTGAAAGGTCAACGCCTTTTAATGCTTGTACGCCACCCTTATAGGTTTTTGTTAACCCTTTAATATCTAAAGCTTTCATGTGTAGCCTGTATTTTGAATGTCGCAGTGACATACTTTGGAAAGAGACAATCGCAGTTTTTCATGCAAGCGCGCATGGTAAAGATTTAACGCGAATATACAGTTTAACGTAAAACGCTTGGCAGTTAGAACATCAACGCGATTTAGTCATTGTTTTTAACGATTAAATACACCACAGTAGGTGGGTATAAAAAGTACACATTTCAAGTTTTACCGCAGATGCGGCTTATATTGAAATGTAATGGATAATAATAAATACAGGGCCATTTATAATGTCTAACAACAAGAATACTTCTCCCGCGCCTTTGCTGCCACCATTGCCACCTGAGACAACGCCAGAGTTGGCCGACGACTTTGCCGTTTTTATCGATATATTGGGTTTTATTCCCAACAGTTTACTTACCATGCAGCGCAAACCAGAGATGGTAAAAGGCTTTGCCGCGCTAACTAAAGGGGTAATGGGTGAAGGCAGTGTTGTAGATGGCGGTTTCAAACGACTAATTGCCCACTTTGCCAGCCGCGCTGCGGGCTGTCAGTATTGCGAAGCGCATTCGCTAATTGCTGCAGGAATTCACGGTATTAGCGACGAAAAAGTAGCTGCGGTGTGGGAATATCAAACAAGTCCACTCTACACGCAGGCCGAACGCATGGCGCTAGATTTTGCCCTAGCAGCAGGCAGTGTCCCTAATGCTGTTGATGCCCCACTTATGGAAGCAATGCGTACGCATTGGAAAGAAGAGGAAATTGTCGAAATTCTTGGTGCCGTAAGTTTGTATGGCTTCTTAAATCGCTGGAACGACTCAATGGCCACCGAAATTGAATCGTCACCCAAGGCACTAGGTGACGAGGTACTTGCTCAAGGTGGATGGACTGGCGGTAAACACGTTAAGGAATAAAACCGAGCTTAATTAAGCTCGGCCAACACCAAGGCAATCAATAGTTCGCGCTGTTACTCATAAGTACCGGCGCTCGCTCGGCAATTTCCATTTCTACTTTTCTATCAAAGAAAATACCTTCATGTTCGGTTTGTTTACTTTGCGACTCGCCGACAGCTACCGTCATTATTTGTGTTTCCGATACACCACGCTGGGTTAATTCTTTCTTAACACTTAGTGCACGCTGCATTGAAAGCGCTTCGTTAAACTGGGTATCACCGCGCTGATCAGCTTGACCGGTTAAACGAATACTCAGTTTTTCATTACCCTTAAGCGCACTAGCGATAAGTGATAACTGCTCTTGATACGCAGGCTCTACCACCACAGAGCCAGATTTAAACTGAATACTGCTTTTAAGTGTTGGCGCAGGTGCTTGCACTAGTTCTTCGCTGTACGCCACTTTCGTTATCATAAGCTGCTCTTGCATACTCTGGTTAGCAGCAAGTAAAGCAGTATTTTCATCGTTCGCTTTACTTAACGCTTCACGGTTATTTTGTAGCGCATTTTCTTGAGCTGTATTTTCTCCCAAAAGTGCACCAACAATACCGGCTACCGCTGCACCAACAGGGCCGGCCACAATGGCGCCCACTACCACACCACTGCCAAGACCAATAGCAGCAGCCTTGGACTCTTCGTTCTGCTGCAATTGCTGTGTGTTTTGCTGCACTTGGTGTGTGTTGTACTGATTTGATGTACTGGCAGAAACGTTTAGTGAAAGCGCCATTAACCCTGCTGCAGCGGTGTATGTGAAAGCATTAAAAGTGCGATGCAGTGAATAATGTAGTGACATAAATAAATCCTCTTCAAAAAAAGCGTTGTGCGCCGTTGGGGGGACGCACAACGCAAAGGGTAGTTTGTTGATAAAGTGTGTTGCTGTAAGTCATTTGGTATGACGCTATTTAACCGCCGATAAGTGGCAGAAAGTGCGATAGTTTGAGGAAATGTTGTGATGGTTTTGGAGAAATATGGCGTAAATGAGGCACTCTTGAGGATTTTATGTCGAACTTAAGCAAAGGTGGCTTTTCAAAGGTATAGTGTGCACATTGACACACCCTGTTTGAAGAACGACGGAACCACAGCATGCCAAAAACCATCGCCTTAGTTGAAGATGATGCAGCCATTCGAGAGAACTACATTATGGCCCTTCAGGCACAGGGCTACAGCGTGAATGCATACGATGATAGACCCTCTGCGGCAGAAGCGTTTACCCACACTCTGCCCGACCTTGCCATTATTGATATTGGCTTAAAAGATGAAATTGAAGGTGGATTTATGCTTTGCCAGCAGTTGCGCAGTTTGTCACAAACCCTGCCTATTATATTTTTCACGGCTCGCGACAACGATGTTGATACCATAAGTGGTTTACGAATGGGTGCCGACGACTATTTAACCAAAGATATCAGCATGGCTCACCTGCTTGCTCGTATCGCCGCTTTGTTCAGAAGAACAGACCTGTTGGCCGCACCTACTGAGCAAAAAGACGAATTGAAAGTGGGCGATTTAAAAGTGGACGTTTCAAGAATGACTGTAAGTTGGCAAAACCAGCCTGTACTGCTTACCGTAACCGAATTTTGGATGCTGCACGCGCTTATTAAACGCCCTGGGCATGTTAAAAGCCGACAGCAGTTAATGGATGAATCTAGAATGGTGGTAGATGACACCACTATTACGTCGCACATTAAGCGCATGCGCAAAAAATTTGTGCAGCTAGATGCCAATTTTGAGCATATCGATACCGTTTACGGTATGGGTTATCGCTGGCAGCCGTAACATAGAAATCACGTATTAGCTATGCGACTTCGTTTCTCTATACGCCTACAGCTTGTTGTACTATCGCTGTTTTTGTTCACTATTCCTTACCTAGGCTACAACTATGTATGGGAGCTTGAGCAATACCTGCGAAATGGGCAAGAGCAAACCATGATTGGCACCGCTCGAGCCGTGGCTACAGCACTTCACGAGCGACCGGCGCTATTCGACAGTCAATCTGCCTATTTGCAAGATGTACGCCCGGGTACCGACCTGTATGCGCCGCCCATTCCCTACCCAATTCGATTAGACGGCGAGCTTAACGACTGGCAGCAAGTAAATGAGTTGGTAAGCGAATATGGAAACGCTGAAGTTATTGAGTATTACAGCGGTAATAAGGGCGAGCCCGTAAGCTTGTCGTTTAAGCACATGGTTGGACGCTACGGCCAGTTCCTTTATGCCATGTTTGAGGTGTCGGACGATGCTTTATTATGGCGTCAACCAAATAGCTTAAGTGTAGAGAGTGGCGATCACTTACTTATAGGAATGGAAACCCCAGAGGGTGCGTTGGCTCGCTACGTGGTTGCCCCTTATGAAAGTGGCTGGGTAAACGCCTATAAACTGGCTGACGCTACAGACACCACACGCGCCGTTGAAAACGCGCTATCTATCCAAGGGCGTTGGCAAGAGACCGCAAACGGCTACAACATTGAACTGCGCTTTCCGCTTTCTATGACCACCGGAGGTTTAGCCTTTACTCTCGTTGATGTAGACAACGTAGAAACACGTGACAAACAATATGCTCTTGGTACCGCGAACACCAAAGATTTAGAAAAGCTGGGGACGGTAATCACCCCATCGCCTGAAATTGAGCGCATTCTTGCTGGGCTTAAATACGCAGACTCGCGCGTATGGGTGGTTGATAAACATAAGCGGGTGCTGGCCCGCGCGGGTGATATACAATCGGCAACAGGCATTGAAGTAACGGCACCACAAGCCGAGCGAAGCGCAGCCTGGCAATGGGTGGAAAACGAGTGGCTACTGCCGGTTTATTATCAAATTCTTACTCGCCCACCAGCGGACTTTATCGACGAGCTTGACGATGCCTACGCCTTGGTCGGCCAAGACTTAGGCACCGCATTAAATGGTCAGCCCGACTCGCTTTGGCGTCTGTCGCCCGACAACAAAGCCATTATTCTGTCGGCTGCATATCCCATTTTTATTGACGGAAACGTAATGGGAGCCGTGGTAATAGAGCAAACCACAAACGGTATTCGTACCCTTCGTAACCGGGCGCTAGAGCAACTATTTCATGTCATATTAGCGGTAATGTTGCTTGGTACCCTTGGACTTTTACTTTTCGCTAGTCGTATCTCAAGCAGAATCAGGCAGCTTCGCGACAGCACCGAAGCGGTTATCGACGATAACGGGAAAATAGTGGGCACCTTGCCTGTATCAAACCAACGAGATGAGATAGGCGATTTATCGCGCTCATTTTCTGATGTCCTCTCTCGTCTTCAACAATACAACTCGTACCTTGAAAACATGGCTTCGCGTTTATCACACGAACTGCGCACGCCCATTGCGGTCGTGAAATCATCATTAGATATGCTTGGACACGTGAGCGAAAAGCAGCAACAGGATGTATTCGTCACGCGGGCGCAATCGGGCGTAAACAGGCTTAGCACCATACTCAATAGCATGAGTGAAGCAACCCGACTAGAGCAGGCTATTGCACAAGAAGACTTAGAAACCTTCAATGTTGTAAAGGTGATTACGGGTTGCATCGAAGGCTACAAGCACACGTATACAAACCGCAAGTGGGTACTAACTGCCAGCGAAGAGCAACTGATAATAGATGGCTCGCCAGAATTAATTGCACAGTTTTTCGATAAGATTATTTCAAACGCCGTCGATTTCAGCAGCGAAGAAGATGAAATTAACGTTACGCTCTCAAAGAGGGATAAACGAGCAATACTCAGTGTCAGTAATCCTGGCCCGCTGTTACCGCAAGGCATGAAAAAACAACTTTTACAGTCGATGGTCTCTGTGAGAAAAGAGAACGACGTTCAAAATTCAGCACAGTCGCCACACCTAGGTTTGGGGCTTTACATTGCCAATATCATTATGATGTTTCACAAAGGTTCGCTTAGCCTTAACGATCGCGAAGATAAAACAGGCGTGATCGTTACTGCGTCTGTTCCACTTGCATAAAAATATAATCACAACTCTCAGAGACTTATCCAAATAACCAATATAAATGATAATTGTTATCATTTATATTTACACGAATTTCTTTTTTCTATACACTCCCCGCCCTCACACACACTGGGGAAAAACAATGAACAACAAAAAGTTAAGTATGGGCGCACACACTATTGCTGCTGCGCTTGCTTTTGGTCACTCCGCGGTTTTAGCGCAAGAAAACACCGACGTTTGCAATGATAAGACATCAGCTGAATGCGCTGCGCCGTCTGATGACGCTATTGAACTTATTCGTATTCATGGCGTTCAGCAGTCTATTTATCGCTACGACAAATCCGGCGATCCAAGACATTTAGCCGACCTTGTTGATACACCACAAACCATTACTGTTCTTACTCAAGATCAAATTCAAGAAAGTGGCAGAACCGATCTTGAAGATATTCTGCAAGCACAAGCAGGCGTTACCCTTGGAACGGGTGAGAATGGTAATGCTTTTGGTGATCGATATATTATTCGTGGACATGAAGCACGCAGCGACGTGTTTGTGGATGGACTACGAGATCCTGGAATGACAACACGTGAAAGTTTTGCAACCGAGCGTGTGGAAATAACCAAAGGGCCAAGCTCAACTTTTGCTGGGCGAGGATCTTCAGGCGGTGCGGTTAACTCAATTACGAAGAAGGCATCTACAGCCTATAATTTTGGACGCGTTGACGCAGCAATAGGTACCGATGAACACAATCGCTTTACTGTTGACTTAAATAAAACCCTTACTGAAACAAGTGCAGTTCGTTTAAACGGCCTTTATTCTTCAGAAGACAAGCCTGGCCGTGAAGGAATTGAGCGAGACCGCGAAGGTGTTCAATTATCATACGTAAACCAGCCAACTGACCGTTTGTCATTTACTGGTGATATCTATTACCTTAATGCTGAAGATAAACCTGATTTGGGCAGCTACTACGACAGAGACGCAGGATATCCACTTAAAGATATTCCTGTGTACGCACAAGATGAGGATTTCCTTAACTCAGAAGTGACCACATTTACGCTTCGTACCGAGTATGACATCAGTGATAACCTTCGTTTTTATAACGCCACGCGCGTAGGAAAAACCGAAAACGAGTATATTACTACAGGCATGCGTGGAACAAACCGAGATGCCACAGACCCAATTGCACCTGGTGCTTACACACTATCACTTAGCACGCATCAAGGTTGGCAAGATGTAGAGTACGTTACATCGCAGTTTAACCTGTTTTGGGATACAGCATTTTTAGGCTTAGACCACCGCCTAGTATTCGGCTTTGAATATACAGATGAGTCAGTAGACAACGGCGTATTCAGTGTTGAGAACAACAACCCAACAAATTGTCTTGTTGGAGGACGACGCGGTGTTTCTTCAAGCTACTGTATTTTAGATGCTGAGGGTAATGCAGTAGACAACATAGGTGCGTTGATGGGAAGAACGTTTACGCGCGGTAACGTCGATGCACAATATGATATCGAAACGTACTCTTGGTACGTAATGGACACATTAGCGCTTACTGAAAAGCTTGATATGTTCTTTGGTCTACGCGCAGATAGCTACGACTATACCAATGCGACATCGGGGCGTAGTGGAGAGCAGCTTTTTGCCTTTGAAGACGACCTGTACAACGGCCATTTGGGTCTTGTTTACTCGTTATCAGAACACGGCAACCTTTATGCATCATACAGCACAGCCACTAATATTAATGGCGGTGAGTCAGACTTAGGTGCCAACTGTGGTTATGGCGGTTTGTGTGGAACACCAGAACAAGCAGCACAGGCTGACCCAGAGCAGGTAGAAAATATTGAAATTGGAACAAAGTGGTCGTTGTTTAACGAGAAACTTGTAGCCAATGCAGCCATTTTCCGAATCACTAAAAGCGATGTTCATGAAAGTGTTGGCGATTCATATTCAACCCTTGGCACGTTGAACACAGGTGAAAACCGCGTTGAAGGTATTGAGTTTGGTCTAAGTGGCGATATAACTGACAAATTTAGTATTCAGGCTTCAGCAGCCTTTATGGATTCAGAAGTCTTAAAATCATATAACGACAGTAATTTAGGGTTGGCATTGAGTAACTTTGCAGATGAAAGTTTTTACATTCAAATGCGTTATCAGCCTAACGAAAAGTTTGCCTTCGGTGGTGATTACAGTTATCAATCTGAAATGTTTGGCGGACAACCTGACACGGCAGCAGGTTTTAATACCGATACAAATGAATACTCTATAGTCGTTCCAGATTATGACGTTGTGAATTTATTTGCTAACTATTATTACTCAGACGCCCTCACCTTCCGCGTAAACGTAGGTAACCTGTTTGATAAAGAATACTGGACTGCAGCATATCGTTCTGGCTCATTTATGTATATTGGTGATGGTCGCAACATCACTGGTACGCTTAGCTACGAATTTTAATTGCTCATAAACACAAAAGAGAAGTGCTGAAAAATGATCGTTATTCCTGATTTGCTAACACCACATGAAGTTGCAAAGTTTCGTCGTCACCTTGCCGACGTACCGTTTAGTGATGGTAAAGAAACTGCGATGGGTATGGCTGCTAGTGTCAAGAATAACGGTCAAGCAGATGCCAATGATAAACGCGTTCAGCAGCTCGCTAACGCGTTATTAAGTAAACTAGGGGCACATCCGCAGGTCGTTTCTGCCGCGTTACCCCAACGTATTTTCCCACCCTGTTTTAACCGGTACAGTCAGTCACAGACCTATGGCTATCACGTTGATGCGGCAATCATGCGTATTCCAAATACACCCGATGTTCTTCGTAGCGACATGTCCATGACTGTCTTCCTATCCGAAAAAGAAGAATACGAAGGCGGTGAATTGGTAATACAAACAGGCTTTGGTGAGCAATGCATAAAATGTGATGCTGGTAGTGCCATATTGTATCCATCATCAAGCCTACATAAGGTGACGCCTGTTACCAAAGGCAAGCGTATTGCTGCTATTACATGGATGCAAAGCATGGTTGGTGACCAGCAAATTCGTGAAACGCTCTATCAATTAGACCAAGCTATTCAATCTTTACTGAGTAGTGACACAGCATCACGAGAGCAGCTTGATCAACTGCATCACGTGTATCATAACCTTATTAGAAAATTTACCAACGTATAGGCAATACAATAGCTTCCCGTCTACAGCAATTATTGGTGCCGGTAAACTAAACCTAGTATTGTTTTGCAATGAAATTATTGCGCGAATGATAAGGTCTTTATTAGTAATCTAAGGTAGTCTTAAACGTAACGCCTATCATGTAAAGGAACAAAGTTCGCGTTTAAGACGTTAACTGTGTTGGTACTATGAAAACCTTTTTAATTGCTGCTTCATTGTTTTTCTCTTCTGGGCTATTGGCAAACGATAGCGCACCTACCTACAAATTTGACATTGCGCTAACCGACAGCAACGCCAATTTAGTAAGCAATGGCGTATTTATTTTCGAGCCGTTATTCGATGTTGAAGCCAACATGGTTCCTCACCAGCAGCCGGCTGTGATGAACCAAATTAATAAGCAATTTGTGCCACATGTTTTAGTGGTAAATACGGGAACTGATATAACCTTTCCAAATGCAGATAACCTGTTTCACCACGTATATTCGTTTTCTCCCACAAAGCAGTTCGAACTTAAACTATATAAAGAATTTACCGCCGAACCTCTTACGTTTGATGCGCCTGGAATAGTGGATATTGGCTGTAACATTCACGATTGGATGTTGGGCTACATCATAGTGTCAGACTCTCCTTTCTTCGTGAAAACCGAAGAAAATGGCACAGCTTCGTTAAAACTACCAAAAGGCGACTACAAACTGCGTTTCTGGCACCCAGAGGCAAACGGTGATGACGTTTTCCCAGAAAAGACAATAACCGTTAACGACAATACCGCCGTATCGTGGCAAATAAATGCAGCCATAACAAGTGACGATGGTTTTGATTCAGGTTTTGGCGACTACTAATGAATAAGGCTAAGCTGAAACGCACATGCCAATTAGCTAACTTACTGCTAGCAACGGTAATGACCGCGGTTTCTCACAATGTCTGTGCAAATACTGATGTACTTATTCGCACTTCGTTTACTGCCCAAGAAAACAGTGACAGTTTTCAGCAAATGGGGCGCAGCCATCAGCGTTTCGACGGCGATGGCTTTCACGTCTCTCAAGCGGTGCTTTCTACCGAGCAGCGACTATCGAATAGCTGGTCTGCAGCTGCCGTCATAAACGGCTACAGTGATGGTGAAAAGCGTTTTGGTTTTTCCCAAGCCTATCTAAAATATAGGCCGCTTACCGCTTCAACCATAAAACCTGAAGTAAAAATTGGTGCGTTCTATCCTGCTATTTCTGCTGAAAACACCGATATGGGGTGGCTCTCTCCTCACTTCTTAACGAATTCAGCCATTAACAGTTGGATTGGAGAAGAACTTAGAACCGGCGGTGTGGAAGTAAGCTTGCGTCAAAATGGACGGCAAGTAAGAAGTAATTGGTCGTGGAAAATACTGGGCAGCCTATTTAAGGGCAACGATAGTACCGGCACCTTGCTTTCGTGGCGCGGCTTTGCGCTGCACGATAGACAATCACTTTACGATGACAGAGTAAACTTCTTACCAACGCCGGGCATTGTAAGCGAAGAAGGCTTAAACGCCCCAGCGTGGACGGAGCCGTTCAGAGAAATAGACGGTCGCTTTGGTTACTACGTAGGCGCGCATTTAGCCTACAAGCGCAGTGCCGAGTTGAAATACTACTACTACGACAATAACGCAGACCCAAATATTTTAGATCCTGACCGTATATATGCGTGGCACACCCGTTTTCACTCGGTCACCCTTCGCTATAAATATAGCGCTGAATTAACCGTGTTTTCTCAATTGTTGGTTGGCGACACCCTGATGGGTGAAAACATCGTTGATAACGACTTTAACAGTGCGTACGTTGCTGCTGCTTACGACATGGCACCCTATACCATCGCTGCTCGTGCAGACTGGTATCAAGTGAACGATAACGATGACTTTATGTACGACCCCAACGGCAGCAGAGGGCGCGCATTCACCTTAAGCGCAGGGCGTAAAATAAACGACAACTTCTCGATAACCGGTGAATGGCAAGTAAACTCAGGGAGCCAGCAAAACCTTCGCTTTTTTCAAAACAACGAACGTTTTACCGAACACCTTTTCCAGCTAGCAATTACAGCAACGTTTTAACAACGTATTTGTAGTCAATCGCTTTTTCAAACAACTGCTTTGTCGATAGAAAAGCTATAAAACATTGGTGTTGGTTAGCTGAAGTTTTGCAGTACTCGCTTAGTACATTCGGGTGGATTCTCGAAGTCATACCCCATGCTTTCCAAATTTTTACTGGCCTGCAGCAGCTCTCCGAAAACATGATATTCTATCGCTAAGCTTGATTCGAAGCTGCGCACAGCGACATCTGGGAACGTCTTTTCTTCGATAGCAGGAAGATATTTCTCTTCTCTCTTTTGGTTTAGGTAGTTTACAAATTGTGATTTCGCACTTTCCACTTTTGCCATTTCCTGCTTAGAAAGCACTATTTCTGGGTCTAGGGCATAGTTTCCCTCTTTATGCCCTTTCACAAAAATCATGTAACTACGAAGTGCCGTTACATCAAGCTGTTCTAACCCATAACTAACGTAAGCCAAACTATTCGTTAAATACTGCTTCACGCGCTCAGTTATTTCACCCTCTTGTTTAAATAACGAGTTTGCAAGTGTCATTTCTTTTGTTACTAAATATGACATAGCGGTCGACGTATTTCCCAATATCGCCAAATGGCGCGCTGCATTGTCTCGATACTTTTTAGGCACGTCACTGCGCTGCATAATGGTTAATAACGCAAACATATCGTCATTTCTTGCATGCGCAATTAGGTCTTGCAGACCTAACTCAACATAAGGAGCAAGAAATACTGCATTGGGTGTTTCAAAATTAGAATCCTTACGGGGCAAAAGGATGTCGCCTCTTTCGACATCCCATTCCAATAACGCTTTCTCTATATTTGCGATTTCGGCGTCTTCAATATCGCCTTCCACAATGCACAATGCACCTGCGTTATACTTTTCTGGCGCTAAAGGTTTACTTGAACTGCTATCAAAGACCTGTTGAATGGGTTGTGGGCTGGGTTCAACGGGTTCAGCATCATTGAACTCCGGAGCACCCGTTATTATCGAATGCGCTTCGCTTGGTGCGGTTTTGCTTACACTGCTAAGCAATAGGTATATAACTACGCCTACAATAACTAGCGAAGCAACAAACAATTTTTGGTTCATGATTAATTCCCTTTAATCCGTAATAGGTCGACTAGCTACAGATTACCTGTCATGAATCGACCGAATTTATTAGCTTTCAGCAACCTCAATCAGGTCGAAGGTGGCGGCATCGTCGCCTTTTACCAGCACGCGGCACTGCCCCCAGCTTTCTGGGATTGACCATATGTGGTCTTCGGCTACGGTAAATTTCTCACGATGGGTTTCACAGCGCACTTCTACGGTATCTAGGTCACCTTGAATATTATTGAAAGCAAACTTGTTGCGTACTAACGTATGAAACCAGGCACCGCGCTGGTTTAGCTCTGCGGTTAGCTGAAGGTGTTGGTCAGATGCTATCTGCTCTTCAATTTGAGCTACAACAGGCATAATTTCATCTACGCGCGCTTGTTGCTCTTCCATGCCCTTAAGCGACTCGAACGATGCTAATGCATCGGCATATTGCCCGCGCTGTGCATCTAACACAATCATGCGTTGATAAACGTTTGCGATATAGTCTTCACTGAATACCATGTCGTTGTGCTGTTTGCTGCCGTTGCTTGATAATACGCGGCTTAGACTTTTTGCTTCGCGCTTTTCATCTTGTAATGCATTGGCTATTTGAGCATCTAAACTCAGCAACCAAGTGTTTTCATATCTGTTTAGCGAGTCCCAAGCATGTAGAGCTTCTATTGCCTGATCAGCAGCTTCAATATCGCCAGAGCGAAAGATTTCGTCTACTTCTTTATACGCAATAATGAACTTTCTACGTGCTCCAGTTTGCCCGCCCATTTTAAAGTCCATTTGCACAAGCTGATGGCATTGCTGAGTGGGTTTGCCATCTTTCATGGCAGGTTCAAATTTCCATTGTTCTACCGCACTAAGTGCGCTGCGTTTAAAAGCACTGCTGCCGAAGTAATCATCAATAACCGGGTCTTTCACGTTACCCTGCTCATCTATAACGTAGCTTACGCGTACCCAGCCTTCTCTTCCTCGTCTTGCAGCCATCTTAGGGTAACGCGGATTCACTCGTTCAATGGTAACGGCAGGGGTAAACGCTGTTATGCGTTTTACTTCATCTTTTTTGGCCGTTGCTAACGCTTTTTCTTCCGTTTCATCGCACGGCACGCTTAACTCCTGTGCCATTGTCCCCGAGCTTAACAGCACGGCGCACGCTGCAGTGGCAATAGCAACACGAGATGGCGAAAACAAGGTAGAAGCGCGTTTAGCACTAAAAAGTATTTGAGATGTTTCAATCCGTGAATTTTTCATTTTTTCAGTCCTTCGTACAAAGCTGGTAACGAACGTTTCTGCGAATATAAAGGTGCACTTTTCTAGCTAGCCCGATGCGTAATCGCGAACAATATTGCAAAAGCTAAGACTTTTTAGACGAATTTTCAAGCGAAGCATCGGGTACATTTTTCACCATCATTTGCTCTTTTCGCTTCATCATCATTTTAGCAAGTCTTCGCATACTTACCGTTGTGTCTTTCTCATCAACAATATCCACACCTAGTAAGCGCTCTAGCAAATCTTCTAACGTTAATACGCCTTCTAGACCGCCGTATTCGTCAACAACCAGCAACATGTGTACATGCTTATTGATAAAGTGCTCAAAGGTTACCGACAGCGGCATGGTGTTAAGTACTGTAATCATGTCTTTTGCGTATTCAGAAAGGGGTTTGTCTGTATTCCCTCGTGCCTGCGCCACCAGCAAATCTGAGCGCATAACAAACCCCGTGATGTTTTCTGAATCATTGTCTTCGTAAACGGGAATACGCGAAAATTCGATGCTGGCATGTTTATGGAAAAAGGCTTCTACGGTCATCGACTCCGCCACAGAGAAAAGCGCCGTGCGGTGTGTTATCGCATCTTTCACCTTCAGCTCGTGCAAGCTAAGCAAGCTTTGTAAAAATGCCGCTTCATGATTAGCCAATTGACCTTCCTGCCCCGACAATTCTGCCATTGCGTGTAGTTCGCTACGGCTAAGCCCTCTTAACGGGCTGTCTTCTTTAAACCCGCGTGTAAGTAGCTCAGACATTTTCACAAAAGGCTTAAGAATAAGTGAAAGGTACTTCAAAAAGTAAGCTGTTGCTGGCGCCAGTGATCGCCAATAAGTTGCACCAAGCGTTTTAGGTATAATTTCAGAAAAAACCAAAATTAGCAGCGTCAGTACAGCCGAAATAACGCCTAAATATGCTTCACCAAATACCGACGCGGCTTGCGCACCTGCACCGGCAGCGCCCATAGTGTGAGCAATGGTGTTAAGCGTTAAAATAGCCGATAGCGGCGTGTTGATGTTGTCGGTTTGCGCACGTAGCAGCGAACCACTTGGCTTTTTCTCTTTCTCTAACACTGAAATGTACGCCGACGACACACTTAAAATAACTGCCTCTGCAATAGAGCACAAAAACGAAAAGCCCAGTGCGATAAAGACATAAATGATGAGTAAAAGCATGTGTGTTCCAAGCAATCAATTGCAATGTTAACCAAGCGAATGTTTCCATTACCGCAAGGTGATTTATGTTTGGGTGAAGGCCTATTATGAGTGACGTACCGCGAGATACAAGCGCAGTGTTATATTAATTGTTACTAACTGCAACACGCTGAATGCGAATGCGGCTGATGACGACGCTCACGCCATTTTGCAACACCCAGCCGAACTATAAGCGCAGCTAAAATAAGGGCACATACGCCGTAAATAATTTGAACATTAGCGCCGTGCTGGTGCATATGGCTTTCTGTTTTTATAAAGCTTTCCAATGAAAAGTGGGCGATTATATAGTTAAGCAGGTAACCAAAACCAACACTTGCTGTAATTACGCTAAATAAATACAAGCCTAGTGTTTTTCCGCCCATTTCTTGGCGAATCATTCCCATAGTAGAAACATTCGTCGCTGGGCCTGCCATTAGAAACACTAATACTGCACCTGGCGACAAACCAGCCGCCAAAAACCCCACGGCTAATGGCGTAGAGGCGGTGGCGCAAATGTACATAGGAATACCGATAACAGCCATAACCAGCATAGCAACAATTCCGTCGCCCCATTGCGTTAAAAAGTCGTTAGGCACCCATGTTTTTATCGCCGCGGCTAGAGCTAGGCCAATTAATAGCCATACCACAATATCTTCTAGTAACTTGCCACTAGCATAGCTTACAACACGACGTGCTTTCGAGGGAGATGCAGCATGATGACTATCATCACGAGTCAAAGTAGCCTCTTTATCGCAGCACGATGAGTGCGCATTATGAAAGTGTTCTTCATTCGTCTTTTCTTGCGCAGGTGATTTGTGCTCACCTGCTTCACGTAACGTGCTGCTACAGCAACTAGTATGTACATGTTCAGAATTCGGTGTGCTGTTATTTTCACTGGCAAACCACCTTACCATGGCACCAGCATAAATCGCGCTTACAATGGCTGCGAATGGCCTTACTATTGCAAACAAGGGCCCGAGTAACGCGTATGACACTGAGACACTGTCTACCCCAGTTTCAGGCGTAGACACTAAAAACGAAATGGTAGAAGGCTTCGATGCACCACTGCGACGTAAACCTAAGGCAGCGGGAATAACACCGCATGAGCACAGTGGTAATGGAGCGCCAATAATAGCCGCTTTACTGATTGACGAAAAAGACTCGTTTCCCATGTGCTTTTCAAGAAACGATACCGGCACAAGCTCATGCATAACGCCCGCTACTAATAAACCTAGTAGTAACCATGGCGCAGACTCAATAAAGAGCGCAAGAAAGTTTTGGCCAAGTAAAAGGATATCCGTCATATAACCTCGTTTAGGGGCGCCTAGCCTTTTGGCAAACGGCCCATGGATAAAAGCGGTGAACTAATAAAGCTCAATACCTAGAATATACTAACAGAATTACTTCATTTTGAAAAAATCCGCGGAAAATATGAGCTGAAACGAAGCGAATTTAGCTTAGAGAGGTGGTAGCTGAAAGACATAAAAAAGGCCAGTACAGATGTACTGGCCTAAACGCTGACTGTCTCGATATAGGGATTCAAATAACGAGGTCAACCATGAAAAGCCTCATTACTCGCTATTTACTCGGTTGTACCCGCTTTCTCTTTCTTTAATTTCGACACTACCGAAATGGCTTCTAGCATCACCATTACTGACACTATCAACACCACCGCATCTAAGAATACCAGCAAGTAATTCGCTTCTAGGTAGTATTCTTTTAGCTTGATCACCCCTGCAAAAAAGGCCATTACAAGCACAAACACCATAGGAATAAGCGTGTATCTGGCAGGGCGACCAAGTTTGATGAGCATGACAGAAATTACAAGTAAGGTAAGGCTTGCCAGAATCTGGTTTGTAGAGCCAAACAGAGGCCAAATGATCATACCGCCACTGCCTGAAGAACCACCAGCGCCAAAGGCAAGCAACAAACAGCAGCCCACTGCTACAAGCGTTGCGACAACACCATTTTTTAGCATGTTCAACGAGTATATATCGCCCCATTCTTGAATAATGTAACGCTGTAAACGCACACCTGAGTCCATGGTAGTACCTGCGAACAACACCACCATAACCGCAAGAATAGTAGATGCGAAGTCGACAGGCAGCCCCCAGCCTTGTGCAATCAAGTTTGCGCCACCGGTAATAAACGCACCAACACTTCCTGCACCCAAGTGGCTATACACTTCATGCCACTCTTCTGGTGACGCCGCAAAAGCAACACCACTTACCGCAACAATAGTTATAAGCGCCAGCGAGCCTTCGCCAATGGCACCTAAGTAACCAACAAAACGGGCATCCGTTTCTTTATCTAGTTGCTTAGAGCTTGTGCCTGATGACACGATACCGTGGAAACCAGATACCGCACCACATGCAATGGTCACAAACAACAGTGGAATTAGGCTAGGCGTATCAACCGCGGTTTGTGTGTTAAAGGCAGGAGCAGTAATGTCAGGCAGTGCAAAAAATACTGCACCGTATAGCAAAAATAAGCCAACCAATAGCTGCATACCATTAATGAAATCACGAGGTTGCAACAACATCCACACAGGGAGTAATGAAGCAATAGCGGCATACACAAACAGTATAATTATCCAGTTCGCTTTATCCGCTAAACCAAACATGGTCTCGGGCAAGCTAAGCGGAATGTAGCTCCCCGCATATACAGAGGCATACAATACTAATATACCCACAATACAAAGGGGTATTAGGCTGAAATTACGTTTTAATAATTGGCCGATAACAAGCGCTACGGCGATGGCGGTCCAAGCAGGGAATACGGCATTTGGCTGGGATACAAACGAGTTAGCTATTACAACGCCGAACACCGCATTGACCATAAGCAACACTAAGAACACCACAATCATAAACAGCGAGCGCGATCGTTTTCCAATGACGTTCTCAGACAGTGCTCCCATCGATTTACCTTTGTGTCGAGCACTCGCCCACAGGGCGCCCATATCGTGAACGCCTGCAAATAAAATGGTACCAAATACCACCCAAAGTACGGCAGGGACCCACCCCCAATAAACCGCAATAGCAGGCCCTACAATAGGCGCTGCACCGGCAACTGACGTGAAATGGTGTCCCCACAAAACAACTTTGTTGGTAGGCACAAAATCAACACCGTCTCGTTGAGTGTGCGCCGGTGTTGCAAAGCTATCATCTAATTTAAATATACGGTTTGCGATGAACTTCGAATACACAAACCAACCAAGCATCATTCCAACAATGCCCAGTATTACAATGGCAATTGATTGCATACTGTTATCCTATTTTTGTATTTTCTTTAAACACTACACCAGTTTATAGCGCGTAAAGGTCATACCTGCAAAAGCTAGACACCTCAATAACTTGCGCAGTTTTTAGTATTTGCATGAAGGAGGCAATTTCAATTATTACGCAAGGCTTATAGACACCAGCATTGAACACCAATCACAACGAGTGCTTAACTAACGTCGCTAAGGTAAATAGAAACTCAGGTATATAGAAACTTAAACTAACGTTTTTGTAGGCGCGTATTTAAACATGTTAAGCCTTGTTGAAATAAAGCATTAGACTAAAGTCTAACATTTAGGGTTGAACGGGGCTTTACTGGGAGAGAAAGAATACGTGGTTTCACCATTTTGAGAAAAATGCGCCGAGTTCTGCATAGGCTGCTACAGATTCTGGTGTTTCATATGCCACTAGATATTCCGCATGCGATATCCCTTCGAAAACCTCCAACTGAGTTGGTACACCGACCTCGCGTAATTTGCGGTTAACGCGTACCGTATCGCTTAAAAACATATCCCTTGTACCGCTAAGTAAAAATGTGGGTGGGAACCCTTCAAAGTTTCCGTAAAGGGGTGATACAGAAGAGTGATTTAACGCGATTTTGTTGGCAAACAAGTTAGCTGCCGCTTTTAACACGCCGTCGTAAGTAATAAGTATTCGGTCAACGCCTTCGTTGATATATAAACTGTCTCCCGTTTTTGTAAGGTCGGCCCAAGGCGTACCCGCATAGATGGCCACAGGCGTGGCGATGTTTTCATTCACCAAACGCTGCATAAGCCCAAGTACTAAACCGCCACCTGCGGACGTGCCGCCAACAAACATATTGTGGGCACCATGTGTTTCGAGCAACGCCGTATATACGGAAAATACGTCGTTTAACGCCGCTGGTGATGGAGCATGAGGTGGCATCTGATAATCGACACTAATAACCTCTATACCTAAACGATGCGCAATTAAAATGCCCTCTTCAATACTAGGGAGACCGGCAAAAAACACATAGGCACCACCGTGCACATCTAAATAAACCTTACCCTTAAACTTATCTGACAAAGTAGCCGGCACTATTTTGCGCACCGTTACTCCATTAATGTTCATCATTTCAACATTAACGTTGTACTGCTTACGCATTTTCTTCACTTTTTTCTTTTGCTCTGTGTTTACAGAGTGAATTAGCGCTAGCCACGTCTCTTTGTCGGTTGGCGTACTGTCTAACGCTTGTTGTACCGTTGGAATACCGAACTGGGTAATAGCGTGTTTTAGCTCATCGCTAACAGCAATTGGAACTGGAATTTGGCGTTCTGTCATATCAGCCTCTGTTGCCAAAACGGCGGTAGAAATAAAACTTAACCACAACAATACAAAGCGTAAGCGCATAGTGTACCTACTAATTAACGACTGTCGAATAGCGTAATACGCTACACTATTTTCACTTAAAGTCGTGAATTTTTGAGTATTTTTACTGTGACCAAACTGCACTGTGTAGTAAATTTATTTTGCAGCTTACTTGGTAAGGGTTTCACGCTTTTACCGACATTTAAAATTTATAAAATGTCGAAAAACTAGTATTTAGATCAGGCGTGATACTAACGTGAGTTTGCTATGATTTTTACAATATACCCGAGTTATTAGGCATAAAAGACGATTCAGAACGGCGGGTGTAACACATGGAATTCAAGGCACTTTTAATAAACATTTATAGGGAAATATTTTATGACTAGATTTTCGTTACGCCGCTTTTTTCTTGCGGTAGGTTTATCTGCAGTTAGTACCATTAGCGCTGCACAAGACGCATCTACTACATCGGTTTGGGAAGTCTCGAAAGACAGTGATACCGTGTATGTTGGCGGTACCATTCACATTCTCCCCATTTCTGAATTTCCATTACCCGCTGCTTTTACAGACACCTATGAAAAGAGCGACACCATTGTATTAGAAGCAGAATTACCTGACCCAACAGACATTGCTGCCCAACAAAGAATGATTGAAGCAATGGCCTACACCGGTGAAAGTAATTTAAAAGACAAGTTGTCTGAAGAAACCTTCAATGCGCTTAACCAATACCTTGGAATGTTTGGGGCTAACGCAGAGCAGCTTGCGCGCTTCAAGCCTGGTTTGGTGGCTACTATGCTAATAACAATGGAAGCACAACGGGTAAATATGGCCGGTGAAGGGGTAGATGCTTATTTCACGCAACTGGCAAAGCGCGATAACAAACCAAGAGAATACCTAGAAACCATCGACTTTCAGCTAAATATGCTTGCAAATATGGGGGTTGGTGAAGAAGAGCGCTTTATCTCTGAAACGCTAACCACGCTGCCCGAATTCAAAGAAATAATGCAGGGCACAATTGACGCGTGGCGCGAGGGCGATAGCGAAACAATAGAAACACTGGTTATCGATACATTTAAACGCGAGTCTCCTTCTTCGTTTGATGATGTATTTACCAAGCGAAACCAAAATTGGGTACCACAAATTGAAGCCATGTTTGGCGATGACGATAGTGAGTTTGTATTAGTTGGCGCGGGTCACCTTGTTGGTGAAGGCAACGTTCTTGAATTACTTAAAGCGAAGGGCTACACCGTAAAGCAACTGTAGATGCGTGGAGCTTACTTCTACAAAGCTGCTTTTTTATCAGGTAGCTTCAGGTAATTGGGCAAAAAAATGGGCCAACAGAAATCTGTTAGCCCTAAAGTCCAGTTTGCAATACACATTATCAATGTATTGGTCAGAATTAATACTGACACAGCTATACTTGTGTATATTTTTTGGCTTGCAAAGCGGTCTGTGACTAACGGCAAGGATCCTGTGACAAAGTGGTAAGCTGGCGCAAAGTAAACATTTTCACTTTGCGTATTTTCGAAAAACCTAACCATTTTTCAACGTACTAAACGTAAAAAGCCCTAACACTTGAATGCTAGGGCTTTTATTTTTTAATTTATAAAATTACTTAAGAAACAGACTAGAATCTTGCTCGTACACCAACATAGAATTCTTGACCAATTGGGTCGTAAGTACCTGCGTCAGTTTCTGTACCTGTGCTATTTCCTGTTACACCCGTTAAGATACGTGGAGGCTCTTTGTCGAAGAGGTTATCTACACCGCCATACACTTCAACGATATCGTTTAACTGATAGCTAGCCTGTATATCAACATAGGTCACCGAGTCTACTCCAACACCGCCTGGTGCTATGTCAAAGCCAGCCAAGAACTGATCGTCAAAGTCAGCAGCGCCAATATAGGTAAAGCGTGTGATAACATTTAAATCGTCATAGCGATAACCTAGGTTAAAGAACCCTTTGTGCTCTGATGTACCTATTTCACCTACGAACGGATCTTCTTCGGCACCAGGAAGTGGCGTAGTCGCTCCGTCAATTAAGTAAGTATAAGCAAGTCTTGCCGTTAGTCTTCCACCCATAACATCAGCGCTATAGTTGGCAGTAAGGTCGACACCTTCCAGCGTTACACCACCGCTATTTGATACGCCGCTATCGATGAACTCAAGTGAGCCAGCACTATTATTCCCTACCGCCGTTGGACGACGAGTAATAAAGTCACAGAAAGACTCATCACCACCGCCGTAACATTGATCAAGAATAAACTGGCGCGGTGTCGATACAATGGCATCGTCTATTTCAATATCGAAGTAATCAACAGTGAAATTGAAGTCTTCAAGTACAGCAATACCTTCAGGCGTATATACCACACCAACAGTGGTAGACGTTCCGACCTCTTCAGACACATTGGGATTTCCGCGGTTAAAGCCACTGATACCTTGTATGTCAGATTGGTTTAGTGTGAACGTGCCGTTTGTTGCGATATTTGCTGCCACACCAGGGTCGGCCTGACAACGCGCAGTCGCATTTGCAACACAAGGGTCAATTAAGCCAGACGGGAACGTTTGGCTATCAGGCTGAAATAGCTCATTAATATTTGGTGCACGTGTAGATTGCGCTTGAATTACACGGAAACGAAGTTGTTCATTAACCGCATAGTCGAAACCTACGTTCCAGCTTGTGGTGCTACCAACTGTAGAATAATCAGATGCACGTATCGCAGCCTTAATATTAAACCCGTCGATTACCGGAATGTTGGTTTCAACGTAGTATTCCGTTACGTCAAATTCCCCCTGAGTGGCAGGAATTGCGTTACCGGCGTTTAGTCCAGCTTGCTGTAGGGCATCAAATTCACTACGAGAGAATTCTTCGCGGTACTCAAAACCAAATGCTAAACCCAACGGACCTGCAGGTAAATCAAACACTTCACCGGCTAAGTTAGCGCCGATAACTTCTTGCGTTACTTCGGTTGATAGCAGCGAAGGTGCCTGTACATAGGCTGCAGCTTCAGGTGATATGGAATTAAAACCGTAAATGTCGATAGGAACACAGCCAAAGCTTCGAGCAGTTTCATCCACACACACCGCTTCGTCAGTTATGCCGTCACCATCAACATCGTTAACATCGCTTATAGCTTCCAATGCATAGCGGAAGTTTTGCACATTAACTAAACCATTAGATACCTGAGCTTCCTTTGTTTGACCGTAGGTATAGAACACATCGTAATACCAACCATCAAACAGCTCGCCATCCATGCCAACCAATACTCTGAAAGTATCCCGCTCGGCCGTATTACCCCTGTTACCCACATCTTGTAGACGCTTAGCGAAGAACAAGTCTCTTGCACCGTTTCCGTTTTCATCGACAGCGGCATTAAGAATGGCATCGGGAACAAACGGGTTTGCCACCATTTGACCATCCACCATAAACTCAAGCGGAACAAAGCCATCAGCGTAAATATCGTCTGAAGCAAATGGGAAAGGCTCTAGTTCGGTTGTTGTTGAGCCGTTCGAATAATTACCTTCAAAGAATATACGGTGATTGTCATTTAACTCGTAATTACCGTTAATCCCCATTAAGTAGCGTTCTGTTGGAATAGCGATAGTTCTAAATGCAGACCGGTTAAAACCGTCAGGACCTATTGTGCCATTTCCATTGGTTGAAAAGCCTTCTTGAAGGTTTCCGTTTTGGTCAAAGGTGAAGCGAGTGCCGCCAGCGTCAAAACGCCCTTGTGGGGGAAATGATGAGAAAAATGGGGTAATGGCTTCAAATATTGATTCTGGATTAGCAACTGGGTCGGCTTCTCCATAAATACCCGAAAGTTGGTCTACCGCAGAACGGTCTCTGTCTCGTGAAAACACTGAGTCTTGGTCGGTGTAAGATAAGTGCGCCATTATACTACCGCGCCCATTAGATGACTGGGTTCCCGTTGTTAGAGAGAACTGGCGTTCAGTTGCATCACCTTCGGCAGACTCACCATATTGTGCGTGCATTTCTAGGCCGTCAAAATCGTCTTTCATAACAATGTTAACAACGCCCGCAACAGCATCAGAGCCATACACAGCCGATGCACCACCGGTCAAGATCTCAATACGCTCAATAAACTGTGCAGGAATGGTATTTAAGTCGACTGCCGACTGCCTGGCACACCAGAGACAAAGCGTCGTCCATTTACCAACACCAAAGTACGCGCGGTACCTAGGCTTCGCAGATCGATTGTTGAAACACCAGCACTTGCCGTAGAGAAGTTTGAATTAGTTCGACTTATGGCCGGAGAGCCAAAAGCAGGGTTTTCAAGAAGTAAGTCCTGAATGTTAGCAACACCTGCAGCTTGAATGTCGCCCGCATCTAAAATTTGAAGGGGTGAAGCAGAAGCGAGTTCGGCCGACTTAATACGCGAACCCGTCACGGCGATTTTTTCAACTTCTTGTTCATTTACTTCAGTTTCTTGTGCGTAAAGTTGCGTTGTAGATAACGCTGTACTTGCCGCACCTAACAGTAAAGACACTCTAACGGCTCGAGCCAGCTTTGTTTTTATATACATTGTATTCTCCCTGGAAAGTTACCCTCCTGGTAACATTTCGCGTTTATGTGTTGGTAATAACTAGCGCTATTGAAAAGTAAATTAGGAACAATATTGGCAACGCTCTAGCGGTTTTACGCCAGATGAGGGAGTGCAGTGATAAACAGACAGAATGGTGTGACGAACAAAAAGATGAACTTAGTAATGTGCCTAAAATGACGTAGATTGAGGACAAAACACCTTTGTTTAGTGACAACTTGGCAATAACTTGACACATAGCCGAGGTTGACTAACGCTTATATATAGTGCTTTATTGAATACAAACTAGACAAAAGTAGGATAAATACATAGACGCTAGCGCCCTATGTTTAAGGTACATTTGGATGTTCGATAGCATCAAACCACACCTTCCAGGCAAGTACTTCTGGCCGATTGCAGTTTGCATTTGGCTTGCAGCGCTGAGCGTAACGACCTACATCCAGTTCGGAGCACTTAAAGGCACACAAGAAGACATAACTTGGATTCGCGTATGGGTGTTATTAAGCCCGTGGTTTTTAAACTGGGTTTGGGTATCGGCATGTATCTTTACCGCAACCTCGTTTATTGAGCGCAAAGGTTGGAAACCTCTCAAGCAGGTGCTATCACATGTTGTTACCTGTATTTTCCTTCTTCTAAGCTATGCTGCTGCATCTACTTTCATGCGAGGTTGGTTAGTAAACCGTACGTTTGACGAAAACATCGCTTCCTTCTTTAAAACAGTTACCGGCAGCCTGCACATGGATTTGTTCATCTACTGTGCCACTTTAAGCTTGGCGTTTGGTACTCGTTTGTATCAACGGCAGATGGAAGACCGAATTGAAGTGCGGCGACTGCAGGTATTGCTAGTAGAAGAACAATTAAAAACATTACGAACGCAGCTTAATCCACACTTTTTGTTTAATGCATTAAACACCATTGCCAGTCTTGTTCGATTAAAAAACGAAGTAGAAGCGGTAACGGCGTTATCTTCATTAAGCGTTATGCTTCGCACCATACTTGAGAACAAGAGCAACGACAGCGTAAAAGTACGAGATGAAATTCGCTTTATCGAGAGCTACCTAAAAATTCAAAAAATGCGCTTTGAAGATAAGCTAGATATTTCCATAGAAGTAGACGAAAGCTGCATGGGAATGCGTATACCGGCAATGTTGCTACACCCTTTAGTTGAAAACGCAGTGCACCATGGCTCGCAATCAACATTTAGAAAAAACCCTCTACAAATTAAGGTTGAAGCAATAAAAGGCATGCTTCACGTAAATTTAAGAAATGCCTTTGATGAAAACACTACGCATGAAGGACATGGTATTGGCGTTGCCAACACACGTGAGCGATTATCACGAATGTTTGAGCATTTTCAATTTGAGTTACGTAGGTGCGAGAACGGCTTATTCGAGACACATTTAGCCATACCAACAGGAGAGACGGATGCTTAAAGTACTGGTTGCTGATGATGAGAGACTCGCCCGAGAAACCATAAAAGTGCTATTAAATGAGCGTGAAGAAGTAACTGAAATATGGGAAGCATGCAACGGCGACGACGCCATTTCTCTTGCTAATTTGCATCATCCTGACGTGGTTATTTTAGATATTGAGATGCCGCAGAAAAACGGTTTAGAAGTAGCTCAATTATTACCGCCACACTGCATTATTGTTTTTGTGACTGCATTTAATGAGCACGCCATTGAAGCTTTTGAACTAAGTGCTGTTGATTACATTTTGAAGCCCTTCGATGACGAGCGGTTTCATAAAATGCTAAATAAAATAAGTGAACGAGTAACTGATAAAAACACGCTGGACCTCACGCAAATAAGCGATGTCATTAAACAAGCTACCCATAAGCCCGAACAGTACAAAACGCGCCTGATTGTACGCGACCCAGGCCGCATTAGGCTAGTAGATGTATCGTCTATTATTTACATAGGTGGTGCTGGCAATTACGCAGAGCTTCATCTTGACGACGGGAATGTAATATTACATCGCGAGACCCTTACTTCGCTGGAATCTCAGCTAGACCCAAGCTTATTTCTTCGTATTCACCGTTCAACCATTGTTAGGCGAAATGCCATTTGCGAGCTTAGCCCTACTGAAAAAGGCGATTACAACGTTACGCTTCGCTCTGGCGAGTGTGTTGTGCTGTCGCGACGAAACCGCGATAAGTTAGAGTATCTAATGAGTTAACAAGCTAATTGATACTGAAGCGCATTTCAGCTGTATAATACTAATACTAATACGTAGTAACAAAAATCTGATTTGCGCATGAAGAAAGTTGTAAAGAGAGCTCAGACTGGTTTTACATTAATAGAGCTTATTATTGCAATTGTACTGCTAGGCATACTAGCTGTGACTGCGGTACCGAAATTTTTAAACTTACAGAAAGATGCACAGCAAGGTGCGCTTGAAGGGCTAAGAGCTGCACTAACGTCAAGCGCGAACGTCGTTTATGCCAAAGCACTTATCGAAGGGGCTACAGACAGTGCCGATACCACGCTAAGTTCTGGTATTCGCGTTCGCTACGGCTATCCTTACGCCACCCAAACCAACTTAAAATTGGTTGCTGACTTCACTGAAGACGATTTCAAACTTACAGGCTCGGCACCTGAGGTTATCGCTACCCTAGAAAGTGCCACCAGTGGGCTATCGAATGCCGAAATAAACGCAAGCGACGTTTGTAAGTTAACCTACCGTCACCCAAACCAAGGTGAACAACCTACCATTACAATTTCTGACTGCGATAGTTAGCATTATTGGGCAGGTATCGACAAGTTTCTCTCTCCCACCAAGCTTTATAAATGCTAAAGGGGTGGCGCTTATTTAATTTAGAACTCTTAGCTGCATGGATGCAGCTGCGAAGCCGCTAATACAAAAGCACGGATGGACTCACCGCGTGTTCTCTTCTTTCTCCAAAGCTTTCTGTTATGCGGCAAGAAGGGAGTGAGTGTATGCCTTCTGAAACCCTACACCGCAGGGATGCGGTGTAGGAGCCCCCAAGGATGGGTTTACGGCGTGTTTCAGAGGGCATACACTCGCGCACTTTCCAAAAGGCATAAAAAAAGCGCACCTAAGTGCGCTTTTTTGGGCTCGTGTTGCTAAGTCTAGATTAGTCTAGGATCTTAGATACAACACCAGCACCTACTGTACGACCACCTTCACGGATTGCGAAACGAAGACCTTCTTCCATCGCG
>NZ_JAZETR010000011.1:0-121143 GCF_036864375.1 Alteromonas sp. S167
TTTGCAATTACTATGAGGCTTTTAGAAATACGTTAATTTAAATAGTTAATTTAAATCGAGATTACTTACTTTCTCTTAAATGGAAGCTAATTAATTTAGCTCCAATAAAAAATACGAATGTAAGTGATGACTTAAAGGCCTCACCTTATAGATAGCTGTGTCTGTCGCAAATACGATGAATTTAATGATGTGAGATGCAATCACTGACTGTATTCAATGGGCTATGTAGGCTAAAAGAAGCGTAAATCTTATTATTTTATTTCGCGCTTCTACGTAAAATCTAGTGGGTAATGCCTGGTACTATTTATCAGATTTTACGTATCGCACGATTTTCGAAGCGCAAAAATATGCGCCGTTTTTGGTGTAAATTGGCATATGACGCTTATTGGTCGACAATACTCTAAATGCATGTATTAATATACAGTAACTTCTGTCTAGGGTATTATTGGAATGATAACGAACCTGTAATCACCAGTGCTTGAGTTTACTGATGTTTTCAGTAATTCATGCAAGCCTGTCGGCCACAGTTCACGCATGATAATTACAGTTATCATGCGTGAACTGTGTTGATATACAGTTACTTACAGATTTAAATGGTTTCGATCCACTCAGTTAACGTTATGCCAAATAACTCTAAAGTATCTCTCATTTACCAGCCCGGTGCTAAAGAATCCGCTTCTATGAAGGCAAATGTAACAACAACCCATCAGCAGACTAATGAAGAGTTTCTATCACTTAATACAGCTAAGTTACGCACCAACACATATTACAAAGACATATTCTCTAAACTGCCAAAGAACACACAGCGTGCATATTTAAGTGACTATAACGAATTTGGATTGTTTTGTGCGCAATATGGCTATCAGGGTTTTACTAACGACTTTGCGTCAAATGAACAATGTATCAAGCACTATGTAGAAGTACTATGCCAATCTCCCCTAGCCTATCGCACTATTAAGCGTCGATTGTCAGCGTTAAGCAAATACCTTGGTATAGCGAGTTTACCGAACCCAATCATCCGCTCTGCTTATCTGCGAGACTTTATACGACTGTCGCTGGTAGAAAACAAAAAATACAGTATCTCAAGTCATCAAGCGGTTCCATTAACCATTGAAATGCTAGACAGTATTAACAATGCAGTTATCCCAGACTCGTTATTGGAATTACGCGACCTTGCAATCATCAACATTATGTTTGATGCATTACTGAGGGCGGATGAAGTGGTTCGAGTTTGCCTTGAACATCTGTCTAGGCGTAATAATACATTATTAGTTGTCTCGTCAAAAAGCGACCAAGCGGGTCAGGGACAATATCGCTTTGTATCAGAAAGTACACTGTCCATGATTCAAGAATTTATTGATGAAGCCAATATAAATCCATCCACGAAACAACAAAGGGCTGTTGATGATCCTCGCCGTATATCGAAAGGCATTTTGTTTCGTCGTGTGTCGAATCATAAAAACGCATTACTGCCCTTTGACGAATCTGTATCTGAATATTCTGCTAACGTTTTAGATTATTCTAGTATTTATCGAATATGGAAACGCATTGCTATACGTGCAGGAATTTCTGAGAACATAACGCCGCATAGTGGCAGAGTTGGTGGTGCAGTATCGCTGGCCGAAGATGGAGCAACGTTGCCTGAACTTCAATTAGCTGGAGGCTGGAACTCGCCAGAAATGCCAGGCCACTATACCAAGCAAGCCAATGTAAAACGCGGTGGAATGGCTAAACTTTCACAAAGACACAAACGTTAAAGCGCGATTTGTAACGCATGCAGTTATGCGTAACTTCAATCGTTACTTATCGCATAACTAGAAAAGTAAAATCGTTAGCCAAGTAACTGTTGCCAATACTAAACTTACGAAAACGGCTGCAGAGCCGATGTCTTTTGCTCTCCCAATTAAAACGTGTATGTCAGTAGATACGTGGTCGCAAAGTTTTTCAACTGCAGTGTTTAGTAACTCTGTAATTAATACTATAAACAACGTCATAATAAGTAGTATTCGTTCTACATTACTTACTTCAAGCCATAGCGCTAGTGGAATTAGTACAAGCATTGCAAAAAACTCTTGTCTTATCGCAGCCTCACTTTTAAATGCAGCGCGTAGTCCATTCAATGAATAATGAGTGGCGTATAAAATGCGTAGCAATCCTGTGCGTTTCTCTATCATTTGTTGTTTTGCCTTTCCCATATTTGTGAAAACAAGTGCTTACAAGTTTGAAATTACCTATTTTGAAAATAGTAACTTGCCGTTACAGCGATATGACGATTAAATTAATTTGTATGTCTTTGTGTTGGAATTGAAATGAAAAACTACATTGTTCTGCTTTTGGTATTCTTTGTGTTTTCCTGTGACGTTGAAACCTCGTCGTCTAAAGGCTTCAGTTTGCCAAAGGGCAACACTGAAAATGGCAAAGCGGTTTTTCATAAATATAGATGTACAGACTGTCACTATATTGAAGGTGAAAAACTAAACGCTACAAACAACTATCTAACGGTAAAACCCATTATGTTAGGAGGTACGGAAGGAAACGTAAAAACATATGGCGAGTTAGTAACGAGCATCATTAATCCCTCGCATAAAATAGCACCACGTTACCCCGCTAGCTTTACAAGTAACGACGGTGTATCTCAGATGCGAGTGATAAACGACGAACTCACTGTCGCAGAACTTATCGACCTAGTTGCCTATTTGCAAGCGCAGTATAGGGTAGAACCCTACAGAACCAGCGATTATCGTCTTTATAAATTGAGAGCGAGAAACGAGAAGGGTTAATCATAACATGTTGTTTTATATATGATTACTGCTTTAATTCTCGTTGTGATTACACACACTGTGCGGTTATGCGTAACTAATGTGCGCGCTAAGTATGTTCAACAAATCGCTAATAACGCACCTTTTGGCGCTATTCTCTATGTCCAATATCGTCTGTAGCGTGCTAATCTTCTAACATAATCAATAGACTGCCCTGCACTACTGTATTTTTCACCCGCGTAGTTAATAGGGCTCATGCAATAAAAGGTTTTACATGGAGTATGCATTTCTTCTTTTCGCATTTGTTTGTGGGTTAACAGTAAAGATAATTGGCATCCCGCCCCTTGTTGGTTATTTGATAGCAGGGTTTCTGCTAAATCTTTTTGGCTACAAATTAACCGATGACCTTACTGAAATAGCAAACTTGGGTATCACCATTATGCTATTCACTATTGGTTTAAAACTAAATATAAGAGATTTGAGTAAACGTGAAGTTTGGGCTGGAAGCGTTTCACATACGCTTATTTGGGTAGGCGTTATTACATGTGCTGTTTATGGTGTTGCAGCTATAGCTTCACAATACGTTGAAGGTCTTACTTGGGAAACGGCTGCGCTTATCGCCTTTGCCTTAAGCTTCAGCAGCACAGTGTGTGTTGTAAAGGTGTTGGAAGAAAGTGGAGAAAGTAAAACTCGTCACGGTCGTCTAGCTATTGGCATACTGGTAATGCAAGACGTGTTCGCGGTAGTGTTTTTGGTCGCAGCTACTGGAAAATTGCCTTCAGTTTGGGCGTTGGGTCTGCTTGGGCTTGTTCCTGCTATGCCGCTTATCAGCAAGATGATTAACAAATCTGGGCATGGCGAACTTCTTCCTCTTACAGGGTTTATCTTAGCGCTAGGTGGGTATCACCTATTTGAGTTGGTAAATGTAAAGGGGGATTTAGGTGCACTAATTTTCGGGATGATGTTGGCACAACACGAAAAGGCTTCTGAGCTTGCAAAATCCCTTTTAAGTTTTAAAGACCTTTTCCTCATTGGTTTTTTCCTAACAATAGGGCTGACCGCCCTTCCCGACCTCACAATGATATTACTTGCAGTCGTCTTCTGTATTTTTATTCCAATAAAGGCCGCGCTATTTTTTGGTCTTTTTACGTCGCTTCGACTTCGTGGCAGGACCGCTTATTTAAGCAGCCTTGTTTTATCTAACTATAGCGAGTTTGGTCTAATCGTTGGTGCGCTTGCAGTTTCACTGGGGTTACTCGCGGACTCTTGGTTAGTGGTAATTGCACTCTCAGTGTCTATCTCCTTTGTTATTACCAGTGTGCTGTATCGCACGTCTCATGCGCAATACCATCGTTACAACGATATTATTAAACGCTATGAAAAATCGGTACGTCTTAAAGAAGACATTTACCCTACTCTTCAAAACGCTGAGTTTTTAGTGCTCGGAATGGGCCGAGTTGGGCGAGGTGCTTTTAATGCACTTTCTAATTTAAGCGACGTTAATGTTTGGGGAATGGATGCCGATCGTACAAAAGTAAAAGAACTCGCGTCTGAAGGCTTGAATGTTATTTGCGGTGACGGAGAGGATGTAGATTTATGGGAAAACTTAGATATAGCAAATGTGCAAATGGTATTATTAGCGCTCCCTTCTATTCAAGACTCGGTGAATATTACGCGTCAACTTAAAAACGCGGGTTATAAAGGCAAGGTTGCCGCAATTGCTCGTTATGAAGATGAGGTGTCTTATTTATATGAAAATCATGTAGATAAAGTGTTCAATTTCTTTACCGAAGCTGGTTTAGGTTTTGCTGAAGAGAGTCTCGCCTATGCGCAGTCTCAAGAATTACATCAACAGCAAGCGTAAGAGAAATGCAGTTCTAAATGCGAACAATGGATGAATTGAGATTCGTTATCGTTTTTAAATATATGTTTTATAAAGAAATTTTGACATTTAGCGTGAGTGGGACTACACTTCGCTAAAATACTGGAAAAGGGTTTTCACTATGCAAGGTGACAAACAAGTAATTGCAAAGTTAAACGAAGTACTTACAAGCGAACTTACTTCGATAAATCAATACTTTCTGCATGCTCGTATGTTTAAAAATTGGGGCTTCTCTGAGTTAAACGAGAAAAACTACAAGAAGTCAATTAAAGACATGAAGCAAGCTGATGACCTGATTGAGCGCATTTTATTTCTAGAAGGGTTACCTAACCTACAAGCACTAGGCAAGCTTTACATCGGTGAAGACACGGTAGAGATGCTCGCTTGCGATGCTCGATTTGAAAAAGAGCAGCTACCACTTCTTCGCGAAGCCATTGCATTGTGTGAAGAAAAACAAGACTACGTGTCGAGAGATTTACTTGAGAACATCCTTGAGTACGAAGAAGAGCACTTAGACTGGATAGAAACGCAAGAATATCAAATTGACGCGATGGGTATTGAGAACTACCTGCAAGCACAAGTTATGGGAGACGACTAATGAAAGGCAATCAAGCTATCATTAACGGGTTGAACGAGCTACTTTCATATGAATTAGCAGCAATGGATCAGTATTTTATCCATTCACAAATGTACCTTGATTGGGGTCTAAACAAACTTTACGAGCGCATTGATCATGAATTTGATGACGAGCGCGGTCATGCCACAAAGCTTATTGAGCGAATGCTGTTCTTAGAGGGCACGCCTGATATGACAAAGCGCACTGGCTTTAAAGTAGGAAAAGACGTGCCTGAAATGCTTGAAAGCGATTTACGCGTTGAGTATGAGGTTGATGCAAAACTTCGTGAGGTTATTGCGCTGTGCGAAACAGAGAAAGACTATGTTACTCGCGATATGCTAATTGTCTTGCTAGACGACACAGAAATGGACCACGCTCACTGGCTTGAGCAACAGTTGGGTCTGATTAAGCGCTTAGGGTTACAAAACTACCTTCAATCGCAAATGTAATAGTAATGGATGTTGAGAAAAGGACCAGCGCTTTAGCTGGTCTTTTTTTTATCTGTAATTTGTGTGCCTAACGCTATCAATGTTTATTGTTGGGTAACGAAATAAAGATAAGCAGGTGATTCCTCTGAAGCGATGTTTAGCCGTAGCTGCCAGCGCATAACAGGTTCACTGCAACTTCCCAGCATAAACCAACCTGACCATTTACCCTGCGGCCCCTGCTCGAGTAGCACTGGAATTTTTCCCATATACATATTAACACCCTCTATCCAGGCACTTTCCACTACATGATTTGGCGGAATTGAAAATGTGACAGTGACCGACTCTTCAGCAACGGGCTTTTCTGAAAAGTGAGCAATGGCTATGTCATTACCGATTAAGAATTCGCAAGTTTCATTGACAAACGTGCAGCTATTACCTATTCCATTACTTACATTTGTCTCGTCAAACGCAGTTTGCTGAAATTTATGCGCAAGAAAAACACACATTGTTACAAGCACAATTGCTAACAATGGCAGCTGAGAATGTAAAAATTTTGATCGTTTACTGTTATGGTTAATTAGCATTTCTTAAATTTTATGTATTTCTTCATTGACGGAGATCAAGCTTAAGTAGTTTATGGTATCTTTTTGTAACTAAAAACTTTATCATCCGCGTACCAACTGGCTTGGAGACAATAATTATTACTCTTTCTGAGCTCGGTGTGAAGCGTAATCTCTTGCTGATACACGTCTCGACCGCACTATTTTGGCAGTTGGATACCATAGTTCATTTGAAGTGGAAGATTCATTAAAATGAGTGAAATAAGCCAAGCACAACCTAACTACAATTATAAAGTGGTTAGGCAATTTACCATCATGACCATAGTCTGGGGTATCATTGGTATGGGCCTAGGGGTATTTATTGCTGCGCAATTATTTGCACCTATGCTTAACTTTGACACACCATGGCTAACATTTTCACGTTTGCGTCCGTTGCACACTAATGCCGTAATTTTTGCCTTCGGCGGCTGTGCGCTATTTGCAACGTCGTACTACATCGTTCAGCGTACCTGCCAGGTAAGACTGTTCAGTGACAAACTTGCCGCATTTACCTTCTGGGGCTGGCAGGCCGTTATTGTTTTAGCTGTTATCACCCTTCCAATGGGTTTAACAAGCTCTAAAGAATACGCTGAATTAGAGTGGCCAATCGATATTCTATTGGCACTGGTCTGGATCGCTTATATCATCAATTTCTTCGGAACCCTTGTTATCCGTAAGGTTTCGCACATTTATGTTGCAAACTGGTTCTTGGGCGCGTTTATGCTTACCGTTGCAGTTCTGCATATTGGTAACAGCATGGCTATTCCGGTATCTTTCACTAAGTCGTATTCATTGTATGCAGGCGCCGTAGACGCCATGATGCAGTGGTGGTATGGCCACAACGCGGTAGGTTTCTTCCTAACTGCAGGCTTCTTAGGCATGATGTACTACTTCGTACCTAAGCAAGCTGGTCGCCCGGTTTACTCTTACAGACTGTCTATTGTTCACTTCTGGGCACTTATTTCTCTGTATATTTGGGCTGGTCCTCACCACCTACACTACACTGCCCTGCCAGACTGGACTCAGTCACTTGGTATGGTGATGTCTATTATTTTATTCGTTCCATCTTGGGGCGGTATGATTAACGGTATTATGACGCTATCAGGCGCGTGGCATAAGCTTCGTACAGACCCTGTATTGCGCTTCCTTATTGTTTCATTGTCTTTCTATGGTATGTCTACCTTTGAAGGTCCAATGATGGCAATTAAAACCGTTAACGCACTATCTCACTACACAGACTGGACCATCGGTCACGTTCACTCTGGTGCACTAGGTTGGGTTGCAATGGTATCAATCGGTTCGATTTACCACCTAATCCCGATTCTGTTCGGTCAGCCGGCTATGTACAGCACTAGATTGGTTAACGTGCACTTCTGGTTTGCAACCATTGGCGTTGTGCTTTACATCGTTGCAATGTGGATGTCTGGTGTACTTCAAGGTCTAATGTGGCGCGCAGTTAACGCTGACGGAACGCTTACTTACAGCTTTGTAGAGTCACTTGAAGCGTCTAAACCGTTCTACGTAGTTCGTTTCATTGGTGGTTGTTTCGTTGTGGCTGGTATGCTTGTAATGGCATACAACACATGGAAGACCGTTCGTGCCCCTAAAGGCAGTATCGCTGCAGAACCAGCGACTCAGCCGGCGTAGTTAAGGAGCAGAATAATGAAAAATGCACACGAGTTAATTGAAAAGAATGTCGGCCTACTTACCGTTCTTATCCTAGTAGCGATAAGCTTCGGCGCAATGGTTCAAATTACGCCGTTGATGTTTCAACAGCAAACTATGGAACCTGTAACTGGCCTACGTCCATACACTGCACTTGAGCTGGAAGGTCGTGACATCTACATCCGTGAAGGTTGTGTTGGTTGTCACAGCCAAATGATCCGTCCATTCCGCGCAGAAACTGAACGTTATGGTCACTACAGCGTTGCTGGCGAATCAGTATGGGAGCACCCTTTCCTATGGGGTTCTAAGCGTACTGGTCCTGACCTAGCACGTGTTGGTGGTCGTTACAGTGACGAGTGGCACCGAGTTCACCTGCTAAATCCTCGTAACGTAGTACCTGAGTCGAACATGCCAGGTTTCCCTTGGCTTGCGGAAAACACGCTTAACGGCGAGTTAACAGGCGAAAAAATGGAAGTATTCCGTGGATTCGGCGTTCCGTACACCGACGAAGATATCGCGGGCGCGAAAGCCGCAGTACAGGGTAAAACAGAGATGCAAGCCCTTATTGCTTACCTTCAATCTCTTGGCACACATTTGAAATAATATGGACCAAGGAATAGTAGGCAGCATTTTTACTGTCATCGTCTTTGTAAGCTTCATCGGTATTGTGTGGTGGGCGTTTAGCAGCCGCAACAAAAAGAAGTTCGATGAAGCTGCAAACTTAGTGTTTGCAGACGAAGAAAAAGAAAAATCAAAAGAAGATTAGCAGGAGTCTTAAACTCATGAGTATGTTTTGGACAATTTGGATTTCAGTGATAACCCTAGGGTTAATCATTGGTTGCTACTTCCTTCTACGCTGGTGCCTTTCAAATAAGACAGGCGTAGCTGAAGGCGAGTCAATGGGACACGAGTTTGATGGTATCGAGGAACTGAATAACCAGCTTCCCCGTTGGTGGACAATTATGTTCTACATTACCATCGTTTGGGGCTTCTTATACCTAGCTCTGTACCCTGGTTTAGGTGCTTACGAAGGTTTATTAGGTTGGAGAAGTTCAAACCAAAATATTCAGTCGTTAGAAGAGTCTCTTCAAGCGCGTATTGAAGCGAAAGAGCAAGGTAAATTGGTTGAGTATGACCGCGAACTAGACTTTGCGGCAGAAAAATTCGACCCAATTTTTGAAGCTTACGCGGCAGTACCTGTAGAAGAACTAGCAAAAGACCCTGAAGCAAACAAAGTAGGACAGCGTTTGTTCCTACAAAATTGCTCTCAGTGTCACGGTTCTGATGCACGTGGTCAAAATGGCGGCTTCCCTAACCTTACCGACGACGATTGGTTGTACGGTGGTTCAGGCGCGAAAATTGTTGAAACCCTTCAGCTTGGTCGTAAAGCAGCCATGCCAGCATGGTTAGATGCGATGGGTGAAGACGGCATCGACGAAGTAGTAAACTACGTACTAAGCCTTAGCGGTCGCGATGTAGACCCTCAGCTTGCAAAAGCGGGTAAAGCGCGTTTTGCAGCTTGTGCAGCATGTCACGGTATGGACGGTAAAGGTAACCAAATGCTTGGTGCACCAAACCTAACAGACAATATCTGGCTATACGGCGGCAGCCACAGAGCGGTTACAGAAACGCTAACATACGGCAGAAACGGCGTAATGCCATCATTTAAGAAAACCTTGGGTGATGACAAAATTCACGTTGTAGCAGCCTATGTGTACAGCCTTTCAAATGATTAATGATCTAAATCATTAAAATGACGAGAAAGCCCCGTTACCACGGGGCTTTTTTTATGAGAAAATACAAGCCAGTAAGCATATTGTGCTTGGCCTACGTTAGTGTATTTATGCTAAATCTTGTGAATCAAGGTTTGCCATAAGAACGTTAATGCAGTAACTACGAGACTTCATATACATGAACAGACCTTGGTATAAAGAATTCTGGCCCTGGTTTTTAATCGCCGTTCCAGTTGCCACCCTTATAATGGGCGGCGTGCTTTTAAATTTGGCCATATCTACTGAAGACAGCCTAGTAATAGACGACTACTACAAAGAAGGTAAAGCAATTAATGCAAGTCTAGACAAGGAAGCTGTGGCTAAGCGTTTAAACATCACAACAGATTTGACAATCAAAGATGGCAGTATTGCGCTTGAGTTTCATTCTGGTATCCCGAAAGAAGGTAATGCGGTAAAGCTTAATTTCTACCATGTTACATTGGAAGAACGTGATGTAAGCGTATTGCTTTCACGCGATGCCAACGGAATTTATCGTGGGTTTGTTGAACAAAGCCTAGATGGAAAGTGGCGCGTTTCTCTAACGCCTTTTGACGAAAACTGGAAAATTCAAAACACGTTGGTGTTACCACAACCTGGTGCTATTAAGTTCAACCCATAATGTCACATAAAGATTGCTACCACTGCGGCCTGCCTGTTGCTAACAGTGACATAGGCCAATTTCAAACCGTTGTACTAGGCCAACCAAGAGACATGTGCTGTCCAGGCTGTTTAGCTGTGTCTGAGGCTATCGTAAACAACGGGCTTGAAGACTACTATCAATTCAGAACAGAGCCGGCTAAAAAGTCAGATGATGGCATTTTAACCAAACTCGATAAGCTAGCGTTATTCGACGACCCTGCTCTACAAGAAGAGTTCGTTTTTGATGAGGGTAAACACAAGCAAATTCAGCTGACACTTGAAGGAATAACCTGTGCAGCATGTGGTTGGCTTATAGAGAAGCAGCTGTCTAAAGTTGATGGCATCAAACAAGTTGCGGTAAATGTTCAAGAACGTCGAGCCTTAATAACGTGGTCTGAACTTGAAATAAAGCTTAGCCAAATTCTTACAACGTTAAAACGCATTGGCTACGAAGGAAGCCCATTTAACCCAGATGAGCATGAGGCTAGCTACAAACGAGAGCAGAAAACCTTTTTAAAGAAATTGGGTTTGGCTGGCATTATGACTATGCAGGTGATGATGCTGATGACCGGACTGTATTTTGACTGGTTTGGTGCCATTGAGCTTGAAACTAAGCAGTATTTTCATTGGGTCGCGTTAACACTTACCACGCCTGTAGTCTTGTATTCGGGCAGCACCTTTTATTTAGGAGCTGTAAAGGCGATAAGCGCTAGAACGGTGAATATGGATGTGCCGGTAACCATAGCAGTATTCGGTACCTATTTGGCAGGCATACGCTCTACCCTTTTAGAGCGCGGTGATGTGTATTTCGAAACTATCTGCATGTTTATATTTTTGTTGCTACTTAGTCGCTTTTTAGAACATAGAAGTAGACACAGAGCCGCGCAAATATCTGCAAATATGATGCAGCATGTGCCGGTATCAGCAAGTAAACTGCTTACCGATGGCACAATTACCGATGTACTAGCAAAACGCTTGGTCGTTGGCGATGTAGTGTTAGTAAAGCCGGGTGAGATCATACCCATTGACGGCCAGGTTATAGAGGGGCGCGCATCGGTTGACGAGTCTATGCTAACGGGCGAGTTCAATCCGGTATCGAAGTCACAAAACAGCGTTGTATACGGCGGTACTGTTTGCCAAGACGGTAGCCTAACAATATCAGTAACCAAAACGCTAAAGCATGCGCTGGTTAATGAAATAGTTCGCCTTCAATCAAGCGCAATGGCCAACAAACCTAAAGCCGCACAGCTTGCTGATAACTTTTCTAGGTATTTTGTTGTTGCCGTGCTTCTTATTTCTGCTTGTACCTATGGATACTGGTCATTGCAAGGCAGTACAGAAGCCTTTTGGATAACCATATCCGTGTTGGTGGCGACATGCCCTTGCGCTTTAGGCTTAGCTACGCCTTCAGCACTAACTTGTTCAATGGCCAAACTTAATCGCCAAGGTATCTTACTTAAACGTGCAGACGCGTTAGAGCAGGTAACCAGCATAACTACTATTGCCCTTGATAAGACAGGTACATTAACCAAAGGCAAGTTCACACTGGCACAAACATGGTTTGCAGAAGGTGTGGATGCACAAAATGTGTTGGCCCTTGCCCAAGCGCTAGAGACTCGCTCAGAACATCCTATTGCAAGTGCCTTTTTAAAGTCCACTTCACCTGAAACTGCTAGTGAAAAGAACGCTAAGCAAGTACCTGATGATCAAGCTGAAGCATTTACGGTTAGCCAATTTGAAGTAACACCTGGCGGCGGAATTGCTGGGGTGATTAATGAAGCAAAATGTTTAATGGGTACAGCTTTGTTTTGCAAAGTAGAGCCGCAAGACGTGAACATTGATGCGAATGTGTTTTTAACTGTAAACGGTCGACTGTTGGCTGCTTTTGTAGTGAGTGACAGCCTTCGTGAAGATACGAAAGAAACACTTAACGTGCTGTCAAAAACTCATGAGTTAGTCGTGTTAAGCGGTGATACACAGGACAATGTAAATACAGTTACGCAATCGTTACCTATAGCTAAATCACTTGGCGGGCTTACACCTGACAAAAAATACAATGCGGTAGTTGAAATGCAGCAACAGGGTAAAAAAGTGATGATGATGGGTGACGGCATTAACGACGCTCCTGTACTTGCCAGTGCAGATGTTGCTATAGCTGTTGGCAACGCTACTGATGTTGCAAAAACTGCCGCCGACGTTATTTTGCTGGGCGACCAGCTTCTGTCTGTGCCTGAGCTGATTGAAACCGCACACAAAGTGAAACAAAAGATTCGACAAAACATCGGCTGGGCTGTTGGCTACAACGTATTGGTTCTACCGTTTGCAGTTACTGGGCTTTTATCGCCTTGGATGGCCGTTGTGGGTATGTCGTTAAGCAGTATTATTGTTGTAACCAATTCAACAAGGCTTTTAGGGAAATAGAATGAGCATAATTTACGTCCTTATCCCCATTGCTATCATTATCGTTGCGTTGGCAATTGTTATTTTTTTCTGGGCTGTAAAGTCTAATCAATTTGAAGATTTAGATCGTCAAGGTTACAGTATTTTGTTTGATGACGACCTTCCACCTGAAGAGAAAAAACTCGCTGAGCAGCGAAAAGCCTTGCAGCGTCAAGAAGAAAAACAAAACATGGGTAGTGAAAACCAAGAAACAGTAAATAAAGAATCGAAGCGCTAAATATGGAAGGTATTAACTATCTATCTGCGTTTCTCATTGGTCTTGCCGGCGGTGTGCACTGCGTTGGAATGTGTGGCGGTATCGTAGCCGCACTAAGAATGGTTTCCCCAAAGGATGCTAACCCACTTCCCTATACATTTGCCTATAATTTGGGGCGCATATTTAGCTATACCGTTGCAGGTGCGCTTACCGGTGCTATTGGCCAAATGGCGTCTGAATTTATTCCTTTGGCAAATTATGTTCTTACGCTGTTAAGCGGCATTATGCTGTTGTTATTAGCGTGCTATCTAGGAAAGTGGTGGACCGTTTTAACCGCACTAGAATCGTTTGGTAAAGGTTTGTTTTCTAAGCTTCAACCTGTTTCTAAAAAGTTTCTTCCTTTTAAATCACCAATGCATGCCATTCCTTACGGTATTATTTGGGGCTGGCTACCTTGTGGCCTTGTTTACTCTACACTTACGTGGTCTTTAGCCGCAGGTAATGCAACGCAAGGTGCGGCGTTAATGCTATTTTTTGGACTGGGAACCTTACCAACATTGTTGGCCGCCAGTGCAGGCAGCCAGCTTCTTTTACGTGGCTTTCAACATACTGTTACCCGACAAGTCATTGCGGTGTTAATGGCTTTATATTCAGTGCTTTTGATTTATCGGGCAATCCTTTAAAGCTTGCGGTATTATTGGTAAATAACCATAACTATTGTGAGGTCTTGTCATGAGCGCAGGAAGCCAGTTTTCAATTCACTGTCAGAACTGTAGTTTTAGCCATTTGTGTTTACCTGTGGCACTGAATAAAACTGAAATTGAATCTTTAGATGACATTATCGAGCGTAAAAAGCCCCTTCACAAAGGTGATATATTAATTAGTACGGGCGATACATTTCGCTCTTTATTTGCTGTGCGCACGGGTTCTTTTAAGTCTTTTGTAACCAATAACGAAGGCGAGGAGCAAATTACTGGCTTCCATTTTCCAGGCGATATCATAGGCTTTGACGCGCTGCGTGAGAATAAACACCAAAGCTACACACAAGCGCTGGAAACGGCAATGGTATGTGAACTCCCCTACGAAACTCTTGATGAAATGTCGGTGCAGTTCCCGAAACTAAGACATCAAATATTGAGCTTTATGAGTGCTGAAATTAAACAAGATCACGACATGATCATGCTACTCAATAAGCGTACAGCAGAAGAGCGTTTGTTGTATTTTATCTCTCATCTATCACAACGTTTCGAAGAGCGTGGTTTCTCACATCGTGAATTCCATCTAACGATGACACGAAACGAAATTGGAAATTATTTAGGGCTTACCATAGAAACAATTAGTCGTTTACTCAGTCGTTTTCAAAAAGAAGATATTATTAAGGTAGACGGCAGACTTATTACTATCAAGAACTTTGACCGCTTAAACGAGAAACTAGAGGCTTTAAACGGCCCGAGTATTGTGTGCAACGGATAGGTGGGCACTTAAGAACTTATGTTTAAGTTCACTAGCCATCACCTTTCGAATTAGCAAAATATTGATCTAGTTCAACTTTCGTTTTCGAGTTTGTCGTTTACACTAAACATATATGGTTCGTTTTAACGGGACATCACATGATTGAGTGTAGACATATTTTAGCGATTGTTGATACTGAACGAGACAGCCAGCCTGCGTTAAGCCGGGCGTTTGAACTAGCCGCAAAAACAGGCGCTTCGGTTACTGCTATGTTAGTGGTTTACGACCTTTCTTACGACATGACCACAATGTTAAGCGGCGATGAGCGTGAGTCAATGCGCGACGCGGTTACCAATGAACAAGCAAAGTGGTTAAAGAACCACTTGAATGCTTTAGGATTCCAAGAAGCCGATATTGTGGTTGAGTGGAACAACCGCGCTTACGAATCAATTATTTCCTATACGTTAAACGACAAGGTTGATCTTGTTGTAAAAGCCACAAAGCGACATGATGACTTGGCGTCTGTACTATTTACGCCAACTGATTGGCATTTAATGCGTAAATGTCCCTGCCCTGTACTATTAGTTAAAGACCACGATTGGCCGGAAAACGGCGAGATAATCGCTGCAGTTAACGTGGGTAGCGAAGACAATGAACATGCTGCCCTAAATGATAAAATTACACTTATCGCAAACGACTACGCCACGTTACTCAAAGGCAATGTGAATCTAGTTAATAGCTATCCAACAACACCGCTTAATGTCGCCATTGAAGTGCCAGAGTTCGACCCTGAGAACTATCATAATGCGGTTAAGAATCACCACAATAATGAGATGCAGGCACACGCGCTTAAATATGGTGTTCCCGATGAAAAGTGTATCGTGAAAGAGGGCCTCCCTGAAAAAGTGATACCGCAAGTTGCCAAAGATATTGATGCAGAGCTAGTAATAATCGGTACTGTGGGGCGCGTAGGCCTATCTGCGGCACTTATTGGAAACACTGCGGAACACGTTATTGATGAACTCAACTGTGACGTTTTAGCCATAAAGCCGGATGGTTTTGTTTCGCCACTGGCTAAATAAAAAATGTAAGTAACGTTTTATTACGCTATGTGCATAAATTAACGACAGCAACCATGGTTTCAAAAACACGCTTTATTGTATAATGGCGTTTTTAGAACGAAACAAGCTAGTTAATTATGAGTTTAGGCACAACCAGTGCTAGTGCTAACGATGCGGTATCAAACGCAGCACAAAGCAAGCAAAAGTATAATTTCAACAAACTTCAGAAGCGACTTCGCCGTAACGTGGGTAAAGCCATTGGCGATTTTGGCATGATTGAAAACAACGATAAAGTAATGGTGTGTTTATCTGGCGGTAAAGACAGCTACACCATGCTTGATATTTTACTTTTCCTTAAAAAAATTGCGCCTATTCATTTTGACATCGTAGCGGTAAACCTTGACCAAAAACAGCCAGGTTTTCCAAAACACATATTGCCAGAATATCTTGATAGCGTTGGTGTAGACTACAAAATTGTAGAAGAAGACACGTACTCTATAGTTAAAGACAAAATTCCAGAGGGAAAAACAACGTGCTCTTTGTGTTCAAGGCTGCGCCGAGGCATTTTGTATCGCACCGCGAAGGAATTAGGCGCAACTAAAATTGCCCTGGGTCATCACAGAGACGACATGCTAGAAACCTTCTTTTTGAACATGTTCCATGGTGGCAAGCTAAAATCAATGCCGCCTAAACTTGTGAGTGACAATGGCGAGCACATTGTAATTCGTCCCCTTGCCTACTGCAGCGAAAAGGACATCGAGAAGTACTCTCAGGCTGTCGAGTTTCCAATTATTCCGTGTAATTTATGTGGAAGTCAGGAAAACTTGCAGCGTCAGAACATAAAAGCGATGCTACAAGATTGGAATCGACGCTTTCCTGGAAGAATTGAGTCAATGTTTAGAGCGCTTCAAAACGTAGCGCCCTCGCACTTAATCGACAGTAATCTTCATGACTTCAAATCAATTACTACTCAGGATGGCCCTGTAGAAGATGGCGATATTGGGTTTGATGAACCGTCTTTTACTGATACTAACAATGCCGAAATGGTAGATAGCGATAACGCCATTGAAATCGTCAACATCATGGAAACCAAATAGATGAAAATAGGACTTGCGTTAGGCGCAGGCGCGGCGCGCGGTTGGACACACATAGGTATAATTGAAGCACTTGAAAAGCTTGGCGTACGCATCGACGTTGTAGCCGGTTGTTCAATTGGTGCCTACGTTGGTGCTGCTTACGCAAGTGGTAGGCTTGAAGAGTTAAAAGAATGGGCGTGTTCACTAAGCGATTGGCAGGTACTCGCACTGATGGGAGTTGGCTTGCGTCGTGGTGGTATTGCTAGCGGCCAGAAAGTGTTCGATAAGCTTGCAGCAGATTTTTGTGTAGAGACTTATGAAGCAATGCAAAAGCCGTTTGCGTCAGTTGCTACTGACCTATACACCGGCCGAGAAGTTGTTTTTAACTCCGGACCTATAGGCGATACTATTCAAGCATCTTGTGCTATTCCAGCCTTATTCAGCCCTGTAGCACACGGTGATAGATGGCTTGTGGACGGTGCAGTAGTTAACCCTGTACCTGTAAATTTGTGTCGACAATTAGGCGCAGACTTCGTAATTGCTGTTAACTTAAACGCAGATTTTAGGCCCATGCGCTTAGAAAAGTTACGCAACGATCATGAAGAAAATCAACGAAAAACGGAAGACTTCTTTACTAAAAGTCAAAACGTATTACGTCAATGGTTTTCCCCCGATTCGAAAGACGATGATAATAAAGCTGATGAGGAACAGAAGCTTATCGAAAATGATTCGGAAGGCGTAGAAAAAACAGAAGGCTCTGTGGCGTCTGATGTAATTGAAAAAATTGAAGAAGAAGTAACAGAAGTGCCTGCAAAAGCCAGTAAGCGCAATCCACCTGGGATCATGAGCGTTATGAGTTCTTCATTAGAGATATTGCAGGCACGAGTCACTCGTTCACGTTTGGCCGGTGACCCACCTGATATCCTTATCGAGCCCCAGCTTACTGATGTTGGAATAATGGAGTTTCATAGGGCTCAGGAGCTCTGCGCAAAAGGTGAAGAAACTATTTCACGATTGGCAGAGCAAATACGCTATCAATTATCAACTTGATGCCATAGCCGTAATGCGAAGCGGCGCATGGGGTAATGTTAAACCCTTCGCTTCGCTTATCCACTGCTGCTCTAGCTGAAGTACACCATTATTTATTTGTACACCCTGTGGTGTAATAAAATCTAAGTTTTTGTCGTCGAATTGAATCATTAGGCCTTTAACAGAAGGCATAAGGAACGACAGGAAGCTCCCCATTTCATTAAAAAACGCTGCGTATTGTTCAAACAGAAATGACAGCTCTTCCTGTGAATAATACTGCTTTAGATATTCGACCTTCGTTTCAAGCTGGACTGACATATCACATACATTCGCCACTTCTTTTAAATCTATGCGAACAAGTGCATTGGCTAGCTTTAGTGCTTTTTCAGTGGGCACGGTAAAACGCCCTTCATTGCTTACCTCTAGGGGTAACGTTTGTTTATCAGTCACTATTTCAGCGTTGTTTATTCCGCAAAGACGCCCTTCTCCAACCCTAATAAAACCAAATGCAAATTGAAGCGCTTGTGTATCTTCGTTATCCAACTTTTTAACATGGCTGTAAAAACGACTGTACTCTACGTCGATGGATTCAGCATGTGCGGTTAAGCCAGACAAGCCACATAGAGCTGACGCTAATAATAAAGCTGCACGTATCATTCGGTTAAAAACTCCTCGTTAAATCGAATCATGGTTTGAAGCTCTTCCACATAAGCGGCTCCTCGCTCTGAATAATTCATTAACCCTTCAGCAAGCGCTACGCCCGTAATAGGAATTTGATTTGCGCGTAATCTGCCGCGTATTTCCCGTAAGTCTTCATAAGCGTCGTGTCGGTTTATATTTCGCATGTAGGTATACGTTGCACGTGACACATTTTCAAACTTCGCAACTTCATGAGATGCACCGTCGTTACGTCTACTTGGTACAAACCCACAACCTTTAGAGAAACACCACAAGCCAAAGAAGTTATATCCCTTACGTGCGAAGCGGCTAGTACCCCAGGCAGACTCATTCGCAGCCTGCACCAATACAAGTTCAACAGGAAGAATGTCTACTTTCAGCATAAGTGCTTCCAACTTTTTTTGAAGCGGCTGTTTTGCTTTAACTCGATACTCATTTTCCAACCACGTTAAGCGCTCAATATCGTCGTCGGTCAATGACTCGTTAACAAGGACTTTTCGGTAAAGCGTTTGAATATAATGACGGAGAGAAAGCAAATAGGCGTTTTGTTTTTCAACCTCTGGACGAAGATAATTGAAAAACGCTGCCTTCTTTTCTTTTACATTAGTGTAAACCGAAAAGTCAGGCACAGGTTTATGGGCCTCAACTGTTTTCGGTACCTCTAAAATATCGGGCTCTTGGTCGGTAAAAATAATGGCATTAATTACGATAACCGCTAAAACACCTAGCGTGATTAAAACGATTTTTGACGTTTCTCTTTTATGCATCAAATCGAGACTCATTGACATCATGAATTGGTGCTTCTTTGCCTCCCTCCTGCTCGCCAATAAGTTCTTGATACAGCAAACCCATAACACTGAAGTAAAAAGGCAATACCCAGATCAATGAAAAACCAAGCGTAAGCGGCGCGCTAAGAAAAAGTAGGAACAGTACGCCGTAAACTGCTGCAATTTGCGTCCAGTAAGCATTAAAAACTCGGCAAGATAGAATAATAGCGCTTATTGGTGTGAGCTTTCTATCTGCTACCAGCATTAATGAAAATGACGATGCAAGATAAAAATACAGTCCTGGAATAATAAGTAACACCAGCCCTAACTGAACAAGGATACTGTTTACTAACTGCGTAAGGGCGAGTAAGAAAAGCAACGGAAAAAAGCTGAAAACAGTGAATACAGATGTTTTCTGTGCTCTGGCGTTCATTACTCCCATCATGTAGAGACCCGCTATAAGCGGAGATACAATACATATCGCGATGATTTCAATAATCGATTGATGCTCAAACACATACGTGCCGTCATTATTCACCGTAATATAAGGCTGTGCCAAAAGCCCTATGACGACAAAGGTTAAGAACAATACGACGCTGCCTTGAAGTAATGCACTGTAATTTGATTTCGTTAGGGATGCGGCGTTAGACAGTATTTGCTTAACATTAAAATTATATTGTCTGTTAAGTGTTTGCTGCAGTTTATCTTTTTGTACGTCGTTCACTCGCTACTCTTTATGTTACTTTCCGCTAAATCGGCACAATTATAACAATTAACGTCATCGAATGCTTGCATGGCGGTTACTAGTAACCTAACCAATAATTAATTTAGACGCCAAGCCAACAAGAAGAACGCCCATTGCACGGTCAAGCCAATACCCCTTTCTACCCAACAACTCCGCAACTCTGCTGGTGCTTAGCAAATACGAAAGAAAGCAAAACCATAACCCTGTCGCAAGCGCTAGGTAAATTCCATAACCCAGTTTAACGGTAAAAGGTGTATCGACGCTGATTATGGCGGTAAACAGCGTAAGAAAAAACAGTGTTGCTTTTGGGTTTAACCCGTTGGTAAGAAATCCCATCCACAATGCTTTTTTAGGTGAAATTTCCGGTGGTGCTTCAGTATCTACATCCACATCAGAATGCTTAGGAGGCCCGCTTCGAAGTGCACCAAAAGCTAAGTAAAGAAGATACGCGGCAGCGCAGTAACTAAACGTTTGGAATAGCCATGGTGTTGTTGCAATTACAACACTTAAACCAACAAGTGAATAGATAACGTGCAACAGTATTGCGGCTCCAATGCCTACACTCGTATACATCGCAATTTTGCGCCCATAAGACACACTATTTCGCACTACTATGGCAAAGTCGGGGCCAGGGCTTGCTACAGCAACTAAGTGCACTATTGCGATGGTTAGAAATTCATTTAAATACGGCATATCAACCCTTTATAAACCAGCGGTGCGGTTTATTATTATCTCTACAAGCGCCGGCACTTCAGCACTAGCTAACCCTGTTATAGATTCGTCGAATAGTGCATTGGTTGAACTTGGCGCTAAATTCACTTCTATCGTGTATGCGCCAGCTTCTTGTGCTACCTGCACGAATCCAGCAGCCGGATATACGTTTCCAGACGTACCTATGGCAATAAAAATATCTGCGTTAGATAATGCATTATATATATCATCCATGTATAGCGGCATCTCACCAAACCAAACAATATCAGGGCGCAGCGTTTTACCACCACAGCATGGGCAAGGTGTGTTCTCATCAAATGAATCACGCCAAACAAAAGTTTTTTCTGACCGTGAACAACGTGCAGAAAGCAGTTCACCATGCATGTGCAGTACTCTATTACTTCCGCCCTGCTCGTGCAGATTATCAACATTTTGCGTAACGAGTAATAAGTTGTCTTGAAATGCTTTTTCTAGCTTTGCGAGTGCCTTGTGTGCCTCATTTGCTTTTACAGAAGCAGACTGAAGCTGTTCCCGTCTTGCATTGTAAAAACGATAAACTAACGCAGGGTTTTCAACGAAAGCTTCTGGAGTGGCCACCTCTTCTACTCTGTGGTTTTCCCACAGGCCATCGTTATCACGAAATGTCTTAATGCCCGATTCTGCTGAAATTCCTGCACCAGTAAGAACAACTATTTTGGGAGGTGTATTGCGCAGTTGGTTTTTAAACAGGTTAATGAACGTAGCATTATCACTCATTTGCGCTTCTCGTTAACATACTTTCTTTGCGCAATAGTGTAACGCTATCTAGCGCTTCCACCTACCTTTTTACTACCTTTTCACTACCTTTTTCGCTGATGTTTTTACTTTGAAATTACTATTGCGTAACTCTTAATTCGCAGTGACCACTGGATATTGCAAGTCTGCTCCCCATTCTGACCAAGAACCGTCATAAACGGAAATCTGAGTAGCGCCGCACATTACAGCCGCAATACCTACGATGCATGCTGTAACACCAGAGCCGCAGGTGCAAATAATAGGTTTTGTTAAGTCGATACTGTGCTGCTTAAAAGTATCATAGAGTTTATCGACTTCTTTCAAATGGCCGTTATTAAGCAACTCCATAAAAGGCAGGTTGAGTGCTCCAGGCATATGCCCGGAACGCACACCTTGGCGCGGCTCACTTACCTCACCATTAAACCGCGGGCGACTTCTTGCATCTACAAGTTGGGTATCTGTTTTAAGTGCGTTTGAAACAGTTTGTGCGTTTACAAACCACCCTGTTCGAGCATGCCCATGATAAGTAAGCTTGCCATACTGTTGTTGTTCTGCCGTGGGTAGCCCAGCAGCCTCCCACGCCTTTTGCCCCCCATCAAGAATATAAACTTCCTGATGTCCGATTGCTTTAAGCATCCACCATACACGTGGTGCACTGAACATTCCCCTTGTATCGTAAACGACAACTGGCGTGTTTTCAGTTATGCCTTGCTTGCCTAAATACAGTGATAATATTTCAACATCCGGCATGCTGTGAGGATAACCCGTTGCATGGTCGCTGCCTTCATCGTCTAAATCAAAATCGACAGAGGCAGGCAGTACCATGGCATTCCTTGCATCTGGTGTGTTTGTTATAGGGTCATCCATTACCGCACGGAGTAATGTTACGGGGCGTTCCTGCATCATTCGTGCAACATCACTTACTTTGATTAATGGAGACGTCATTACTCACTCGCAATTTTATTGTTAACGTAATCAAAATAGTGGATGTAAATCAGGTGTTTCGCAAATAAATGGGCGTTTAAATGCATATACCGCTGAAAAACACTCAACTAACAGTCATTTTTTACTTGTGAGGCCGCAAAATCTAATTTGTCTCTTAAGTGCGGTTTACCTTTTAAATACTCACGTCGAAATATGCTGAAATATTGAGCTAAGGCCTGCGCACCGTCAGTCTCGCCAGCCATGTCTAACACGCTTATTCCAACCTCGGCTGTGCAATGTTGAAAAGCATGGGTTGATTCACGCAGCAGGTAATCCGAAGACACTTCCGTACTTACTCCAAGTACAGGTAGGCGCTGAAGATAAGGACTTTTAACGAACATTTTTTTAGCTTCTCGCCATGTCCCATCCAGAAAAATAAACAAAGGCTTCTTGTTTGTCTTTCTTTCAACACTGTTTACGCAGCGTTCAGGCTGTGCATATTCATGAGGGAATACGACAATTGGCTCATAATTGCTGTTGTTTAAAAGAGATAATACTTGTGGATGTGGTTGTGTCCGCTGCCATAAAAACGCGTAGTTCTCAGACACCACATCAGCAATCAGACGGCCTGTATTAGTTGGCTTATAATATTCGCCTTTATACATCAGAAACAGCACCGCTACTTCGGTGCTCGGCGTTGGAACATAACTGCAAATACAGTTACTTAACGGTAACAGACACGCTTCACAACGCTTTACTTTACTTCCCCTTGCATGAAAGGGCCTTTCTGCTTTACTTAACTCTTCCAACCGAAGAGACATAACTGAATTCAAGGGTGTAAACTTTTGCTTTATTTAAAATGCGAAAGTTATCACAGTTTGAAGCTTAGCCCTAACTTTATAGGTTACCAGCCTGTGCTAATCCGAGTTTCAAGTAATAGCGTATAACCATTACCTTAAATAAGGAGTTGCCTGCCATGTATTGTGCCGATTGCGAATCTGTTGATGATTATTTTTTCGAAACAACCTACTTTTGGATCTTTGTACCCACGGTAGAAACCTTTGGCAAAGTGGCTGGTCTTTGCGGCTCAATGCAACTTAATGCGCAGCAGGAATCATCGCACTGCATATCTTGTTTGGTAAATAGTTCGCAAATTCAACGTTTTCTAACATCATTAAATGGCGCCCTTGAAAGTAAAGAATTAGAAAACACCAAGGTAACGACTACCGAAACAAGCGATTCCCCTAACATAGATGAAATGGGACGCATGACGACACTGGCAATATTGTTTAATCGATTTCAGGCGAAATGGTTAGTTGAAAGCGTTGAGCAAGAACGCTACGAAAGTTGGTTTCAACCCATTGTGCGTGTAGAAGATAAATCTAACTTTGCTCACGAAGGGCTGTTTAGAGTGCGCGATGATCACGGGTCTATAGTGCCTCCAGCGCTGGCGTTTAAACTAGCCGAGAGTTCTGATTTATTGTTTTCTCTTGACTTGGTGGCTAGGCGCTCGGCGGTAGAATGTGCCGCTAAAGCAAAACTAGGCGGAAAACTGTTCATTAACTTCAACCCTTCAAGCATCTACGACCCGTCTTATTGTTTACGCGCTACAGCATCAAGCATTAACGAAATTGGTATGAAACCCGAAGACGTTGTGTTTGAAGTTACTGAAACACATCGTGCCACAGATATAAACCACCTTAAGGGGATTTTAGCTTTTTACAGAAATGCGGGCTTTCAAGTCGCATTAGACGATATAGGTTCGGGTTGGTCGGGCTTGAACTTACTACAAACACTACGCCCAGATTACGTGAAGATTGATATGGAGTTGGTGCGAGATGTACATATAGACGAGTACAAACAAAATATCGTTACTAACCTCATACGCATCGCAAAGGCTAACAACATTGAAGTTATTGCTGAAGGCATAGAAGTTGAAGAAGAAGCACAGTGGCTAGCAAACGCGAAGGCCGACTATCTTCAAGGCTATCTTTATGGAAAGCCTAAGGCCTATGAGCCTGAATTATCTGGCGATGAGCAGCAAAAAATTGATGAGTCATTGAAGCCGTTAGATAACGCCGCGAACGTGTAGCTTCGAGCTGTGCCATTTTTTGCTTCTTCGCTTATGTTCTATTTTAGCAGCCATTTCGCTTCCACAGAGCATGCACTCAAGCAGAAAAAAAGGATACTAAAGTTGACCAATTTCATTGACCTGCGTAAGCTTCAACGTGGTCCAACGTGAATGTTTGGATTCCAAGGGTGTAACCAAGCATGCCCCGACTCCGAGCATTATCTCATGGATAATTGGGTGAACCAGAGGGATTTAGCTAACAATAGGTATACTTACATTTTCAAAATAAGGTAATACGGAACTAAAAGGGATGATTGGAAAGGATTCTAATTTATTAAGGATTTTAAAGAACGCAGAGAAAGTCTCATTTTCTGGATTACTTAATGCTCTTGCGCTTACAGTCTCCGTGTTAACTTTAGTGTATACACAATGGTCAAATACTTATTCACTAGAAATTGAAAACACCTCACATATACAGTCATTGTCAGACCTTTCAATAGGTAAGCACACGAAGATTCTTTTCAAAAATAATGAGGTAAAATCGCTACATAGCTCTTATTTTGTGTTAACGAACACTGGCTCGCATATGATTGACACTTCAATGATTGTCAAGCAGCCTGAACTATTCATTCAAGGATCGAACATTTTAGCAGTAGAGATAGCTAATAAATTCCCGAATGAACTAGATGTAAGTCTCAGTGTAGTTGAACAAAACTCTATTATGATTGATTTTGATTTGATTAATAGTGGAGAATTTATTGAATTTAGAGCAATAACTGATGGCCCAATAGATGACTTTACAACAAGCGCACGAATCAAAAATATTCCAGAAATTGACGTTATTAAATTAAACGTTAATAGGTCAATCTTCGAATACATAACCTTGTATGAAATAGCTCTAATAGTTATAGCGTACAACTTTTTTCTGTTTGTAAGAAGCTTCGGTAGACACCACGCTGGACCTATTTACTATTACTCGAGGGAAATACTGAAACTGTCGTCAAACACAAACAAAGCTGAGTTTCTAGTATTTCTAAGCTCTAAATGTCCTATTACAATAAAGCCTACATTTCTTGATGAAGCTATAAAGCAAACAAAAGCTACAAACTTTCGTAATAGTGAGCAGATCGTATCACTTCGCGATAGCTTGTATTACAAAGCAACTCAAAAAGACTATTCGATCACAGTTTTATTGTTTCTGATTATTAGCAGCGTTCTTGTATTCCTACAGCTGGGCTTTTTAGGTTATCAATTTTTACTTTGGCTTCAACAGTATTTTTAGTTACCCTTGCCCACAAGGACCATTTCATTGAATGCGTCAGTAGTTGCATCTTCAATCTTTACAGTTTATTTGAACCGTTCGATAAAGAAACGTAAATTGTATTATTGGTCTTAATTGACACAAGCTTCTAGTCAGAATATTTATGTACGATATCAAGCAGCCGTGATCCTGTCTCTTCTCCAACTCAACATATTTCTAAACATAAGCTAGTATACGGTTCCGAATCACAGGTTTAAATTTAAGAGCTGGTGTAATATCAAGCACAACAGTATTGACTTTGCTTGATGTGCTGACTGAATGATACTGCGCCTATGCGCTCAACTGTTCTGAGAGGTTTAAATTAATTTTTGGTAACAGTGTGAACTAAGCTGAATGGCCTTCAATAGGTTCTCTGTAAAGAAACCGTTAAATAACGCCGCGAACGTTTGACATAGCCTTTGTGAATAATCGCTTTAACAAGCAATCTATTATTGAATAACAGGAAACAAATATCTCAATAAGAAAAGAATCAATCTTTGTTTTCTAGGAGAAAGTAAATGGTGCCCGGGGCCGGACTTGAACCGGCACGCTGTTACCAGCGAGGGATTTTAAATCCCTTGTGTCTACCAATTTCACCACCCGGGCATCGGGTTGCTTTTCAGCAAAGGTGTCAGGCGTAGAACCTGATGCTGCGTTGCAGCTCTATGGAGGCGGAACCCGGAGTCGAACCGAGATAGACGGATTTGCAATCCGCTGCATAGCCATTCTGCCATTCCGCCAGTGCGACTGGCGCGTGATTAAAGCATCCTCTAAGGATTGGAGCGGGAAACGAGATTCGAACTCGCGACCCCGACCTTGGCAAGGTCGTGCTCTACCAACTGAGCTATTCCCGCATGCCTTAATCTTACATTTCGTTTCGGTGATGTCCTCTCGAAATGTGTGGTGCATTCTACCTACCCAATCAAAACTGTCAATACGAAAAAACGTTTAAATTGAGATAAATGCGGCTTTTCATGATCGTTTGCTAATTTTTTATTCACATTGATTAATGCGCGATCAATTCGCCGACGATACCCCGCCTTTTAAATGAGGCCACGCTGCTTTTGAATAAACAATCATTGACCAAATTGACAGCACCGCAGCGATATAAAGTAAAATATATCCAAGCGTTACCCAATAAATTGGAAAGCCCATAAAGGTTTCTAAACCCGACAACAACCCAATTAAGGCCAACATTTGAGCAGTTGTTTTTGCTTTACCGATAAATGAAACCTGAACGGCGTCTCTTACACCGTTTGAACCCATCCACTCTCTTAACGCAGACACATAAATTTCACGAACTAGCAGCGCTATTGAAGGAAGCGTTATCCAAAGCGTTGCATAACTATGCGTAATCATTAGAAGCGCTGCACCAACGATAAGCTTGTCGGCAACTGGATCTAAAAATGCACCAAAGGGTGTTGATTGTTGAAGTTTTCTTGCTAAATAACCATCAAACCAATCTGTGATTGCTGCAAGCCAGAAAATAAAAGCACCTGCCTCGTGCGCCCACTTCCAATCTAGAAAATAAACAACTACAAAAACGGGAATAAGGATTACTCTGAATAGAGTAATGCAATTTGGAACAGTCCACATAAAAAATACGTCTCAATATCTTGCCGCTTTGGGCGTTTAGCGCTGCTATACAGCTATTATTCTGGTAACACATTACCTTAAAACACAACGTAATGCTTGTAACAGCCAATATTTAGTTGTGAAGATGGTCGTAAATTGTTTCCGCTAAGTCTTGGCTAATGCCAGGTACGCTGGCAATTTCATCTTTGCTTGCCTTCTTAAGGCCTTGTAGGCCGCCCATGAACTTAAGAAGCTGCTGACGTCGCTTCGCGCCAATACCCGGTATACTTTCAAGGCTTGAAGTGGTTTTCACTTTCTGGCGTCTATTTCTGTGCCCAGTAATAGCAAAACGGTGTGACTCATCGCGAATGTGTTGCACTAGATGAAGACCAGGTGCATGGCTGTCCATCGACACCACGTCGTGGTTTCCGGCAAGAATCAGCGTTTCTAAACCCGCTTTTCTAGTTACCCCTTTTGCTACACCAAGCAACATTGGCTTCTTATCGTGTGGCCAATCTTCGAAAAATGCTTCAGCCTGTGCAAGCTGCCCTTTACCGCCATCTATTATTAACAGGTCAGGGATTTTTTGTACTTCTTTAACGCTTTTGTATCTGCGCTTCAATGCTTGCGCCATTGCTGCGTAGTCGTCACCAGGCGTTATTCCTTCGATATTGTAACGACGATAATCGCTTTTAAGCGGCCCTTCTCTATTAAATACTACGCAAGATGCTACAGTTTGCTGACCCGACGTGTGACTAATATCGAAACATTCCATGCGTTGAAGTGGTTTATCGACTTCCAATGCTTCTTCTAGACTCAAGTAGCGCGCAAAAACTGATTTCTGCTGGCTATATTGTGCATCCAATGCATTAACTGCATTTGCCTGTGCCAGCTGCAGATATTTTCTTTTCTCTTCACGTGCACCTTTAAAAAAGGTAACTTTGTGGCCCGCTTCACTTGAAAGTAGCTCTATAATGGCGTCCTGATCGCTGAGATCGTTAGCTAGCACAATTTGTTTTGGTATAACTTTATTGCCTGCTAAGTAAAACTGCAGGAAGAAAGACTCGAAAACTTCTTGTTCGTCAGCTGTATTAGGGACCTTCGGGAAAAATGCCTTACTGCCTAATAGCTGGCCATCACGTATAAACATCACTTGAATACACGCCATATTGCCTTTAAAAGCAAACCCAAATACATCCATTTCATCCTGCGTACCAGCAACCCACTGACGCTCTTGAACTTTACGTAACGCGTTAATCTGATCTCGATAGCGGGCGGCGGCTTCGAAGTTAAGGGCTTCGCTTGCCTTTTCCATTTTTTCAACGAGGCTACCAATTACTTGCTGATTTTTGCCCTTTAAAAATAATCGGGCAAAATTTACCTGTTCTTTATATTCTTCGTCCGACACATAGCCATCAACACAAGGCGCACTGCATCGCTGCATTTGATATTGTAAACAAGGCCTACTGCGGGCACGGTAGTAGCTATCTTCGCATTGCCTTACTGGAAATATCCGCTGCATAGAGCGCAAACTCTCACGCACAGACCATGCACTAGGGTACGGGCCAAAATATTCGCCCTTTTTCTTTTGCGGGCCTCTGTGAAAAGACAGTCTTGGGTGCGGGTGGTCAGATAGAAATATAAAGGGGTACGACTTGTCGTCGCGCATCACTACGTTGTAACGCGGCTTGTACTTCTTTATAAAGTTGTTTTCTAGCAAAAACGCTTCTGTTTCGCTGTTAACCACAGTGACATCCATCTGATGTATTTGGCTAACCAAGGAGCGTGTCTTTGCGTTGTCTACGTTTGTGCGAAAATAACTAGAAACACGCTTCTTTAAATTTTTTGCCTTTCCTACATATATTACTTCATCCTGTGAGTTGTACATGCGGTAAACACCAGGTTGTGAAGTAAGATTCTTTAGGAAAGCAGCTGAATCAAAGGCTGGCATAGTCGAATTGGAGTTAACTACAGTAGATTGGGGTCGATAAGCTTATGGCGAAGTGCCAAATGCGTTAGTTCAACGTCAGAGGTTACTCCTAGCTTGTCGAACATTCTATAGCGATAGGTGTTTACCGTTTTCGCTGAAATACTAAGCTCATTGGCGATGTCTTTAACGTTTTGCCCTTTTGTAAGGCGTTGAGCAATGTTCAGCTCGCGGCTTGATAAATCATCAAATGGGTTGTTATTACTGGGTGACAGCTTACCTACCGCAATGTTGTTAGCTACTTCACTATCAATATACTTCTGGCCGCCAAATACTTTATGAATAGCCATAATGACTTCTTCAGGCTCGGCATCTTTCGTAAGAAATCCAAACGCGCCAGCTTCCATTACCTGCAAAGGTATTGGGCTTTCCTTATGCATAGAAACACAAATAACCCGCGTATTTTCAGACATACGCACAATTTTCTTTGTTGCCTCTAAACCGCCAATACCAGGCATGTTTACGTCCATGAGTACCACATCTGGTGCGTTTTTTCGGCACAGCTGTACAGCGTCCTCACCATTTTTTGCCTCGGCCATAATGGTAAAGTCACTTACATCTTCCAGAATTCGGCGTATCCCTGTTCTGACCAAGTCATGATCATCTGCTAGGATTATTTTTATCACTCTAGTATCTCACTGACATCTATAAAAACCACAAGTAGTATTTCATCGCAATTAAGGTTTTTCGCGCTTAAGGCGAAGACCACTAAGGCGCGGCTGAAACACTACGTTAAAGTCATAATACCACGTCAATTAATTTCGTGAAGTGAAGATACACATTTTGTAATAAATAATTGAATTTATGAACATTTAGCCTAACTTGGTAAATCGAACCATAGTGCTACAAACGGATCGTTTCCTAAAACTTTTACCGTCTCATGCTCATAAATTCCAACCCCATCACCTGGGTTTACTGAAATGGGAGCATTTTCACTGGCTAACACTACATTTGCAGTGCCGCTTACCACGTGAAGGTACCCTTTTCTGCCCTCAGTAACCTGTTCAATTTGTTCATCTTTTTTTAGCTGAATGCGGGTAATAGATGCATCTTGCTTTATGGTAAGCGATTCATTGCTGCCATCTTGACTTACAAGAAGTTCTTTTGCACCCGAAGATTCGCCTGATTGCGTACTATTGCCGAAAGCACGCTGAGAATACTGTGGCTCGCCTCCCTTCTCACTCGGCACTATCCAAATTTGCAGAAAGTTGACGGCCTCGTCTTTTGAAGGGTTGAACTCAGAGTGCATAATGCCTTTCCCTGCACTCATCACTTGAATATCACCCGCTGGCACAATGTACTCATTGCCCGTGCTGTCTTTATGCTTCAAAGCACCGCTTACCACATAAGAAATAATCTCCATGTCACGGTGTCCATGGGTTTCAAAGCCCCTGCCTGGTGCAACAATGTCATCATTAATTACCCGCAACACAGAAAAACCCATGTGTTTCGGATCGTAATAATGACCAAACGAAAAACTGTGTTTGCTGCGCAGCCACCCAAAGTCAACGGCACCGCGTGTTTTTGCTTGTCTTAAATATACCATTGCTAACTCCAAAAAATGTTTGTCTCAGCGTTGCTGAAAACTTTAGTATGAAGTCATTATAAGACCCACAAAGTAGAACTAAATGCCAAAATAATTGAAGATATGTCCTACTAAATAGAATGTACATACCTAGCAGAAACAGATGCGATTCAATGCGCGCTCAATAGTATCAGGTGAACATGCAAGATTGAGACGTATAAAGTCAGGGTTTCCAAAAGCGCTGCCATCGCTACCAATAACGCCATTTTTAATACAGTCGTCGAAGGTGCTTACCGTCCTTGCAGACCCAGTACTACTTGTATCATTGCCTTTTAACTGTGGCGTTATTGATGAAATGGATAACCATAGAAAGTAGCCTGCTGCGCCCATGGTATAGGTGGCTTTAAGTTTGTGGTGGTAAAAGAAGGCATTAACAAAGTTTCGGTTAAACTCAATAGCTACAAGGACTTGTTCTAACCATTTGCTAGATGCGTTATAAGCACAAACAAGTGCCAGTTTACTTAAAATGCTTGCATTAAGATGTCTTCGATTTAAGGCTCGCCGTAAAGCTTCACGCTTCGCATCATCTGCAACAACCGCGTACGACGCACCCGGTACGCTAGCCAAATTAAAGGTTTTTGATGCGCTATTAATGTGAATTAGGATTGGAGAACATAGTAGCCCTCTGGCAGCGCCAAAAAGCGGCACGCTTGATGGCGCCACATGAGGTAAGAACCCGAAGTCACTGTGAACTGCGTCAACGATTAAAAGAATATTATGGCGTTCACAGAAGCGTATAATTTCAGCCTGATTTTCAATATCAAGCACAGTTCCCGTTGGATTATTTGGGTGGCATAGCAAAAAAGCTTTTGCATCAGCATCGAGTAAAGCAGTATCAATGGTCTCAATATGGCCCGAGTTAGTTGTTTTGTTTTCTGATAAAGGTAACTCTATTGATATTGGCTGTAGCCCGTTCGATTCAATTATATCTTGAAGAGGCGGATAGCTAGGCAACAAGTGCATGACTTTGTCGCCCTTGTTACAAAAAGTGCACAATGCGGTGTCTATTGCGCCTATTGTGCTAACCGCATCAACAACATGTTCCGGTAACACAGCACTCGTGTGTTGCGAAGACAACTGCACATTTTGTTGTGAGTGCCAATCGGCGACAGCCTGCCCTACATCACAGTCTTGGTAACCATATTCAGTCACTATATGTTGCTGCAATAGCGCCATAACCTCTTCTGGAGGGCGAATGTTCATATCGGCAATCCACATAGCAATGGCATCGCTAGGTGCTTGGGGAAACCTTTTGCTAACGCCTGCGTATTTCAACCGTGAAGTACTCTGCTTGCCTGACTCATCACTGTCCCATAGCGACGAGTACCTGTCAGCCTCTTTCCTGTGCGCTTCTAAAACGGGTGTAGCGTTTATATCCATTAGCTTTACGATTGGTTTTTTCTAAACACGTTAAATTCAGAGAGTGTATGTTGGTATTTCCGTTTGGTCTCGCGAATAACAAAAGGTATCTCGACAGGCGCATTTACGCGACTAAACTGGCCGCTTAAAGCGTTCTCTAGTGCCTGTGTGGAACTCAGTGTTTCCCCGTTTTCATCTTTGTAACCGCCTAACCATTCGCTACGTTCAGTGTAGTCTTCCAACCATGTGAATGGGCTAGCTATAATTAACAGCCCGCCTTCATTAAGTCGTTCACTAATATTTGAAAGCACCTTCCGTGGGCTATAGACACGATCTATTAAGTTACCCATAAAGATAAGATCGTAACCGGTAAATTGTGGTTTTAAGTTACATGCGTCACCTTGTGCGAAGTGCACCTTATCTGCAACATCTGCTAAGCCAAGTGCTTCAAGTTTTCTCGATTTAAACGAGGTAAGCTCACCCTCTTCGATTAAATGGTAGCGAATTTCACCACGTTCCTGCATATCAAAAGCGGTTTTAACAAACCGTGCCGAGAAATCGATACCATCAACGCTTTGAAAATACTTCGCCAACTCAAAAGTGGAACGCCCAACTGCACAGCCGAGATCTAACGCCTTATTTGTATTTATTCCGGCACGCGTTGCCATTTCAATGCAAAATGCAGCGCTTGCTTTGGCAAAATTAGGAACGCCATGGTACACGTCGCCGTAATGAAACTCGCTATACTGTGATACTTGTGTGTCGCTTTCATAATCAAAGTCATTCACTTTTACCATACTGTCGCTTTGCACGTAACGAAATCCCGCGTGTTGAAAAAAATGTCTTCTGAAAGCATAGCGGCTATCTCTCGTTGCTTCATTACCTGTAGATATCCAACTACCGCCCTTGATTAAGTTGTGCTTATTATCAAAAGTGGGCGTGGTAAAGTCATCGTATAAGTGGTGAACCTTAAATCCATCAAAAGGATAAATAGGCGTCTCAGTCCATTGCCACACATTTCCGACTACATCAAAGAATTCACCTGACTCGTTAATATTCACAGGTTCACTAGATGCATATTTCCCCAGCCCAATATTAAAACCGTCGCTGTAGACTTCTTCAATAACGCCCGCATGCTCTCGCATGGCAAACCACTCGTTCTCGGTGGGTAAGCGAATAGACAAGCCGCTCGCTTTGCTCTTGTAGTTACAAAACGCTTTTGCTTCGTGATAATTTACGTCTACAGGCCAGTCTAAAGGAAGCTCTATTTCCTGCAGCATGCTGCGGTATTTGTAACCCTCGTCGGTCTTAACCCAAAAAACAGGGTGACGAGCCTTTGTGTACTCTCGCCATTCGTTACCTTCTTTCTCCCAGTATTCAGCGTTGGTATAACCTCCTTCTTTCACAAACGAGAGAAACTCACCGTTACTTACAAGAAAACGAGATGCCTTAAATGAAGCAACTTGCTGTTTAAGTTCTCCGTACTCGTTATCCCAGCCGTAAAAGCTAGCTTCGGTTGTTTTATTACTGGTGATTTCTGTAGCAGGCACCGTCAGAAGAGCATTGACCGGTATAGCAGTCTCATCTGTTTCGAACTGTGTGCAATCAGGCCAATCTTCATTGGGTTTAACTGATGTGAGCGGCAATTGTCTTATGAGAACTGACGATGTTTCTAGATGAATTCTTTCGTGCTCAATCCCCATAATGATTGGCCACATGGGGTTTTCCCAATTAATAGGCATTGAAAACGATAATGTGTCAATTAAATCGCACATTAACGTTCTAACTTGGTCACGGTAATGTCTTACTTCATCAACAGTTGGCCAATCGTAATTTTCGTCATTCAAGTCGTCCCAACTCATTTCGTCAACGCCAATTGCGAATAGCGATTCGAACTTAGGGTTTATGCGTTCGTTGATAACTTTAGCTAAAACAAGTTTGTTGATGAAAAACGTTGCTGTATGGCCGAAATAAAAGATAAGTGGATGACGCAGTTTTTCAGGTCTTTCGTAAAAAGCGCTATCGGAAGCAAGACAAGAAAATAACGATTCGTAAGTATTAAACGAGTCTAAAAAGTAAGCTTTAATTTCTTTTCTTTTTTGCTCAACAGTGCCATTTCGAAGGTGAAGCGTAGACATTGATTGCATACTATCCTCTTATATTTTTATTACTGCAGAACACCACGCGCCGGAAAATAGTATATACGCGCTTTAGTAAAGCAAAAGTGTAACGACGAGCAGCAAATCTAATTTGTTGTATCAGGGTTTTATGACGAATGCGCGACAACAAATGATTTCTTATTGGAATGAACCATAGTTACCAGATAAAGAAAGGATGAGATCAGTTTTTATTTCATCAAAACGGTGACTTTTGAAAAGGCATAAAAAAACCCGCAACAATGTGCGGGTTTCTTGAATGTGCCGGATAGTGAGGGATTCACTCACGCCGTCCATGGCGCTCGCCCTTCCCGCAGCCTTCGGCTGTGCAAAACGGCTATCGTGCCGTTTTGTCGAACAACGGGGTTTCTCACCCTCACTCATAAAAGTATTTTATTTAGTGCATAAAAAAACCCGCAACAATGTGCGGGTTTCTTGAATATGGCGGAGAGTGAGGGATTCGAACCCCCGGAAGGTTTGACCCTTCGCTTGATTTCAAGTCAAGTGCATTCAACCGGACTCTGCCAACTCTCCGTAAGTGCTGCGTATAATAATGATTTAATTATTTCTGTAAAGCACTAATTTCAATAAAATTAATCAACTGCTGAATCACTAACCAAAATGTTTAAATTTTCGCAAAATAAGACAAAAATCAATCTAATGCTTAGCGTTATTACCACTTAAAAAGAAAAAAGAGCAAAGGCTTCCACCCCTGCTCTTTTCCAATTTATTCTGTTTAATTAAGAAAGTTTATTTGCAATAGCACTGTCTACTGAATACTTTCCACCACCTTGTATTGCCAATGCGACATTTACAGCAAGTAATGTAAGGGCAAATTCGTACCCGTTGTTACTCATGAACAAACCGTTACTAAAATGAACGCTGAAAATAGCAATAATCATGGTAAATGCGCTTACGATAGCAGCCGGTCTTGTTAGAAAACCCAACAGTAAAGCAATACCGCCAAAAAATTCTGCGCTACCTGCAAGGAGTGCCATTAGAAAACCTGGTGCAAGACCAATGCTTTCCATCCACTGCCCTGTTCCCTCAAGACCGTAACCACCAAACCATGCGAATAACTTTTGTGAACCGTGTGCAGCAAGGATGATACCTACTGGAACACGAAGCATAATGTTGGCGATGCTGTTATTGGTAGTAAAAATGTTTTTCAAAAATTGCTTGTTCATTGTCATTTCCTCAATATAAATAAAATGTATGTTGTTTCAAATCTCGTCGTTGCTAGGTGTTAGTCAACGTTATGGGTACATAATAGGCGTCGCCATTATTTTGATAAAGATGTGCTATATTGAATTATTAACAACAAAATATTGATAATAGAGTTATGGATAGGTTAGCCCTTCTAAGAACATTTTGTGTTGTGGTGCGTGAAGGTAGTTTCACACGCGCGGCTGAGCGTCTCGATACGTCAAATCAACTAGTGAGCAAATATGTTGCTCAACTAGAGAAAGAACTAGATGTGCGATTATTTAATAGAACAACACGGAAAATACACCTGACTGAGGCGGGGCAACAGTGCTTTGAGCATGCACAGCATATCTTAGAAAGTGTGGAAGATATGGAGGGGCAACTAGGGCTTTTAAATACATCGGTCAAAGGTGTATTGCGTGTTAGTGCGCCCGTGTCGTTTTCAACGCTGCACCTTTCTGCTTGCCTTGGTGCATTTCAGCAAAAACATCCGCATGTTTCAGTAAACTTGCAACTAAACGACAGAAAAGTGGATGTGATAGACGAAGGGTTTGATGTAGCAATAAGAGCCGGACAATTGGACAGTTCTTCTTTCATAGCAAAAAGAATCGCAACAATTAAACTTGTGCTTTGTGCCTCTCCGGAATATTTAGAGAAGAATGGTGTTCCAACGCTTCCGAGCGATCTAAACCCCAAACACTATCTAGAATATAGCTATATTAATTATGACGATGAAACGTCAGAGTTAATTCAAGTACTTAAAACCAATTCGCAGCGCTACAAACCACGGCTTACTGTTAATAACGGTGAAATACTCACTGACGTTGCAAAAATGGGGCTAGGCTATGTGCTACAACCCACATTTATTGCTGGAAAAGCGCTGAAGAATAAAGAGCTGCTCAGTATTCTTAATGATCATACCCCCCCGTCTATTGGCCTATATGCCGTTTACCCACACCGAAAATTGGTTTCTAACAAACTACGTGTTTTTATCGACTTTCTTTCTGAATATTTTGCTGATACACATTCTTGGGAATAGATAAAAATGTTACATGTTTTCTAAGGCATCAACACAGACTTTATCACTCACTGGGCACAATCCGCCTACCAGCTTCTTTTCAGACGGATGTACTGATGTATTGGTAATATGAGAGACATAATCTGCCAGTAGCTCTTCATCGAACAAAGCCACAAGTTCCTCATGCTCTAAATGATAATAAACGTTCAACGAAACATCATCGCGGTTAAACAATTTATCATTGTAAATCTGCGCAGCATTAACAACATCATCACTCATTGAGGCGTACATGAAAATAGGCATTGGTTTGCCAGTGTTCAGCTTATGCATTATGTCTAGGTCGTTTCGCGTAATGCCACTTCGTTTGAGTACAATCTCTGCTGCATTATCAATATTATGTTGAGAGACAAATAAACGAATCAATCGGTTTGCGCTATATAATCTAAATATAGCATTTAATGAATAATCGAAATTAATCATCGGGGCGATAAGATGCAATGTTGCATTGTCGACTTGTGTTGAGAGTTCAGTTGCTGCAACAGCCCCCATTGATACGCCCACAATATGAGTTCGACGCGCGTTTCGTTTTTCAATTAATGCTTTTAACGGCTCTACGTAATTAAGACCAAACGAAAAGGAATCTTCTGCATCTGGATTTGGCGCAACAAATACCTGAGCCCCTGTTATTCTCTGTAACCACAGAGCTTTAAAAGTCAGTAATTTAGGGTCAAGCATGTAGCCTGGTAGAACAACAATAATATCGTCCTGTAGTACTTGCGTATGCAAAGGCTCAGTTTTGTTGTTTTTAAACTTCCAAACTTTTTGGGTGTCGGTTGTATTGAGTTTAAAAGAAAGCGAGAGATTTTTTGCTTTTATAAAATCGTTTTTTGAATCGTCTGCGGCAAAAGAGGTAACCCGAATGCATCGGTTATTGTTGCTACATACTTGCTCAGAGGTGAGCACTTTGTGGAGGTCGCTTTCAATTCGTTTTAAGCCTGGGTTCATTACCTGCTTTGCGATAAACGTCGCACAGCCGCCGCTTAAAAAGCAGAGACCCAATAAACCCGCGTAAAAAAGTACCCGTGCCTTCACCAGAACCTTAACAATTATTTTTATTATAGGTTCATATTAAGCACGATTATCTAAATTAGTAAACGATGACGCACAGCTTTGTGGTTTTGAAAAACTGTTTTAAACGTAAACCAAAAGTCACGGAGAGTTTAAAAAGCCCCGTCATCAGTGGTTGCCCAAACGTTAAACAATTGCTGATATGTCGGATACTCGTTCAACATCTTCCGCGTTTTTTGAGCGTGAATAGGTGTTATGTGATTTAGCCAAAACCTTGTCTCATCAACATAATTTAATCCCTTAGCGATTTTCATAATGGTGTTAGCCATTTCAAGTGCAAGACCGCCACTTTCTTTCGTACCAAGGTATTTATTATCGAAAGCGCCTTTCTGTTCTGGGGGGAAGCGCGATAGCTCAGACATTAACTTTGAATGTATGCACGAAAACAGCGTAATAGGCCTAATGGGCTCTCCCAATGGATAACGGCAAGCCAAAAGGGATAATTCAGCTTCGTTAAACGAATGGTCTACTGGACACCAAAACCCAGTTTCAAAACCCTCGTGAAGAAATAAATTTCGGTCTGCATGTAGCGTTTTGTCCATGACAACCCTCGAAGAAAGAAGAATACAAGCGTTACGTTAAAAACGTTGATAACAAAAATACGTTTTGAAAAGCCAAAACACAGGAATTGCGTGTTTTAGTTAAAATTAGCAGGAAATTGGGAGTCTTCAAATTATGCGGGGTAGAACAACAAAAAAAGCCCGCAACGTTGTGCGGGCTTCTTGAATATGGCGGAGAGTGAGGGATTCACTCGCGCCGTCCATGGCGCTCGCCCTTCGGGCAGCCTTCGGCTGTGCAAAACGGCTAACGTGCCGTTTTGTCGAACAACGGGGGGTCTCACCCTCACTCAAAGTAGTATTTTGTTTAGTGCATAAAAAAACCCGCAACAATGTGCGGGCTTCTTGAATATGGCGGAGAGTGAGGGATTCACTCGCGCCGTCCATGGCGCTCGCCCTTCGGGCAGCCTTCGGTTGTGCAAAACGGCTATCGTGCCGTTTTGTCGAACAACGGGGGGTCTCACCCTCACTCAACTGCAGTTTTCTTTTGGCATAAAAAAGCCCGCAACGTTGTGCGGGCTTCTTGAATATGGCGGAGAGTGAGGGATTCGAACCCCCGGTGGGTTTGACCCCACGTCTGATTTCAAGTCAGGTGCATTAAACCGGGCTCTGCCAACTCTCCGTAAGTGCTGCGTATCTTAATGATATTTTTATGACTGTAAAGCATAAATTTAAAAAAGTTGTTTAAGTGCCGAGAATTCAATCAAATACGTTATTTATTAGACAATCAGGGGCTAATAATGCGCAGGTAACACCATTTTCATCTGAAAGCACTTGAAAATGGGAACTAAAAGCCATACAACATACACTAAATAAAAGAACCATTTCGGTCATATATAAGTCCTATTGGAGGAAACAATGGATCAACGTTCGATGTATTCAAGTGCATCTCAACCATCGGTATTGCAAACAAACAAGGTTTTGCGCAATACCTACATGCTGCTTGCGATGACACTGGCGTTTAGTGCGGTTTGTGCTGGTATAGCTATGGCAGTAGGCATCTCTCCTATGATGTCACTAGGTATGACCATTGGCGCTTTCATCACTTTGTTTGTTGTACAGAAGAAAGCTGACTCAGCGTCAGGTATCTACTGGGTATTTGCATTTACTGGCTTAATGGGTGCTTCATTAGGTTACACGCTTAACTTCTACCTTGGCGTAGCAGGCCCTGGCCTTATCATGGAAGCGCTTGGTGCTACAGCGTTGGTATTCTTTGCTCTTTCTGGTTATGCACTAACTACGAAGAAAGACTTCTCTTTCATGGGCGGCTTTTTAGTTGTGGGTCTTGTGGTTGTGCTTGTGGCGGCTATAGCGAACATATTCTTCGCGGTACCTGCAGTAAGCCTAGCAATAAGCGCTGCTATCGTATTCATCATGTCAGGTTTTATCCTGTTTGATACCAGCAGAATTATTCACGGCGGTGAAACTAACTACATTCGTGCTACAGTTTCGCTATACTTGAACATCTACAACTTGTTCACGTCAATCCTACACCTACTGGGTGCATTTGGTGGCGACGATTAATTCGCGATTAAGGTTTTAAAATAAACACCCCTTAACCGGGGTGTTTTTGTTTGTATGGCAGAATTTTCAATACTTATTACTTCGTCACCTTTTAATGGTGACAGCGCTATGCGCGCACTAGCATTTATTAATGGCGTAATTGCTAACGGCGATAAAGTAAACAACATATTCTTTTATGGTGATGGCGTATATCACGCAAATTCGCTCATGCTTGATACGGGTGACGCCTTTAGTGCATATCGAGCGTGGTCGAAGCTTTCTTCCGAACACAATGTAGCGCTTTTGGTATGTATTACAGCCGCTGTTAAAAGGGGCATTGTTAGTCAGCAAGAAGCTGATGACAATGGCATTGGCTTTGCCAATCTTCAAGCTCCTTTTGAGCAAGCTGGTTTAGGCGAATTTTTTACTTCGCTTCACGGTTGCACTAACTTGGTACAATTTTGATGGCTTTGATTTTAATAAGGTTAACGCAACCTCCCTACTCTAATGCGTTAACGCAAGAAGGAGTAGACTTCGCTTTAGCTGCAACCAATTATGGTCATGAAGTTAAAGTACTGTTTGAAGACCTTGCCTTACTTCAGTTAGTAAAAACAGCGTCGGTGAAAGGCCTAAAAAATAACAGTAAGCGTTTAGCATCAATGCCGCTTTTCGATATCGACGATTGCTATGCATGTAAAACCAGTGCTGAAGCCATGCAACTTAACGAATCACTTCAAAACACCAGTGTTATTGAAGAGTTAGATTGTAAATGGTTAGCAGCATCCGAGAAACTTGCGCTTATTAAAAGTGCCGACCATGTAGTAACGTTTTAATGTTAATCTCAATTTCTCACGCAAAGCTTTCTGAATCTCAACAAGATGTGCTCGCAGCATCATGCTCTGCAAGTGAAGCTGTGGCAATTGTATTCAGTGGCGATGGCGTCTATTCATTACGGTCAAACGCAAATTTAATTGATAATTGCTTATCGATAATCACAGAAGAAACAACAGAGTACGATGTACGCTTTTACGCTGTTGCAGAAGACGTGTTTTCACGTGGCGTAAATGTAGACCAAAACATAACTCAAATTACCAATCAAGAGCTTGCTGCGCTTGCGGCTGCGCATAAACAATGGGTAACGCTTTAATGACACAAGATACGTTTAGCTTCACGTATAACGGCCAAGATATCGCTACAGACAAGGCAGGCTACTTACTTGACCATACACAGTGGGATGAGGGTATGGTGGAGTTACTTGCGCGTGAGGAAAATATAGAAATGACAGACGCACATTGGGAAGTGGTTCGCTTTGTACGTGCTTTCTATGAAGAGTATGAAACTAGCCCAGCAATACGCGCGCTAGTAAAAGCAATGGCCAACAAATACGGTCCTGAAAAAGGTAACAGCCGCTATCTTCAGCGACTGTTTAAGCGCGGACCAGCTAAACAAGCCACAAAACTAGCAGGGCTTCCAAAGCCTGCCAAGTGTCTATAGCTCTTCTTTCTTAGCTTCCGTGCGAGTTAGGTAAACGAAATATGGTTACGCATAACTCATGCTTTATCCGTAGCGCGAAGTATTTCTGAACTACTTGTAGGCTCTGCACCTTTAAACGTTTTCACCTGTGTTATGCGCAGATCGGTATACAGCTTTGGAGTCGCTAATAGTTGTTCAACCTCATAGTTCATGTCGTTTTGCAGCCAAGCATTAACCATGTCTTTGTTGTGCGGTAAAAAGCATGGAATTGACTTTTCGTGATATTTGCTAAAGCCGTCAATGGGCGGACGAGTAACCACTGCGCAAGAATACGCTCCATTGCTGAAAATTCGGTAAACTGCTCCAAGTAAGAGCACGCCGCATTCGGGCTGCATCAAATAATGAGACTTTCCTTTACCACCCAAAGAAGGGTTTGACTCGCCTATTGCTGTGGCTACTACAATTCCTCTTCGGTGATGAATAGCTTTCTTCCAATATGGGCTATCTATATTGCGTGCATTGAACGTGGTACGTTCACCTATTTCAAGGGTTTCGCCATTAGGCTTTGCGTCAAACCACCATGTAGCATCAATTCCTTTCGAATGGTTTACGATTAAATTGGTAATACGCTTGGTGGCAACTTTTCCAAAAGCCGGATAAAAGTTTATAACATTGCTTTGATTCGCTTCGTCTTTAAAAAGGGGAATGGTGTGCTGCAGCCCTACTTCTTCTAGCAATGCGATAACAGCTGGCGAGTCAGTAACGCGCTGAATAAAGCCACACATGGCTTACTCCCTAAATACACTATATTCAAAGGAAACAATTCAAAAGGCTCAGTTCAAAAAGCATATTTCGTATTTTATGCTTCTATTTCTTTTATGCCCTTATCACTACTCGCCAGTTCTTGATGCTTGCTTCGTATTTGGCGGTTAAATCAGACACCCAATAAGTTGTGATAGCTAAATTCTTTTCAAACAAAAAGCTATTTACACGAAGCCTAACTACACACGCATTCTTGTTGGGGAAAGGCTTTACTAGTATATAGGTACCTGGGGCTACTCGCTCAATATCAGTCAAAAGCGCAGTAGTTCCAGATCCGCCTTTTAGTTCAATTTGATATTCAATCGTATGAAAACCGTGAATATCTATGCCAGAGTTGGACAACAGTGAGACCTTTGCCAACATATTCTCTGTATTTACGGTATCTTGCATTGGATTCTAATGCCTATAAAAAAGACGTTTTCGTTGTGCCGATTCTGGGCTAGTTTGTGTTTGAGTATTTAATCACACATCATTACACACCAGTACAGAGATGCACCCAATCGCTACTGAATAAGAGTGTCGTGCTGCGTATCTGTTGTGCAATTCAACTTCAGCAAACATAGCTCATTACTAATAGCGCATGAGGCGATGATTCTAAAATTTACAATGCTCTTTGGCTTTCGCGGCGTTTCTTGAACCCACCAATTTGAAGTTTAAAGGCACTGTAGTTAACACAGGCGTACGCTCTTTATTATCTGATGTTGGTGACCAACGCCACTTATGTAAGGCTAACACCGCTTTGTTATCGAATACCCCTTCAGGATAAGACATTGCTATTTTATAACCTGTCGCTCGACCATTGTTGTCTATTCTTACCTGAACATCTACACAACCGGACAACGCTTTACGTCTTGCTGTAGCCGGAAATTGGGGTTGAGAGTGTTGCACTAGTTTCCAATAGTCACTTAAAGCCTGAGCGCTGTCCGCTTTGGTTAAATCAATATAGTCACTGCCCAGTGGTTCTTTAACCTGTGCCTCTTTGGCATTTGAGTAAATTGTTAACGTTGATAAAGCTATTGCTGTAGTAATTGAGATAAGTGTTTTCATAGTTACATCCTAGTAGTAATAGCGAAGAGCAAAGGCGTTACTTATTGAATTCGCCGTCCTAATTTCTCTTTGAAAAAATATCAAAAGCTAATCTTTTTAAGTGTTTCGGTCTATATCTAGCTAACCAAATAAAAGATATGAACAAAAAGAAAAGCCCAACATATTCTGTTGGGCTTTAACAATAATGCATCTAACGTTACGACGCGCTGATAACTTCTTGACCGTTCATATACGGTACTAGCGCTTTCGGTACGGTAACACTTCCATCGGCTTGCTGGTTATTTTCTAGAATAGCAACAAGCGTTCGACCTACAGCAAGCCCTGAACCATTCAGTGTATGAAGAAGCTCTGGCTTATTCGTTTCAGGGTTACGGAAGCGTGCCTGCATACGACGCGCTTGGAAATCTAGCATGTTTGAACATGAAGAAATCTCGCGGTATGTATTTTGCGCAGGAAGCCATACTTCTAAATCGTAGGTTTTACATGCGCCGAAGCCCATATCACCGGTGCATAAAAGCACTTTACGATAAGGTAATTCTAGTTTTTGTAGAATAACCTCAGCGTGACCCGTTAGCGCTTCTAATGCATCAAAGCTATCTTCAGGTTTCACTAATTGCACAAGTTCAACTTTATCAAACTGGTGCTGGCGTATAAGTCCTCGTGTGTCTCTGCCGTATGAACCCGCTTCAGAGCGGAAACAAGGCGTGTGTGCAGTCATTTTCACAGGTAGCGACTTTGCATCAAGAATTTCGTCACGCGCAATGTTGGTTAAAGGTACTTCTGCAGTTGGAATTAGGCTTAGTCCCTGTCCTTCCTCGGTCGCAGGCTTAGTGTGGAATAGATCTTCTCCAAATTTCGGTAATTGACCAGTTCCATACAAGCTGTCTGCATTTACTAAATAAGGCACGTACATTTCTTGGTAGCCGTGCTCTTGTGTATGCGTGTCTAGCATAAATTGCGCAATGGCGCGGTTCAAACGTGCGATATCACCACGCATCACCACAAAGCGGCTGCCAGTTAGCTTGCTTGCCGTAGCGAAATCGAGTCCATTATTTAACCCTTCCGCAACGTCCACATGATCTTTTACTTCAAAGTCGAATGTGCGTGGCTCACCCCAGCGCGAAATCTCAACATTGTGATCTTCATTTTCACCTTCCGGCACAGACTCGTCTGGCAAATTGGGAATACCTTGTGTGAAAGCATTGATTTCTTCTAGCAGTTCGCTTAGCTCTGCTTTCGCTGCATCTAGTTCGTCGCCAAGCTTTCCAACTTCAGCTAATAAAGGTGCTATGTCTTCACCTTGCGCTTTAGCTTTACCTATGGACTTACTTCGTACATTACGTTCGTTTTGCAGATCCTGTGTTCTGGACTGAAGTGTTTTTCTTTTTTCTTCAAGCGAACTGAAAGCTGCTACGTCGAGGTTAAAACCACGGGCAGCCAATCGCTTGGCTGTTTGTTCTATATCGCTTCGCAAACACTTTGGATCTAACATGTGTTTCTAATTATCCTTTCATTAATTCAATCGCCAACCACCCAGCCAATAGGCAGGCGCCAACGTTAAGAAATACATTTGCAATGGCACGTTGCCAAAGCCCATTTTCTAATAAAGTTAACGTTTCAACTGAGAACGTTGAGAATGTTGTAAACGCACCTAACAAGCCAACCCCCAATAAAGCACGGTAGGGAGAGTCAGATAAGTCATTTCGCTCTATAAAACCGTATAGTATGGCTAAAGCAAACGACCCTACAACGTTCACGGCTAGTGTACCAAACGGTAGATGTTTTCCAAATAAGGAATCCACTGAAGTCGTAACAAAATACCGTAAACAAGCCCCCGTTGCGCCGCCAATGGCAATAAAACAGTACAAAGCTAGTCCTTGAGGCAACGTGGCACTCCTATTATTGAATTATTATTCGTTGAATGAGGTGTTTTAAACGTATTCAGCAAATACATGCTGAAACGTTACTTTAACGTTTATTAGTGCTTTGCGCATTAAGTGTGTCTAGGTAATCTCGTTTGGCTTTTAGTGCTTTTTCAAGACCACGCTCGTTTGGAAAGTAAAAGCGCGTTCTTGACAAACTTTCTGGAAAATACGTTTCGCCAGCAGCAAACGCGTTTGCTTCGTTATGCGCATAGCGGTAACCGTCGCCATGACCGAGCTCTTTCATCAACTCGGTGGGTGCGTTGCGTAAATGTAACGGTACTGGTGCATCGGCAGTTTTTCTCGCCAATGCTTTAGCGTCTTTGAAAGCCATATAAACTGCGTTGCTCTTTGCAGCTAATGCACAATAAACCGCAGCCTGTGCAATAGCGCGCTCACCCTCTGCAGGCCCAACGCGGTGAAATGTATCCCATGCATTGATGCAAAGCTGCATTGCTCTTGGGTCGGCATTGCCAATATCTTCTGATGCGATGGCAAGTAAACGCCTTCCAACATACAGCGCATCACCGCCGCCATCTAAAATTCTGGCATACCAATACAATGCTGCATCGGGGTCGGAACCCCTAACCGATTTATGAAATGCCGATATCAAATCATAAAAGGTGTCGCCTTTATTATCGTAGCTAGCAACCTTTTGTCCCACAGCCTGCTCTATGTCACCCACTGAAATTTCGCTGTCGCTGGTAAAGTCTGCTGATAGCTCTAGGTAAGTAAGCAAACGTCGTGCGTCACCGCCACTAAGCTCAACCAACGCGCCTTTTGCATTCTCTGCAATACTTAGCTTGCGTTCGCCCAAGCCATTTTTATCATCAGTTAACGCCCTATCAACCAGTTCAAACAACGCTTGCTGTTCTAGCGGCTTTAGCACATAAACTCGCACTCTTGATAGCAGTGCATTGTTAAGCTCAAACGAAGGGTTTTCGGTGGTGGCGCCAATAAACGTTACTACGCCCGACTCAACAAATGGAAGAAACGCGTCCTGCTGACTTTTGTTAAAGCGGTGAACCTCATCAACAAATAATAAGGTTTGCTGATTATATCGTGCGTTATCTTCTGCTTTATCCATAGCAGCACGAATGTCTTTTACACCACTTGTCACCGCTGAAATTCGTATAACGTTGGCGTTAGTGTAATGGGCAATTAGTTCAGCTAACGTTGTTTTACCCGTGCCTGGCGGGCCCCACAAAATCATGGAGTGACAGTGCCCTGCCTCAAGCATTTTTCTTAACGGTTTGTCGCTGCCAAGTAAGTGCGATTGACCGCTATATTGCTCAATTGTAGTAGGACGCATGCGCGCCGCTAAGGGCGCAAAGCTTTTATTAACGTTGGTCATCTACAATAAAGCTGTCAGGCACGTCTACTGCGAATGTATCAGCGGCTAACACAAAACGTGTTTCAACATTGTCGAATACTAAAGTGCTAATTTGCTGCTGAGTATCTAACATATTTAGTGCTGCTAAGTTACCCAATGAATTAAACGTTAGTGTTAGTGTTTTAATTTGACCGCCAACTTCATTGGGGGTCACCTGGAAACTTCTTAACGCTTCGTCTTCCACAGAGACATTTAGCTCTGTTATAGAAAACTGACTCCATGTTGCATTATCACTGGCAGTCAACAAAACAATTGGATTGTCCTTAATTGCACTTTCTTGCGAAAGCACGGTGACTTGCTCTACAAATGTGTCTACGTTCCACACCGCTTCGCCATCAGCAATTAGCAACGTTTCGTCAGGAAACGTCGTTTCCCACCTAAGTTTATTGGGGCGCGTCATCGTTAAAACGCCCTGGGCTTCGTGTACTACGTTTTGTTGTGCGTCTACCACGGTTTGATTAAACGTGGCTCGGTACTGCTTAATGTCAGCAAGCAGCGCTTTCAACGCATCCTTAGCAGAGACAAGAGCGCTACTGTGGTGACCTTCGTGAGATAAGTGTTTCTCTATTTGTTGTTGGGTACCTTGGTTGGTTACCAAATTCTGGTTATCCGTTAGCTCGCTTTCATTCTGCTGCGCATTCACATAAGTGAGGCTATAGGTTGAAATTACGCTCGCTAAAAAAATCGAAACTGCTTTTTTCATTCAATGCTTCCAGTGATTAATCCTTGTGAGGGGGCGGTGCGAGAACTTCTCTATTACCGTTATGTCCCTGTGCACTTACGACACCACTCATTTCCATTTGTTCAACTAGGCGAGCAGCTCTGTTGTAACCAATTCTAAATTTACGCTGTACGCTACTTACGCTTGCGCGCCGTGTTTCGGTAACAAACGCAACGGCTTCATCATAAAACGCATCAAACTCTTGGTCTTCGCCTTCAGGTTGTTCACCAGGTAGCAATACTTCGGCTGTCGCCTCACCATTAAGAATTTCATCGATGTAATCGGGCTTACCACGTTTCTGCCAATCGGCAACAACAGCATGTACTTCATGGTCGTCAACAAACGCACCATGAACCCTAGTAGGTACAGGACTCCCAGGCGGAAGGTACAGCATATCACCCATACCAAGTAGGGTTTCGGCACCCTGTTGATCTAATATCGTTCTCGAATCAATTTTACTTGAAACTTGGAACGCACAACGGGTTGGTATATTTGCTTTGATAAGACCGGTAATAACGTCTACAGACGGACGCTGTGTAGCAAGAATAAGGTGAATGCCGGCTGCTCGAGCCTTCTGAGCGATACGGGCAATAAGCTCTTCAACCTTTTTACCAACAATCATCATCATGTCAGCAAATTCGTCTACTACAACAACAATAGCAGGTAGTTTTTCAAGGTCTGGCGCCTCAGCGTCCATACTCTCTTCATTTTTCCATAAAGGGTCTTTTATAGGGGTGCCATTGGCAATAGCTTCAGTCACTTTCGCATTGTAGCCCTTTAAGTTACGCACACCTAAAGCACTCATAAGACGATAGCGGCGCTCCATTTCACCAACGCACCATCGAAGCGCGTTGGCCGCTTCTTTCATGTCTGTTACAACTTCAGCAAGAAGGTGAGGAATACCTTCGTATACCGACAGTTCAAGCATTTTAGGGTCAATCATAATCATGCGAACGTCTTCTGGCGTGCTTTTGTATAGCAAGCTCAAAATCATTACGTTCACACCAACAGATTTACCCGAACCTGTTGTACCCGCCACAAGTAAATGAGGCATTTTGGCAAGGTCTACTACAACTGGTTTACCTGAAATATCAGCGCCAAGTACCATCGTAAGCGGCGATTTGTTTGACTGGAATGTATCGCAGCTAATAACTTCGCTTAAACGCACCATTTCACGTTTTTTGTTTGGAAGCTCAAGGCCGATAACAGATTTGCCAGGTATAACCTCAACCACGCGCACTGAGATCGCCGACATTGCACGGGCCAAGTCTTTTGAAAGACCGGTAATTTTGCTTACCTTTACCCCTGGGGCTAAGTCTAATTCAAAACGCGTTATTACCGGGCCGGGATAAACACCGACTACCGTGGCTTCTATATTAAAGTCAGCGAGCTTTTCTTCAACAAGGCGTGAAATACCCTCTATTTCTTCAGGTGTTAACGGGTTTTCATGCTTATCTGCACGCTCTAGCAAGTCAAAAGAAGGCATAGGCGGAAGATTCGGGTCAATATTCGGGTCGTTCTGCCCTGCCCTTGCTTTCGCCGGTTTGGCGCCTAGCGCCGCAGGTTCAAAACTTTGAGGCGTTGGAGTCTGCTGAGGCACAGCGTTGTGGCTCGAAGACTGTGGCGCTAAAGTATTTGAGGCGTCTGCTACATCGTTTCCATTTTCAGCGGCTTGGCTATCAGAATGAATAGTCGGTTTATTGCCGGTCTCGTAAGGTAAATCTTCATCGAACGAATCGAGCTCATCAAAATTAATAGACGGGCCGTTATTAGATGAGTTTTGCATTGAAGGTACGGTATCTTCCTCAATTTCATCATCACTGCACTTCTCATCAGCACTTTTATTAAGGCCCACTTTATCTTTAATTGACTCACGCATGCCTGAGAATGAAAACGGCGCTTTCGATGCACTTGATTTCTCGGGTTCTACATCCGCGTTGTCACTTGCAGGCTCTTCATATGAGTACAGTGCTGCTCCTGAGGTGCTAGCTCCTGACACGTTAGTATCGTCTAATCCAAATGTAGGTTCGCTCCTTTCCCTACTAGGCATGCTATAGCCATCAACATTCTCATTATGTATTGATGCGTGACTATTAACAGTTGAATCAAGTTCACTTTGATTGATGTTATCGTCACTCGACTGCTTTGTACTGTTTTCACTGTCACTCTCAAATCCGGGCTCTGCTCGCATAGTTGTGATATCAAGCTCGGACGGAGTTAACTGTGCAGATTTGTCGCCCAAAGATAGCTTAGGCATGTCCAGCGCTAATAAGCGCTGTGGTGCAGCAATGGTTTTTTGTCCAAGCCATAGCGTTATTTCGCCCAGCCTGTCGATAATGGTAAGCCAACTTACGCCAGTAAGTAACGTAAACCCGGTGCAAAAGAAACATAGCAGCAATAAAATTGTGCCCGCGGTGTTGAAATATGGAACTAGCGCAGAGCTAATTACGTCACCAACAAAACCGCCCGCTGAAAAATTGAAAATGTCGTCGAAATTAATGCTGGCGATACCGGTAGCACCCAGCGCCATGAGCAAGCCGCCGACTATGCGAAGCCCAATAGTTAGGTAATCAAACTCGTCCAACTCTTTTATATGTTGGAATAAAAACCAGCCAAGAAATGCAGCGCCAAACGGCAGTAAATACGCTAGATAACCAAAAGAAAAAAGTAATAAATCAGCACACCAGGCACCTGTCGCACCCACCCAGTTGTGTACATCAAGTTGCAGGCCCGCCTGACTCCAGCCAGGGTCGCCAGGATGAAAAGATGCTAATGCCAGCAATAAAAAGAAGGCGAAAACACAGGCCATAATCATGCCTGCTTCCCACACTCGCTGAACTCCCGTTAATCGCGCCATAACCCTAAAAAACCTTCAAAATGCGTCATTTTTTCTCTTGGTCCGACACTAACTGTAAAGCTGCAAAAACTTAGCGAATTCTTTGCATTATTTACGTGCTAAACCAAATGTACTTTTATAATTATTCTAAGCGGCTTTGTAATAAGCCACATGTTTAGTGAACCCAGTATCCTTGGGTAATAACTAAACACTGTATTTTTGCACAGCCTACCATAAAATTGCGCCTTTGAGCCATGCTTTCGTTACTTCAAATTAATCCTTAAAGACGACGTACTTTTTACTTCTTCCATCACTACATAAGTTCGAGATTCGCTTACACCGGGTAAACGTAGCAAAGTATCACCGAGTAATTTTCGATAACTTCCCATATCAGCTACACGGGCCTTTAACAAAAAATCAAAATCACCCGATACCAGATGGCATTCTTGTATATCGTCATGTAGTTTTACTGCAGCAGAAAATTCTGCAAATATATCCACCGAAGTTTTGGTAAGCGTTATCTCAACAAAAACAAGCATTGCAGCACCCAGTTTTTCAGGGTCTACTACCGCATGGTAACCCTTTATATACCCTTGGCTTTCTAAGCGCTTAACCCTCTCTAGGCAAGGACTTGGGCTTAACCCTACTTCTTTGGCAAGCTCAACGTTTGATATACGTCCGTTTTTCTGTAGTTGAACCAGTATATTTCTGTCTATTCGGTCAAGGTGTTTTGGCGTTTTTACCAGCATATAATATTTTTCCAATTCTTAGTTAAACAAAATTATATTCTACAAATACCTTTTCTTCAGCAGATAGTTCTATTTTTATTGTCGTATACTCGCCACAATTAAAAACCCTTGTTGTTATAAACATTATATCCATTCGAGCCGTCAAGAAGCTCACGCAATAATAGAGGATCACGTATGTTAGTTGGTGTACCAAAAGAAATTAAGAATCATGAGTATCGTGTAGGCTTAACGCCGGCTGCGGTTAAAGAGTTTGTTACCCATGGTCACAATGTACTGGTAGAAACAAAAGCAGGCGACGCCATTGGTTTCACCGACGAGATGTATATCGAAGCAGGTGCTTCAATAGCACCAAACGCAGAGCAAGTATTTGCTGAAGCGGAAATGATTGTAAAAGTAAAAGAGCCTCAGCCTAACGAGTGTAAAATGCTTCGTAAAGGTCAAACACTTTACACTTACCTTCATCTTGCACCAGATCCTACTCAAACAAAGCTTCTTGTTGAGTCAGGCGCAACATGTATTGCTTATGAAACCGTAACTGACGATCGCGGCGGCCTTCCTCTTTTAGCTCCTATGAGTGAAGTGGCTGGACGCATGTCTGTACAAGCTGGCGCACATTATCTTGAAAAAGCTCATGGCGGAAGCGGTACACTACTAGGTGGCGTACCAGGAGTTGCGCCAGGCAAAGTATTGGTCATCGGTGGTGGTGTTGTAGGTATTAACGCTGCAAAAATGGCACTAGGTTTAGGTGCTGACGTTACCATTCTTGACCGCTCACTACCTCGTTTACGTCAACTTGACGATATCTTCAACGGCCAAGTTAAAACCGTTTACTCTACAGTTGATGCTATAGAGCACTACTCTTCGAAAGCTGACCTTGTAGTTGGTGCTGTGCTTATTCCAGGCGCTGCAGCTCCTAAGCTGTTAACGCGCGAGCACATTGCAGCAATGAAGCCAGGCTCTGTATTGGTTGACGTAGCCATCGACCAAGGCGGTTGTTTTGAAACATCAAAAGCAACAACACACCAAGACCCTGTATACATGGTTGACGATGTTGTTCATTATTGCGTAGCCAACATGCCAGGCGGCGTTGCTCGCACATCAACAATGGCACTGAACAACGCAACACTTCCTTTCGGTCTGGCACTAGCTAACAAAGGCCCTGCAAAAGCAATGCTTGAAGACAAGCATCTATTGAACGGTCTTAACGTGCATGAAGGTAAAGTAACCTACAAAGCAGTTGTTGATGCGTTGGGCGAGGAATTAGGCCTAACCTATACACCAGCAGAAGTCGCGCTTAAAGGCGAATAAATTTTATATAGCGGTGTAGTTTACACCGCGCTTTACGACCTAATATCTATCTATTTCAGGTCTTTATATAGTACAAAGCTCGGCATGGTCACCCATAGCCGAGCTTTTTTTATTGAATTTATGTATCTGCTAGCGAGATTTCATGCAATCAAAGCTGTGCATTAGACTACGTGCTTGAACCCCTGCTCTCGGCGCTGTGACTAGATAGATGCATTTACTGCTTTTAGCACCGCAATTGGATCATCAGCTTTTGTAATTGGACGGCCCATCACCAAGTAGCTCACACCAGCACGCATAGCGTCTGGTGGCGTCATAACGCGTTTTTGGTCTCCAACTTCTGCGCCTATTGGGCGAATTCCTGGCGTTACTAGTAAGAAGTCATCGTTGTATTTAGTGCGCAGTACCTCAGCTTCTTGTGCAGAACATACAATGCCATCAAGGCCTGCTTTGTGAGTCAATTCGGCTAGTCGTAATACCTGCTCTTGTGGCGTAACACCACTTATTACACCTGATAACTGCTCTTCATCCATACTGGTAAGCACAGTAACTGCAATAAGCTTTGTTGAAGGGTTTGTGCTATTTGCTATCGCAGCTTTCGCTGCTTCCATCATGGGCGCGCCGCCAGAGGCATGAACATTTACCATCCACACGCCTAATTCTGCAGCTGCTTTACACGCTTTTGCAACGGTATTTGGGATATCGTGAAACTTAAGGTCTAGGAAAACATCAAAACCTTTTTCAACTAGTACTCGAACAAAGTCAGGACCAAATAAGGTGAACATTTCCTTGCCCACTTTCAACCGACACAAAGTAGCGTCTAGTTTATCGACAAACGCTAGCGCAGTGTCTTTGTTGTCATAGTCTAGTGCAACAATCACTTTAGGGTCTTGCATGTAAAATTACTCTCCGTCTAGCCCTTTGATAGGTTTAACTGTGCCCCACTTTTTACAGCTAGGGCATAGCCAATATAATTTTCTTCCCGAGAAACCACAGCTGTGGCAGCGATATTTAGGACGCTGCAGCATTTGCTTTTCAACAAGTTCTTTCAATAAACGCAAGCTGTCTGCCGTCGTTTTGTCTTCCAACTGATCGATATACAAGCCCATTAAGGTTTTAAAACCTCGCATTGTAGGGCGTTTTCTTAGCTGCTCTAGTAGATATTCTGCCGCTTGTGCTGTGTCACCACGTTTAAGCAATACATCTACCATCGCTAAATATGAGGTAGCACATTCTTGCCAATGAGCATCTAAGTTCTTCTGAAATGCTTCCCAGTTACCGGTTTCTTCAGCAATCTTTTCAAGACTTGGCACAGCTTCACTGAACCAGTTGATATCTCGTTCCGCCACTTGCGTAAAATACGCATCGGCATCGGTAAAGCGGCGCTGGTCTAGCGCTATCTCACCTAACATAAGCCACGGTCTCACCGCATGCTCGTCGGCATTTACCGCCTTTTGTAAAAGTGTTAGTGCAGCGCCTTGGCTGTCATTTTTAAGCTCAACCACAGCTTGCTCACAATAAAAGTGCGCAAGACGCTCACATACGTCATCGTTGTCGCCGTGGCACTGCACCATACGCTCGGCAAGTTCAATGGCGCGTTCCCACTCTTTAGTGGTTTGATAAATGCTAAATAATTGTTGCTGTGCCACTAAATAATGCTTTTCACTATTAAGTAGCTGTAGAAATGCATTTTCAGCGCGCTCTAGAAAGCCTGCTTGCGTGTAGTCGTGCCCAAGTTCGCGTAGTGCGTTTTCTCGTTGTGCAGGTTGCAATTCTTCCCTGCTTACTAAGTTTTGATGCACTTTGATAGCGCGGTCTATCTCGCCGCGATGTCGAAAGAAGCTGCCCATAGCGATGTGGGTTTCCACCGTATCACTATTTACATTGATCATTTTTATAAGGGTATCAACGGCTTTATCGGGCTGGTCTGATAATAGAAAATTAAGGCCTTTGTAATAGTGCTTGGAAAGAATACTCGACTGCTTTCTCTGTGCTTGTCTTACACTATTTCGGCCCATTATCCAGCCGTAACCTGCAGCAACAGGTAAAAGGAGAAACAGCAGTTCGAGCATTATCGATTATTTTCCAAGCTCTGTAATTTTGACTGCGCGGTAAGAAGCTGTACTCGTAAACGCAACCAACTTACCAGCATAAGAAGTACGCCTATTCCAACACCAATCGACAGGGTAATTGCTATTAATGTAGACACACGCAAGTTTGCCTGCGCAATAAGATAGTTTACGGTAATGAGAGTTTCATTTTGAGAGCCAATGACAAATGCAAAAGTCAAAAGCACCAAAATAAGTAAAAATGCTAGGATCCCTTTCAACACTAACGCCTTCTTTATCTATTTAGCGTTAAGAATAGCAAAATGGTAAAAGAGTTAACACAAAAAGCGTGAGCCAAAATGTAACTTGTTTTGGCATAAAGAATTGATACTTAGCTAAAACACCGCGTTTTCTAGTAAAGATTACGCAACCACACTTACATCGACAGTCTCTTCTGGCGCTTTTCCAATTAAATTGTCTATTACCAAGTCATGATGCAACGCAGACATATTGGTCAGAAAAATACAGTGAGTATAGCCAGCTTGCATAGCTTCTAATTTTTCATACATCGCTTTGTTTAGCTTCGACAACTGCGCTAATCGTTTTTTAGTAAGTGGCGTAACCGCACCATGGCATCTAACAGCGCTAATGTCGGTGGCACTAAGTTGAATTTTGTCGTTAACAAGCTGGTCTCTAATTTGTAATCGTAGTTTAGAGTACAGAAAGTCTTTTTCGTTGATAAACACAAGTCTACTATCGCTTTTACGGACGCAGTGCACGACCAAACTGTTGTTCGTCGTTTCTTTGAACATTTGCTCTAGTAATCTAGATTTCGGTTTTGCTTGGCCTTTATCAGCAAAAAAACCATGAAGCGGAATAACGCGTTGTGTCCGGGAAAACGGATATAAATCGTCAGATGTTTCGCTTTGGTAAACCGTTTTAAGTCTGTCTAACGTGTGTCGATTCATCACGCATAGCACCGATAAAGATGGCATATGTCGTACTGCTAATTCCCAAATATAACGGTGAGTTGCCCGCTGAAGCCGAGCAATATCTCGAGTTTTAAAATGAGCGCTTTGTTTTTCAATCATAGAGTCTACGCTTGCACTTACCTTGCTAATCCGCGCTTCCTCTAAAAGGCAAAGTCTTACAACGCCGGTTTCTGCGTTAAAGTCTATCACCTTGTATTTTTCGTTTTTAAGTTTGAGCTCTGGCACTGAAACCCGCACATCTTTTTGTATGACACTGTGCGGCTTTACAATAATCTTCATTCCTTTGGCAGATAAGTCCGACACTTGCGCTTCTAGTGTCGATAACAAACCTGTACGAACTGTTGCGGGCTTATCGAGTAAGTAGCGTGTTTCAGAGCGTCTATCTAAAGCCTCTTCCATTACAAAATCTATATGCCACGCTTTGCCTGAGGCTCTAATTGAACGTGAAAGAGGCTTGAAATCGCATTTTGAAGACAACGTAAGGTTGGATAAATAACAGGTTACGTCTTTGCAGTACATTACATGAGAAATGTCTTTTAACGATTCGAAATCATTGGCGCTTATATCGTGGATAGCGAAAGCCCTACGTTTGTCCTCATTACTGATATTGTCTAAACGACAGTGTATACAAGTGAAGTTACCGCCCTTTACCAGTAAATAAACTAGCGCATTTAATTGTGCGAGCTTAAGTAATTGCCGGTGTGTCGCGACAACTTGAACTTCGCCCTGTTTGGTTTTTATTGTGCCGCAGAAAACAAACGCCTCTCTATACCGCTGAAGCTCTTTTGAAAGTACTTCAAACATTGGCTTTTCACGTAAACAACTAAGCAGATGTTTTGCATCATTAAACCCCGTATTACCTTTTGTAAAAAGACCAATTACAGGTTTAAATAACGACTTATGAGGTGCTAGGAAAACAGGAAGCCATGGACTATTTTCTAGTATGCGATCGCGTTCTAAATCTTGCATAGCCCGCTCTATTTCTAAATCTAGCTGCAGCGGCTGTTTATAAGCAGTAAGAGAAATATAACGCTTTAAATTCGAAATAAAGGCTGAGTCTACATTATCCTCAAATTTGAAGTGCGATTCATACTTGCCTAACTCTTTATTGTATTTAACGCCAGATAACGTTAACGAAACTTCCGTTGCATCCTTAGTCAGGCCAACTATTTCAGGAAGCATAAAAGTAATAGTTTCACCCGTATTTACGTTTGGTGGACGTTTAGTTTCAAGGGCTAGCCCTTTAAACGAAAGTGCACTTATTGCGCAATTTCTACCATTTTCAAATTCTGCTGAAGACACCGTAAAGTTGGGTCTAATGGCAATATCGTCGCCAAATTCAATGTCTGAAAAAGATTGGCTTTCTACGTTAAACGCATCAACTACTTTTTGAAACTGCTCTTTTTTAATTTGCGTTTGATAAAACGATGAATTCATTACCGACTCGAACACACCAACAGTGTAACGGTCTTGGTAAAGGGCTGTTTCGTTTTTAAGAATTTGTGCGCCGACTTTGTCTAAGCGCATTTGCACACCGAAGTATTTAAACTTCATTACGGGAAAACGTGCAAAAGCGGAATTATCAGCAGGCGCATCAGTCAAAGACGTTAATCTAATGACTTCTTCTCTTACAACTTTCCGCACGCTACTAGGTAATCGTTTTGAAAACTTGTTTATGCCTTCTAACAACTTGTTCTGTTGTTCGTAGGGTATTAACGCACGTATAAGCGGCTGATATTGTTTTATTATTGCTTTTTCGTCGCCGGAGGACATTATTGTTCTAGGTATTAATTCTTATTATCTGAATAATATATAACCGAATTTGAATGTGGGTCAACAACTTATCGCTACTAAAGTATAAGGATAATATAATAAGCAGCAATTAGGGCGGTGCGTGGAATATTAGAACACAAAGCAACGATTACTTTGCGTTATCTAATAGCTAGTAATAAAAAAGCCGCTCTAAAGCGGCTTTTTCAAATCTTTAAGCGATTGACGCGTCTACACGCTCGCGTAATTCTTTCCCTGGCTTGAAGTGTGGTACATATTTACCGTCTAACTTCACTGTTTCGCCCGTCTTCGGATTTCTACCTACACGCGGCGCGCGGTAGTGAAGTGAGAAACTGCCGAAACCTCTAATTTCAATACGCTCACCCTTTTGAAGAGTTTGCGCCATTTGCTCTAGAAGCTCTTTAATTGCTAGTTCAAGTTCTTTCGCTGGAATGTGACGCGCTTCATCCGCGAGCCGTTCAATTAATTCAGACTTGGTCATGCTTAACCTCGTTGTCAATATTATTGTTCAAACAGCTATCGCGAATTGGGTGTGCATATGCACACCCACAAAAGCATTATTCGCCTTTAGCAGCTTTAAATGCTTCTGCCATCGCGTTAGCGAAACCAACATCTTCTTGTTGGTTAACTTTATCGATAGCTTCTTTTTCGTCAGCCTGATCTTTCGCTTTAACAGATAGGTTAACAGTGCGGTTCTTACGGTCAACGCCCATGAACTTCGCTTCAATGCTATCACCAACGCTTGCTACTTCAGTTGCGTCTTCAACACGCTCTACAGCAAGATCTGCAACGCGGATGTAGCCGTCAACTTCTTCAGCTAGGTTTACAGTAACGCCTTTCGCATCAACTGCTGTTACTGTACCAGTAACGATAGCACCTTTCTTGTTATCTGTCAGATACTTGTTGAAAGGATCTTCTTCGATTTGCTTAACGCCTAGAGAGATACGCTCACGCTCTGGGTCGACTTGTAGTACAACTGCAGAGATTTCGTCGCCTTTCTTGTAGTCGCGAACCGCGTCTTCACCAGACTTGTTCCAGCTGATGTCAGAAAGGTGAACTAGACCGTCGATGCCGCCGTCAAGACCGATGAAGATACCGAAGTCAGTGATTGACTTGATCTTACCAGACACTTTGTCACCTTTTTCGTGTGACTCAGCAAATGTTTCCCAAGGGTTAGCAATGCACTGCTTAAGACCTAGAGAAATACGACGACGCTCTTCGTCAATTTCAAGAACCATTACATCTACAGTGTCACCTAGGTTAACAACTTTAGATGGGTGGATGTTCTTGTTAGTCCAATCCATTTCAGAAACGTGTACAAGACCTTCAACGCCGTCTTCGATTTCAACGAAGCAGCCGTAGTCAGTAAGGTTAGTAACCTGACCGTTGATCTTAGTACCTTCTGGGTAACGAGACGCAATTTCTTGCCATGGATCGTTGCCCATTTGCTTCATACCAAGAGAAACACGCTGCTTCTCTTTGTCGAACTTAAGTACTTTAACGTTGATTTCGTCACCAACATTCACGATTTCGCTTGGGTGCTTAACGCGCTTCCAAGCCATATCTGTGATGTGTAGTAGACCGTCTACGCCACCAAGGTCAACGAACGCACCGTAGTCGGTAAGGTTCTTAACGATACCCTTGATTTCGTGACCTTCTTCAAGGTTAGCAAGAAGTGATTCACGCTCTTGGCTGCTTTCAGCTTCGATAACTGCACGACGAGAAACAACAACGTTGTTACGCTTAGCGTCAAGCTTGATAACTTTAAACTCAAGCTCTTTGCCTTCAAGGTGAGTAGTGTCACGTACTGGACGTACGTCAACAAGTGAACCAGGAAGGAACGCACGTACACTGTTAACTTCAACAGTGAAACCGCCTTTAACTTTACCGTTGATAACGCCCTTAATAGTAACTTTATCTTCGTAAGCTTTTTCCAGCTCAACCCACGCTTCGTGACGCTTCGCTTTTTCGCGAGATAGGATAGTTTCACCGAAACCATCTTCAACTGCATCTAGTGCTACGTCTACTTCGTCACCGATAGCGATTTCTAGTTCGCCTTCAGCGTTTTTAAATTGGTCTGCTGGGATAGCACTTTCTGATTTCAAGCCCGCATCAACAAGAACGATGTCTTTATCGATAGAAACAACAGTACCTTTTACAATTGAACCAGGACGTGTTTCTAGTTCTTGTAAGCTTTCTTCAAAAAGTTGTGCAAAATTTTCAGTCATAAGTCTCAAATAACTTTTAAGTTGATATCCACGCTTCTTATCCGGATAACGAGGGGTTATTAAAATTAGTCGCCACTTCCTGTAGCAACGCTGCTTTGGATGCGATCAGCTCTCGTCTTTACAGGCGTGAGGAAATAATATCCATCGCTTTTTCAAAGACTTGGTCTATATCCAAGTCTGTCGAATCAATAATTACAGCATCTTCTGCCGGTACCAAAGGAGCAACCGCGCGCTGTGTATCACGCTCATCTCTTGCCTTGATATCGGTTAAAAGGCGCGCAATATTAACATCCATGCCCTTTGCTTTCAACTGGCTATAACGTCGCTCGGCACGCGCTTCAGCGCTAGCCGTAAGGAAAATTTTCACCGGTGCTTCTGGAAACACTACTGTGCCCATATCGCGACCGTCTGCAACGAGCCCTGGTTCTTGTTGAAATGCTCTTTGGCGACGAAGTAGCGCTTCGCGTACACGTGGTAGTGCTGCTACTTTTGACGCAACGGCACCCACTTCTTCAGTGCGAATATCGTCTGTAACATCTTCGCCTTCAAGAATAATGCGCGTTGTATCTTCATTCGTCTCGAAACTTACATCAAGACCGGTTGCCAGTGGAACAACACATTCTTCATCATCACACGGAAGGTCGTGGTGTAGCGCAGCTACTGCTAAAACGCGGTAAATTGCGCCGCTATCTAGAAAGTGCCACCCTAGTTTCTTCGCTAATAAGCTACTCAACGTACCTTTACCAGCACCACTAGGACCGTCAACCGTGACTACGGGTGTGGAATGCATACCTGCTCCATCAATTATTTACTTAAAAAAACGCGCGCAATTATACGCTTTAGTACAAGATAAGCAATGCCACCTAACTGAGGCGGCATTGATATGTTTAGGCATGTAACAAATTTAATTTGCGCATATTGGCTCGCGTCAGTGTAACCAAAGCGTTTTTTATGCAGAATAAAGGGTTTTAAAACGCGTAAAATAATCTGGAAATGTTTTACGTGTGCAGCCTGGGTCATTAATAGTTACTGGCGTATCGCTTAATGCCACAAGCGAAAAGCACATAGCAATTCGATGATCGTTGTACGTATCTATCTCTGCATGATGTAGTTGGTCAGTGGGCCAAACTGTAATGTAGTCGTGCCCTTCTTCAACTTTCGCACCTAGCTTTTGAAGTTCTGTCGCCATGGCATTTAGTCGGTCTGTTTCTTTAACACGCCAATTATAAATATTGGTCATTGTCGTTGGACCTTCCGCAAATAAAGCAGTCGTTGCAATGGTCATTGCCGCATCAGGAATGTGGTTCATATCCATATTCACGCCTTTAAGCGGAGCACCAGTCACTTCAACATATTCGTCATGCCACACCACTTTTGCGCCCATCGCTTCAAGCACATCAGCAAAACGAATATCACCTTGAATGCTGTTTTGGCCAATTCCGGTTACGCGTACCGTGCCACCTTTTATAGCTCCAGCTGCAAGGAAGTAAGAAGCAGAGGATGCATCGCCTTCAACCATGAATTTACCAGGCGCAACGTATTTTGCTTCGCCAGAAATCGTAAATGTTTGGTAGTTATCGTTATCAACCGATACACCAAATTTAGCCATGGTGTCTAACGTGATATCGATGTAGGGCTTAGAAACAAGTTCGCCTTTAATGCGAATAACCACATCACCCGTGAAAAGTGGTGCAGCCATTAGCAGTGCTGTCAAAAATTGACTTGAAACGCTACCGTCAACCGACATCTCGCCGCCGCTTAATGTTCTTCCCTTAATATGCAGAGGTGGATAGCCATCGTTCTTCATGTAGGTTACATCAGCATTTGCTTCTCGAAGTGCATCTACCAAATCGCCAATTGGGCGCTCTTCCATGCGCGGCTCACCAGTAAGCACCGCGTCTACGTTACTTGCGGCTAGTGCGGCGCATAGCGGGCGCATCGCTGTTCCGGCGTTTCCAAGAAAAAGCTCAACAGGATTGGTTACTTCAAAAGCACCACCATTCCCCTGCACTTTACAACGTGTTTTATCGTCGTTAAGCGTGTAAGCAATACCTAGCTTGGTTAGCGCGTTTAGCATGTGTGAAATGTCATCGCTGTCTAACAAGTTAGTAAGTTCTGTTTCACCTTCTGCAAGTGCTGCAAGCAATAAGGCACGGTTGGATAAACTTTTTGAACCAGGTACATTGACCTCGCCCGACACACTTGAAATCGGGTCTAATGTTAACTGCTCCATCTTTATCCATTCACTCTTTCAAATTCACGCATAAACTCAACTAGCGCAACAACGCCATCTACTGGCATTGCGTTATAAATACTGGCACGCATGCCCCCTACCGAACGGTGCCCTTTTAATGCAAGTAAACCCGCTGCTTCAGACTCTTGTAGAAACAGTTTATCAAGCTCAGGGTTTGCTAAATGAAATGGCACATTCATTTTTGAACGGTTGTCAGGGTGCACCTTACTCGAATAAAAATCGGAACTATCGATAGCTGAATACAATAGCGCCGCTTTTTCTTGATTACGCTTGGCCATTGCTTCTACACCGCCCATATCTTTGAGCCACTCAAAGACTAAGCCAGCTAGATACCAGGAAAACGTAGGAGGCGTGTTGTACATAGAATCTGACTTCGCTGCCAGCGCATAGTCGAATATTGATGGCGTTTCCTTGCGAGCCTTACCTACTAAGTCTTCACGCACAATAACGACCGACAAACCACTTGGGCCAATGTTTTTTTGTGCGCCAGCGTAGATGACGCCGTGCTTAGCGACGTCAATAGGTTGTGACAGGATAGTTGAAGACATGTCTGACACAATAGGCACATTGCCAGCGTCAGGAAGCCAGTCGAACGCAATTCCGTCAACTGTCTCGTTTGGACAGAAATGGTAATAGACAGCAGATTGGTCAATGTCTTCAATTGAAGGATTAGCAACATATTGCAGCCCTCCTTTTTCAGACACATTTCCCACGACAATCGCGTTGTTATATTTGTTGGCTTCTTCAACAGCGCCTTTCGACCATGAGCCACTTACAAGGTGTAAGCTTTTGTCGTTGCTGTTCGATAGATTAAGAGGAACAGCTGCGAATTGTCCTCGACCACCACCATGAGTAAATAAAACGTGGTAATTAGAGGGAACAGACAGTAAGTCTCGAAGGTCTTGCTCTGCCTTTGCTGCTATTTCAATGAAGTCTTTGCCGCGATGACTTACTTCCATTACAGAGCAGCCAAGGTCGCGCCAGTTTGTGAATTCAGATTGGGCCTTCAGCATGACTTCTTTTGGAAGCATTGCCGGGCCAGCACAAAAATTAAAAACCTCTTTCATTGCGTTTTTCAACACCTGTAAAAAATAACAAGCGGCAAAAGCCGCTTGTTTGAAAGAACACTGATAATGCGCATGGACTATGCCTGCGCGTCATCCCTACTCTTCTGTCGTTGAGCTATCACCGTCTTCTGCGGTGTTTTCTTGCTCTTGAACAGCAGTTTCTGCTTGTTCTGGCGCATCTTCAGAAATAATTGGGTTACCGTCTTCATCAAGTTCTTGTAACTCTTCTACTTCTTCAATACGTTGTAACCCTACAACGTGCTCACCTTCTACAGTACGTATTAAGCGAACACCCTGTGTGTTACGGCCTACAACTGACACTTCGCTTACACGGGTACGAACCAGTGTGCCTTGGTCACTAATAAGCATAATTTCGTTGGTTTCATCTACCTGAACAGCACCAACCACTTTGCCGTTTCGCTCAGAAACCTTAATTGACACAACACCTTGAGTTGCGCGGCTCTTCGCTGGGTAATCTTCTAGTGGTGTACGCTTACCGAAACCGTTTTCGGTTGCGGTAAGAATAGGCCCATCGCCCTTCGGTACAATAAGCGAAACTACTTTTTGACCATCTTGCAGACGAATACCGCGAACACCTGTTGCTGTTCTGCCCATTGGACGAAGCGCAAGCAGTTCTTCGCCTGTTTCTGGGTCGCGTTTTACTTCACCCGTTTCGCTGTCGCGAAGCTTCTCGTTGAAACGAACCACTTTACCTGCGTCAGAGAACAACATGATGTCGTCATCACCGTGGGTAATATCAACGCCAATGAGTTCATCACCCTCGTTAAGGTTTACGGCAATAATACCGCTTGAACGAGGACGAGAGTATAGGCTTAGGTCAGTCTTTTTCACTGTACCGTTTGCCGTTGCCATTAACACAAACTTTCCTTCTTCAAATTCTTTGATTGGAAGAATGGCAGTAATACGTTCATTTTCTTCAAGCGGCAAAATGTTAACGATTGGACGTCCACGTGCATTTCGGCTTGCAAACGGCAATTGATACACTTTTAACCAATACAAACGACCGCGGGTAGAGAAACAAAGAATGTGATCGTGGGTGTTTGCCACAAGCAGCTTTTCAATGAAATCCTCGTCTTTCATCTTCGTCGCTGACTTACCACGACCACCACGGCGCTGTGCTTCATAGTCAGTTAGTTTTTGATACTTAACATATCCTTCGCGAGAAAGCGTAACTACAACGTCTTCTTGCTCAATCAAATCTTCAATATCAATATCGTGACTCGCCGCAGTTATTTCAGTACGACGTTCGTCACCAAATTCATCGCGTACTTTTTCAAGTTCTTCTTGAATTACTTCCATCAAACGCGCAGGGCTGTTTAGGATGTGAAGAAGTTCTGCGATGAGCTCTAGAAGTTGTTTATATTCTTCTAGAATCTTTTCGTGCTCTAGACCCGTTAGTTTGTGAAGACGTAGGTCAAGAATAGCCTGTGCTTGCTGCTCAGTTAGGTAGTATTTGCCATCGCGAATACCAAACTCTGGCATTAACCAGTCTGGACGCGCTGCGTCATCGCCAGCACGCTCTAGCATTTGCGCAACGTCACCTAAATCCCAACCTTGTGCAACGAGTGATTTCTTCGCATCAGCCGGGCTTTGCGATGCTTTTATCAACTCGATAATTGGGTCGATGTTTGCAAGTGCAATTGCCAAACCTTCAAGGATGTGAGCACGGTCACGCGCTTTACGTAATTCAAATACGGTACGACGAGTAACCACTTCACGACGGTGAAGAATGAACGCCTCAAGCGTTTCTTTAAGGTTGAATACCTTTGGCTGACCGTTATCAAGCGCAACCATGTTAATACCGAATACCGTCTGAAGTTGGGTATTGGCATACAGATGGTTAAGAAGAACCTCTGCAGACTCGTTTCGCTTAACTTCAATAACAATACGCATACCGTCTTTGTCAGACTCGTCACGTAGTGCAGACACACCTTCGATACGCTTCTCTTTTACAAGTTCTGCTATCTTTTCGATAAGGCGTGCTTTGTTTACCTGATAAGGGATCTCGTTTACGACAATAGTTTCTTTGCCGTTAGCATCTGTTTCAATCTCCGCTTTGGCGCGCAGATAAATTTTTCCACGACCCGTACGGTAAGCATCTTCAATACCCTTGCGGCCACTTATCATTGCTGCCGTTGGGAAATCTGGGCCAGGAATGTGCGTCATCAAGTCGTCAATGGTAATTGAAGGGTCCTGAATAAGCGCAACACACCCATTAATGACTTCTGTAAGGTTATGCGGCGGTATATTGGTTGCCATACCTACCGCGATACCAGATGAACCATTAACAAGAAGGTTTGGAACTTTGGTAGGCAATACCTCAGGAATATGCTCTGTACCGTCATAGTTGGGCACAAAGTCGACTGTTTCTTTGTCTAAATCCGCAAGTAGTTCGTGGGCGATTTTTGCCATACGGACTTCGGTGTAACGCATTGCAGCTGCCGAGTCGCCATCGACTGAACCAAAGTTACCCTGGCCGTCAACTAGCATATAGCGAAGCGAGAATGGCTGCGCCATACGTACAATAGTGTCGTAAACTGCTGAATCACCATGAGGGTGATATTTACCGATTACATCGCCTACCACACGGGCAGACTTTTTGTATGGCTTGTTGAAGTCGTTTTTTAACTCGTTCATTGCAAACAGTACACGGCGGTGCACTGGTTTTAAACCATCTCTAACGTCGGGCAATGCTCGCCCGACAATAACGCTCATCGCGTAATCAAGGTATGAGTTCTTTAACTCTTCCTCAATATTAACGGGGAGGATTTCTTTAGCGTTATCAGACATAAACTGCTTAATCCCTTTATCTTGATTTGTTCTGCGTTTCCCTTGCAGCCACTTTACATGAACTGTTAAAGCGGCTCATAGGCGCGCACTGTTATTATTATGTGGGTCATAATCGTGTCTCGAGTGTACCACTTGATGACAGATTTATGTAGCGCTTAATTACGCATATTAATACACAAAAATGCAAGCGATTATTTTTCATTCATACAGCGCGTAAAAAAGCATAGATTTGACCAAAAACAGTGAAATACATCCGCAAATTGCGATATGTTAAAAGGAGAAAAATTAAGGACTGTTTTATCCATGTCGAATGTAGATCAACAAGAAATTAGCAAATTCTCTGAACTGGCCTCGCGTTGGTGGGATCCAGAAGGTGAATTTAAGCCTCTGCACCTTATTAACCCACTGCGCTTAGATTTTATAAACCAACACAGCGGCGGCCTTTTCGAAAAGAAGGTATTAGATATTGGCTGTGGTGGCGGCATTCTTGCTGAATCGATGGCAAAGGCAGGCGCAAAGGTAACTGGGCTTGATATGGCCGAAGCATCGTTAGAAGTGGCTAAGCTACATGGTTTAGAGTCTGGCGTGAAAGTTGAGTACGTATGTGTTACTGCTGAGGAGTTTGCTGCGCAACATAAAGGGTCATTTGACGTAGTGACATGCATGGAGATGTTAGAGCACGTTCCAGATCCAGCGTCGGTAGTTCGCGCCTGCGCAGAATTAGTTAAGCCCGGCGGCCATGTATTCTTTTCTACCCTTAATAGAAATATTAAGTCGTATTTGATGGGGATCGTTGGCGCAGAATATGTACTTAAGCTAGTGCCAAAAGGCACTCATGATCATTCAAAATTCATCAAGCCATCTGAGCTTATGGCAATGACCGATCAAGCAGGTTTACTCCCTCGCGATATGACGGGTTTACACATGGACCCAATCTCGCAAGGTTTTTACTTGTCATCAAGTAATGTCGATGTGAATTACCTACTATATACAGTATCGCAAGAATAATTTAACACTACATATTGGGCTGCGGCGATAATTTAAACACCATATATCGTGTTTTTATAAAAACTTGTTTCTAAGAATAAATTAATTTTTTTCTGAATCATTTAAAGAAAAATGCTTGCATTCCCTTTGTTTTACGCTTTTACAAAGCTAAAAAGTTAGTTGTTACTAACGTAAATTTCATGCCAATTTGAGTGCTTGAAATACCACCAGATATTGGGTTGCATTCGAGACAAAACCTCACTATCTTGTGTTTAATCCAGACAGCGATCCTACAGTTCGATCAGCGGTTTTCTGACACGACTAATACGGGATCGCGTACATCGCACAGTCGCGTAGTGATACGCCACTCTTTATCACTGGATAAACTAACGAAACGAATTTAAGTAGCAGTACAAAAAGCAGTCTTCACGTAAAGCCTCACTTCGTAGAATGTAGAAAGGTAACGGTTAGGACCGCTTTGGTGTGTGTTTTATTTGAGCGTTTATCGCATGTTGTGTTAAGAACAGAACTGTGCTCAGAACGCTAAGAGAAAGCACTCACACAAACAAACACAAATTAAAAAATTAAAATGGGCAAAAAGCCCACGCTTCAAGCGCTAACAGACAAACGGCCAGTAACATGAACAACAATCTATTCGTCACCAAACGCAACGGTGAAAAAGAGTCAATCGACTTGGAGAAAATCCACAAAGTCGTCACATGGGCAGCAAAAGGACTTAAAAACGTCTCTGTTTCTCAAGTTGAAATCAAAGCTCAAATTCAGTTTTTTGACGGCATTAATACTAGCGAAATTCATGAAACGCTAATTAAGTCGGCAGCCGACCTTATCTCCACCGACGCGCCTGATTATCAATATCTGGCTGCACGTTTAGCTATTTTCCACCTTCGCAAGAAAGCGTACGGCCAGTTCGAGCCGCCAGCGCTTTTCGAGCACGTTGGTAAAATGGTAGACGCTGGCAAATACGACAATCACCTTTTAGAAGATTACACGCCTGAAGAATTCGCCGAAATGGACAGCTACATTGACCATTGGCGCGATATGAACTTCAGCTACGCGGCCGTAAAGCAGCTTGAAGGCAAGTACCTTGTTCAAAACCGTGTTACCGGTGAAATTTATGAAAGTGCACAGTTCCTTTACATTCTTGTAGCAGCGTGCCTTTTTGCGAACTATGACAAAGCAGTGCGAATGGACTACATTCGTCGTTTCTACGATGCAGCATCAACGTTCAAACTGTCTCTACCTACGCCTATTATGGCAGGCGTACGTACACCAACACGTCAGTTTAGTTCTTGTGTACTTATTGAAACCGGTGACAGCCTGGACTCTATCAACGCGTCAGCGAGCGCTATTGTAAAATACGTGAGTCAGCGTGCTGGTATTGGTGTTAACGCGGGTCGCATTCGTGCTTTAGGTAGCCCTATTCGTGGCGGTGAAGCCTTCCACACCGGCTGTATACCTTTTTACAAGTATTTCCAAACTGCGGTTAAGAGCTGTTCACAAGGCGGTGTTCGTGGTGGCGCTGCTACCCTGTTCTATCCAATTTGGCACATGGAAGTCGAATCACTTCTGGTACTTAAAAACAACCGTGGTGTAGAAGAGAACCGCGTTCGTCACCTAGACTACGGTGTTCAGTTCAACAAGCTAATGTACCAGCGCATGATGAAGGATGGCTACATCTCATTGTTTAGCCCTTCTGACGTTCCTGGATTGTACGATGCGTTCTTCGCTGACCAAGATAAGTTCGAAGAACTTTACGTCAAGTACGAAAATGACGACAGCATTCGCAAAAAACAAATAAAAGCGATGGAGCTTTTCAGTTTGTTTATGCAGGAGCGCGCAAGCACAGGTCGTATTTATCTTCAAAACGTTGACCACTGTAATACGCACAGTCCGTTCAACCCAGAAGTTGCGCCAGTTCGTCAAAGTAACCTTTGTCTTGAAATTGCGCTACCTACTAAGCCGCTTCAGCACGTTAACGACGAAAACGGTGAAATTGCGTTATGTACCCTGTCTGCATTTAACTTAGGCGCTATCGAATCGTTAGACGAATTTGAAGAGCTTGCAGACCTTGCCGTACGTGCTCTTGATAACTTGTTAGATTACCAAGACTACCCTGTGCCAGCTGCATACAATGCAACGATGGGCAGACGTACATTAGGTGTAGGCGTAATTAACTTTGCTTACTACCTTGCGAAAAATGGCGTTAAATATTCTGACCACAGCGCGAACGGTCTTGTTCACCGCACGTTTGAAGCTATGCAGTATTATCTACTGAAGGCGTCGAACAACTTAGCTAAAGAGAAAGGCGCATGTCCGAAGTTTAACGAAACTACGTACTCTCAAGGTATAATGCCAATCGACAGCTACAAGAAAGATCTTGATAGCGTGTGCAACGAGCCGCTACATTACGATTGGGATACACTTCGTGAAGAAGTGAAAACTCACGGATTGCGTAACTCTACACTGTCAGCGTTGATGCCGTCTGAAACGTCGTCACAAATTTCTAACGCAACAAACGGTATTGAGCCGCCTCGTGGCTTTATCAGTATCAAGTCAAGTAAAGACGGTGTACTTAAGCAAGTAGTACCTGAGTACGAAACGCTTAAAGACCAATACGAACTACTTTGGGACATTCCATCTAACGACGGGTACCTTCAGCTTGTTGGTATTATGCAGAAGTTTATTGACCAAACTATCTCTGCAAACACAAATTACGACCCAAGTCGTTACGAAGGTAATAAGGTACCTATGAAGCTTCTTCTTAAAGACCTTCTTACTACGTACAAACTTGGCGTTAAAACCCTTTATTACCATAACACTCGTGACGGTGCATCAGACACATCTGCGCTAGATGCCAAAGCGAATGTGCCTTTACCTCGCCAAGAAGAGGTGGTAGTAGAGGAAGATGATGATTGTGCAGGCGGTGCGTGTAAAATATAACAACAGCACGCACTACCCTGTCTGATAGCAAGCGCATGAAAGTGCGTTTGTTATCAAAGAAGTATCGCAGCAAGAACACAAATAATAACACGCGTTAATCATTAAGTTTTTAGTTAGGCCATCATGAAATACACTACGTTTAATCAGCAAAGTACAAATCCATTGGTTGAGCCAATGTTTTTCGGTAATCCGGTAAACGTTGCCCGTTACGACCAACAAAAGCATGCCATTTTCGAAAAGCTTATTGAGAAACAGATAAGCTTCTTTTGGCGTCCAGAGGAAGTTGACGTGTCTCGTGACCGCGTGGACTTTCAGAAACTCACCGATCCTGAAAAGCATATTTTCATCTCAAACCTAAAATATCAAACCCTGCTTGATTCGGTTCAAGGCCGCAGCCCAAACATTGCGTTCTTACCAATCATCTCACTGCCAGAGCTTGAAACTTGGGTTGAGACTTGGTCGTTCTTTGAAACCATTCACTCGCGTTCATACACGCACATTTTGCGTAATCTCTTTTCAGATCCGAGTGAAATTTTTGAAGACATTGTAGTTAACGATGAAATTAAGCGCCGTGCAGCCGATATTTCGAAATACTACGACGACCTAATATTTGCTACACAGCTTTGGCAAACTCAAGGTGAAGGCGTTCACACTGTGAACGGCTCTACTTACACCGTGAACATGTACGAACTTAAGAAAAAGCTCTTCCTATGCATGAACTCGGTAAACGCGCTTGAAGCGATTCGTTTTTACGTTTCTTTCGCCTGCACATTCGCATTTGCAGAGCGCAAGTTGATGGAAGGTAACTCGAAAATTATTCGTCTAATTGCACGTGACGAAAACCTTCACCTTTCCTCAACACAGCACATTCTTAACCTGTGGGCAAAAAGCAAAGACGACCCAGACATGGCGCAAATTGCTGAAGAATGTAAAGACGAAGCACGTGATATCTTTTTGAACGCTGTTGAACAAGAAAAACAGTGGGCCGACTACTTGTTCCAAAATGGTTCAATGATTGGACTTAATAAAGAGATCCTTTGCCAATATGTTGAATATATTGCTAATCAACGAATGACTGCAATTGGTCTAGACGCACCGTTCGATGTTAGCAGCAACCCACTTCCATGGATGAACAACTACCTTAACTCTGACAATGTACAAGTTGCACCGCAAGAGTCTGAGATTAGTTCATACTTAGTAGGTCAAATTGATTCTGCGGTAAGTGAAGACGACTTTGCTGACTTCGAACTGTAATCTACAGTTCGATGAGCAATCCGCCAAACAGGCTTCGCATCGACATTGTCGATGTGGGGCCTATTGAAGCCCCTGCCGATAAAACCATTCTAACTGCACTTGAAGCAGCAGATGTCCATATTCACTACCATTGCCGTGAAGGCTTTTGTGGTGCATGCAGGACCAAGCTAATTGAGGGTGAAGTAGAATACACTACCGATCCTCTGGCCTTTATCGATGACGATGAAATACTGCCTTGCTGTTGTGTAGCAAAGTGCCCATTGAAGATCAAAGTGCCGCTGTAAGTCAGTATTCTTTTTAATCGACTAAAAGGTTACGATTAACACTTAATACCGCATACTGTGCTATTGATCAATCTCTTCAACAACGTCTTTGCTTTTGCGCATTTTAGTCTTTAATTCTCTCTCATATTCGCGCTTTTCTTTAGCCGATTCACGCTTTTGCTTTTCCCACGCTCTTTTTTCTTCACGCTCGTTTTTTCGCGCTTCTTTTAACATCTCACGTTTTTCTTTTGCCGCTTCACGCTTCGATTCTCGTTCTTGTTTAGCGAATTCTCGCTGTAACTCTCTTTGCTCTCTAGCTGCATCGCGTTCAAGCTCAGCTTCTTTTTTTGACATGTCACGAAGCAAGTCGCGCTTCTCTTTTGCAAGTTCACGCTCTTTCTCCGCTAGGGCTTTTCGTTTCTCTTTGATAACTGTCTCTTTATCCTTGAGCCTTTCATTTACAACACTTTCATTTTCCTGAGAAAGTAACGGGTTAGAGAACGCTACGGCAATAATTAATAAACTTGCTGATGTTAAGCTTTTCATCTTCATTTTCCTTTTAACGTAGGTACTGTTTTGCCATGTTTTCTTAGGCAGAAAAACAGTGTCTAGTTGGTCAATGCCGCCATTGCTTCATGCAAACATTGCCACTCCCAACTGAGCAAAAAACACACTCTACACTTACCTTAAAGCAACGGTAGATAACGTTCAACAATGGTAAATGCTAGTTACAGATTATGAATGGAGATAAAAGCCTTACACGCTTTGACTTTCACTGAAAAGAAGATGGTGTTGAACCAAACCATTTTATAAACGCACGCCTGAAGTTAGACGGGTCGGCGTACCCAAGGATATCGGCAGTTTGCTGTACGCTTAACCTTTTAATGTGAAGTAGTTCATAGGCTCGCAGCATTAGAAAGGTGTCTCGCTCTTTTTTAAAACTTGTGTGTTCTGCCTCCAGTTGACGGTGTAATGTACGCTTACTCATATTCATGGCGCTCGCAGCGTCATCTAATATAGGCATACCATGACATTCATTTTCAAGGTAACGCTTAAGTTTGTGGGAAAGACTATTTCCTATAATACGCTCTTTATCCGCCTCACATAACTGCACTGCATACTGATAACTTACTGGGTCGCTTCCTATTAACGGTCTGTTCGCGTTTTCTGCATCAACAATTACGCCGCATAAAGGCTGCTGAAACTTACAGTCAAAGTTTGCCGTGATGTCTTTGCTTGTTTCATCAGTGTGTTTTGAATAATCGAACAGTAAACCTTTAATAATAGGCGGGTTACCGGCCTGAGTGATACCGTTATGTAAATTTATGAAGGCAGCCGTTAATACATCGATAAAAAAACAATGAGTTTCATCTTTCCAAAAACGGTCGATAACGTTAACTGTAATAAGGTTTTCATGCTCAATAACATTAAGCGATACGTACGGAATTAGCACGTTAATAAAACGCTGAACTAACCTAATAATGCCCATTCCTGAATTACAGTTCATAACGGCTAAGCCAAAAGAGCCATGGTGTATAGGCTGCAGCGCACTACCCAGCAACATGCCTGGGGAGCAAACATTTTTTTGCGTTACAATATGCGTAATAAGTCTTCTAAAAACCGGCGCGGGAACCCTAACGTTTAACGACGTATAGTCAGACATATTAAGCCCTAACTCAGTAAAACACTCGCTTAGACACACTCCCTGCTTAGCAAGCACATTACTAAACTGCATAATATAAAATGTTGGAACGTCGTGAGTAGTACTCTTCATTACTTCGCCAACTTCATAATCTCCTATCAAGCCAGCCTAAATCAGTTACTCGCAATTGGCAATAAATGACCGCACTTTGTCAATTAATACGCTCTTATATCTTCTTGCTTTATTTCACACTAAAGAAAAACAAAAAATGAGGATAAAGCCATGTTGCATTATATAAAGTTCTTCAATTTTTATTTTGCTGTCTCACTTGGGCTGGTGTCTATTTGGCTAGGAGGAATGTACATTGTTTACGGTTATGCATTGTATCTCGCCTTTTATATCATTGGTGATGCTGTACTTGGTGACGATGTGTCAGAGCCTCCATTGCTTAACGATACGTTGCTGCGCTATATGCTTTACAGTGCACTGCCCTTAAGTACTGTGATTTATCTGTCTGGATTATGGTTAGTATTGCCGAATGACAGTGCTTTATGGCAATGGCTGTCTCCTTACCTTCCTACCTTGTTGATTAAAGCGAAAAAGGTAACTACGTGGTGGCAAATAGCCGTAGCCGTTCCATTTTTAGGGCTAATGTTAGGCGGTGTTGCCACCGTTGTAGCGCATGAGTTAGTGCATAAGATAGGTAACCCAGTGTCGGTGACTATTGGGCGCTGGCTACTTGCTTTTAGTTTTGATGCTAACTTTTCTGTGGAGCATGTTTACAACCATCATATTAAAGTTGCTACTGCCGATGACCCCGCTACGGCTCCAAGAGGAAGAGACGTTTACAGTCATTTTGTGAAAGCATTTATTGGCACACAAAAGGCTGGCTGGCGAATAGAAAAGAAACGACTCACAAGAAAAGCGTTACCGTTTTTGAGCTGGCGAAATGCCTGTATACGCGGATGGTTAATGAGCGTAACGCTACTAGGTAGCGCATATTTGTTAGCCGGTATTGCAGGTGTGCTAATGTTTGTTGCCCTAGGGCTTACTGCAAAATTCACATTGGAAATTGTTAACTATATGGAGCACTACGGCTTAGTTCGTCACCCAAAGCAGCCGGTTAGACCACGTCATTCTTGGAATTCTAATCGACGCGTAAGTTGCTGGACGATGTTTAATTTACCACGACATAGTCATCACCATGCACAAGGTGCTGTTCCGTTTGAGAAACTTAAAGCCCTACCCGATTCTCCTGAAATGATTGGTGGTTACATATCGACTATGGGCATAGCGTTAATCCCCCCACTTTGGTTTCGTATTATGAAGAAGAAGCTTGCCCATTGGGATGAACATTATGCTAATGAAGAAGAGCGCAAAATAATTGCTCAGCTAAACAATAAAAATTAGCTGTATATCTGCGTTTGGTTATAACTCACTATTAGTAATTGAAAATTGACTGGCTGTAACCATAACTTACACTGATAAAAATTTATTTAAACACTAGTGGAGTTTTTATGCCAAAGGCCAGTCTTTTCTCGCGCTTTGCCTGTAACAGCCTTGAATTAAGTAATCGTATTGTAATGGCGCCTATGACACGCCAATTTTCACCCAACGGCATACCAACAGCTGACGTTGCAGCGTATTACAAGCGCCGTGCACAAGGTGGTACGGGCCTAATTATCACTGAAGGCACTACAGTAAACGATGCAGTAGCCACGATGGATGCAAATATTCCCCAGTTTCATGGCAAAGAAGCTCTTGCAGGTTGGGAGAAAGTTGTTGGCGAAGTGCATGCCGCTGGCGGGAAAATTATGCCACAGTTATGGCACGTAGGTATGGCTCGCGTTGCTGAAAAAGCCCCTCATCCAGAATTGCCCAGCGCAGGGCCTTCAGGGCTCTTCAAACCAGGCAAGCAAGGTGCCGAGCCTATGACACAGCAACATATAGAATCAGTTATTGCTGCCTTCGCGCAGGCTGCAGCAGACGCAAAAGCCATTGGTATGGATGGTGTAGAGATACATGGTGCTCATGGTTATCTTATCGACCAATTTTTCTGGGAAGGCACGAACCAGCGTACAGACAGTTGGGGCGGGAATATGGAAAATAGAGGTCGTTTTGCTGTTGAGATTGTTAAGGCAATTCGAAGTGCCACATCGCCTGATTTCCCCATCGTACTGCGTTACTCTCAGTGGAAACAGCAAGACTACACGGCAAGACTTGCATCAACGCCTAAAGAACTTGAAGCATTTTTGCAGCCGCTTAGTGATGCTGGCGTCGATATCTTCCATTGCTCGCAGCGTCGTTACTGGGAAAGTGAATTTGAAGATAGTAATTTAAACCTTGCTGGATGGACTAAGAAACTTACAGGCAAGCCTACAATTACCGTTGGTTCTGTGGGGTTAAACGATGACTTCTTTGGCGCCTTTAAGGGGCAAGATTCAAGCACACGCTCTATTGATGATTTACTTGAGCGACTAGACTCGCAAGAATTTGATCTTGTGGCCGTCGGACGAGCCCTATTACAAGATCCTGAATGGGTAAACAAAATTAAAGACGAACGTACAGATGAACTTCAAACGTATTCAGCAAGTTCACTTGCCACGTTGTCTTAACCCGCTTTTTGCGCCCTTGTTGAAGTTATTAGCAATTAAAATGTTTGAATAAATATTCTGCTGACAATGCTATCGCTCTTAAAATCTCAACTGCAGCGGCATTGTCGGCGTTATTTCAGCAAGCAATTGCATGTTAAGACAATTTTTCACTACTTGTTGTAACGCTCTAAATACGTCTCAAAATTCGCTTTGCTTAACGGCTTGGAAAATAGATCGCCCTGTCCGTAGTCACGCCCCATAGATTTAAGAATAAGTAGCTGCTCTTTGGTCTCAATGCCTTCGGCAACCACCTTGATTCCCAGCTCCTTAGCCATGACAATAATGGCCTCACTCAGCACCTTGTCGTTGCTCACTTCTGTCATCGAATGAACAAAGCTTCTATCTATTTTTAAAATATCGGTGGGAAATTTCTTGAGTTAAGAAATAGAAGAATGGGGTCGTTTAGCTTCATCCTTTATAGTCGCCTTTCACGTTGAAAATCAAAGCTAAAACCAGCAGTGAGTTATAAGTAAATGAATTACCACATTTGGCTAATATTAACGAATGTGAATGCTTTTCCGCTCCTTTTCTCTTGCTATGTAAATTCCAAAAATGGTTAAAGCACATGACATTGTGACTAATAAGGTTAAAGGCTCGTTTAAAAACAGTATACCCATGGCAATAGCGATGACTGGGACTGAAAGCTGCACTAGCGCTGCGGTGGTAGCTCGAATATTGGGAAGACAGTGGTACCACAAAACATAACCACAAGCAGATGCAAACGCACCGGATAATAAGGCATACAAAATGCCTGCAGTATCAATATTAAGGTTAGAGCCTATCGTTCCGGTTTGTATCAACACAATGTTAATTAAAAGCGCAGCAACCGCCAGTAACGTACCGATAACGAAATTCCCGGTAGTAGATATAACGGGGGCGTTACTTTTTTTACCATGTAACGTGTAAAAGCCCCATGCCATTCCTGAAAGTACCATGGTTATTGCGGCGCCAATGGAAGGTGTTGTTGCACTTGGCAGTAAAAGCATTAACACACCAGCGAAGGCCATGATAAAACCAAGAGACTGTCGCAAACTTAAGCGCTCTTTGTTTAGTAAACCAGCGCTTATCATGGTTAATTGCACCGTACCAAAAAGAATAAGCGCACCAGTACCGGTGGATAGTGACACATAGGCAATGGAAAAGCATAACGCATATAGAAATAATGAAATGCCTCCTTTAACACTGGTGGTACTAAAGATGGAACGATACGTAATAGGTGTCTTAGAAACTCGCCTTAGACTGCTCAAGAGTAGAAGCGAGACCGCACCAAAACATAAGCGAAGCGTTGTAAAACTGACTGGATCGATACTTGTTGACGATAGCGCTAGGCGACAAAACAATGAGTTTGCCGCAAATGCTACCATTGCTGTCGCTATCCAAAAATAAAGCGCCATCGCTTGTGTTCCAACCTCAGTTTCGTAATTGATGTACCAGTAACAAAAAGAGGACCTCAAAGGTCCTCTTACTATTTCATTTAAAATGAAAATTTTGTTAACGCGCCAGACTTTTGCAAAGCGCCAAGCTTGATTAAAGCGAGAGCCCTAAACGCTCTGCTACTTCAATATAGGTCTCAACAACAGACCCTAGCCCTTGTCTAAAACGGTCTTTATCCATTTTCTTGCGAGTTTCTTTATCCCATAAACGGCAACCATCAGGGGTAAATTCGTCACCAAGCACAATGTTGCCGTCTTTATCAACGCCAAACTCAAGCTTGTAATCAACTAGCAGCATGCCTGCTTCGTCAAATAGTGCTTTAAGTACTGCATTAACTTTAAACGTCAGCGCTTTCATTTCGGCAATTTGCGCTTCAGTAGCCCAACCAAATGAAAGGATATGGTAATCATTTACCATAGGATCATGAAGCGCATCGTTTTTCAGGAAAAACTCGAAAATAGGCGGATTAAGCTCTTTGCCTTCTTCCACACCAAGCCTGCGAACTAAAGAGCCAGCAGATAGATTTCTCACTACGCACTCAACAGGGATCATGTCGAGTTTTTTAACTAAAGACTCAGTGTCAGAAACAAGCGCTTCAACTTGCGTTGCAATGCCAGCTTCCTCAAGTTTTGTCATAATAAAGTGATTAAACTTATTGTTTACCTCACCCTTGCGCTCTAGCTGCTCAATTTTCTCTCCATCAAACGCAGAAGTGTCGTTTCTGAAGTGAAGGATTAGCTTGTCGCTATCATCAGTGTAATAAACAGTTTTTGCTTTACCACGGTAAAGCTCGTCGCGTTTTTCCATTCTCAGTCTCAGTTATATATCAAGGTTATCTTCTGACATGACCTCAGCAAAGCTACTGTATAGGTCGGAAACCTGATTTGCTTCAAACGGCTTACTTTCGTTGTTCATGAAAGTAATTGACGTGCGTTCAGCACCCGCTCTTGCAACTTTCAAGCGATAGTCCCCTTTTTTCAGTAGTTCTTTATCGCTTGAGAATAAACCGCCCCACCAGCTGTCTTCGCCACCATTATAAGAAACAAACAGCAGGCCGTTCGATTTATCTAAATCTTTAACATCAAAACCAAGTTTTCTTAATACTAACAAGGTACGCGGCCATGCCACATCGTATTGAGCACCCACGATGTACGCGGCATCGCCATCGGCATTGAAGCCCAACTCAGTACTTAAGCCTTGACGAATCTGGGCAATTCTACGTGTTTTTTCTAGTTGAATTTGATATTCATAATGGCCGATAACCTGATTTAACACATCAACTTCTTCGCGACGCTCTTGAAGTTCATCTACCTCGGCAATTACGTCATTGCCAAGCGTCTGCATATAATCTTTTAAATCAACGGTTAATGCTGCACTTCGACCGTGAGGTTTTACATCAAGCTTGAATTCAAAACGGCGGCCAATTTCGCTCTCATCGTCAATAACGCTATACCAAGGCCCTTCAATCTCTTGCGTGATAATCATCCAGTCGGTAATTAGCACTTTATTTTCTGGACTAAAGCTGTCTACGCCAATGCCCTTTTCATCAAGGAAGCTTAGCAGCGAATTCCATATTGCTTGGCTGAGTGGCTGGCTGTCATCAACTTGGTCGAACCAAATTGTCGCTGAGCTCTTGCCCTCTTCCACGTGCGAACCGGTAACTAACGGTAAAACTAATGAGGGTGATCTTACGGGTAGTTGTTTCCCAACTAGGTTAGGATTTGCACCTTTACCTAATTCTGGAAGCGCAAACTCGCGAGACGTTTCTGGTGTATCTAACCCTTCGGGTACTTTTAGTTCTTGTTGTTGCTGAGTTTTAAGATATTCAAAACTACCCGATGCAGCTTTTCTATCTGCTTTGCTTGCACAACCTGCAAGAGCAACCATGGCCACTGAACCTGCTATAGCCAGCGTTCTTTTCATTTCGTTTCCTTCTTAGCCAGAAATCAATGCGTATTTTTTTAGTAGTTCTTCGATACGTTTTTGGCTTGTTAGTTCCGGTAAAACCATCGGTAATCGCATAACCGCGCTTTCCATCATACCCATTTTATACAATGCCCATTTCGGCATTACTGGGTTTGGCTCAATAAATAGCTCACTGTGTAATAGCTCTATGGTGGCATCGATATCACGGCATCTTGTGAAATCTTTGTTCAATGCAGCTTCGCACATTTGTGCAATAGCTTTAGGTGCAATATTGGCCGTAACAGAAATAACCCCATGACCACCTTCACACATAAATTCACAGCTTGAACCATCGTCGCCACTTAGCAGCACAAAGTCTTCAGGAACCAGTGGCTGCGTTTGTTTTAAACGAGCAATATCACCCGTTGCGTCTTTTAAACCAACGATGTTTTTGTGAGTGGCAAGCTCAGCAACCGTTTCTGGGAGCATGTCTGCCACAGTACGTCCGGGTACATTGTATAGAATAACGGGAAGGTCACTGGCGTTAGCAATTGCGTTAAAGTGCGCAACCATGCCAGCTTGTTGAGGCTTATTGTAATAAGGTACAACACTTAGAAAACCGTCTACACCCACTGCGCCAAGCTGTTCAGTAAGGAATATTGCTTCGGCCGTGGAATTTGCGCCACTTCCTGCAATAACTGGGATAGCGCCTGATGCCATTGCAACGGTTTCTCTAACAACGTCTACGTGCTCATCAAAAGGTAGTGTTGCAGATTCGCCAGTAGTACCGACAGAAACTATGCCGTGTGTACCCTGCTCAACATGAAATTTGACAAGTTTCTCTAGAGACTTGTAATCAATATCGCCGTTTTCGAACATCGGCGTGACGAGTGCTACGTAACTACCAGTAAACATAATCTCTCCGCAAAATGTGAGCGCACATGTTAATTATGTATATGGGTAAACACAAGCGATAGCGCCAGTAAAATGATAAGTATTTGACAATAACTTCTCCAATCACTCGAAAAAGGCGCTGACTTCTAAAAAAACTCTGTGCTAACATCCTGCCATTATTAGCTTTGAAGTGAACTAAATGTCTAAACAACAACTGATTGTTACTATTCTCGGCACAGATAAAAGTGGCATTTTAAGCGAAATTGCCACCACGGTCTCTGAAGCCCAATGTAACATCCTAGACAGTAGGCAAGCCATTTACGGTAAAGAGTTCTCGCTTACTATGATTATTGAAGGTACACAAAGTGCTATAACAAAAGCAGAATGTATTCTTCCTTCTGTTTTTCAACGCTTAGACCTGCTGTCTATGATGAAACGTACCAGTCATCACGAGAAACAGAATTTAGAACACCTGTTTAGTGTGGAATTTAGTGGAGAAGATGCCGCAGGTCTTATAAAGGCAGTAACAGGTTTTTTTGCACAACGCCATGCCACGATAAGTGCATTTCGCCAACGCACTTTTAAAGACAAAACTACCGGTAAAGACAGTATGCGATGTAAATTCGTAGTGTCGCTGCCAGCCTCAGATAATTTAGATGCGCTTGAACCTGATCTCATTAGCCTGTTTGACTCGTTAAACGTGACAGGCAAAGTAATAGATAAACAAAAAAAGGATCCAAATGAAAACGCTACAAGCTGGTGATAAAGCACCACAATTCTCATTACAAAACCAAGATGATGAAACCGTATCGTTAGTTGATTTTGCTGGTAAGAAAGTACTTGTGTACTTTTATCCGAAAGCAATGACGCCAGGATGTACTGTTCAAGCCCAAGGGCTTCGCGACGTTAATAATGAGTTAGCAGCCAAGAACGTGGTGGTTTTGGGTATTAGCCCTGATGCAGTGAAGCGCCTGCCAAAGTTTATTGAAAAAGAGAACTTAAATTTTACCCTGCTATCAGATGAAGATCATTCAGTTGCCGACGCTTTCGGCGTTTGGGGTCCGAAAAAGTTTATGGGTAAAGAATACGATGGCATTCATCGCCTAACATTCCTTATTGATGAAGAAGGAAACATAGAGCACGTTTTCAACAAGTTTAAGACCAAAGACCATCACATTGTTGTGTTGGACTATTTAAACAACCAGTAGCACATCACATTCCAGCGCCCCTTGTAAAAACGGGGCGTTTCACCACATGCCCATCACTAACATTTAATTAACATTCAAGCACTTTCTTTTTTACAGAATTTAGCTATATGTTAAGTCAGCGTATCCTTAAAACATCTTAATCATCAGTCTGTTTACTAGCTTCTGGATGCCGCTACAAACATCTACAATACTGTAAATATGAGAAAAGCGAATGAGCACACTTAAATCTCAATTCAAAGCGGCTTGCATTGTAAGCGCTATCATTTCATTAACAGCTTGCCAAAACGATGACGAAGCCATTGGTGGCTCATTAGAAAATCCTCCCCCGCCAACATCTGCAAACTACGAGTTAGTATGGGCCGATGAGTTTGATGGCGATAGCATTGATACTACTCGCTGGGATATACAGGAGGGCGATGGGTCCTCGGAAGGCCTACCTCCGGGATGGGGAAACAATGAATTACAATATTATACGGCTGATAATCTTACCGTAGAAAACGGCGCTTTGGTTATTGAAGCACGCGTTGGCGATTCACCAGATCCAAATTTTGACTTTACATCAGGAAGAATGCGAACCCAAGGTTTATTTGATTTCACCTATGGTCGAATAGAAGCAAGCATTCAAGTACCCGAAGGGCTGGGACTATGGGCAGCTTTTTGGACGCTTGGTAGCGACCCGTCTCCGTTCGGAGAATGGGCTGCACGAGGCGAAATCGATGTGATGGAATCGTTCGGGCAGAGTACACCTTTTATAGCCGGTACGGCACACTTCGGTCAACGATTTCCACTAAATGTTAGCACTAGCAAGACCGTTGACATCGACCCAACTGACGGTTTTCATCAATATGCCGTTGAATGGGACTCTCAACGTATAAGATGGTTCGTTGATGGTACACATTATTTTACCGTTAGCCGCGATACTTACTGGAACTACTACTATAAAAACATCACGGAAGGGTTTGTGAATGGCGCAGACGATGCCCCTTTTAACGAAAACCAACACCTTATTGTTAATTTAGCTGTCGGTGGAAATCCTGCTGGAACACCCAACCCGAACGATGCTGATGTTTTTCCTGCTCAAATGTTAGTTGACTATATTCGCGTCTATCAATGTCCACTGCCACCAACGACGGATGGACTTGGATGTGAAAATAGTATCGATCAAGTCGACCCCTTCATCATCACTCAAGGTGGAGACGGTACACCTCCACCTCAAGAAGTAGCAATAAACACATTTACCTTATACGACGATGCGCCGGGCATACTTTACCAAGGTACAAACAGCGAACGTCCGCTTGGTATTGGTGTGTTTGACAACGATGGTGCGCTAACAGTAGCGCAAGTAGAAGCGTCAGATACGTCTCGTGGTACCGTTATTGAAATAACCACGACTGGTGGCGGCAACATTCAAATAAACGATCCAGAAGGTAATACTTTTGCATTATTTGGTATGGGACGGGCTGATGATGATGCCTTCTTTGGTGGTGAACTCTCTTTTGATGTCTATGTAGAAAGTGCGCAAACGCAGGCTACCGCACTACAAGTAGCCGTTGACAGTGGTTTTCCTGACGTTGGCTTTATCCAAGTGCCATTAGCCGATATAGCACAAGACGAATGGGTATCCGTTTCGTTACCATTAAGTGATGTTATTCAAAGTAACATTGGTGCGTTTGGTGGAGCGCCTCTGAATATCGAAGAAGTGGTTAACCTAATAGTGTTTGAGCCTGTGGGTGGCGCAGCCACCATGCGTTTCGATAATGTTTCTTTATCATGTGGATCACCACAATCTGAGCCGTGTGGCATCGTCCAAATTACCACTGTTCCACAAAATGTATTCATTGACGAAGTAGATCCATTTTGGACATTTGGTATTGGTGCCGTAGACAGTGGCTCTAATTTTGAAACATACACAGATGGAACTAATCCGGATGGCGAGAATAAAATTGAATGGGAAATAGTGACCAGCGAGGATGCTGCACGTGATCAAGTAATCGATATTGTTTTCAACGGAGATGGAGAGTCAGGCGTCTGGTTTATCGCTACCGATCCACAAAACTTAGCGGGCTATAACAATGGTGCCGTGGTTTTTGATTTGTTCGTATCAGATTTTGGTAGTGACACCAACACGATAACCATGCAAATAGACTGCGTGTTCCCCTGCACTAGCGGACCACAAGATTTGGGGCGTCCAGCTGACGGCGAGTGGCAAGAAATTGAAATACCTCTCGCACAGTTAATCAATTCAGGGCTTAATACCACTACGGTAAGCGCGGGATTAGTTATGTCGGTTACCGACGTAAATGCCACAACAGCGTTTACTATCGACAATGTCAGGTGGGAACCGTTCACTGACATAGTTGAAGAAGAAGTACTACCTCTTAATTTCTATGCTGATTTTGAAGGTGTTGACCCAAGTGCCAGTGCGCTTGGCAATAATTGGCTAAGTTTTGGTACTGTATTCACGGCAGATGGAAGCTTTGTGTATAACTACGGTGCGCCATTTGGTACGCCTCTTAATAGTAACAGTTTTGCTAACATAACTGTTGGACAAGGAAGTGCAGCACAAGGTGAGCAACAGCTTGTGCTATTCAACGACTATAACAACCCTGACCATGGTAACGGGCTGTTTATTGAAGCGGCAACATTCCAGCAAGTCACACTTACAACCGACGATGTAGGTATCTACACCTTCAGTTTCGATGCGCGTGTTCCAAACGAAAACGCCATAAGCGACCCTACTATCGCAACGGCTTATGTCCAGACACTTGACCCTAATAACGGCTTTTCAACTACAGCTCGCGTTGAGATTGATTTGTCGATGCTAAACAGCACCGATTGGCAAAACTACGCAATCGATTTCGAAGTTACCGAAGCGATGCAGGGTCAGTTGTTAGAATTTGGCTTCACAAATCGAACAACAAACTTTGCGCCTTCGGCAATTATTGTAGATAACGTTGGTTTCAGCCCTGCCCAAGTGGGTGTGTTTTATGAATCAGACTTTGAATCTGGAAACGCTGCAGGGGCGGAAATTGGCGATGGCTGGTTAAGCTTTGCCGCCGTATTTAATGCTGGCAATTTTGCTTATAGCTATGGACCCTTCCCTGCGCCAAACAATACAGGTGGCTTCACAAGCTACGCCACAGGGGAAGCAGGAGAAGCGCAAGGTGCTCAGTATTTGAACGTATTCAGCGACTACAATAATGGCGATCACGCAAATGGCCTTGTGATAGAAGCTGCGAGTTTTCAGGAAGTGGTATTTAGCGCGTCTGATGCAGGAAACTATGTATTTGCCTTCGATGCTAAGGCCCCCTCTGACGGCGGTATCGCGCCACCTACAACTGCATATGCTTATATTCGCGTACTTGACCCCAATAACGGTTTCGCCTCCAGCTTAGATGTGCGGGTTGATATGAGCTCGGTTAGCAATACGGAATGGGCACGCTTTAGTGTAGAGGCGACACTGGATGAAAGCCTTGACGGCCAAATCCTTCAGTTTGGTTTTTCTAACTCAGCAACGAGTTATAACCCTAGCGGTGTCTTTTACGACAACGTGAATTTCTCCATTGTTGAGTAAGGAGCTTCTAAATGACACGTGTAAACAAAAATAACCATATTCAAAATAAACAGAGATTCATGGCTTCTCGTTTAAACAATAAGCTAGGACGCTATGCATTGTTATCGCTATTAGCTTTCGGTAACGTTTCAGCCTATGGCCAACAGGCGAATGAAGAGACTGAAAAAGATGAGTCAGACGTAGAGCGCATAGTTGTCACCGTTGAACGTCGTTCTCAAGATATTCAAGATTTAGGCGGTACCGCTTTTGCGTTTTCAGGTGAAGAGCTTAAATCGCAAGGTATTCAGGACATTACTGATATCGCTGAGTCAATTCCTGGGCTGGAAATTGGGAACAATCAGGGTAATGTTGAGGTTTGGATCCGTGGTATCGGTAGCTCAAACAACACAGAATTAGGCGACCCAGCAGCAGCTACACACCTTGATGGCGTCTATATACCAAGGCCCTCTGGTATCGGCTCTGCGTTTTTCGATATTTCGCGAGTGGAAGTAAACGTAGGGCCGCAAGGTACGCTTCGCGGTCGTAATGCTACAGCGGGCTCTGTCAATATCATTCCGTGGCGTCCAGCCATTGGTCAGTGGAACGGTAGCGCGGAAATTGAGTTTGGTAATTACAACCATCGTACGGTTACCGGAGCGCTCAACATCCCTGTTAATGATGAACTGGCATTTCGCGTAGCTGGCATAAAGACAGACCATGATTCTTATTACAACGATGTAGGCCCTTTGGACCTTGAATTAGCGGAAGCGGCTGATAACTTGGGCCTTCGTTTTCAAGCATTATACGAACCGAATAAGGATTTAAGTATTTACCTTTCTTATGACTTTGCTCGCGAACAAGGCACAGGTTATACAGGCACAAATTACGCACTGCCGCTGGGTTTAGGCATTGACCCTGATACCATCGATGACCCTCGCGATGTTGTTGGTCGTGGTTTCAGCCCAATACAAGACACCATTCATGACGGGTTTAAAATTGAAATTACCTACGACCTTGGTGATGTAAAACTAGAGTACAACGGAAGTTATCGTGATTTAATTTATGACTATCAGGCCGCTACACCATTGTCGCCTGATTTCCCTGGCGTATTTGATGCCCTTGCGCCATTAGATCAAGCTCTTGATGATTTCTCTCGCTTTCAGTTTTTAACAGACTCTGAGTCGGTGATTCACGAATTGCGTTTACTATCAGACGATGACGCAAGCCGGTTAACCTATACCGCAGGCATCTTTCTTTTTGATGAACGGCAACAGACGTTTCTTGCATCAGCGGGAGATCGCGGAGGTTTCTTCCAAGGTGCAGAATTTAATCAGCCAAATACAGATACCGACTCGTTTTCAATCTATGGTGATGCAACCTATGAGTTCAGTGCCGATACACGCTTAACAATGGGCTTACGTTTTACAAAAGACACTAAAACACGCCAAGGTGTGAACGCCCGATATGCATTTGCACTGGGTGGATTTGACGTAAACACTGGTAACCCTTTCGGTTGTTGTATGGGCGCGCGCGTCGGAACCGAAGGTTTTAAATTCGCAGGTTTCGGTAGGTCTATCTACGACCCTGACCAAGACGGGGACGGAAACGTGTCAGACGATGAGTTTCTTGCCTTCTACTTCGACGGCATTGCCCAGTTTGGTGACAGAGATACGCTTGACGATATCTTCGCCAACGGCATTACACCCGGTGGTTCAGAAAATCGCCCCGAATGTAGCGACAGCGACGTTACCGACAATCTCATTTGTAACCAAGATGGCACTCATTCTTTTGCCGTCCCCATTTCTCCTAATAATTCAATTACTGTTCAAGACGGTCGTATAGACAATGAATTTGTTGATTGGCGTATCCGTTTAGAACACGACCTTAATAACGACCAACTGGTTTATGGTTTAATTGCAACAGGACACAAATCGGGTGGATTCAACGACACCTTTAGCGACCCAACTACAGGGCTCACACTTGCACCAACGTATGATGAAGAAAGCGTAACCTTATTTGAAATAGGCTCTAAAAATGAGTTCGATTTAGGCGAAGTTCCAACTACTTTCAACGTCTCAGCCTTCTATAACGACTATCGAGATCAGGTTTTTACCAACCTGCTCTCAGTTGAGCAAGCACTCGAGTTCAATTCAGGCGCCCCCGTTGACCCATTGGACGCAACGCCTGGTGCATTGGTGGTATCATTTAGCTTCAACGCTGCTGACTCTGCTATTTACGGTATGCAGTTTGATGGTAAGTTCGAGCTACCATACGATATCAACTTCAATTGGACAGCACTTTGGCTAGAAGCTGAAATTGAAAATAGCGACGAAATCCAAGATTCACGCTTTCAAGCCGACGTAGCGCCGGACGAAGCAGTATTCCAGTCGATTGATGGTAACCGCTTGCCGCGAACGCCGCGCTTCCAACTTAACGCGTCTTTAAGTCAAATTTTTGATGTGGGCAGCGGCACACTGGATTACGTTATTTCAACCGGTTGGCGAGATTCTCAATTTTTGACCATCTTTAACAGTATTGACTATCAGAACCCTGATAACCCTCGTAGAAGATTAGACGACTCGGTTGATCCTTACTGGACGGTTGATGCTGGTATGGGCTATACCCATGGAGACGGTGCATTACGCATAGAAGCATTTGCGAATAATCTATTCGATGAAGTCCGCACGGCGGCTACTATCATTACTCAATTTGATAATACTCGCTTCTTCACGCGCCCTAGAACTTTTGGGGTACGCTTACGTTACACCTACTAAAAATAAGTATCGCTACCGACATACGCATACGTTATTAGGCAAGTGTAAAATGACGAGCAAACACCGCAAAAGAATTCTGCTGCGGTGTTTTTTTTAAGCTGTAAATTAAGGAGTTTTAGTGTTTGTTCTTATGATTTCGATTTTACGCAATGTAGCATGGCTCCCAATAGCAATATTACTAATGAGCTTTTTTGGTTTACACGTTTCGTATGCAACTGCGGCTCCTGTTCACGTTGAAATAAAAAAAGATGAAAGCGGCAATTACTCATTAGTGCGTGATGGCAAACCTTATGTAGTAAAAGGTGCAGGTGTAGATGGTGCAGATTTATCTGTTCTTGCTGCGCACGGTGCGAACTCTATTCGCACCTGGTCTATTGACGGTGGCGCAATACCGGCACAGGAGTTGCTCGACAAAGCACATTCACTGGGGTTGACCGTATCGTTAGGCATCGACTTTGCCAGAGAGCGACATGGTTTTGATTATAATGATGATAAAGCCATTGCAGCACAGTTAGAAAAAGTTAAAGCAAATGTACTTAAGTACAAAGACCACCCAGCACTGTTATCTTGGTTTATAGGCAACGAACTGAATTTCGATTTTACCAATCCGAAGGTTTACGATGCGGTGAACGACGCTGCTAAGCTTATCAAATCGATAGACCCCCACCACCCTACCACCACAACTATTGCAGGGTTTGACAAAAAAGCGCTAAAGGCAATTCAACAACGAGCACCAGATCTCGACTTCGTTAGCTTTCAACTATATGCCGATGTTGTAAATTTACCCAAGTACATTAGAAAATTTGGTTACGAAGGGCCCTACATGATTACCGAGTGGGGTGCTGTTGGTCACTGGGAGGTATTTAAAACCAAATGGGGTGCACCGGTTGAAACAACGAGTTCAGAAAAAGCCAGTAATTACGCAAAAAGCTATGTAAAAGCTATTGAGCCTGAAGGTAAACAGCTTATCGGAAACTACGTGTTTCTATGGGGACAGAAGCAAGAGCGAACCAGTACATGGTACGGCATGTTTTTAGACTCTGGCGAGCGCACAGAAGCTATAGACGTTATGCACTATGTATGGCGAGGAAGTTGGCCGGTTAATCGTTCGCCGAGGGTTAGCCCTATTGCGCTTGATGAAAAGGTGGCTTTTGACAATGTCTATTTATTTTCAGGTGACAGCTATGAGGCAACAATTAACGCAGTAGATCCCGACAATAATGAACTGCAATTTCGCTGGGAAGTACGAAAAGAATCCACTGCCACAGAAGTTGGAGGCGACCAAGAGGCGATTCCGCCTGTAGTAGAGGGATTAATTAAAAATGCGGGAAAACAAACGATTACACTTACCGCGCCGCAGGACGCTGGCGCTTATCGACTGTATGCCTATGTGTACGATGGAAAAGGGAACGCCGCACATGCCAACTTCCCTTTTTTTGTGAAATAGACCTGTAGGTCTTTGTTAAATAGCGCCACGAGTGCTCAATTAACGTTGCAACGTTTCAACATTTCAACGATTAGACTGAGCGTGTTGAGTTGCAGATGAACCGGTTTTATAACGTTTCATCTGCAGCATATGATTGTAGGTTTTATTAATTACGCGCTCTCTTCGGGCGCAGGTAACGGGTTAGAAGACCATGCGGTTATAACGGCCTTTACCAAGGTTGCAAGCGGAATTGCAAAGAACACGCCCCAAAAGCCCCACAGGCCGCCAAAAACCAATACTGCGATTATGATGTAAAGCGGATGCAAACTAACTGCTTCTGAAAACAATAATGGCACTAACAGGTTTCCGTCTAACGCCTGAATGATGCCGTAAGCTATCATTAGATACCAAAACTCTGGCGTTATTCCCCATTGGAACATGGCAACTACGGCCACAGGAATAGTGACCACAGCAGCACCAATGTAAGGAATAAGCACTGAAAACCCTACTAACACGCCAAGTAAAATGGCGTATCGTAAATCCATCAATACAAACGTTACGCAGCTTACGGCACCAACAATAACTATTTCGATGACCTTTCCACGTATGTAGTTAGCAATTTGGGAATTCATTTCATGCCCTACCTGCGTAATAAGACGTCGCTCTTTCGGTAAAAGGCGCGATATGCTGTCTAAGAAAAACAGCTTGTCTTTGAGCATGAAAAACACCATAAGGGGAACCAAAATAACGTAAACTAGCAGCGCCGCCACGTTAGCAATATTGCTAAAAGAGGCAGATATAAGCGTTTCGCCCACTTCTACTAGCTTGTCGTTAAGGCCTTCCATCATTTGGTGTATTTGGTATACCTGAACGTAGTCAGGGTACTTGTCTGGCAGCGTTAAAATCCATTCTTGTGCTTTCTGCCAAATAAGCGGCGTCTCTTGAATTAAATTAACGCTTTGCTTCGAAACAATGGGAACCAAGCCAATTAAGGTTAAAATAGTAACGGTAATAAAGCCTAGCAATACCACGCCACATGAAAGTGTGCGACTTACCCCGACGTTTACCAACCTAGTAACTGGCCAATCCAGTAGATAAGCGATAACCGCGGCAACTAATACCGGCATAATAAGCTCGCCCCACAGCAGTAGTACTGCAGTGGAAAGCAGAATAAGGATAAGCAGCATTGCTGCATCAGGATCGGAAAATTTGCGTCGGTACCAACGACCAAAAACGCTAATCATAAAAACGTCCAGAAATTACAAAGAATAGGACACGCATCATAGTTGATTGCCCTAGTGGTTAGCAACATGCAGTGTGTAAGATTCTATTAAAATCAAACTGGTATGATGTTTTGAACGTAAACTAACTTCAAACGCTAAATACGATAAACTCGCTTGGTAGTACGACAATTCGATAGTGCCTCGCTGGTATAAGCGTTACATGTGGTGCATTATGCTGTAGATCGTTTGGAAAAAATTGAAACTGTTTAGTAACTTAATGCTCTAAGTAGTAAGAAAGTTAACAATATAAGTAAATAGTAGGTACATGATAAAAACGCTTTCTGCATCTCTAGCCGCCTTTTCCTTTGCGCTCACAATGAGCTTGGCTGCCGTCGCACAAGATGCCAATTACAGCAATAAAAATGCGTTACCCGAAATAGGTGTGGTGGCGTCTGATGCCATATCCCTTGATAAAGAAATGATTGTTGGTGATGCTGTCATGCGCCAAATGCGCGGACAGAGCCCTGTTATTTCAGATCCTGTACTCGATGAATACCTACAAGATCTAGGTAATCGTTTGGTGCTACATGCCGACAATGCAAAGTTCCCTTTCGAATTTTTCTGGGTAAACAATGATGCCATTAACGCATTTGCGTTTTTCGGCGGTCACATCGGTGTACATACGGGCCTAATGCGCCGCGCCAATAATGAAAGTGAATTGGCTTCGGTGCTTGCTCACGAAGTATCACACGTAACCCAACGTCACATCGCAAGACGTATGCAGGCGCAGCAACGTTCATCGCCTCTAGCACTGGCATCGTTAATTGGCGGTATTTTAATTGCTATGGCAAACCCAGAAGCGGGTATCGCAGCTATGCAAGCGGGAAGCGCTGCTAATGCGCAAATGCAGATAGACTATACTCGCTCTAACGAACAAGAGGCAGATCGTATTGGTATTGCCATGTTAGCACGTGCAGGTTTCGACCCTGCTGGTGCAGCTAGCTTCTTTTCAACAATGGCTGAAGAATACCGCATGGTGTCAAAGCCTCCTGCAAGGCTGTTAACTCACCCTTTAACTGAGACCCGTATTGCCGATGCGCGAAGTCGAGCTGCTGATTACCCAAGGAGGTTTCTTCCTATTAATAAGCAGTTTGAACTTGCAAAGGCGCGTATTAAAGCGCGCTATTCCTTTGAGGACGATTACGCCGTGGAATATTTCAAAGCATCCGTAGACCAAAGCGTACAGCGGAGTAAAGAAGCATCGATGTACGGTTTAGCGTTGGCGTACATGCGTGTAGATGAAATTGAAAAAGCAAAAGCGATAATGGACAAATTGTTGGCAAGCGACAAAAGCAACTTGTTTTATTTAGACGCCATGACCGACATTTATATTTCAATGGGCCAGCCACTTAATGCGGTGAAAATGCTGTCGCCTCATATCGAACACAATCCACGCAACCAAGTATTAGCACTTAATCACGCCAACGCGTTAATCAGTGCGCAAAAATATGACGATGCCATTTCGTTATTGAAAGACTTCTTGTTGGTTAAGAAAGACTATCAAATTGCGCATCAACTTATGAGTGAGGCTTACCAAAAAGCAAAGCGTTTTTCTCAGATGCATCAAAGTAAGGCTGAAGTTTATGCACTCTACGGTGCTTACAATCGTGCTGTTGATGAACTTCAATATGCTTATAATTTTGCAGGTGACGACCACCTTCAGAAGCAGCGAATTCGAGCGCGAATAAAGCAGTTTAGAGATCAAGAAGAGCGACTAGAAAGGTTGTAGCGTCAGAACTATAAATAAGAAGGTCGAAGTGAAAGAAAACCGACCTCGCTTCGCTAAAGCAGCAAGTACTTTTAAAATTAATCGAGCTAAAAAACGCCAGTATTAGCTGGCGTTTTTTAATTTAGCTAAACGTTCTTTTAGCATACCTGCAGAGACCTCACCTAAAACAGTATCTACCACCTTCCCTGATGGCCCAATAATAAACGTTGCGGGTAAATAAGGCGGCTTTTCCATCGGTAGCTGTGTATTAGGTTCAGATACAATCAATGGTAACTCGATGGAAAAACGCGTTTTCATTTCCTGCATTTGTTCAAGGGTTTGTGCATCGTAATTAATCGCAAACAAATGGGTGTTAGCAGGCAATTGTTGGCTTAAGGCATTAAGTTCCGGCATCTCTCGTAAACACGGCGCACACCATGGCGCAAAGTAATTAACAATAACCCAACTATCGTCAAGGTCGGCCCAGCGGTATGTTGAATTGTCTAACGTTTTAAAATCGTACTGCGTACTTTGGTAGGCAAAAAAACCAGCAGCCGCTGAAACGACGAGAAGTAGAGCAACACTTATTCCCTTAACAAACGTGTTCATGATTTTTGGTCTCACTTTTTATATTGTTCTGACTATAGCTTTATTGTGCTTTGATTCTTTTTTATCGTTTTAACAACGATACTGCCAGATAGATACACAGTTTCACAGCCGTTTTAACCTCAAGTGTTTTAGGAAAAATTAACATTGTATTTTTCTATCAGAAAATAAGCTAATAACACGGTATACTGTTTTCAAATCAAAGCCAAACCACCGTTTTTGCCTTAAAAATTGTGCGTAAAGTAAAAGAATTACAAAACGAGAAAGCGATATGACAACCATCACTATTCTACACAACCCACGTTGCTCAAAAAGCCGTCAAACCTTAGCCTTACTTGAAGAGAACGGCGTTAAACCAGACGTTGTAGAGTACCTTAAAACACCATTGGCCAAGCACGAGCTTCAGGATTTGTTTAAAAAACTTAACCTTGAAACGGTTCGTGACATGATGCGTATAAAAGAAGCGGAATATAGAGAAGCCAATTTAGGTGATAAAGACGTGACTAACGATATGCTGTTCGAGGCAATGGTAGAAACACCAAAGCTAATTGAACGCCCAGTTGTGATTAATGGAAGCAAAGCCAAGATTGGCCGCCCACCAGAAGCCGTATTGGACATTATTTAGTGAAACCTGTTCTTATTGTTTATTACAGCCGCAACGGCAGTACCAAGCGACTGGCCGATGCCATAGCACAAGGCGTTACATCAGAAGGTGTACCCGTCATTGTGCGCACTGTTCCTGCAATTTCATCAAACATAAATGAAGACACAAACGAAGAGCTCACTACACAAGCGCAGCCAAGCTCAAATGATGCACCTTTTGTAACACCTAAAGAGTTGGCAGATTGCTGCGCTTTGGCTTTAGGAAGCCCAACGCGTTTTGGAAACATGGCCGCGCCTGTAAAACATTTCTTAGACAGCACCAGCAATTTATGGCTTAAAGGCGCGTTAATAGACAAGCCTGCGTGTGTTTTTACGTCTTCGTCATCGATGCACGGCGGACAGGAATCGACGTTGCTTTCAATGATGCTACCGCTTATTCATCACGGCATGGTGTTTTGTGGTCTTCCCTACAGTGAACCTGAGTTACACAGTACTACAACGGGTGGAAGCCCGTATGGCGTTACCCATGTAGCACACCACAATATGACTACGCCTAACCAATTAAGCGATGACGAAAAAGCACTGTGTTTTGCCCAGGGCAAGCGCCTAGCAACACTTGCTAAAAAACTATCTTCAACCTCTTCCTAGGAGTTCTATTATGGCGTCTGATACGCGTTTTTTTCGTTATCTAGCACTTGCTAGCCACACTCTACTTATTGTTTGGGTCACATTGTGGCAATTCACATTTACTAAAGACCATACTTATTCGGTAACTTTCATTGCATTGTTTTACGTGTTACCACTATTGTTACCGTATTGGGGCGTACTGAAAGGTAAACCTTATACCCATGCGTGGGCTAATTTTGTGGTGTTGTTTTACTTAATTCATGGTTGTACAGTGGTCTACGCTGTTCCAAACGAACGTTGGTACGCCGTTGTCGAAATACTGCTGTGCACCGGCATGTTCGTTGGTTGTAGCGCCTTCGCGCGTAAACGCGGACGTGAATTAGGCCTAGGCCTTAAAAAGCTCAAGGAAGAGATGAAAGAAGAGAAGGCTCTTTTTGAGGGTACAAATAACTCTGAGGGATAATTATGAAGTACTGGCTATTACCTGTTTCTGTTTGTTTAGTGGCTGCTTGCGGCGGTTCTGGTTCTGATTCTGAAATTCCGGCAACACCGCCAGATCCTACTATTCCCGCAGGACTTACTATTTCAGGTAACACCAGTGCACAAGTAGGCGACACCGTAGACTTCGCTGTCGCTGCCCCTCGTGGTCGAACTATTACGGCTATTAATTGGCAAGTTACGGGGGTAAATCAACAGCCTTTGGGTGCGCATACTCAAGCCATAGGCTTTGATGTAACGGCCTCTGGTAATGCTACTATTGAAGTTCAAGCAACATTTGATAACGGCGAAACACTGTCAGACTCTCTCTCCCTTGCCATCTCAGAAAATTCTAGCCCTGTAGCTACCGTGCGCCTAGGGCACGAAGCCGCTGAAGGAGGCAGAGTTTCACTGCGTGTAGATACCGCTTATGCAGAAGGGCTTGAAATAAGTGACATTGACTGGCAACAAGTGGGTGGACCCAACGTAAGTAGTTTCGAATACAATGACGGTGACTATTCAAATAGCGTGTTTTTCCAAGCACCTCTTGTTAACGCAGACAGCATTATTACAATGCAAGCTACTGTTCGTTTTTCTAACGGAGAGTCTGCAGTTGATACTGCACAAGTTGTTGTAAAAGACGTTGCAATAGACGAAGGCGGTTTTTTCGTCGATAACGACTCTGCTATACCGGAAACGGTAACCACACACATGCAGCCATATAATCCTAACAGCCCCTATGCGTCGGCATTGAGTAATTGTGTGTATAACAATGTGGTTGAAGATAGCTGTCAGTTTTCTACTTTGCCATTAATTGGTCAGGTAACTGAAAACCCTACTGTACAGGATGTCTTAGATAGAACATACGTTTCGCATCCTTGGATGGGTGACGCTTTCAAACATTTTTTGGAAACCTCGGCAACGCAAGACGATATGCTAAAGCTGCTAAGAGCAACTACTGCTGTGGTCATTTCTTATGACATACGCCCTTCATTCTATTGGGTTGCAACCGGCGCAATCTATCTTGACGCAGGTAGTTTGTGGCGCACACCTGAAGAGCGCGATACATTGAATACTCGCCCAGACTATCGAAGTGGTTTTGGCAACGACTTAAACTTTTCCACGTCATGGCGCTATGTTAAAAACGGTGAGTATTACTACCCTGTTATTACAACGGGCAATGCGAGCGAAAGGCTGTCTAGAACTGACAGTGAACTTGAGGCATCGCTAGGCTATCTGCTTTATCATGAACTGGCCCATGCTAATGACTTTTTTGATCACACCGAATGGGGTGAGTTGGCGATGAGTGAAAGCCCTTTATCGTCTTACAATGACTCAAATCCACTGAGTACAGGCCTTGATAATGCAATGCCGCTTACGTCGTCTGAATTACATGCATTGGCCGATGTTAGATATAGTGGCGAGCAGTCTTCGGCAACACAGCGCAGTTACACAGCTTCACAAGTAGCTAACTGGTTTGAGGAAGACGGTGCAGTAACTTTTTATGCCTATTCAACTGAACGTGAAGATCTAGCAACGTTGTTTGAACGATTCATGATGCTTTACCGTTTAGGCGCAAGTGCCGATGTGGGGGTATTCTCAAGAGAAAATATCGATGACGGAAGCTTTGTTATTACTTGGGGACAGCGCGACCGAATAAACGATAGCAACCTAACCATGCGCTTAGAATACGTAGCCAGCAGAATTTTACCGAATTTGAATGTGCCGGCTATTCAAGCGCAGCTTCCAGAACCTGTCGAGTTACCGGCTGGCGTTAACTGGAGAGAACTAGCAGGCTTTAATGCCCAGAGCGGTTCTGATATTCAAATACCTCTACAGGCGCCCTCTTCTAATGCTATTGGCGTAATGACAATGGAAGATGAGCTTAGACAAGTTCAAGGTTTACGTCACTAATTTGTGGGGTTAGGCATAAGCTTAACCCACGGTCTCAGCTTAACCCGAGTTCTCGCTTAACCATTGCTACTGATAAACGTTTTTGTTCTTGTAACGAGCGCGTGTCTAGCCTTGCTAGCAGTGACATAAGGCTTTTTAAGTCTCGCTCGCTGTGATGAAACAAAAACTGTAGCGCTTGGTTTGACAACGTTAGGCCCCGTTCCTGAGCTCGCAGACTCACCGCCTCCTCTCTGCCTGCATCATCTAATTGATTAACATGATAAATCACCCCCCACGCAAGCCTAGAACGCAAGTCGGGAAGCACAAAAGCAGGGTTAGATGGCCCCAAATGACTGGTGCACAGCACTAATGCTCGTTGCGTTTCAATAACGCGATTAAGCAGGTCGAACAAGGCCTCTTCCCATTGCGGTTCGCCCGCAATAGCGTGCACGTTATCCAATGCAATGACTGACAGCTCTTCAAGCCCTTCGAAAATATCTAACGACCAGGCTTTGTAATCGTTTAAGTTCAGATATAGGTGGCTAACGCCCTTCTCGGCTAACTGGTGACACGTAGCAAACAACAAATGGCTTTTACCCGTGGCAGTGCTACCTAGTAGTGTTACCAATGGCAGTTTTAATGAAGCAAGCTGCCCAAGCGTTTTTGTATCACGCCAGTTGGGCAACGCCTGAACTACCGAATTAAGCACGGCTACCACCTCTTCGTTGCCTGTGGCAACAAAGCTGTCAAAGTTCTCATCAACGGGTAGCGTAACCGGCAAAGGTAGCTGCATTAGATTTTATTGGCTCCAGTAAAAATTTAAGGCTTCCACTTTTTGACCATAGGCATCGGTTACCTGCTTCATTGCAGACTCGAGACGCAATGCGTTCAAAAAGTCATCAACTGTACCTAAAAGTGTTACCGAAAATGTGGCAACAGTACCTTGCTGCTGAGTTAGCGTTGCACTTTCAACTACGCTTAAATTGTTAAGGTATTTATTTGCCTTAGCATAGCTATTAATGGTGCCAACATTGGCTACGGAAATACTAATAACTTCTCGGTCAGCGGCTTCAATTCCCACCACAGCGTATAGCGATGAAAGGTAATTTGAATAGGCATCTACTAATTCAGCGGCAAGCGCTTCAGGCGAGTCACCATATATACTGCCATAGCTAACGTTACTTTTTCCTATAAACACCCAGTCAAGTGCATAGTCTCCCTCATCTGCACGTTTCGCATGCGCTTCGAATTCATCCATGGTAAAAGGCGCTGTAGCAGTTTCAACTTCATTGCTCTCAACATCATTTATCTCGTCAATTGATCCCGTCTCGTCTATACCACTTGTGTCGCCCATTACGTTTACTGACGTAACATCGTTCTCAGCGTTGACCTCTTTCTCTACATTAGCGTTATCAGAAAGTGCGCCAAACGCGCTCTCTTGATTTTTATCAGCAGCGATATTCGCATCGGCGATACCTGTTTCTTGGTTACCCATAGCATCTTCAAGCGTTTCTATGGTGCCAGACGGCACAGGGTTTTCTGGTAACTCTGGAATGGCACTGGCATCGTTCTTATAAATACGAGCACCAATAATATTGTCGGTAGCGTAGCGAGAAGATGCCAACTTGAGCGGCTCAACAAAACGCCCCCACACATCAAACGAGGTAATATTTACGCTGTCTGTCAAATCCATTAGCGGCAAGCTAAGTGGAACACCACGCTCTTTTGCCGTTGCTTGCAACGTGTCTTTCAGTACACTGGGAGACGTTTCATCTAGAATTGTGCGCGATGCATTGCCCTGCTCTTCGGCAATCCAAACCAAAGTTTCAGGACGCACAGCCCCCCAAAGCGGCAGCATTTCTCGCTGCAGTAAACTTGAAAGCTTTGCTTGATCGAAGTCTGCTATATAAAACGTCTTACTGTCTTCAAAACCAAAGCGATAAGAACGTAAATAAGATTGCGGAGAAGAAAGCGCAGCGCGAACACCGGGGTTTGTTAGTACGTCAGCGCTACCAGATAGCTTTACGATAACTTGTCGAAGTGCCTGCTTAAGCGCGCTCTGTTGAGTACGCTGGCTTTGGTCTTCCACCTGAATTTGTGCTTCATTAACAATGATACGCTGCGTAGCACTTACCAATGGCGCATAAATAACCGATGCACACATAACGCTAGCGATAACGGCTTTAATAAGCCTAATACGTTTATATAAAGATGCCGTATTGTTTAAGTAGCGATGTTCTTTTTTCGTTGCCTTAATCATTGCTTTAATTATTGCCTTTTGGCTTGCCTTTGTAAGTGACGACCTTGTAACACTCGATGTTCCATTACTACTGAATATCAAATCCTTACTCTCTCTTGCTGTAAAGGCAAAAACCTTATGGATAAGCGTACGTTGCAATTATGATTTTTTACTATTCTCTTTTATATTGACCCGAATTTCACCCATAAATTGCAAAAGATTAGCACACTAGCCTTATCACATTTCTAAACAGCACTGCGCGCTTATTGGTGTGGTATTAAGCCAAAAAGCAAAATAGCGCTGCAAAAAACCGAACAAAAAAACCGCGACAAATTGGACTTGTGGCAATGAACTGGTAGAATCCGCGTTTTTCTACCTCTTAGTGCCAGGGCCCAACCGTGAGCGAAAATAAAACCTCTTTAAGTTACAAAGATGCAGGCGTAGATATCGACGCTGGAAATCAACTTGTTGAACGTATTAAATCTGTGACAAAGAAAACTCACAGACCAGAAGTAAAAGGTAATTTAGGGGGCTTCGGTGCACTATGCGAGCTACCAACTAAATACAAAAAGCCGCTGTTAGTATCGGGTACTGATGGTGTAGGCACTAAACTTCGCGTTGCGATGGATGCTAACCGTCACGACGGCGTTGGTATTGACCTTGTTGCAATGTGCGTAAACGATTTGATAGTACAAGGCGCAGAGCCACTATTCTTCCTAGACTACTACGCAACTGGCAAGTTAGATGTTGACGTAGCCGCGTCGGTTGTCACAGGCATAGGCGCAGGCTGTGAACAAGCTGGCTGTGCACTGATTGGCGGTGAAACCGCTGAAATGCCAGGTATGTATCACGATGGCGACTACGACATCGCAGGCTTCTGTGTCGGTGTTGTAGAAGCTGATAAGGTTATCGACGGAACGAACGTAAAACCAGGACAAAAATTAATTGCACTGGGTTCATCAGGTCCTCATTCAAATGGTTACTCGCTTGTTCGCAAAATTATCGAAGTTAGTGGCGCCGACGTAAACGCAGAACTTAACGGCCAACCTATTATTGACCAACTACTTGCACCAACACGCATTTACGTAAAGTCGGTTCTAGCATTGCTTGAAGAAGTTCAAGTTAGCGCGATTTCTCACATTACAGGCGGTGGTTTTTGGGAAAACATTCCTCGTGTACTTCCAGAAGACGCAAAAGTGGTTATTGATGAGTCTACTTGGGAATGGCCAGCTATCTTTTCTTGGTTACAGGAAAACGGCAACGTAACACGCCATGAAATGTACCGCACATTTAACTGTGGTGTGGGCTTGGTTATTGTGGTTGATGACGCAGACGTAGACAACGCCCTTAGCATTCTTAAAGCGCATGGTGAAAATGCATGGGTAATAGGTGACATTGAGGCCAAAAACGGCGACGAACAAGTAGAGATTAACGCGTGAGTCACACTCCAACCAAAATATGTGTGCTAATTTCGGGCAATGGTAGCAATTTACAAGCTATCATTGACGAAGTTGCCGCCAAACGCCTAAATGCCACTATTACTGGGGTTATCAGTAATCGACCTGGTGCCTATGGTTTAGAACGTGCCAGTCAAGCTGGTATTGAATCGGTTTGCTTAGATCACACAACGTTTGAAGATCGCGATAGCTACGATAGTGCCTTGAAGGAACAAATTGAGGCTTTCGGTGCCGATTGTGTTGTACTTGCTGGCTTTATGCGAATTCTAACGCCAGAATTTGTAAACCATTTTTCTGGAAAATTAGTGAACATTCATCCATCTTTGTTGCCGAAGTATAAAGGATTGAATACGCATCAGCGCGCTATCGACAATGGTGACAAGGAACACGGCGTTAGCGTGCACTTTGTAACACCAGAACTGGATGGTGGCCCGGTTATTATTCAAAGTCGCGTACCGGTATTTGAAGATGATTCGGCCAGCGATCTTGCGGAGCGTGTTCAGGAACAAGAGCGTCGTATTTATCCGCTAGTGCTGTCTTGGTTTAGTGCCGGCAGACTTATGATGCGAAACAATAAGGCTGTTTTAGATGATCAAGAACTTCCAGAATCAGGTTATGCGAGCGAGTAAACTACTCGCCGCGGGTACTGTTTGCGCGCTATGGTTTTCAACGGGCGCGCAGGCACAATCTGACAATTCATTTACCCTCACTCCCTACAAAGCATCTTATACTGCATATAAATGGGGTGATGATGTAGGTGAAGCGCATATAGAGCTATCAGAATTAAGTGACAATCAGTACTCGCTTCTCTACACCTCTAAAGTGTCTAAGTTTTTCCTCTCAGATAAGCGCAGTGAGCATTCAATTTTTACGCTGAATGATTCTACAGTAGTGCCTTCACAGTACTTTTATAATCGCTCAGGTACAGGGCCAGACAAAGAGCTTGTTGTCACCTTTGGTCAGCAAGGCGGCGAAAAAATTGTAGTTGAAAATGGCGACATCTATAATTGGAACGGCGAATTCGACAACCAAATTTACCGTTTAGATTTAGCCAAACAGTTAGCAAAGGGCGTTACTGAATTAGACTACAGCTTTGTGAACTACCGTGGCGAGCTTCGTAATTACGGCGTAAAGGTAATTGAAACGGAAACTCTTACCCTTCCCTATGGAAAGCTGGACGCGGTTAAAGTGAAGTTAATACGCGATTCAAAAAAGCGCGAAACCTATGCGTGGTTTGCCCCCTCACTTGACTACGCCCTAGTTCGGTTACAGCAGTTCAAGGATGGTGACGAACAAGGCGATATTAAGCTTAAGTCGTTTCAACCCGAATAAGCGAATAATAAACACTCTGTTTTAAAGCATATTCAAATACGCTCAAGGCCGATGCAAAGTCGGTCAAGGCGTTATATCGCTCAGGGCTGTTGACGCTGCGCAAGACTGTTGGCCCCGCTCAAGGCTGTTAAACTCGCTAAAGGCTTTTGCTTTCAGCGAGTTTTTTTGTTGTGAAAACTTGCCATTTGTTAAAGACAAAATTTGTATAACATTCAGCGTAGTATCGCTTTGGCTAATCTATATCTATCACTCATGACTATACTTAGAAGGCCTGCTTATTATTAACGCAATGATTAATGCATTATTCATGTAAAAATCTTGATCTTTGCGCTATTAAATAATAGGTTTACTGCATGCTGGTCAGACCATGATATGAGCTTACAAGTGTTTGTTCAAACACACGAAATACAAGGCTATCAGCGTAATGTTCAACGCCTTTTCAGGAGTGAAGTATGGCAGATTTTATATGGTTTTTACTGGTTGTTGTTACGCTAGCTATCGCTAGTTATCAACGTACCAGTTTGGTAACAGCAGTTGCCATGGGCGCAGGTGTCATGATTCTAGGCACCCTTTTCGGCGACATCGGCCTTTTAGGCTGGGTTGTTTTCCTTGCTTTAACACTTCCATTTACCTTGTCGAACATCAGACAACAGCACATTTCTACCAAGCTGCTAGCGTTTTACCGCAGTGTAATGCCTGAAATGTCTAGCACCGAACAAGAAGCTATTGATGCAGGTACTGTTTGGTGGGATGGCGATATTTTTAGCGGTAAGCCAGACTGGGACAAGCTACACCGTATCCCTAAAGGAAGATTAACGGCAGAAGAACAAGCGTTTCTTGATGGTCCCTGTGAAGAAGTGTGCTCAATGGTTAACGAATGGCAAGTTAACCACCAAGATGCCGACCTTTCACCTGAAGTGTGGCAATACCTCAAAGAACACAAGTTCTTTGCCATGATCATTAAGAAAGAATATGGCGGCCTAGAGTTTTCAGCTTATGCGCAGTCTCGTGTATTGCAGAAACTAGCAGGCGTTAGTGCAGTACTTTCAAGCACCGTTGGTGTTCCTAACTCATTAGGCCCAGGTGAATTACTACAGCACTATGGTACCAAAGAGCAGCAAGATCACTACTTGCCGCGTTTGGCCGCTGGTGAAGAAATTCCGTGTTTTGCACTTACTGGTCCTGAAGCAGGCTCAGATGCTGGTGCAATCCCTGACGTAGGCATTGTATGTAAAGGCGAATGGAACGGCGAAGAAGTGCTCGGCATGCGCCTAACATTTAGCAAGCGGTACATTACCCTTGCACCCGTTGCTACGGTTATTGGTCTTGCGTTTAAACTACAAGACCCAGAGGGCCTACTTGGCGATAATAAAGAGCCTGGTATTACCTGTGCACTTATTCCACGCGATACAAAAGGCCTTGAAATTGGTCGTCGCCACTTCCCGCTTAATACACCATTCCAAAATGGTCCTATTAACGGTAAAGACATTTTTGTTCCAATCGACTACATCATCGGTGGACCGAAAATGGCAGGACGTGGCTGGCGTATGCTGATGGAGTGCTTGTCAGTTGGTCGCTGCATTACGCTTCCGTCTTCAGCTGCAGGTGGTGCAAAATCAGTATCACTTGCAACCGGTGCCTATGCACGTATTCGCCGTCAGTTCCGTATGCCTGTAGGCCATATGGAAGGTGTTGAAGAAATGCTAGCGCGTATTGGCGGTAACGCTTATCTAATGGATGGCGTAACACGCTTTTCAACTGTCGGTGTTGATTTGGGTGAGAAACCATCGGTTATCTCAGCCATCTGTAAATACCACCTTACCGAGAAAATGCGTCAAGTCATCAACGACTCGATGGACGTTCACGGTGGTAAAGGCGTAATGCTTGGGCCAAACAACTACTTGGGCCGCGGATATCAAGGCGTACCAATTTCAATTACCGTTGAGGGTGCAAATATCCTAACGCGTAACATGATGATTTTTGGTCAAGGTGCAATGCGTTGCCACCCGTTCGTGCTTAAAGAAATCCAAGCGGCGTCTATTGAAGACAGAAAAGAAGCGCTAAAAGCATTTGATAAAGCGGTATTTGGCCACATTGGCTTTGCCGTATCAAACACAGTACGCAGCATTTGGTTCTCGTTAACTAACGGCGCGTTTAGTAATGCACCATTTACCGACGAAACATCGCGCTACTACAAGCTGTTACAGGGTTACAGTGCGAACCTAGCATTGCTAACCGATGTTTCTATGGGTGTGTTAGGTGGCGACCTTAAGCGTCGCGAGCGTTTGTCTGCACGTCTAGGTGATATCCTAAGTGGTCTATATCTAGGTAGTACTACATTGAAGCGTTTCGACGAAGAAGGCCGTTTGAAGGAAGATTTACCGTTGCTTCATTGGGCAATGCAAACTACCCTTCACGATATTGAAACCGCTATCGACGATTTCTTAGCTAACTTCCCGAATAAGGCAGTAGGCACAGCAATGCGCGTTATGGTAATGCCGTTTGGCCGTCGAATTGGCAAGCCATCTGACAAAATCGAGCATGCTATCGCACAAATGCTTCAAACGCCTTCTTCTGCGCGTAGCCGTTTAGGTTATGGTCAGTATCTAGCTCGCACAGAAGGCAGCTTGATGGGTGATTTAGAGCAGACGCTTGATGATGTAATAGCATGCGAGTCCATCTTCGAACGTATTTGCAGCCATAAGAAAGCTAAACTGCCGTTTACACGACTTGACGTGTTGGCCGATGAAGCACTTGCTGATGGCGTAATTAACGAAGAAGAAGCTAGCTTAATGCGCAAGACCGAAGCCGGTCGCCTGCGCACTATCAACGTGGATGATTTTGACCACGAGGAATTGGTAGCCCAAGTTAATTCAACCAGCAAAGCCACTAAAAAACGAGGTGGTAAAGCTGCGTAATTTAACTCACTCTATAAAGGGTCGCATTCGCGGCCCTTTATTTTTATATTCCTCGCTTTGCACTGTTTTATTCACTGCTATGTTTAACAACTCGGCATTAGCTGAAGCGATAACATTCGACTGTGGAAACTCAGAACAAGCAAAAGCACTAGCTAACTTAATCGCAACCGATAAAAACCAACAGCGCCCAATTCTTGTTTGCCACCCTACTTTGGTAAAGCTTGCCGAAGAAAAAGCAAAAGATATGGCATCGCGCGGTTTGGTTTCACACTTTTTGGGCGGCAGTCCAAATAGCCGCATTCGTGATGCAGGCCTTGTACTTCCAGATTACTACGGCGATGCTATGAGTAATCAGGTAGAAGCATTGGCAGGTGGTTATATCAATGCGGAAGATGTGTGGTATGCACTGCAAACGTCAACAAGCCACCGTCAACATTTATTGGCTGAAGTGCCTTTTTATCAGGAACAAGACCAAATTGGTGTAGGCTTTTACAAAGACTACAGTACTCCCCATGTGGAATACTGGGCAGTTTATTTAACTAAGCTTGAAAGCGATACTGATATAGCGCCAGAAGACAGCACTATAAAGTTGGTTCGTAAATCGAAGAAGTTTGATGAAATACCCGACAAAGGGCTTGGCATAGTGACAAAAGACGGCGAAGTTATCTTAAAAACAAAAAAACCGGATTAATATCCGGTTTTTTTTAACGTAAAAATGTGTTTATTTCTAGCTTAGTTGAAGCTTGTCCATTAACAGTACTGCTTGCGTACGCGTGTTAATTTCCAGTTTACGCAGAATAGCGCTTATGTGAGCCTTTATCGTTGCTTCAGTCACATTCATTTCGTGCGCTATTTGTTTATTCATTAAGCCTGCGCGAAGATATGACAACACTTGAATTTGCTTTGGCGTAAGCTCTTGGAAACGCTTGAGTAGCACCTTAAGTTCGTCGTCAACTTTTTCAAGTTCTTCTTCCATGCCTTCAGGTAGCCACTTTTTACCTGCAATAATATCAACAATGGCTTGTGCCATTTCACGAGTTGCAGATACTTTCGGGATAAAGCCTTGTGCACCTAGGCTCATTACCTGTGCAACAACTTCAACACTATCGCTACCCGATACCACACCCACTGGGATATTTGGGAATTGCTCGCGCAGAGTAATTAAACCATTGAAATACTCACCACCCGGCATGTTTAGGTCAAGAAGCACTAATTCTACGCCGTCGAACTCATTAAGTATTGTGATTGCCGCGTCAAGACTACCCGCTTCAAGTATCTGCGCGTTCTCAAAATAGGGTTCTAAAGCGCCACTTAACGCTTCGCGAAACAATGGGTGATCGTCTGCTACTAGAATTCTTGTCATTAGCGTTACTGCTTCCTTTTCTTGTTCAATGTATAGGGTAATACTTTCGGCTAATTTCTAAAAGCCCTTATGTTACAAAAATAGCGTAAATATCAACAAAATTAGTGTTTTCGATTGGCATTTATATTTCAAACGGTAAAATTGCGCACCAATTAAGTAAATCTAAGGTTTATTGTGAAGAAACACGACAATATTTATGCAAACCCGCTCAATAAAGTAGCTGACTTTAAATTTGACGAGTCTGTGGTAGACGTGTTTCCCGATATGATTCAGCGTTCAGTACCGGGATATGAGTCTATCATCCATACTATTGGTGAAGTAGCAAAAACCGTTGTGACTAATAACTCAAAGGTATATGACTTGGGTTGTTCGTTAGGGGCCGCGAGTTTATCGGTAGCAAGAGCCACACAAGATAAACAATGTGAAATTATTGGCGTTGATAGCTCTGAAGCCATGGTTGAGCGTTGTAAACGCGTGGTTCAGGCTTTCACCCTCCCCAACCCAATAACCATCACTAAAGCTATGGCTCAGGATGTCGCCATAGAAGATGCGTCGATGGTTATTATGAATTTCACCTTACAATTTATCCCACCAGCAGACAGAGAAGCGCTGCTTCATAAGATATACCAAGGTTTGAACCCAGGCGGTATTTTATTGTTGTCAGAAAAAATTAGGCACCCCACTATTGCGGGCAATGAGCTGTTAATTGACCTTCATCACCAGTTTAAACGTGACAATGGTTATAGTGAGCTTGAAGTTAGCCAAAAACGTGCTGCACTTGAAAAAGTCATGCTTACCGACACCTTTAGCGACCATGAAACGCGCTTGAAAAGTGCAGGTTTCGACGATGTGGTTATGTGGTTTAAGTGCTACAACTTCACATCAATGGTGGCAATTAAAGCCTAGCGCCTAATATTGCAGCGAAAATATCGCAGCGCAGATATTTCTGCGAACATGCGCAAAGCAAATACGAGATTAATATGAGTAAACTTGAACAAACGTGGCTAAACGACTGCTATAAGTCGTTGCTCGACAGCCCACTGTCACATTGGTTACAAACGTTACCCGCGCTTATGGACTCATGGCAGCGAACCGGCAAACACGGTGAGTTTGATAAGTGGTGCCGACTGCTAAATAAATTACCGTCAACTACGCCTTCTAGTGTTGATTTATCGTCTTCTGTCACCGCTGGTTCAAGTAACGACATAGATGAATATACGTCTAAACAAATCGAGGGGCTACTGAAGCAATTCATGCCTTGGCGTAAAGGCCCATACCACATCCATGGCATTCATATCGATACAGAATGGCGTTCAGATTGGAAATGGGATCGCGTAGTACCACACATTTCTTCGCTTAAAGACAGAAGTGTTTTAGACGTTGGCTGTGGAAGCGGCTATCACATGTGGAGAATGCTGGGCGAAGGGGCTTCCAACGTTATCGGCATCGATCCAACACAGCTTTTCCTTATTCAATTCCATGCAGTAAAACACTTTATGCAGCACCAAGGCGTTAGGCGTGATGATATTCATTTCTTACCTATGGGTATTGAAGACATGCAACCTTTAAAAGCCTTCGATACTGTATTTTCTATGGGTGTACTGTATCACCGTAAAGATCCGATGGCCTTTTTAACTCAGTTGAAAGACCAATTGAGAAAAGGCGGCGAACTCATTCTAGAAACATTGGTTGTTGATGGTGATGAAAACACCGTGCTAATGGCCGGTGAACGTTATGCTCAAATGCGCAATGTGTGGTTTTTGCCTAGCACTGCAGCGCTAACTGTATGGCTGTCTAGGTTAGGCTTCGAGAATATTCGCGTGGTAGATGTTAATCATACGACGCTTGATGAGCAACGTTCGACACAATGGATGGACACGCAGTCTTTGAAAGATTTTCTCATGCCGGAAGATATTACGCGCACCATAGAAGGTTACCCTGCACCACAACGAGCCGTAATAGTGGCCAATAAAAAGTAAAAACGGGCGTTTCTAACAAACCGTTTCTTATGGCACAAATGTTGTAACCCTAATCTGCTAGAGTGTAAGTATTCTGCATTGATTAGGGTGACAACATGGATATACATGGCTTTTTAGCCGTACAGCAATTGCCAAATAGCTACGCAGCAATTGCACAAAAATGGTTCACTCCACTTTGCGATAGGCTACTTAAGCACCAAGAAGGTGCAAAATCCCCACTAATTGTTGGCATTAATGGATGCCAAGGTTCGGGTAAATCAACCCTTACCAGCTTTATCGACGCCTATCTTTCATCGGTTCATAATAAGAACGTTGTTTCTTTATCTATTGACGACTTCTATCTAGATCAGTCAGACCGTAATGAACTCGCTAATAAAGTGCATCCACTTTTAAAAACACGTGGTGTTCCCGGCACTCACGACATTACCCTTGCCCTAAACACATTCAGACAGCTTAAAGCCGGCGAAACAACGCAGCTGCCGCGCTTTAATAAAGCAACTGACAACCCTTTTCCCAAAGCCCAATGGCCTGTAATAGAGGTAGTTCCAGATTTCATTATTCTTGAGGGCTGGTGTGTGGGTGTGAGCGCTGAAGACACTGCCTCATTGAAAAACCCCATTAACAAACTTGAAGAAATTGAAGACTCAGAAGCCATATGGCGCACTTTCGTAAACGAGGCCATTAGCGATCAATATCAAGCGTTGTTTAATCAAATAGACTATCGCGTAATGCTAAAAGCCCCATCATTTGATTGCGTTTACAAGTGGCGTTTAGAACAAGAACACAAATTAGCAAAGTCGGCAGAGTCTGACAGCAAAGGCGTAATGAGTGATGATGAAGTGGCAAACTTTGTACAGCATTATCAGCGTATTACCGAGTTTGCGTTGCGCACAATGCCCGATAAATGCGACACCGTATTCACGCTTGATTCAAGCAGAAGTATTATTGAACAGGACGTACGTAAATGAATAAAACGCTTGTTTTCACCGACATGGACGGCACGCTGTTAGACCACCATACCTACTCTTTTGAAGCGGCGAAACCGGCCTTAAGTGCACTTGAGTCTAAATCTATCCCCGTAATCCCCACCACCAGTAAAACGTTTGCTGAATTGCAGCCGCTACGAGAACGTATTGGCTTAGATGGCCCGTTCATTGTAGAGAACGGTGCAGCTATTTTTATTCCTCACGGCTTTTTTAAGCAAAAACCCAGTGGCACAGTGTGGGTAGACGGTTACTGGTGCAAAGCCTTTATTTCGAACAAAAACTATTGGATTAAGCTTCTAGAAAAAGTAGGAAGTGAGTTCGACGGTAAGTTTACGCAATTCTCAAAGATGTCTCTTGAAGAAATTCAAGATAGCACTGGCTTAGATGAAAAGTCGGCATCATTGGCTGCCAAACGTCAATTTGGTGAGCCAGTGTTATGGCTTGGCACTGACGATGAAAAAAAACGCTTTTTAAACGCTATCACTGAACGCGGCGCGTTCCCACTAGAGGGCGGCCGCTTTATTCATATTTCTGGTAATTGTGACAAGGGCCAAGCACTTAAATGGTTGGCCAGCGAATACCAAAAGCAGTACGTTACCAAGGTACAAACAGTGGCCTTAGGTGACGGTAAAAACGATATTGCCATGCTAGAGGCGGCACATATCCCTATACGTATTCTTTCACCGGTAAATCTTCCACCAGCGGTTCAAAAAGAAGAGGTTTATACCAGCACCCTCACCGGCCCTGAAGGCTGGAACGAAATGCTTACTCAACTATTATCTCTATGATCAGGAGGACACATGGCTGATTTTTATCAAAATGGTGTGGTTACTACGTTACATAACTTGGCTCGACGTCCTACCGAGGAACTAGAAGCAGAACTTCTTCAATTTTCAAAAAAACGTCCAATGGCACTTATTCTGCCATCGCTTTTTTCTGAACTTGAAGGCGACGCACTTCCCCATATTGTACAAGAACTAACAGAAGTACCGTACTTATCTGAAATTGTTATTGGCCTAGATCGCGCGTCAAAAGACCAATACAAACACGCTCTGAAATTTTTTGGAAAATTGCCGCAGCACCACCGCGTGTTGTGGAATGACGGGCCGCGATTAAAAGCATTGGATGAAGAACTCCAAGCACAAGGCTTAGCGCCAAAAGAATTGGGTAAAGGCCGAAACGTCTGGTATTGCATGGGTTATGTGTTAGCGTCTAATCGGGCCGAATCGGTTGCGCTGCACGACTGCGACATTGTAACTTACGAAAAAGACTTACTTGCTAAGCTTATTTATCCAGTAGCAAACCCACAGTTTAACTATGAATTCTGTAAAGGGTATTACGCACGTGTTGCCAACGGAAAAATTAACGGTCGTGTGTCTCGTTTGCTTGTTACTCCTTTACTGCGCGCACTTAAACGCATCATGGGCGACAACGAGTACTTAGAATTTATGGACAGCTTCCGTTATCCGCTTGCGGGTGAGTTCTCGTTTAGACGTGATGTACTCAACGATATTCGCATTCCAAGTGACTGGGGCTTAGAAATTGGCGTACTGTCGGAAATGCACCGCAACTATTCACATAATCGCCTATGCCAGGCTGATATCTGCGATATTTATGATCACAAGCATCAGGACCTTTCGCTAAATAACGATCAGGGCGGTTTATCAAAGATGTCTATCGACATCACAAAAGCTATTTTTAGAAAGCTCGCGACGCAAGGCTATACCTTTAGCAACGAAATGTTCCGCTCAATTAAAGCCACATACTTCCGTATTGCGCTAGACTTTATAGAAACCTATCACAACGACGCAGTAATGAACGGCTTGTCTTTGGACATTCACAGCGAAGAAAAAGCGGTAGAAATGTTTGCCAGCAACATTATGAAAGCGGGTCAAAACTTCTTAGAGAACCCGATGGAGACCCCGTTTATTCCTAGTTGGAACCGTGTAACAAGCGCTGTACCAGATATTCTTGAGCGCTTGGTTGAAGCGGTTGAAGCCGATACTGCTGAATTTATGGAGTAAGTTATATGGCGTGGACACTCCTCCATGACAAGGTAAAACACCATTTAGAAAGTATTTATGCTGATGTAGCGTTAAGCGTGTCTTACGACGCGCTTGCTACTGAGTTAATGCACACCATTGGTTTAAAAGAAGAAAGTGATATCGCTTCTCCGCAGTCTCACCATAACTATTGGGATGAAGACGATATTGTCATGATCACTTATGGCGATAGCGTAATTTCAGAAGGCGAGAAGCCGCTAGTCACGCTAAATCGCTTTTTACATCGCTACTGTAAAAACACGATCAACAACGTGCATATTTTACCTTTCTTCCCTTACAGTTCTGACGATGGTTTTTCCGTTATCGACTACTCTACCGTAAACGAAGCGTTAGGCTCGTGGGATGACATTGAAGCCATCTCAAAAGATTACGGCCTTATGGCAGATCTTGTTATTAATCACTGTTCTGCACGTAGCGTATGGTTTGATAACTTTATTAAGGGAGAAGGTCCCGGCTCAGACTTTTTCTTCACAGCCTCACCTGATGACGATTTGTCGATGGTTACACGTCCGCGCGTATCGCCATTACTGCGCGAAACCGAAACGGCTGATGGCACCAAGCACGTGTGGTGCACATTTAGCCATGACCAAGTAGATTTTGATTTTAGAAACCCCAAGGTACTGTTGGCCTTTGTTGATATCATTCGTCTTTACATTGATAAGGGCTCGAAGCTGTTTCGTTTAGATGCGGTGGCGTTTCTATGGAAAATCATTGGAACGAATTGTATTAATTTAGCGCAAACCCATGAAGTTATTCGTTTACTACGTACGCTTATAGAGCATGTTGACCCTAGTATTATAATTATTACTGAAACCAACATTCCTAACAGAGAAAACCTAACCTATTTTGGTAACGCAAACGAAGCGCATGCCATTTACAATTTCTCTTTGCCTCCGCTGTTGGTAAATACCTTGGTAACGGGCGACTGTACCTACCTTAAAAGTTGGATGATGAGCATGCCACCTGCACAAAACGGCACGGCTTATTTTAACTTTATTGCATCGCATGACGGTATAGGCTTGCGTCCAGCGGAAGGGTTACTAGATGATGATGAAATATCAGAGCTGGTACATACCATGCAAAGTTTTGGCGGCAAAATTTCTTGGCGAGCGTCGGATCATGGACAGCAAAAACCGTATGAAATAAACATTACCTTATTTGATGCACTTCAAGGCACAACGAAAGGCCCAGACAAGTATCAGGTAGACCGCTTTATATGCGCTCATGCCATTATGTTAGGCATGGAAGGAATTCCTGGTTTATATATTCATAGCTTGTTGGGTACATCGAACGATTATGAAAAAGTGGCTAATACAGGCCAAAACCGCTCGATAAATCGTCGTAGATGGGACTTAAGCGAGCTTGAAGCCTTGCTAGATTCGCCATATTCGCAGCATCATAAAGTGCTAACGCGTGTGTCGCAGTTAATTCGGATACGTAAAGCACAGCCAGCATTTCACCCTAATGCCACGCAGTTTACACTGCAGCTTGGCACTACGATATTTGGTTACTGGCGACAAAGCTTGGATAGAAAACAGAGTATTTTTTGTGTAAGCAACATTTCTGATGAAGAGCAAACCATTGCACTTACCGACATCAATTTGATTGGAACTGATAATTGGATAGATCTCATCACACGTGATGAAATTTGTTTGTCGGATAGCGCGTTAACGCTTATGCCCTATCAAGTACTGTGGATCAGTAATCAGGACTTTGAGAAATAGAGCAAGTAGCAACGAAAGTAGCAACGAAAATTAATAGCTCAATGCCGCGGTACTGATACCGCGGCATGTGTTACATTCATATCAACCAACGTATTTTCTGATTTTAATTAATCGCTTTATGACAGCCATCACCACTCTACTTTTCGACTTAGACGGAACACTAATAGACTCAGTACCCGACCTTGCACTAGCGCTGAACAATACGCTTCAGGATAATGGGCTACCCACCTACTCTGAAAGCACCGTAAGGAACTGGGTGGGCAATGGTGCCCGCGTACTGCTGCAGCGAGGCTTAAGTGGCAGCACCAAAATCAGTGACAACATTGCGGCGCAAAACAGTTATGTTGATACCTTGCTAGTCCAATTTCTAGCCCATTACAATAAAACCGTTTGTAGCGCATCAACACTGTATGACGGCGTACACCAAACCTTAATCACATTAAAAGAGAGTGGTTATACCCTAGGCTTGGTAACCAACAAACCGCAAGACTTCATTCAACCAATATTAACCCACTACTTACTGGATAACGTGTTTGGTGTAACTGTTGGGGGCGATACTCTAAAACAGAAAAAGCCTGATGCCGCACCGCTATTGTATGCTTGTGAAAAGCTAAACGCAGAGCCACAAAATTGCGTGATGGTGGGCGATTCAAAAAATGACATATTGGCCGCAAAAGCTGCCAATATGAGAAGCATTGGCTTAACCTATGGCTACAACTACGGCGAAGACATAGGCCTGTGCGAGCCCCGATGGGTTTGCAACCACTTCAACGACATTTTAGACGTCTTAAAAACAAATTAACGCGGAAACAAGCTTCGAAAAATAGAGTGCGCCATAAGTAGAGAGTGCGTAAACAGCTAACGTTTTAATGTCTAAAAACAATTAGTTACAAATTATAAGGATAACTCTACTGTTTTCAGCGCAATGTATATTGCGTACCCAATCGTTTTTTAAGTACTATCCTCGGCAGAAGATTGGATGCTACTGGCTCAAAGGATTGACGTCGCCTAACCCCTAGATACGCTGTCGTTCCCTCCTGAATTGCCTAAGCCAAACCTTCTAATGTAAAAAACAACATTGCATCAACAAGGATTTGAAATGTTTAAAAAAGCAATATTATCAGCTGCGCTTCTTACTGTTTCTATGTCAGCTTCTGCTAACTGGGAATTTGGCATTGGTTACACTAACGTTTCTGATGACGATGGTGACATTGATATTAGTCTAGGCGGTATCGTTGCCTCTGCTGGTTATCAATATCAAGTTAACGATGGCTTTCAACTAGTACCTGAAGTACGCATTGGTACTGGCGTAAGCGACGATACTGTATTTGGTGTTGACGTAGAGCTAGACTCTTTTTATGCGGTATCGCTTCGCGGTGAATACAGCCTTGCAGACAACATGTACGTTTACATTGTTCCGTCTTACGGCAAACTAGAACTTACTGCAAGCGCTAACGGGTTCTCTGAATCTTCAGATAGCGACTGGGAATTCGGCCTTGGTGGCGGCTTTGGCTTCATGGTTACTGAAACGACTTCAGTAGAAGTGTCTTACGAAACATTCGATGACGCTGACGTACTAAGCATTGGCGCAAAATTCGCGTTCTAAGAAACGCATTTAGCATGCTTTAACAGTGAGGAGGCCCACACGCCTTCTCACTTTTTATTCATTAGCCTATTCCCTAGTTTTTCACTTTACACTTTGCATTGCATCCAGTTTCCATATTAGCACTTTCCATATTAGCCACCTGAAACGCTGTAGCCTTCCTTAATTAAGCATACAATAGTGCATATTAACCTTTGGTATAGCACCGACTTTTTCGGTAATATCCTGCTGAATTTTATTGCCTTTAGGGAGTTGGTATGTCGTCAAAATGGCTTTCACTTGAAGAAGCATTAGCAAAAGCACTTAATGCAGCAACACCTATAGTTGAAACCGAAGAAGTAAGCCTATTTGAAGCTAATGGCCGAGTTTTAGCGCAAGATGCCATAGCCACGCTTGATGTACCTCCTTGGGATAACTCTGCTATGGATGGTTTTGCCGTTAACAGCAGTGACATTGAAGATGGCACCACGCTTAACATACAAGGCGTTATTACAGCAGGAATGGAAGCGGCTACACCACTTGCGCCCCACAGTGCATTTAAAATAATGACTGGCGCCCCAGTACCGCCTAACGCCGATGCTGTAGTGATGATTGAAAACACAGCAACTGATGGCGACAGCGTTAAAATACAACAGCTGCCCAAATCAGGTGAAAACATACGCCGAAAAGCCAACGATATTGCTGTTAATGACGTGCTAATAAAACAAGGTACAAAACTGAAGGCCGAGCATCTAATGCTGCTTTCATCTCAGGGAACAAGCTCGGTTAAAGTATTTAGAAAACTGAAAGTGGGCATAGTGGCCACAGGTTCAGAATTAGCAGAGCCAGGACAGGAACGCTTAGCCACGCAAATATTTGAGTCTAACCGTGTAGGCCTTAGCAGTATTTTACACAACGAAAACGTTGAAATTATCGATTTCGGCATTGTTGAAGATAATGAAGCATCTCTTCGAAAGCTATTTACAAAAGCTAGTGCTAGCGTTGATGTAATGGTAAGTAGCGGTGGCGTGTCGGTAGGTGATGCTGACTACGTGAAAGACATTATTAGTGAGCTAGGTAATATCGACTTTTGGAAGATAGCGGTTAAGCCCGGCAAACCTTTTGCGCTAGGCAGCATAAACAATACTCTTTTTTGTGGTTTACCTGGCAACCCAGTGTCTTCGTTTGTAACAGCAAAGCTATTAGTTGTGCCCATCATTAAAAAAATGCAGGGCCAGAAAGGCAACGCAGCGCCACTTTTCGTTAGTGCTAAAATTACCCGAGACATAAAACGCAGAGCCGGCCGACGCGATTTTCAGCGCGCAACTATGACCAAAGACGATAAAGGTGAATGGCATGTTACCCCTTTTAAAACACAAAGCTCTGGGGTTATGACATCCATTACTGCTGCTAATTGTTTAATGGTAATACACGAATCGATAAGCACGCTTAATGAAGGTGACATAGTACCTGTAATGCCACTTTACTAACCAAAAGTGGTTACGCGTACCCCTAACAATAATTATATTTCCGTATTTTTAGCAGATTCAATTGTCATACTTTTGCAGAATTTTAGAGAACACCAACAGTGAATAAAAAACGCTTCCTTTTGGAAGGAAGAGACATCATTAAACTTGCGTGGCCGTTACTTGTGGCGCAAATAACCCAGATGCTAATGGGCGTAAGCGACACCATTATGGCTGGGCGTTACAGTGCCACCGACATGGCAGCAGTGGCGTTGGGCTTTAGCATTACTGTACCACTTTTATGTTTTATTCAAGGTATAGCGCTAGCATTACCGCCTATCATCTCTAGGCTGCAAGGAAATAAAAACATTGCAGGTATCGCCGATGCCTCGCAACAGGCTGGCTACTTAGTGTTTTTTGTAGGCGTGGTAATTACAGCGCTGCTACCCTTTACTGAAAGCATTGTATCGCTGTTTCCAATGGCGCCCGAACTTTACAGTATTACCGTAGACTATGTGGTTTACGTGTTACTTGCTATGCCAGGCTTTGCTTTATACCAATGGCTGCGCAATTACTGCGAAGGCTTGGGGAAAACCAAGCCAACGATGATTATTACGGTTATAGGCTTGTTAGCAAACGTTGTAGGCAACTACCTGTTTATTTACGGTGCTGGCCCAATACCTGCAATGGGTGGCGCGGGTTGTGGTGTAGCCACAGCCATTGTTATTTACACTATGCTTATCGCCACGTTTGTATATGTACGTATGGCACCTTCCCTAAAACAATACAACTTGTTTGTAAAACGCTACACGCCAAACCTAAGTACCATTAACCGCACTTTTAAAATGGGCTTGCCTATAGCCATGACCATTTTGTTCGAAGTAACCCTGTTTTCTGTGGTGGCGTTGTTGCTAGCACCGTTTGGCGCCAATACCGTTGCGGCACATCAGGTAGCACTAAACTTTTCTGCGCTAATGTTCATGTTTCCAATGAGTATTGGTATGGCGGCGGCTATTCGTATTGGTTATCGCATTGGTCAAAATAATTCACGACAAGCCAAAATTGCAGCGCGCATGGCTATTCTTATCGGCTTTTGCACAGCAGCATGCACCGCCACATTCACTCTGTTAGCCAAGGCATTTATTATTGGCTTATATACGAGTGATGAAGCCGTGTATACGCTGGCGAATGCGTTGCTTATTTATGCGGCGTTATTCCAATTGTCTGACGCAGTACAGGTTATATCAGCTAATGCACTGCGCGGTTACAAAGACACTACCGCCATGTTTATTATTACCTTTATTTCGTACTGGCTTATTGGTTTACCTACAGGCGTTATTTTGGGAAGAACCAGTTGGGTTACCGCTGAACCTATGGCCGCAGCCGGTTTTTGGATTGGGTTTATTGTGGGGCTGAGTGCTGCCGCAGTAATGCTAGGCGCAAGGTTACTTTATATTCAGCGCCCGGGCGCTGTTTTGCGCACGTAGGCTATGTTAATAACCCTTTGAGACCGTTTGGCGTTAAAAAAGTGCCAAAGCTTTAATTGAGGCGCTGCTATTACAACTGCCAGCACTGCTGTAAATGAAGCTTTTAGTACAGTGAGGTCCAGTCTTGTGGTGTGTCTATATCAAACTCTGCGTTTGGTATAGGCACTGACGTTAGCTTACCCGCCTTTTTGTACTCCATAATTACAGGTTTTGCGCCTATATCTCCCGAAATTGCCATTAAATCGTCAAACGCATCAGCTGGAAATATCGCTGGCACCGTTAGCTTGGTTTTACCTTCATTTAGCCATTCACTGCAAACAACATGAGATGGATTTGCTTTAGATGCTTCAATAAGCTCACGCATATCGTAAGAACTTACTTTAGGTAAATCAGCAAGGGTAATAAGTATATGGCTTGGTACAACTTCACTATGCGTAAGTGCCACGCTGTGCTTATCTTCAATATCCACTAGCGGCTTACCTGCAGCTAAATAGCTTACCCCTTCGCGAATACTTGCAGCAATGCCCTCTTGCCAATTGGTGTTGGTTATCACTGAAACAGGTAAATGGCTAAGCGCGTCGCGCACACTTTTATCCCACTTTCCGGTTACTACCAGCATTTCAATGTGGCTTTGCACACTTGCAGTATCGTCGCTTAACGCATTTTTAAGTTGGTATGCGCTATAGGTTACAAGCGATGTGTTTGCAATTGGATGTTGTGATAGTAGCTTATTACCAGCATAACGAGCGCTTTGCCCGCCTGCTAGCAATAAACCAGCTAATTTATAATTCATCTGTAGCTCATCGGCTTCGGCTTAAGCCTTTAATGGCGTCGGTTAACCCTTCCAACGTTAGCCCATACATTCTGTCTTCCATAATCTCGCGAATAATTTTAATAGACGAATAATATGGCCAATAGTTTTCAGGCTGCGGGTTAAGCCAAACGGCATTATTAAAGTGATTAAGCAAACGCTGCATCCACACACTGCCTGGCTCTTCATTCCAATGCTCTACGCTACCGCCTGGATAAGTAATTTCATATGGCCCCATAGTGGCGTCACCTACAAAAATGACTTTATAGTCTTTTCCGTAGCGATGAATGATATCCCAAATAGGAATGCGCTCTTTGTTGCGACGCTGGTTGTCTTTCCACACCTCTTCATACACACAGTTGTGAAAGTAAAAATACTCTAAATATTTAAACTCCGACTGCACCGCTGAAAAAAGCTCTTGTGTGCTTTTCACGTGAGGATCCATAGACCCACCCACATCAAAAAACATCAACACTTTTACCGCATTATGACGTTCAGGTGCCATGTGAATGTCGAGCAAACCGCCCTTCTTCGCCGTTTCACCAATGGTGGTAGGCACGTCAAGCTGCTCGCTGGCACCGGTGCGGGCAAACTTTCTTAGTTTACGCAGCGCCACTTTAATGTTTCGCGTACCAAGCTCTACATCAGAACTTAAGTTTTTAAATTCACGTTTATCCCATACCTTGGCCGCTGAAAACTTGCGGTTTCCTTTTTGACCAATACGCACGCCTTCGGGGTTGTCGCCATACGCTCCAAATGGTGAAGTACCGCCAGTACCTATCCATTTATTTCCACCTTGATGGCGCTTTTCTTGTTCTTCCAAGCGCTTTTTCAAGGTTTCCATAAGTTCTTCAAGGCCGCCCGCTTTGCGTAGTGCTTCTCGCTCTTCAGGGCTTAGGTTTTTCTCTATTTCCTTACGCAGCCACTCTTCAGGGATATCTTTACCAAATAAATCAACCGACTCTACGCCTTCAAAATACTCGGCAAATGCCCTATCGAACTTGTCGTACTGGGTTTCGTCCTTAACCATAATGGTGCGCGCTAGGCTGTAGAAAGCCTCGATGTCGGCGTACACCACATGCTTTTCCAAAGCTCTGAGCAAATCAAGCAACTCGCGAAGCGTGGTTTTAACCTGATATTTTCGTAGCGTGAAAAAGAACTGAATAAGCATTAGCGACGCGCCATAAAGACCAGTTTTTCAAACAAGTGAATGTCTTGCTCGTTCTTAAGTAATGCGCCATACAGTGGAGGAATAGCTGCTTTACCGTCTTTTGAATGAAGAGCCTCTGGTGGAATGTCTTCTGCTACAAGTAGCTTAAGCCAGTCGATAAGCTCAGACGTAGACGGCTTTTTCTTTAACCCTGGTACATCGCGTAACTCGAAAAACGCTTTAAGCGCTTCATCCAGCAACTTTTTCTTCAAATCAGGGAAATGTACATTAACAATTTCCTGCATCTCTTCTGGATTTGGGAACTGAATATAGTGGAAGAAACAGCGGCGCAAAAACGCGTCGGGCAATTCTTTTTCATTATTCGACGTAATGATAACGATAGGACGCTGCTTTGCTACTACGCGCTCTTGCGTTTCGTAAACAAAGAATTCCATTTTATCTAGCTCTAGCAGTAGATCGTTTGGAAACTCAATGTCGGCTTTATCTATTTCATCAATAAGCAGTACCGGGCGCTTTTCTGCGCTAAACGCTTCCCACAGCTTACCTTTAACAATGTAGTTGCCAATATCGTGAACGCGATCATCACCAAGTTGCGAGTCGCGCAAACGCGAAACGGCATCGTACTCGTATAAACCCTGCTGCGCTTTGGTGGTTGACTTAATGTGCCATTGAATAAGTTCGGTGCCTAAGCTTTCAGCCAGCTCTTCTGCCAACATAGTTTTACCCGTGCCTGGCTCGCCCTTAATTAATAGCGGGCGCTCTAGCGTAATGGCGGCATTAACCGCTAATTGTAAGTCTTTGGTTGCGATGTAATTAGACGTGCCACTAAAAGCCATTGATGTTGTACTCCGTATAATTCTTCGTCTTCATGTATTTTAACAATAACATATAGCTAAAAAACACTTTGCATTTTTGCGTTTGGGACCAATGATATAGGGGTATGACGAAATCCCCTAATTCACGCTATGAATTATTAACTATTATAAAGGTCGTACAGATCACGACAGAACGGGGTTTCCTAGAAATTAAGGAACGAGGTAAGGATTAAAAATGAACGTATTTGACGACAATTCCCTATCTATTGGCCGCACGCCACTAGTAAAACTTAATCGCGTAACTTCAGGTAACGTGTACGCAAAAATTGAATCGCGCAACCCAAGCTTCAGCGTAAAGTGCCGTATTGGCGCAAACATGATTTGGGATGCTGAAAAGCGCGGTGTCCTTACCGAAGGTAAAGAAATTGTAGAGCCTACCAGCGGTAACACTGGTATTGCCCTTGCGTTTGTTGCAGCTTCACGTGGCTACAAGCTAACGCTAACCATGCCTAGCAGCATGAGTTTAGAGCGCCGTAAACTGCTCAAAGCACTGGGTGCAAACCTAGTACTTACCGAAGCGCCTAAAGGCATGAAAGGTGCAGTAGCGGCAGCACAAGAGATTGTGAACTCTGACCCAGAAAAATACGTTCTTCTGCAACAGTTCGACAACCCAGCGAACCCAGCTATTCACGAGAAAACCACTGGTCCAGAAATTTGGGAAGACACAGACGGTAAAGTAGACGCATTCGTAGCCGGTGTTGGTACGGGCGGCACAATTACTGGTGTTAGCCGTTACCTTAAAAACACTAAAGGTAAAGCTATTACGTCTATTGCAGTAGAGCCGACTGACTCGCCAGTAATTACCCAAGCATTAGCGGGTGAAGAACTAACGCCTGGCCCTCACAAAATACAGGGTATTGGTGCAGGCTTTATTCCTGGCAACTTAGACCTAGACCTTATTGACGAAGTTGAGCAAGTTACCAACGAAGAATGTATGGAAATGGCACGCAAGCTAATGACCGACGAAGGTATTCTTGCGGGTATTTCATCTGGTGCAGCAGTAGTTGCAGCTAAGCGTTTTGCTGAGCGCCCAGAAAACAAAGACAAAATTGTTGTAGTGCTTCTAGCAAGTGGTACCGAGCGTTACCTAAGTAGCCCTCTTTTTGCTGGCGCATTCGACGACCAAGAAGAAGTGCAGTAAGCATTTCTCGATAGGATTGAAAGCGAGGCTTAGGCCTCGCTTTTTTGTTTCTGTAATCGAATAAATCACACTGTTTATTTATACAGATCAGCGCTATTTTTCAAAGCGAAAAAATAAAAAAGATAATTTCCGTATTTTACTCTCCATGTTTGCCCAATTTCTTGTAAGGCGTTGATATGGACTTATTTACGTGAGAAAGTGAAAAGATTATTTTAGTGATATATGGAATTAGTCCGCGTTGTAAACAGGATTTTTTCCGTACATTAAATTGTTAGGTAACTAGGGAAGGTCATGCGTAAATATCTTGTGTTGATTTTAATGTTTCAATCATTTTGCTCATACGCCTTAGATGGTTGTTTCGATATGCAGGGCTTTGTAGTTAAGGCAGGTGAAAAAAACTCTCTTGGGATAGAAGCATTAGTGTCATGTGGTCGTTTGACCGATCTATGTGATTTATATATCAGAGTTCCTTCGCAATATGATACAGCAGCGATTATTTACGATCTTAAAGATACTGAAGATTCAGAGCTATATATTCCGACACCTGTCTACAACTGGGATGAAGAATATGCAAAGAAAGAGTATCGCTCACCTAGTGATATAGTTTCTTTTTTAAGCCCCAAATTTCACGGTGTCCATATTCAAATTAAAAAAGATTACGCAGTGCATTCTACTCTCTATTTAACTGAGGCAAATGGTTGTGAATTTATAGATGTTGAAAACTTGTCAGGTTGGTTTAAATAGTTACCTAACAAGTTAATCAATAAGGACATAAAATCATAGGCTTGCCGCGAGGCGGCAGTGTAGCCTATAATTTTCTGCCTATTATTAAAGCGTTAGGTGCCTGTTTTGAAAATTGAGCTTTTACCTGATTTTGGGTTTGAATCTGAATCAATAGAGAATGTAAGAAAAAGGTACTCTGGATTTGGTATAGCGCTGTTTAAACTAATAGAAGATTGCCATGAAGAAGTATGTGACCGTCTAGCATTTTATAGAGCCACAACTCACCAGAATAATGATGTTTATGCAGTTTGCTCAAACAAGAACAATTCGTGCGCTATTCAACTAGACCCGGACACCGAAGTGATATGTCTATGGAATAAAACGGTGAGAACTGAAATTACTTCTTGGAGTGAAAACCCAGAACATGAAGCTCTAGAATTCCTCTTGGAAAACTTAGCGTGTAGCACCTAACAATCGCATAAACTCGCTCGCAAGCTCGCTGGGACAAAAACACGTAGGCTCCCTTCGCTTCGCTCT
>NZ_JAZETR010000012.1:0-111101 GCF_036864375.1 Alteromonas sp. S167
GCTCAGAATACAGTTGATATACGAAATAGAAATGAGGCGCAGGAGTTCTTTTCTGGCCCTGAGAATGTCCTATGTGCGTTAGACGGCGATCAACTGAATGTCGGTAACCTTGCGAATTTGAAAAATGTTGTCTTTTTGCCCTACCAAGATTTAGAGCATGAACTTGGGCTTTATTGGGATGCTCGTCATGACAAAATTTATGATGAAGGATTAAACGTTAGAGGAAACTCACCGAAAAAACGGGGAAAATCTCTACTGAAGCAATATTCACACAATAAGCTTAAAACAGAGTTTGAAGTGTTTGAGTTTCTAATTAATCACTCACCTGATGGCATCGATGAATATCAAGCAAAACTGATAGAGTTTTTGTCCAGATAACGGTTATTGCTTGCATTTGGCAGTAGGTATCTATATTCAAGCAAGATACTATGCTCCTGATATAGATCGTTGTGTCGTGGCTCAGTAAATTTGGCCAAATCGTTACTCCTCGAACGTCTGGTGTTTGTCTTTTGCTGCCTACCAACTCAGCTCGCCCAGTATAATCGCGTTAGATAAAAAATGAACGCAACCGCTCACAAAAAATAACGATGAAATTAACGCTATCGATCTCCTTGCTCCTCAAGACTGATGCCATGAATTGTAGTACAGATTTTATTAGCCATGTTCACAACCCTGAAGTAGACAACAATTTATTTAATCGGACATTTTCCCGTTGGAGCTCTGTATTGACGGCCTCTAAGCTGTCTACTTTTTTTGACAATGACGCGATTTCTTCGTCTTTATTCACTTCAATGTCTATCCCTAAAAGCTCACTCATCGGGTTAGGCACACTTCGAAATTGAAGAGCTTTCTCGCGCGTTTTTTTAAGCTCTTTGTTGAGCGCCATGATCTGAGTCTTCTTTGCTGCTTTGAGTTCGATAAGCTCTTCACTTAACGCAGACACTTGTTCCCACGCAGCAGCGATGCTCGCTTTAAAACGACTGATGTAACCGTCACGGGTTTTTTTAGCTACTTTGAAGTAGCGTTGCCTGTCTTTATTATGCGCCCGCTTCGTAACGCCGGAGATTGACGATAAAAGCGCGTAATCATTTAGAATTAACTGAATTATGCTGTTCACTGGGGCAATGGCTTTTACGACTTCTTCTTGTATATGTTTCTCCAGAACACTGAGTTCAGAGAGGGAAGGATCTGAGCCCCGACCTGATTGCTTGTCATAGCGCGCCAATTCTCGTGCAATGAGGTCAAAGAATTTAACAAAGATATCGCGATAGCCAATGTCTGAGGCTTTTTTCCCCAATAAGCGAGGACATATCGATGAGAAATGGCGATATTGAAGCTCAATGTCTAGCAACAGCATGGCCACCACTGCCACTTTTACATCGGAGGTAACGGCATAGCTATTTAAGTGGTGTGACGCCGTCTCAACACACACCGTAGCCCTATGCAAAGAAGGCGCATCAATCGGTTTTAACTGGCCATCAAGCTGCAGTTGTTCGTAAAGCGTGGCTTCAATGTCAGCGAATTCTGATTTCAGTGAATCAATTTCGACGAAAACATGTTCGAGGGTCACCCCATGAAGTGCAACTTCATCGTCATTGCCTAGCGCCTGATTCGGTTTAGCATTCATTGTCGGTCTCACAGAGTTAGTTAATGACGATTGTATAAATAACTGAAAGCGAAATATGAACACAGCCCGTAAATTACTAATAGGTTTGTGTTTTTCACTGTTGTAAAGAAAACACTAGTTTTACCTTCGTAAATGATTTTTTTATACCCGTCAGTACGTTACAAACATCTTTGTATACCCTTGCTTAATGACGTGAACACCGATTGAACGAGTGTTTTGTAAGAATAACGAATATAAAATATAAACCTCTGTCAGCACTGGTTTTTTCGTGATAAAACAGATTTTTTTCTATTTTTCCTTAAGGGGAATTTTACTAGCGCTATCATGCATTAATAACCAAATTAGCACGATTTTGAAACAGCGCAATAACCGCGCTTGAAAGCGCAGCCGTTTGTGTCACCAGTGAGTTGTTAGGACAGCATTTTTCAATCAGTCTGTTGTCTTATCGTACATTGGCCATCCCAGTCTTTGTGACATCAAACTCTTCACCGTAATGCATCGGCATAGCTGAACTTGTCCACCCGCCGGCCTTTTGAATTTGATCTAATGAGATACCTCGTTCAAACATGGTTACCACTCCACCGACCCGGGTACTATGGCAGCTTGGTTTGAATTCTAAATTGAGTGTTGCCGCTAAATTCTTATATCTGGCCAAGAGTGCATGGTATTGCATCGCGTTATCTTGTACCGTTTGCTTGGGTGATAATTTTCTCAATAAGGGGCCATCCGCAATGCCCGTTCTTGTGAGCCATTTGTCGATAAGATTGATAGTGGTTGTTGAGATATAGCCGTACTGGCCTTTACCTGATTTATCGGTCTTGGAGCGAGGCGCAAAGATCCGTTGTTTAGCAAAATCGATGTGATGGATCTCAATAGCTAACAAATTGGATGCTCGGAATATCGTGTCTATCGCCGTATTAAAGATGACGGCGTCACGTAACCCAATCAGCGGATCCGTATCGAGTTTTGCATTGATGGCGTCAATAATTTCAAGGCGCATAGGCGCGGCTTGAGACTGACGACTGGGCTTTTGATTTATCTTATGGTTGGTGTATTCGGCAAAGAGTTTTGACTGTTTCCACGGGTCCGGCAATTCGCTTACACCAATGAAATAGCGCACTGACGCAATTTTTCGACGTATTGAATGATGCTTCAGTTTGGTCGACATCAAGTAGTCCAGATAGGCACGACATGTTGTTTTAGTCACATTGACATCACTGGCCATCGCCGGTAATGCATTATCTTTGCAAAACCCTAGGTACTGATTAAAGTCATACTGATAAGCGCGTTTCGTATTTTCTGACTTCAATTCCCATACATCGTCCTTTAACTCACGTAAGTTTCCAATTACGCGATCTCGATCTGATTCAGCGATCGCCATCGGTACATTTTCTACATGAATTAACATTGCGCTCATAAATAGGTGCTTTTTTATAATTTAAGATAATTCGACTTATATTGAATAATAGAGCAGGGGAGAGGGCAGATCAAGAAATCTCTTTTGCGTTACTAGTAACGCTTTATTTATATCTTATTCTTAGTACAACGATACGCAATACAAATAGCGTTACTAGTAACGCTTTCATTCTTTTTTGTTTTTAAGGTAATATGAGAGACAAGAAGAAGAAGGGGTGAACAATGTCTGACCAAAGCCTTTGGCAACAATTTCTACATGCGCAATTAAACACGTTCTTATCAACCTTACAGGAAAAGGATAAGGTTACCAACGTAAATATAGACAAGCTCGAGCGTGATGTTTTAGCGTTAGGAAAAAGCATGGGCTTCATCGCGTTGAGAAAACATATTAAGCCTCAAAAGCTAGGTGAATTTGAACAATCTTTCACCTTGTTCAAAGCACAAAAAGAGCAAGAGTTGTGGTCTGACTATCTAGCTAATCACCTATTAAAATTTTTATCTTCCATCCCCGAATCAACGTATCTGAAAGACAAAGAAGCCCTAGTAAATGCTGACAGTGTAACAATAAAAGAATGGCAAACACTGGCCCCAAAAGCCCTATATTCGGCTATGCGAGCGTGGTTACCCCAGGCCTCAATTAAGCAATTTCAAAATCGCTATCGGGCTTATAAGCACCGCGGTATCAAACGCACTGACACCATAGATGTGAGCCCCCAAACCAAAGCAAACATTGATATGGCAAAAGCTGAATTGCATGCCAGTAACTATGATGAGGTATTTGAACTCCTATTCTCAAAGCATTACAACGTCAGTGCCGACAGTGAAGTTAGAGCGGTAAAAGAACAGATTTCCAATGCATTACCTGCCTCCAAAAACCTGTTTTTGGAAGAATTCATGCTTAGATTAAACCCAAATGACAGAAATAGAGTCAAGTTACTCATCGAGAATGCTTTCAATGAAGGCTGGGATAGGGCAAAGGCATGTAGAAAGCGAAAAGGGGACCCACGCGCAGAAGCGTTAGTAGATTGCAGTATTTTCACAACTGCTGCGAACTTCTCGACTGATGAAAGTAGTGACTAAGACACCTTGGAAAATGGCCGGTATTGTAAGCCAGGTTTAACGAAGCTAAAGAAAAGGCGATACGTTTCGATTAGACCGAACCTTTTATTATTATGGAGAATGGAAGTTGTGCACCAGTAACAAAGAGTGTTACAAGGCGGGGAATCGCCCCAGCGAATACCAGGGCATAGAAAACAAACCATGATTTGTTGAGCCTTCACTCCTTACACATGGCCTTATCAATGTGTGATGAGGTGACAACGTCATTAAGCGGGTGAGCATTGCGAGCAGCTTACGGGTAAGTATCAACGTTTGTTTCCGATAATTTATTCCAGCGAATTCCCATCCCACTCATGGTTAGGATCGGGCAGAAAAGTCAATCCCATACCATCAGCATCACTAGCGCTAAGCAACCACCCTCCAGGTACCTTAGTTCGATATGTGTGCCTAAGGACACCCGAAGTACCTTCGTTTTTAAGTGGTTCCCAATAAAGTTTAGGTGAAGCTTTGGACCCACTTGTGAAAAGTCCCATTATTTCTCCTTATTTGATAATTCTGTGTAGCAGTTTTATTGAGGAATGTGCTTATAGGTAGCAAAGAACCAACACAGATTATTGCTTAGCGTGATAAAGCGGAGAGGAGCAGCTGTTGCAACTAACACGACGGCGGCTATCTGTTGCATTATGTGCACCTAAATTTCGAAGGGATTTTGAACCACAAAAAGCGCAAGCTATCCCATTTTTTGTCTTCGCTGTAGGGTTCTTGGCTAAATATTCCTGCAAATTAAGAGGGAATTTACGTTTCCAGCCAACAAAGTTATACCAAGCCACGAAAGCAATTACGGATGTTATTGCTAAGATGTACATTGATTGATAAAACATTAAGTATTAAGTCCCTTTAGTACAATTGAGTTCTAATAAATACTATCAACGCTATTAAATCAGTCAAGAAAAATATAAGCAAAATCTTTCATAAGTCATTGTTAAAGCGTATGTTTTATAGGCAACTCGAAACTGACAATGCGAGCTGTAAGGGTTGAATACATTGGAACGTAAATAAAATAAAAAGCATATTGTCATTGCATAACGTTGATAAAACTCTAATCGATTATGGGCTCTAATTGATATTCATAGCCTTTGAAACAATCACCCTCATCAGTAATTAATGTTACAAAGCCACTATCTTCGTTGTAGTGCGTAACAATGCCTTCAACGTAATCAAGTGCGTTTATAGGGGCAAAAAAGCGTTGACCAATCATTGCAGGAACTTACGGTAACCAAATGTATACTGGATAACGTATTATTATTTGATGTGGATGAGCGATTGTTTAAGCCGAAACCTCTAATTATGAATGTAACTAATTAGGAGAGATTTACAGAGCCAACACAACAGCGGGCGTTAAAACTCACTAATTGTACAAAAAATCCACAATAAGTTACCCTGTCACCTGAGTAAATCTTGAAAAGGACATCAGATGAACAGACTCTTTTTATTTTTTGTGGTAACGCTCACATTTCCCCTTTTTTGCGCAGCAGGTGTAAATGAGGATACCCTCGCACTCTACTCAAAATGCAAAGGGGGAAGGGATAACCTGGATGGCTACTGTAAATGTATTGCGGTGAGAACTGCGGAAGTCGCCACCCCAGAACAACTGAAGCATTTTTCTGAACATCCGACTGAAATCAGGAAAATACTCAACGAAGATGAAATCTCAATCTCCATCCCGTTTGAACAGGCCGGAGTCATCAACGATCACACCAATTTATTTTGTGTTGGTATGCCCACATCAGCTGAACAATATTGGAGAAACTACAAGTTAAAACCCAAGTCTGCCTTAGAGGAGGGCATCGAGGAGCAAGGGCGACAGTTAAATGCACTACTAATACAGGCGATGTCTCAAAATGACAGGGCTTGCTATACCACAACAATATTAGGGGGAAGTTGCAAGGACATGTGTAAAAATGAAAACACGTGCCCTGGAGGCCCTAAGTATGCACTTTTGAGGGGGCTCGCCTTAGCTTGTAAACAGGATCCTAGTAAGAAAGCTTGCCCACAAGCGGCCACAGCACTTCAAATTGAAGATTGGCGCACGCTTTCTCAATTAATTAACAGTGTACCCAGACAACTTATTGAGGACATATCCAAAGGTAAACGCAGAAAATACACGCCTCAGGAAGTTTATCAGGTCATTCAGGCAAGTAACTACCTGATAAGCTCATGCAAGTCCATTAGCGGTGACGCATTAGATAACGCGCAAGCAGTACTTAAGGTACAACACGACAAACTATTCAAAAACTTTGAAATTTCACAAATTTTATTAAAAGTCGTTGAAGGGAATGGTACCAACTGGGCCAAAGCGCAAGCCTGTGACGCGAAAATCACATTGCCATTTTTGTTTGGGATGACCGAAGCTCTCGATGAAAAGCTTACCGAAAGCGTCTTTTTCTCTACGTGTCTAGCAAATAGTAAATCCATGGCGCACTGCCAATGCTGGTACGATGTTTATACACAAACTGACAAACAGGCAAAGAGCCGGGCGTACCCTTTAAACTTGATGGATCCGCAACGCCCCGCCTCTAGAGCAAGACGTAATACCCTAACCCAAGGTCAGAGGTTTGCAGCCATGAGTTGCCCTGAATAATGCTACCTAATCAGCTGCATTTTCCTTGTAAGCGCCTAATTAGATATGAAGCGATTAAGGGGCGCTGACAGGGTAACATAATTTGTAGCACCATAATTTGTAGTAGCTCATATCTGATCTCACAGTTTCGATGAGTCGGTTTTGACTCCATCTGACAGGCAGCTATGAGCGTGAAGCGGACCTTGACGGTTACTAACGCGCTTGTCCGTTGTAGACATGGGGCGAACGTTCTACGCCCAAAGCAGCGACAGCGTTAGCTGTCCGACTGACTCTATTTGTTAGCCTCGAATTGCTCCAATGCCTCCGCTTCAGGCCTGAAGTAGGCGTTTATATAAGATTACAATTGATAACCACTTAATCTTCCCCTCAAATAACTGCCTTTTTTCTTTTAAACGAAGTCAAGCTTTCAGAGAGTTAATTGTTTTAATATTTTCACTTCGTTCCGATGTATAGGGCGGTATAGAGTATGTACCCACAGCATGTGCTACCAAATCACTCACCCCCTCAGAGTACAGAGAAACCTCCCCAACCACGAGAGTACGGCCGACTTTTATCAGAGAACATTCCGCAATGATTCGCTCATTTGCCGATGGCTTACGTAAGAAGTTGATGTTAAGGCTAGTTGTTACTGCCAATGGCACGATGCCAATTTTACCAAGTATCGCCACATAAAGTGCCACATCAGCCACACTCATTAAGACAGGCCCCGAAACCGTTCCGCCAGGACGTAATTCATCCTGACCCACATGATGCGATACAGTCGCTCCACCGTTGCTCACTGCTTCCACAACGCATTTGCTTTGTGGAAACTCCGATTTCATGAAAGCGATAACTTCTTCTTTTGTAGCTGTCATTGAGACTCCTCAAATATTTATTCACGTTTATAGGCACCTGGTGAAGCGTTGCTCCAAGACTTCTATACCCCATTGTAAGCCTAGTTTCTCTTCCACCAATGCAAAGCCCTGACTTTCATACAGAAGCTAGAATTTTATCGCCCCGTTTGATCGTCCAAATCTCATTGCTTGGGTTATATAGCCTTCCAATAAATTCCGCCATGCTACTCGCCACTGAACACGCAAATTCCCGACCAAAATCAGCCACTGACTGAGTTGAGAGACAAGTGGAAGCCACGAACTGCTAATCAAGTTCGACCACTATTTTACCAATCTGCTGATTTGACTCCAGATAGTGATGCGCTGCTACTATCTCTTCAAATTTAAAGCTTCGATCAATGACAGGCTTGAGTGTTCCCTCGGATAAACCCGAGAGGATAAATTGCTTTGCTCTGCGAAAACGCTCGATGTCTTTTATAACTTCAGTAAACACATACCCCCTAACTGTCAGACTTTTACGAAGTGCTATTTTTAAGGGAAGAGGAGTTACTTCGGGACTTAATGCTCCGTGCACTATTATTGTTCCTTCAGGGCTTATTGCTTCAGCAATTTCAGCTATCTGCGGCCCACCGACAGCATCAAATGCGATTTTTAAATTGTTTGCTCCCAAGATGCTTCTCAAGCTATCCAGTAGCGGTTCTTCTTGGGTTGCAATCACATGGGCCGCGCCAGCCTTGAGCACAGCAGCCTTTTTAGCTCCTGTTAGAGTTGTAGCGATAGCGGTACCCCCCAGAGAATTCACAATTTGAATCGCAGCCAATCCAACACTGCTCGATGCGGCGGTTATCAGTACTGCATCGCCTTTTTGCACGTTAGCAATTTCGACCAAAGCGCCATAAGGTGTCAGGTACTGCATCCAAGCAGCTGCGCCTTCGGCAAAGGTTAGCCCTGCTGGTTTGAGTGCCACATATTCATTTGGTACGACAACCTCTTCTGCGTAGCAGCCGTTCTGAGAAAGCCCCATCTGAGGGACAATACAAACCTCGTCCCCAAGGCGTAAATGATTTACCTCTTCCCCGACTTCAATGACTATCCCGGATGCTTCATAGCCGATTCGCGAAGGGAAGTCAGCCTTTTCTATATAGCTGCCTCGCCTAAACATGGCATCAGCACGATTGAGCCCAACAGCTTTGACCGCAATACGTACATCAGTGGCCTGCAAACTTGGACTCGCCAGCGAGTCAATAGTTAATACCTCGGGGCCACCTAATTCATGGAAACGAACAGTTCGAATTAGTTTTCTTGGGCTCATATGCATCCTCCACAATATCTTTTTAAGCAATTACATCAATAACGACTTTACCCATGGACCCCAACTCTACAGCATTATGTGCATCCATTGCCGTGTCAAGGGAGAAGCGTAACGGATCGAGTAGTGGCTTAATTTGTCCAGCTTCAACGAGAGCCGTAATTTGCCGCAGAATGTCACCATGATGTTTGCGCCCCTCTCCGCTGAGCTGTGGGTGTAATACAAAAATCGCTGATAATGTTGCAGAGCGCAATGACGACGGTGCCAGGTTATGTGAGCCGAATGCAGCACAGCTTAAAATATGTCCATAATGTGCAATGATACCTAATGAGGCATCGAGTACAGAGCCACCGACAGTGTCGTAAATGATATCGAATCCTTTGCCTTGGGTGTATGCGTCCACGTACTCAGCAGGGCTTGCAGTGTGATAATCAATTGGCGTGGCACCAAGCGCCTTGAGCCGTTGTTGTTTTCCAGTCGATGCAGTGGCATAAACGTCGGCTCCTAAGGCCTTAGCAATTTGCACAGCTACATGTCCAACTCCGCCAGCTCCACCTTGGATAAGAACTTTCTGGCCCGCTTTAACATTCGCCTTGTCAACCAAACCTTCCCAAGCGGTAAGTGCAACCAGAGGTAAAGCCGCAGCTTCACGCATGGACAAATTTTTCGGTTTGAGAGCAAGTAACTCAGCATCTACGTTGGCATATTCAGCCAATGTTCCTTGCAATCCTCGCACTCCGCCAGTCAGACCATAAACGGCATCGCCTACTGCAAAGTCGGCGACGCCGTCGCCGATAGCAACAATTTCTCCAGCTAAATCGGTGCCAAGTACTGCGGGTAATTCCGGCATGGCATAAGGAGCGATACCTTGGCGGATCTTGTAATCAATAGGATTGACTCCACTTGCAAATATTTTTACTTGCACCTGACCTGCTGATGGAGAGGGTAAGTTAATCAGGGCATCCCGGAATACTGTACCCTCTTCATAGCTATCTAATGCCAAAGCACGCATTTGTCTTTTTAACGCTGTCATCAATAACCTCACAAACTGAATATTCAGCGGGTGGTTAAATCACCCGCTGGTTAATAGGTTTTTTATTAAACGAATTAAAACTCTTGAACAGTTGGGCGCAGAACAATCTCGTTGATATCCACATCCGCAGGCTGCTCAATTGCGTATGCGATAGCACGAGCAACAGATTCAGATGGAATTTCATTTTGCTGATAAAAATCTTTTACAAAGGCTGCCCCCTGAGTATCTGAACTTCCATGTTTTAATTCAGATTCGACTGCACCTGGTGAAATGATTGTTGAACGAATGTTACCTCCAACTTCATGGCGCAAGCCTTCGGCAATAGCGCGAACAGCGAATTTGGTTCCGCTATAAACCGTGCCGCCGGGACTGAATACTTTGATACCCGCTACGGACGAAATATTGATAAAGTGGCCTGTTCCCTGAGCCTGAAAGATCGGAAGCGCTGCGGCTACTCCATACAGCAGACCTTTAACGTTGATGTCAATCATGCGATCCCATTCGTCAACTCGAGTCTCAGCTAACGGTGCAATCGCCATTAACCCTGCATTATTGATAACCACATCAATTTTACCGAAGCGCTCTTGTGCAAGATTTACAAGGGCCTTCACTTCGTCCTGGCTAGTCACATCTGTCGCTTGAACCGCAACTTTTCCACCCGCTGTGCGTATGTCAGCAGCAATAGCTTCAAGCTTGTCGATGCGTCGGGCACCCAAAACAACAGATGCGCCAAGGCTGGCTAAATGTCTTGCCGTGGTCTCGCCTAAACCGCTGCTACCACCAGTGATAACAACGACCTTACCGTTGATGTTGTTTGCTAAAACACTGCTCATAGTTAATATCCTCAAATCAGTTGAATAAATGACTCTGTCTAAATAACGAGCAAATTATCCCTTACCGTCAAAAATCAATAAATGGAAACGTTTTAATTTCACAATTCCATAATTTGGAATAATATTTATGTATTCATTTCAAACCTGAATGTGACTGTGATGCTTAACAGATTGGAAATGCTCCGGATATTTTGTACTGCTGCTGAGTCTCGCAGCTTTAAAGAAGCGGCTAACCGTCTGGGAATTTCTCCTCAGGCAGTCACACGAGCAGTGAAGGAGTTAGAGCGATTGCAAGGGGAGCTTTTATTTCATCGAAATACTCGACACATACAAGTGACCCTAGTTGGAGAAAAATTTGCTGTGATAGCAAAAGAACGCCTGCGTGCTGTAGATGAATTGTTTCAAACAAGCACCCCTAATTCGGGTAATGAATTACAAGGGCGGGTTCGTATCGCAGCGCCTGTTGGTTTTGGTCATAAATGCTTAATGCCAGTATTACTGGAACTTTCAACAATACATCCTCAACTGGATATAGACCTGACACTCAGTGACGAGCGCGTGGATGTAGTTGACGAAAAAATAGATATTGGGATTCGTATCGGCTTCATGAGAGATAGTCGATTTATTGCCCGCCAGCTCACCAAAATTAATATGTATGTCGTGGCTTCGCCTGAGTTAATAAATAGAGTAGGAAGGCCTGCGTCTATTGAAGAACTAAACCACTTGCCCGCTACAGGGTTAGTAGATCGCAATACGGGAAAGCTTTGGCCATGGGTTTTTTCCATGGAAAGACAGTGGACGCCATCCATAACACGTTTTCGAAGTGCCGACACCGAAGCTGAATTAATGGCTATACAAAATGGACTAGGTTTTGCTCAAATTCCTGACTTTTTGGTCCAAGACTTATTACGCCAAGAGAAACTTATAAGAGTGTTAGAAGAGGTCGAGCCGGTGCCTTGGGATTTATATATTTATCGCCCTCAACGTGGTCCAGTACCACAACGTATTCGATTGGTTTTTGATCACTTGGTGTCAAGATTGAGTGTCCGCTAATGGCACAAAGCAGAAGTAGGTAGTCAATAATCTGTACTTCAGCGCATAATATTTAAATGCTTGTCGAGTTATGGTGGAAACTCCAGTCCAACGAGTCGGTTATGGGTTACGTAACTCAGCGATGAAGGTCAACATTCACGCATGATAATGCTTGTTATCATGCGTGAAACGGAAGTTATGATAGCTAAGGTTCTTTTTTGTTAACCACCTTAGTTTGATTGAAATTTTTCGTTAAGTTTTTGCAGTGAACCTTAAAATCAGATGACGATTTGTCACCTAGCGTAACTTTGAATCCTTTTCTCTTTAAAAAATCAGCCAATCGCGGCGATAGTACCGACTCCACTGACATTGAGTCATAGGTTAACTCGTATTCTATGAATAACAAAAGAGTAGTAAAAACTTGTTGATTTTGGATCATCGGGTCAATAGCGATCGTACTTAAGCAAAAATGATTCTGTCCTCTAACTGTATTACATCTTGCGTAAATCTCAATTTTTGAGGTTTTTAAGAGTTTACTACGAGGTTTGCCGTTATCCATAAAAATATCGTGAAACTCTTTTAGTAGTTTAATTGCTTCTTCTAAATTTTTTGAAGCTGTTCTATTCATTTTTGTCAATCCGAAATTAAGTTTATGACTTGGACTATCTATAAAACAATCGGTTATAAATCCTTTTTAACGAATTGAGTTTGTGACTATGGAAGCTCGAGGTAGCTTCAAATTGCTCCATCACTCGAATTGTGCCTGGTCTCCAGAGCAGTTTATGATAAGTGTATAGTTCTGCATCGCTTAATAGGTGAACCTCGCGTCTTTGCCGCTTACAAAAGAGCCAATGCCTTCTTCCTACTTTATTAACTTGTCGAACAGTCAAGAACGCTCGGTAGTTATCAATATTTGCGATGTCCTTTTTCCATTGATTGAAGCGCTTTACTGTTTTTGGTGTTGAAAGAATTTTTTGCATATTACTTCCATGCCCAAACAAGAAAATACTGGCGGCTACTTAATAATTTGGCTAGCGAACGTTTATAGACAAAGGGGCGTGCAATTTCGAAAAGTTTTGTATCCATTCAAGTCTTAAATCATATTGCATGAGGTGATTGCTTGAGTGTAATGAATCTACTACTAATGACAACAATTGTTTAGTTTCAACACTCTGATTTAAAAAGAAATTATTGAAATATAACAACGACCACAAAGTTGTTATATTTCAACTATGCTTCGAAAGTGTTGTCGTTCTTGCGATTGTTCAAAACGACTAAAAACCTTAATTTGAAAATCTTTATCACTTAAATGAATTTAAATATAAAAAAAAATATAACAAACTTCACTATTAGTAATTGTCCGGTTATGCTTTTAATGTAATGCGATGAGAGCGGCCTGTTAAAAATCGCATTAAAACACCGAATTGATCGAACAAAAATTCATTAGGTATTCAGTATGAACAGTAAAGCTAACATTTTAAAACAATTAGAAGCCAATACTTACGAAGCGCTCAATATAGCTAGTACGATTCTTGACAGCTGGGGATGTACTGACTCTGAAAAGGCCACTATTCTCGGTATATCAGTGAACACATATCTAGCTTTTAAACAAGGTTGGGAAGATATAGCGCTTAATGCTAGGCAATTAGAGTGTGCTAGCTATATTTTTAATATTCATCAAACCTTACTGGCAATATTCTCCAATCGACAAAACACAAACGGATTTATGCGAATGGTTAATAATAACGAATACTTCAGTGGACGAACGCCACTCGATATTATCTTGGGCGCCTCCTGTAAAACTACTGCGCTGCGCCAGGTTTTCAACCGAATAGATAGTCTTAGCGCCGGTCTTTAATGCCTAAACAACGCTCGGATATTGTAGACGCTTTGTCTGTTAGTAGGTAACCTGCTTGCTTTGAGAGTAGAGCGTTGTCGACCCATAAAGAATAAATATAGCCATCTACTTTTATCGCTACCATAGTTTAAAATGCGAAAAAAATTTCTCAAAGTTTATAGGTGATTCTCGTGAGTTTACTTTCGCTTTAAAGTAAAAGTAATAACCGTTTCTTGCCCCTTTCCGCCTGCAATTGTTTGATAGATAAGTGGAACTAACCTTTAAGTTAATTCCCAATGATACATCGTTAATTGTAATTTTGGTGTAATCCATCGCGGAGATAATTCTGAAGTCAGCTTTTTTTGTTGGATTAATCGCTCAACAACTTTAACGCTAAGAGGCTCGAGTGCAGCAACCAGTGTGTCATTGCGGCTATCTTTCCCAACGAGTACCCATCGACCATTGACGTCTAATCCCGGTGCATATACCCCAGTCGCTAATTTATCTTCAAACTGCCAGATTGAGTCTAAAAAATGCTCGTCTGAAGAGATTATGTGGTCGGCTAATAGCGCTTTTTCAATTGCCGAAAGTAGTAGTGGTTCGTCATTAGCATTTTGATTTGATTTGATATGGTCGATAATGCCTGAAGCCACTCGCTTGTGTCTCTTAGGTAACATCGAGCGCTCTGTTCTTGATTCTTTGATGTTCCTATTTTGAATCAAATCATCAGACTCTTCTTTTAGCCGCTTAGCTTCCTCTTTGGTCCTTGCAACAACTTCAAAAATATTATCAAACTCGAGTTTTGCTTGTATTTCAGGCTGTTCTTCGCTGTCTTTTACCAGTTCTTGCAACTCAGCATCTTCTTCAAGGCTTTCGGAAGCTTGCTCGTCGTAATCACAATCTACGGACCCAAACTCACGGCCAACTGAACCTCCGAGCGTTCCGTGCAGTCTTCTTTTTTTGCACCAAGCGATGGCCATCCTATCCATTATGTCTGCCGGAATATCAACAGACAATTGAGAAAAGGCGTCATCACCGGTATGTCCTTGGGTTACATTGAATGAAACAGGGAAGTCGACTACTAGCTCTGCTGGGTTTGTATTGTCACTTGGATTAGAGACACTGTCTCCACTAGGAAACTCTTGATGTAAGCTATAGCCCTCATCACTAAAAATCCAGTCGGTTCTAGTCATCATAAACCCTATTTAAATTTACAATTAGCAAGCAAACTTAGTGTGCACTTAGCCTAATAAAAAAGTTTAAGTATATACAGACATGTGTAGTTGTAATAGCCTACAAATCAAACTCCTGCTTTATATTCTTTATAGCGCCACAGTAATAGTTTACTTGCATAGACACTTACTTTTACCTACATACTACTGTTTCTATTATGTGTTCGCATTCGCCCCCTCTATGTTTCCCATTTTCCGTAGACCCTGTAATTGTCTTAAGGCGCCAGATAATAAAAAACTATTAGAATCGACTTTGAAATTAGGGGGAGTATTAATTTCAACATGGCTGTTGAGAGCTGCAAGGAGCATAAGCGCACAATTGAAACAAAAGTCAGAGCTTACTTCTTTCGCTTTATATACTAGCAACCCAAAATCATTAGCCCTAGGGGGAGTGAAATGTTAACTCTTCTGGTAACCTAGTCTTCTCCAGCAGCTGACTTCCAGTATTAAACCTTAAGAAAAGAGCAACAGGCTATATCGGAAAGTTCTGTTTAACGTCAGGTCAGTTTTCTCACACAGAATCGTTCTAGTAGCTTTTGACCATTTTCAATATACAAAACAGCTTCAACGCTTCGTCTTTCAAAAAGGTAGTGCAATTACTATTGCAACGAAGTTTTTTAAAGCAGTTGGAATAAGAAAAATGAGAGTTAGTAAAAGAGGCTAAATAGCTGTTCCTAAGTGTAGATCACCCCATAGAGGGAAGTCAGTGTGATTTCTGCGATCAGATCAATCGCCAAAAAGAAATTACCGAGAACCACACTGAGCATGAACAGAATAGCATTGATTGACCGGGCTGAGCGACGCCGTTTAGAAAAAATCGTTCAACGCAGTAAGGATAAACGCTTTAGTCGTCGGGCAAATGCTGTGCTTTTGGTTCACAAGGGCCAGTCCCGTAAGCACGTTGCGTTATTGCTGAGTGCAGCACGTTCATCGGTCAGTCGCTGGTGCAAGTGGTATGAAGAATCAGGAATAGACGGTTTAAAAGATGCTGAGCATGGCAAACCGGCTTATTTGCCGGGTGACATCATAGTGCAGTTACTCTTCTTGCTGATTCCATGGACACCACAAGATCTCGGTTATCAGCGTAGCCGATGGAGTTCGGAATTACTGGCGAAGGTCATTCAGGAGAATACTGGGATCCGTGTACACAGCTCGACTTTACGGCGGTGGATGCCAGAACTCGGTATTGTTTGGCGTAGAGCAGCCCCTACTTTGCGGATAAGAGATCCACACAAGGAAGAGAAACTGGCAGCGATTAAAGCCGCGCTTGAGAAGTGTTGTGCCGAACATCCGGTGTTTTACGAGGATGAGGTGGATATTCATCTGAATCCCAAAATAGGTGCGGATTGGGGGTTCAGAGGAAAGCAGCGGTTAGTTCCAACGCCAGGACAAAATGAAAAATACTATCTGGCCGGCGCGTTAAATGCCGGCACAGGCAAAGTGCTTTACGTGGGGCGACACTCAAAATGCTCTGAGATATTTATCCGGCTAATGGAGCATTTAAGAAAAACGTACCGGAAAGCAAAAACCATCACACTGATTGTGGACAATTACATTATTCGTAAAAGCAAAAAGACGCAGGCATGGCTGAAGCAGAATCCCAAATTTACCTTGCTGTTCCAGCCAGTCTACAGCCCTTGGGTCAATAAAATTGAAAAGTTGTGGCATGCGTTGCATGAAACTGTAACCCGCAATCACAGGTGCACTGAAATGTGGGAATTGCTACAACGAGTACGGCGCTTTATGGAAGCTGCATCGCCATTTCCAGGCAACCAGCATGGGATCGCAAAGATGAAGCAGACTTAGGATCAGTTATTTAGGTATGGACGTAATACAATTATTTGTTCTTGCAGGTACAGCTGTGGCATTGTTAATTATATACATAGGTTTTTCATGGGTCTCTGGCCATAGCAAACCTTCGAAAAAAAATAATAGATAGTTATAAGTACTGAAGTTAAGGCTGTATGGAAACTCTTTACATTATTACCTTCATATAATTGTTTGTTGTCGCCTGCGTGAAAGTTTCTGCTCACATATCCTACCGAAAACTGGGGCCGTCACGTAAGGGCAAAGCAAAAAGCTATCTCTTCATAAAAAATGCTAGCTTGATAGCAGTATAGAAGAATAGAAAAATTTAAAATTGAAGCGGTCAACTAAGTCGTTGAGCTTGTATGCTTGGGTTAGTAGTGAGGATTTGACTAGCTATTCTCCCGTTGTTTATCTTCTTCTGTTATAGATCTCATGTAGAGGTTTATAGTCTCACTCAAACACTCCCACGCATGCCCTTGTCTATTTGCTTTGCGTTTTTGCGGCACATGCTCGCTTAACGGACAAATTGTGGGGACATCCTCGTAATTACACAAAATAACGGGCTGTGCGGCATTGATGGTATTTACCAGCGGCTTACCCCGTGCTGCCTCGTAATACAGCGACAAATTCACCGATGCATTGCGAGTTTTACGGACATAAAACCGGTGACTATGTTGCGTCTCATCGATGCGCGTTGAGAGCGCCTTAAGCTGCTTAAGGTTGAGGCTAGAGTTACAGTTGTAAAGGTAGTGTTTGGCTCTATCAGGCAAAAAACGTTGGTCAGCGTTCTTGTAAGCCCAATAAAAGTTCACGCTTTTAAGCGCGGTGTCCGTATCAGGGCGACAGTTAATGACATCGATATGACGATACAGCTGATAGGAGATAATTTCGGCGTAACGGTGTTGATGTAAGAACTCGTGCTTCTGCAAATGATTGCGTCCGTGTGAACCATCCGGCTTTCTATCCTGCACGCGGTGTTTGATAGCCGTCTTCGTACTGTTAACGGCGATAATGGTATTAATGACGTCGTTATGGTTCTCAAGCAACAAAATGCCAGGGTACTTGCCCGCCACCCGGCCTGAAATATTATGAGAAGGACGATGGAAGCACTTTAAGGCATTAAGGCAACGCAGTTGCGCTTAGACGTTGAACATATCGCGGTGACCTAACATCAATTCACCGGCAGGGAAGGCTCTAAAATCCTCTTTGGTATACAGATAAACGCCCTGATGAATGTACTTATTGGTGCCGGCGCCGTAATAGTAACAGCATTACACCCACAGCCAGAATAATACCCTTTTGGGGCTCTGGAACTGAAACATTGGATTGTTCTGGCGTGACGGTTCTAGAGACTATGGGGCTTTCAAAATTAACAGTCAGTTGCGAACTTTCATTGAGGTAAAAAATAACGCAACTTGTTTGTTGGCTAGTACTGTCTTCAAATAAAAATAAGTAATAATCCCTCTCTATTGTAAATAAATCGACATTAGGGGTTGTCAATGTATAAGCGCTGGAGAGATATTAAACGCCGTTAAATCAAAATAATTATCACCCCTAAGGCCTGTTGATCTTTCGTGATTAGTTTTTGACCGGCATGGTAAAGCGCTATAATTCGTTTCGCCAAAAATAAATTAACAACTCAATACCATGCCAAGACTAATGCTAACTGATAAGCGGTGGCAAAAGCTACTTCAAGTAATGAAGAGCACTGGCCGCATTTACAATAAACCAGAACACAGAATGACCTTTGAAGGAATACTTTACCGCCTGAGAACTGGTATCCCTTGGCGAGATTTACCCACAGAGTTTGGTGGCTGGAGTGCCATTTATCGACGCTTCAATTTGTGGTCAAAGAAAGGTCTATTAAATATGTTATTCAATGAGTTAGCAAAACTTGCTGATTATGAGTGGGTCTTTGCGGACGGTTCAATTGTTAAAGCCCATCAGCATAGTACAGGTGCTGCGACATCAGATAATGAATGCATAGGTAAGAGCCGAGGTGGTAATTCTACGAAAATCCATTTGGCTGTGGATAGTGGCGGACTTCCTATATATTTTGAGCTATCGGAAGGCCAAAGAAACGACATTACTCGTGCTCAAAGTTTGGTTGACCATTTGCAAGAAATAAATATTTTCGTCAGCGACAAAGGGTACGATAGTGATTCTTTGCGGGAATATATTGAAGCCAAGGGAGGCACTTCTGTCATACCGAAACGCAATTATGGCCAAGATATAGACAAAAACAGTGTCGATTGGTGCCTTTATAAATATAGGCACTTAGTTGAAAAATGCATTCGCACGAATTAAACATTATCGTTCAATATCAACTAGGTATGAAAAATTGGCGAGGAATTATGCCAGTATGGTGTCACTGGCATTTTCAATGATGTGGCTACCGATGTACTGCTGAGTGAAATATGTACAGCAAAGATCAACAGCCCCTAGAGAGTCCGTATCGAGGCTCAAATGTGTCGTTGCCATCGCCGGACTGCCCTACTCTATTCTCACCATCGAGGCAAAATACGCTATTTTGCGCAGTGTCTCATATTGATTATTGGCTTAAAACACACATAAGAGCCTAACAATTGTTTTACTAAACACAAGTTTCGAGTGGCTATTAATCTCGAATCAAGGTAATAAGTACACAACACTTAATTGAACAGGTAGAAGAGAGCGACTGCCTGTTGGTTGAACTTTGTAGTGGCGAAAAACAGGAGTTGTTACTAAGAAATATAAGCACTTAAACGAGGGACAACGATTTAATAAAGATGTCTACTTAAGAGAGGATTTAAGTTGCTGAGGAATTAGAAGTCGTTTGAAATATAGTCACAATACGATTCGCCGATAGGTTTGACGAAAAAAATCTATAGTACGCAATACCTGCCGGATGTTTGCGTACTACAAAGCGACCAAGCTTAGAATAGATGCTGCATAATATTGTATATCAGCACTCACCATTGCCTTCGCTAAGTCTGTCGTGAATGAAAAATGGAGGCCAAAATAAAACTGGCTCGCGGTATTCTTAAGTACCCTTAAGGCAGCTACACGAAGCGTCTGATTATCCCTAATCGCATTAACATCAAGCGTCGCCCCGCTACAGTGAACAAGAAGAAACTGTTCGGCGATTGCTAAGTCGGTACGCTTTTAGGTAAGCAAGGAGCAAGCATATTAGTCAGTCTTGTCGAACGGACAAGTAAGCTGTTTTTGATAATAAAAGAACCAATGAAAAGCGCATATTATAGAAAAGCCCCAGCCATGTTCACACATTCATAGTGGATAATGGTAGTGAGTTTTCCGATCATGAAATAGTGGCAGAAAATTACAAAACGGGCGTTTACTTCGCGAATTTTTACTCATCATGGGAGCGAGGACTAAATGAAAACGTCAAAGGTTTAATGATAAAACAGGAAAGTGCTTCGGCTTTAAGCAGCTCATTGTAGTGTACAGTGAATTACAAAAAAGCAGGTTAACTTAACGGGCGGAGCACCTAGGAAACGAATTCCCGCATCAAATATAAGCCAAATTGTTACGTAAGTTTTATCGGCGATGTATCACTAAACGGCCTTAAAAAAATTATAAATTTGTACCAAGGAGAACAGTGCCAAAATCAATATTTTTACGTCGTTTTTTGAAAAAAATATCGTAAAAAAGGCTGTGGAGAGCAATACGGAAAGGTTAGAAAATGATATTTTTAGATTAACATCTCACACTCAATTCCGTTATATAATACGTAGTCTTATATACATCAGAAAACACTTAAATTTTCGCATTTTTTGAATAAATATTACTCTTTCAACATTTTGCTCGTACCGAGATGAATAAGGAAAGCAACTTCCTGATTAAAACAATGTCTAGAGCGTTACTTCTTGTTCCATTCAGACATACTTTTTGATCGTACCCCCCACGTTACTTCTTAAAAATAAAATAAAAAGGAACGCTTTTTTTTGGGGTACAGAGAACGGTACAGAGAACGCTCTTAAAAAAGTCCAAAAATGTAGTTATGCTTAATTTTTGTACGACCGCGCTATAGAATCTAAACTTTGCAAAATGATAATTTTATTCACAATAACTGAGGCAAAGACCTGTCTATATTTACCACTGAAAAAGCCTTTGTACCTAAGCCTTTTTAAAAGAAGTCGGCGACTATACCTTTATCCATTTACTCATCGTTCTTAAGGAAAATTTTTCACGGTCTTTTTGGATGCATAAAATGACTGAGAGATATAAAATAAGAACTGCAAAAACATTATTGGGTACTTGGTTCAGAAATTGGCTGGCCAGCGGCCATGTCAATTTCTATCCATTGCAACGAAGGCAATTAAAGGTATAAAGAAGATAACTTTTTGTGTTTTCAAAGTGATTTCTGATTGTATAAGATGTTAAGGTGAAATTGTAAAATACCGCTTCGTCAATCATCTCAGCATCTGCTTCTGAAATTTGGAGAGCCCTCTATTTATTCGCTCCGCCAGTGCCGCACTTAAAACTTTTGAACCCGCCGGATATTGATAGGTCACTAACATTTCCCCATCTATAAAAATAGCTTCAAGACCAGTCTTCACATTGTAAGTTTCCGCTATGTTGTGAGGCTTACCACCTTTAAGTGTTGGCCTACCAGATTTCCCGTCCAAAGGAAGTTTAAGCTCATGATTACCTTGGCCAACAATATACAGCCTAAAACTCAATGACTCTTTGTAATCTCCAGCAGGACGAAGTATTGACTTGCCTCGATCATTTTGGAAACTAAGCAAAATTCTGTTCTCTTTATCGCTTTGGTCTTTTCGAAATATTTCATCAATCCCACTAGCGGCCGCTAGAGCAGTAATCGATTCGGTACGCAGTAGCGAACCCAATAATGATTTGTTAACGCTGGTGGGTATTATCGCAGGTCACAACATTCAGGCTGAAGAGCTGCTTATCGCGATTAGAAATGAACTAATAGCAGCATCAAATTCCTAAACCCGGCATTAAGCACCTCCGATAACAGGTGCTTTAGTCCCCCCTGCCTCTCAGTTGTATCACAACGTTTCGCTTTGTTTACCTCCAGAACCGCCGAATAACGGTGTGGAGGTAACGCCCTTTCTTTCTTGCCGCGTTCTCAAATATTCTTTATATAGAATAAAAAATAATATTCCTTTTAGAGAATATTGAAAAATATGCAATATAAGGTATATTTATAAATATACTTCTTATGGAATATATTGAGTTAACAATGAGAATTAAGACCCCAAAAGACGTAGGTCACTACATAGCATCTACACGCAAGGCGCTAGGGTGGTCTCAAACAGACTTGGCCACTAAAATTGGTAAAGACCAGCGCTTTGTATCGAGATTAGAGAATGACCCCACCAGCGTGTCATTTGGTACTGTGCTGATGGTTCTAAACGTTCTCAATATCGATATCGATATGACAAACCAAAACACTCATAAAACAGATGGGACAGCAGCAGTAGCTGGTGGACAGCGTATTCCCCAGAACGCCCCAAAAGACGTTAAAAGCCCATTAAGAAGAGTGAAATCAGGTAAGTTTGTCAGTAAGCCAACGAGAACGCCGGTGGTTGTTAGTAAGAATAAAGCTAAGGAATAGTTATGGCTAAGAGGAGAAAAACTAACAATCTCTCAGTGGCCATCAATGGCCGGCACGTAGGTACATTCGAGCGCTCTGGTGCCACGCATGCATTTACTTACGACGATGAGTGGCTATCCGCAGAATACGCACACCCAATTAGTTTATCGATGCCGCTTACCAAAAAGAGACACACCGGTGACCTGGTGCGCTTTTACTTCGACAACCTACTGCCGGACGACATTGAGATTCGTAAGTTAATTGTTGACCGTGTTGGCGCCTACTCTACAGACACAATGGATTTGTTGAGTGAGATTGGCCGTGATTGCGTTGGCTCTCTTTCTTTAACAGCGGAACCCGTCGATGGGATCGACGAATTGAAGCTTGAGGCAATGAGTCATGCCGATATCGAAGCGCACCTTAGGAATACAGTAAGACGTAAAACACTAGGTATGGATGATGATGACGTATTCAGAATATCCCTTGCAGGTGCACAAGAGAAAACCGCGCTGACACTTCATGAAGGAAAATGGCATCGCCCTCTAGGTACCACTCCAACAACCCATATATTCAAACTGCCAATCCATGATTTAGAAAACGGGCTAAAGCTAACAAACAGTGTAGATAATGAATGGTTCTGCCTGAGATTTATGCGTTACTTGGGATTCAACGTTGCACAAGCGGATATACGCACTTTCGGTGACCAAAAAGCGCTGGTGGTTGAACGGTTTGATAGGCAGCAAGGTGAGGACGGCCTAATATACCGACTTACTCAAGAAGACATGTGCCAAGCGCTTGGTAGGGCTGGCCAGTCAAAGTATGAAGCAAATGGAGGTCCGGGTGCGAGTGAGATAGCCAATCTGCTTCGCTTTAGTACTGATAGCGAAAATGACATGTATCAGTTCTTTCTTGCGCAATATGTATTTTGGCTGTTAATGGGTATTGATGGCCACGCAAAGAACTTCAGTGTTTACCTTGACCATACTGGCCATTGGCTCACCCCGCTTTACGACGTGATTTCAGCGCATCCATTCAGAAATCAATTCAGACGCAAGGAACTGCGGATGGCCATGAAGGTAATGTCTAAAAATAATCATTACATCTGGGCAGACATTCAAATGAGACATTGGAAGTCACATGCAGCTAAGACGTTCTTAAATGATGAGTTGGCTATGGGTTACATTGAAGCACTTAACGCGGATGTTGATGTTGCTTTGAGTAAAACCTTTGCTGATGCTTCTGAAGACTTCGACAAAAAGACTGGGGATCTGATAGCTGAAGGCGTGTTGTCCAAAGTGAGAATATAAAAATGGGGGCTATCCGGCCCCCACTAATGCAGTATCCTACTAGCTCTTACGCTTTATAGGGATACGCCACGCTTTATACCCATAATCATGAGCATCTAACATCTCTGTACTGTTTTTCTTGCGTCTAAAGCGACAAAACACGTAGTTACCTTCAATGTAATTACCACTCATAGCTCGAACCCTCCAGTAACGGTGGGTTTGTCACACACCAAAGGTTCAAACTCAGAATGTGTACAGATGTTGCCATATTTATGAGGACATGGCGTGTCCTTAAATCTTAATAAAGCCATTATTTAGCTCCTAACTTAAAGTAATTAGGAACTCATTGAAATCCTTATTAAAGCCGCCAGGGCCTGCAAAAGGTTCTATAAATATGTAATGTTGAAGTACAAATTTACTTGTTAACTCTCTTGATTTTTTATAGCCATTTACGATACTTTGAGCATGAAGATGTCCAATGCCGATTGATAATCTTCATGGGTCCATTTACTAAACAATGAGTCCCGATTCAGAGAGGCCAGTTGCCGCTGGCCTTTCGGTTCCCAACCCTAGAAAGCCACAGCGCTTACACCCTGTACGAATTTCCAGCGTCAAAAACAAGATAGTGAGGTTTTTGTCTTAATGCAACCCAATACCTGGTGGTATTTTGAGCACTCAAACTGGCATGAAATTTATGTTAGTAACAACTAACTTATTAGCGTTATACAAGCGTAAAATGCCCGGAATGCAAGCACTTATAGTTATTTCTAGGACATAAAAATAAATTTATTCTTAAAAAAGCGTTTTTATAAAAACACGACATATGGTGTTCAAAATTTAAGTAAAACAGCACATGTAGTGTTAAAGCTGATGAAATCACGTTGAGTTCATAAGTGTAAAAGTAACCGGCTTAGTGGGTGGATGGGCTTTACAAGAATCAACAATACACCATAATGTCGATAACAATATCCCAAGATGTAAGTTATACCCAACGCGTTCTATAGAATAAAAGAAGGTGAGTTTGTTAGACAGCTGGAAACTCAATAGAATAAAAGAAGGTGAGTTTGTTAGACAGCTGGAAACTCAATCCATCACAAAGGTTATAGCTCAAGAAAGCCCAACCGAACCTCAGAAGTTTTTTGTCGTGGCCATCAATGCCAATACAGAAATAGCTTATGTAATGCGCCATGGGCGCTCAGACGAACCTAGAACATGGCGACTCGACAACTTGGCTAGGTTTTTACGTAAGAACGGCGTAGCATCATTTGAGACGCTTTTTGAGGCGTAAAGTCATAGCCGAGATTTTGTTTTGCAGCATGCCCACTTTTATAAAGTCGATAAGACATCACTGGCAGAGTAGTTAGAAATGTCTATTATGCAGTAACAGCATTAGAAAGTGGAAAACGTAGGAGTTGTTTTGAAAAAAGGACTTGATAGGCTGAGAGCGCTCAATGAGCAAATGTTGAAAGAAGCACAAAAGCGTCGAGATAAAGAGCCAGAGCGGATAATTGAAGAGCTTTCTGGAGTACCACCTTTTGCCTTTGGCCAAGATAAACAGTACACGCACGACGGCGTGGACAAAAGCACCCTGCGAACGGTATCGACCATCTGTACTACTAAAAGAATCTACGTACTGAGTTCACCTGGCGCTGCGGATGCTCTAAGAGCAGTTATTTTAGAAAGAATCTGGGAGTATGAAAAGCAAGATGAAACCCAATAAGCAGGAACTTGAGTTAATCGTAGGCCATGCTAGCAATGCCCACCCTCTAGGCATGCTAGCTAACATAATTTTTATTGGGGTCTTGGGAGCAGCGTTGTTTGGCCTGTTATTTAAAGGCAAGGCGATGATAGGCGTTGCCTTATTTGTAGTAGCCGGTTTTGCCTGTCGCCAATTAATATTTTTTCTTCTTAAGTTACACCTCAAGAAAAAGTATTGGTCAGAGTAAGCTAGTAACATTAAGAAGTAAGGCCTCGAACAAAATGGATATAGTATGGCCATCTCCTTCGAGCCTTCTAAAGCTTATTTAACCCGTTTCACTGCTGTTTTAATCTTCTCTAGTATCAAAAACAAAGCGTTCTTTATAGGCGTTTGAATATTCAATCACTAAATCATATTCATCAAATGTCGCCTCAATATCCTGTTTGAGATATTCTCTTCCCTGCCCTACATCCAGAGAAAATAGAGTAAGCTTTTCGTTTACAACCAAAGATGCTCCTTTAGCAAGCCAGTGCGTCGAACTATGAACAATGTTCACTTTAGAGCGTCGCGCTACTAGTTGAGGGACATCGGTATCCTTATCTACTTTCTTCCCGTTATGGAGAACCGTCAATGAACTGATAAAGGCCAGCCCAATTCCATTATTAGCTATATTAAAATGCAGCGAAATCACACCATTATTCACACTTGTAAGAGTGACGTGGTCAACCAAATTCACACAACTCAGTTAAGCCGCTTTTCCTAAATTAGCCATATCAGCCTCATATTGGTTTAGACTTTTGCAATCCAGATATGAGTGCATTCTTTGACTGTTATAAAACATAGTAATGTATTGCAGGATATCCTGCTGAGCAGCATGGCGGCTTTGGTAGTGACGCCATTGCACTCGCTCTTGTTTTACTGTACCGAAGAAGCTCTCCACAACGGCATTGTCCCAACAATCACCTTTCCTGCTCACGCTGCCTGTTACCTTGTACCGCGTCAGAAGTCTTCTAAATTGGCGTCTGGTGTATTGTGAACCACGATCTGAATGATGTATCAGACCTGCCTTGGGTTTACGTTGCCATACAGCCATTGTTAACGCATTACACACAAGCTGAGCATTCATCACTCCAGCCCACGACTTTGCGTGAGAACAGATCAATGACAACGGCCAGATACAGCCAGCCTTCCTGCGTCTAGATATAAGTAATGTCAGAGACATATGCCTGATCTAGTTTTTGCGCATCAAAGTCACGTGACAGCACGTTATTGAAGACAGGTTGTTGATGGTCACTGTTAGTCGTTACTTTGTATTTTCTACGCCGTATTACGCTCACGCCGGCTTCCGTCATCAAGGCTCTCGTACGCTGTTTTACAACCGGGTAACCGAGCGAATTCAGTGCACGTTTCATTCGCCTTACGCCATAGGTAAAGTCACTGGAATCTGCTATTATTTCAACCCACTCAATTAGCTCATCATGTTGTGGTTCGGGTTCAAGTTGTTCATTTCGTCGCACGGCACTGTAATAGTTATGGCGACTGACCCCCAGAACCTGACACATCAGACTAATCGGCCAGATCTTCTTATGTTGGGTTACGAAACCGTATTTCACTTGGTTTCTTTGGCAAAGAAGATCGTCGCCTTTTTTAGGATCTCTTTCTCCATTTTTAGGCGCTTATTTTCTTCTCGCAACCGCCGAATTTCTTCCTGTTTCGGCGTCAACTTACCGTTGCCACGAAATGCATGAGCACCTTCCGACTCCTGCTCTTTAAGCCAGCGGCCTAGCATATTGGCGCTAATGCCAAGGCTACGAGCTGCCTCAGCGATCTTGTAATTTTGTTCTGTAACCAGACTTACGGCATCCAGTTTGAATTCTTTTGAGTAGCTTTTTCGCGATTTCATATACACTCCAGTTGAGATTATTATCTTTTAACTGATTGTGTGAATCTATTCGAGAACGTCACGTACGCGTGTTAGAACAGCTTAAGTCTGAGTGAGGGTTACCAATGGATAATGGACCAGAGCTAATTTCGGCGACGCTGACGGATTGGTGTGAATCCAATAATATTGAACTGGTATATATACAGCTAGGTAAACCGCAGTAAAATGGTTTCGTAGAGCGCTTTAGTGGTTTATTCCGCAGATAGTTTCTTGATGCTTACTTGTTTGAAAATCTTAATCAGGTAAGAGAAATGGTTTGTTCTGGCGACTGAATTATGACGAAGAAAAAACACATGAATTTCATGTTGATATAATCTAACTATAATCATAGTTCGATTAAAAAAATTTGTGAGTGGGTTAATCCCCCCTATCCTCTTCTTTCTTTTTCTATCTTATTCTAATGTGGTTACTTTTGGCACGTTCCGAACGTGGTTGGAATTTTAAGCATATCTATGGAGAATTTCGATTGTGGATGGAGCTAGTTTTATCCATCTGCGTATGGATGGCACCACTTGTGTTTAGCGCGGGCTCCATAGCTTTCGCTTGTCTCTTATTTTTATTATTTTATCGTGTATGGTTAAAAACTTGAGCGTTCGCTTTGTTGAATTGTATAAATTGCAGACTAATCTGAATTTTAGGCACGAGAAAACTCCAGAACAGTGTCTGGATTCCAAACAGTTGTTTTTTTGTCAGTGGTTTTGTGCTTTTTTCATTGCTGCAAGGTAGGACGCGTGTTCCGCTGGCGTAGCATGCTTACCCGGCCTATTTAGTCCCATTGGCTTATTTATTGAATTGAGAGTAACGCCAACAGTTTTTTGTCTCACGTCAAAAAGTCGAGATTTTAGCTGCTTGTACCCTTCCCTGACCCGCTCAGCTAATCTAACTTGTAAAAAAGCGATTCGTTTGCCCTCAAGCTTGAGTGTTACTAGCCCGAGTTCGACAAGTGTATTCACTACCCGCCTTACGGTATTCCTTGACCACTGCATCATTGCTGATAAGTAAGGTACGCTTAGTGACAAGGTCGATTTATCAAATTTGTCTCTGAATTTGATCTTATTGTGAAGGTACCCATGCAAAACTAGCGTTTTATGAAGGTGCCGAGATTGATTGCGCTTCCACTTTTCCCCTTTTTTAGAGGCTTGCAGCGCGTTAACATAAACTTTGAAAAATACATTTTTCAAATTTGGCTTTTTATGTTTACTACTTTTTCTTAGAAAATTTAAGATTTCTGACAATTCAGATGAGAATTCCTGAGCATACTTATGAGTACCAAGTACTAAATAATGTGATATGTCGTCAAAGTAGTTATAACGAAGAGCCTTATTTTTGTCGTCAGGTTTTTCAGCACGTGCTAAAAAGTTCTTCTCGACAAGCTTATCTATTGTTGACCTTATTGTGTTCGCGGAGTATCCAAGATTGTTACAAAGACTTGCTGTGCTACGTTTAAATACTTGTCCCTTTTGTTTATCACAAGCAAAATAAGTAACAAAAGAGAAAACATATGATTCTGTTTCGTTGAGGTGTTCAAAAAGTCCCGTGCTCATGAACACAAATTCTGTGTTTGTTCTCATGTTTTTACCAACAAATCGAGTTATTGTTGATAAAAAACGCCCTAACAGTTGACGTGATCGATCAATCCGCTAGAATTGGATGTGTAACTAGTTCCAAAAAGTTACATCCTAAGACCCGTGCAGTGCGCCAACACTTCACGGGTTTTGTCTTTTCAGCGCTTCTTATCTTCCCAAATAATTTATGTTGCTCTTCAGTGAGCAAGTTAAAGATTCAATATAAGTAAGAGAATGTCTTTAACAGATGTAATCTTTATACGAATGGTTTTAGAGATCAAGTTGGATCGTGATCTATTTTGGATCTTTTATAGATTCGATCCGAATCCTAATCTATTGATTTTCATTACTATAGATTCGATCCGGAAAGTTTTTATCATTAAATTATAAGCTAGCCCTGACTTTTGAAGTGGCTCAAAATATGTAACGCGGACATATCTCGTCTAAAAGCTATAACTGACGAGCCATGTTCTGGTGAATAACCAATATTGATCAGGTAACCTTGAACTGTGGCCCGACCGTATTCGACTACCAATTCACCTTTTCTTGGCTCAGACAAGTGGCACGTCTCAATGATTCTAACAATTTTATTTTTGACAACGTTGTGTATTTTAGCTTTATATTCGGGATCTGCATTCGTGAGTACCATGTTTGAAAACTTGCGCTTAAATTCACTAAGACTAGTCGAAGGAGCTACTGACTCACGAAGCTCGTTCCATGTATACATCTGCTGTGCCTGACGTCCGGTAATGAGATGTTCCCTCGCCCATAGACCAAACAGAATTTCAATCTCATTTTTTGTTGCGAAAATATCACTGTCTATTAACAACATTTCGTTAAGAGATTTTTCAGCTCTCACGGCTGCTATAATATTTTTTACTGTCGATCGCGGAAACTGAACAACTGCAGCTTTCTTTTCTATCTTTTTTTCATCTTCATAGGTAACAAGGGCCTCAAGCCTGAAAAGCTTGTAGTACATCTCAATGTCTTTAATTGTACTGTGGTCTTGTCCATATAAATCGCGCATATCAAACGTGGTTGCTGATATTCGCTGCAAAGATTGAATAGCATTATTCATATAACCACCAGCTGATGCATCTGAAAGCGAAATATCCTTCGCCATTGATATAAGAGGCTCCAGTGGTAGTGTAAATGTTTCTCCAATGGTATCGGCCTGTTCAACTCGTTCAGAAATATGATTTATAAGCCAGGTAATAGCGCCTGCGTAGTAGCTCATATCAGGGAGATAGATAAGCCTCCCCTCTTCTGCGCGTGAGGTAATGGAAATTGGTTTTACTCTTCCATCTACTTTTAGTTTAACGTTGATCGTACCTGCCTTATCTTTACGATTAGTTCGCATGGCTTTGACTAGATATCTAACAATTTGTAGCTCAAGGAAACGCGTTTTATCGTCATATCGGTCAATATCTATAGTTTCAACGGTATTAGATGACACCAACTGATAACTATCTCCGTCCGGTACTGATGAATAGTCTGCCGCTGCTACGGTCTGCCCTTTAGGTATCACTAATGTAAAAATTTTTCCTCTACGACGTCGTATTGGATCAGTCGTAATGAACTCACTTTTTATAAGGTTTGCTTTTTCAAGGATTACCAGATGATGTCGAATATTTGATACTTTTCGATTTATACGTTCAGCGATATATTGGAAACTTGCAATGCGTTCTTCGATATCTTGTATTGCAATAAAGATGTCAGAAATCACTGCTATTGTGATTGGTGAAATAGATAATGCACCACATAAGCGGAGGTAAAGTTTTAAATCGAGAGATTCAGGGGCGTCAACCAGAGGCGCTTTAAATCCATATTTTTCTGACAAGTCAAAAAGCTCTCGCACAATAATTTTCCCCGTTATTATAGATTGCAGTTATTTCGTTGATTCGATCCTGAGATTACCCAACTATCTTAATCAAGTCCATTTTTAAGGTTGTATTCAAATGTATGTTCAAAGGAAGTAAAATCTTCAATAGGTTCAGGTGAACCTGATATGAATTTTTATCTCGCAAGAGCTTGCCAGTAAAAGCTTTCAAGAAGTTTTCAATTAACAAATTAAATACTGAATTTAGTAGATTTTTTGTCATTAAAATACTGATTTTCTGTGATGATGCGTCAAGAATAATTACAAACTTTTTATCCTCTATTTATCTATCGAATACGTTTTTTTACTTAAAATCTTTTATATTGGGTTCATGTGAACCTGATAGGTATAAACACCTCTCAACCCCCGACCATTAAAGGCTTTCAGTTAGGTATTAATTATTGAACGAAATAACCTAAACATCCTTTTTAAATAGATTTTTAAAGATTCGATCCGAGACATTAAAAGATTAGGATGTCAGACTAAAGTTATGTGCTGATACAAGGTAAAGACGATGAATACAGACGAAATGTACAATGGGCTGCGCGTGCTTTCTAGTTACCATAGAAAAGGAGGCGTTGGAAAAACGTTTCTTGCATCAACAATAGCGTATCTGTTAGCAACCGGCGGCCCAGATGGAAATGGGATAAAGCGTCGTGTTTTGGTACTGGATTATGATTCACAGCAAGATTCGTCTAAAGCATTCTTAAAAATGGATGCTATTCCAGGTGATGATGAATACGCTGCTCCCCTACACCCAGAATTAGAAGAGATTGATGATCCAGAATGGAGTGGTCGAAATACTTCTACTGATATTTTGTTTGACTCACCAGTATATGAATACCCGACAGCTTTTGAGAACATCAAAGTGTTACCATCCGAAGGTAATGTTGATCGTGTGCTAGCTCTGACACCGCAAGCGGACAGACTGGTTTCAAAAATTTCGACACATATGCACGATTGGTTTTCAATTCCAGAATTGGCCGAAGATTACGACATTGTTATTGTTGATAACCCGCCAAGTAAGTCACCTGTTAGTGCTGGTATGTTGGGTGCTGCTACTCATGTGATAATTCCAACTGAGCCTGAATACGACTCTATAGATGGTGTACCTATGTTGCTTAATCGCGTAGACCGAATTAATGAAGACCGACAAAGAGCACCACTGAAGATTGTCGGTGTTGTTCCAAATAAAGTTCCAAGCAAATCACGTCTTACTCAGAAAGATGAAGTGGCACTTGCTAAACTTTATGACAAAAATGGTCCTACTGGAAAATATATGACGCGCTTTTGGCTTCAGCAACGTAATTGCTATCGCGTTATGGAACGTCCATCTGTTGATGAGTCACATTTTAATTATGTACATAATCACCACGCGCAAAAAGAAATGCAGAAGCTTTATGAACTGATTGAAGGCAGTTTATGGGGGAATGAATAATGAACAGTCCTAAAAAGGCAAGACGTAGAACAGTCGGAAAAGTTAATTCTCAAGAAGATTTAATAAGCCAATTTGAGTCAGGTGAAGGCGTATCTAAAAAATCTCAACAGATGTTGGATGACCTCAAAGCAAGGGACAAATCCAAGGAAAGCGAAGTACATGACGATCCTATCTTCAAGACGTCCTCTGAATTAGATAGAGTGCTGGTGGATTATATACAACCGCAGTCAGATAATTCCCGATACTTACCTGTTACGTTTGCACAAAAATCAGATGATGAGTCCATCGCAGCTTTGAGCAATTGTGTTGTCTGTGAAAAGGGGGTGCTTGAGAACCGATTATCAAAAGATAACCCTCGTTATGACGCCGTCAGTTTAGAAATAGAAGAAATAAAAAATTTAGCTGAGACCTTAAAGCACAGTGAACTAGTTCATCCAATTTCTGTGTGGAGAAAAAATATGACTGACTATCCTATTGTAGCTGGTCATAGACGTTTCTATGCAATTCGTTTTCTTTATGGTGGTTTGATAAAGGTTAAAGTCAAAATCTATGCTGAAAAACCACGAAACCTTAATGTGCTCCGTCACATTGAGAATTTCTCCCGCTCTGATCTGACTCCACCTGACGCGCTAAACAGTTATGCAAAAGCAGTTCGCGAACTTGAAAGTTTAGAAGGAGCAAAGATGCAGACCGAACGAACTTCTTTGGTAACGTCATATTTAGGCATTAGTCGTCCTTCCTATTATCGATACGATAAGCTTTATGAGCATTTTGAAATTGTTTATAAACTACTTGAAAACAAAGTTGTAACAAGTCTTATAGCGCTATATGAAGAGATTAAGAAAGCGGAAAAATATAACGATGTCGAGCGATACCTAAATAGATTGGCAGATGTCGGAAAATTTAAAAAATATATACCTTCTAACATATCCAAAAAACCTGGTAGGGCGAAGCAGTACATTACAATGCCAAAAGTGAAAGTTACTCAAACTTCAGCAATTCGTCGGTTATTAACAGAGGATGTTACAAAGCTCGATATAGGTATTGATTGGGAAAATGTTAACTTTGACGATGCTGCGGCATTAGAAAAGGTATTAAAGTCTTTACTTGTATCACTGTCAAAATGACGCATTTCGGTTCAAGTGAAATTTAGTAATTTTCTGGCGCTGCAGGCTAATATTTACGAGGCTTGCAGCATTTTTTAATTTAAAATTAAATTGGGGGAGAAATTAAAGATTTTATATGAGCCCCAGATTCGATCCGACACTTTTTATCTCCATTTTTACCTAACTTTGGTATTCAATTAAAACAATGGCAGCAAATGATGGTTGAAAAGTGGATTACAAGGGGATTTATTCAGGCGTCTAGATACGCGAGTATTAGCGCTAAATCTATCCAACACCTTTCTCGCGTCTATGTTCTTCTATCTATAATAAGTTCTAATGATTACAACAATATTGCTTGCTATACGCTCACAAACTTTGTGCTGACCAAAAGCTTCTCTATAATTTTCAATTGCCTCGGATGGGAAATAATATCTATGTTGACCTTAAAGGGTAAAGCTTTGTCTAACGAGGCATTCGCATTGTGATCTTGCGTAAGTCGAATTCGTCTTTTTTTATCAGAAAACGTTAATTCCTCAGTTGTCACTACCACAGGCAGACCTAATTTAAGCGCAAAGCTAATTGCGTGAGAGTCGACTAAGCCCCTATCGAAAATAAGAACATCAAACTGATGATGACCTATAAGTAACATGTCCATGAGGTTACCGTTTTTAATCAGGATCGCATCGCATTCGGTATAAAGGTGAGAATAGGGAGAAATGGCATACTGCATAAAAGCAAAGAACTCTTGCTTTGCAGTAGTGGGCATAATATTGATGAAACCAGACTCCATCATCGAAAGGAGGCCTTCTCTTACGCTGTTATGGAATTGGACAGCACTTTTCGCACTATTTTTAAACTGCTGATTTGTAATAAGCTTAGAAAGTGCTCTTACTTCAAATGAATCTCGAATAAAGCTAGGCAGTCCCTCGAACGCCGTGGCAGTTAATGTGTCCCATCGATTGAAAAAATCATCAATGTCGATGTTATCTGCAGGCACTGGTAACGGTTTATGACACTTGAGCGAATATTCGTCTCGGACAATCAGCGTTTCATCATTTGTATAGGCTTTTATCACTACTTTTTATTCACCGCTTGAAAACAATATCGTTAATGTATTAAGTATGAAAAACACGTTTTGATAATTGGTACATTAACGATAAATGAGTAAGGTTGAAGAGCAGCAGGTGGACTGATGCTCAATAGTTCAAAAGCGAGTACCGCTCGAACTCCGGTTGAAAAAAGGAATATTAGTTATCACTCAGTTCGTAAAGTGTTGTATCAAAGGTGCACAACGGTTTTGTTTGTTCAGGGGGGGAGGGTGACAACCAACTAAGAGATGAACTGCTTCTGGTAATATTTAGAGTGGTTATTATTAGGCAAACTCCGAACACTATAGCCAAAAAAAGTTTCGTATAGACCATTATCAGGGCTACTTTACCAGCTTCTTTGGCAGAAACTTTACCGACCACGGTTAATTTGTGAGTTGAATTAAGTTTCATGATAACCCCTTATCTTCAGGCGCAATATGTGCGAAAAAAATCATAAGGTGGTCATTAAAAGCGTAGACCAATGCAAGTAAGATTGAAATCAAATTGCTTTTTTTAGTGCGAATCGATGGATTCAATGAAGTGCTAAAAATGCATTTAAAAACAATGAAGTAGGAATTTTTACGTTTCAGAGATAATCACTTTACTACGCTAATTATCACTAATAAAAAATAGAGAATCTGTTCTATGTGATTGATACAAAGTGTTTTTTAGACTGTTAATTAAAGAAGTTTTATAGCATGGTTAATTTCATCACAGAGTTTAACTTTAGATGATTTGCCGCCTCCAACCGGCCCTATTAAATAAAAGTGTGGTTAACTTTGTCTTAGGCGCGTTTCCTTCTTCTATTAGTGAGAAATAGACAATAATTGTCATGGTTCTCCCTTGGCGAACGGCTTTCGAACTAACTGCAATACATTAGTAAGGGCCAGGAACGTGATGAGCACCAAGAATAGAACAGACAATGTGGCTGGAATGTAATGAAACTCATATTCTCCGACAATGTTGTTGAAGTGCCATAAGAAAAAAAGTACGACTAATGGAGTTAATGTTGCAGATACATAGCCCACAATAGCACATGCCGCCTCGATCATACGGCTGGCTTTACTGGCGAGGCTATTATTTGGGGAAAAGACTTTCCAACTGGTCAACGAAAAGCGTTCAAAATCCGCTCGCTGGATAGAGGCATTTATTAATCGTAATTGAATGTTTAAGTACGTTAAAAGAATAGCGACCAGGGCTAATATATACAGGTACGCTTTTTCTATTTCCATGGAGACGTTGAAAACCGGTAAAGAGACTTCGCCTTTAAAAAGCTGGCGGACCGTATCTAAAGTAATTAGCCTTAAATCTTGAATGTCTAAGCCATAATTGACGTGAAAACTATTGGCTTTTCCTTCTACAAACTCTGCTCGTTTCCAGTTGTCTCGGGGAGAAATGATTTGAAAATCACTGATCGTGCGACGCAATTCAACGAAAAACGCAGAAAACTCTTTTTCGTCAATCGGTATTGTGTCATAGCTTACTAACACTTCACTTTTTGATTCAATAAAAACAACTCTGTCAATTTCGGGATCAGAAAAAAAAAGAATTGCGAAGTGTGGTTATTACCTGAGTTACCTTTGACGAAATCTGAGGGGTTTACAACCTGAAATCGATGTAACTCCAGTCTAATGTGACCTCTAACAGACTGTCTTTCTTCAGCGTATCAACAGTCCATCCAACTGTTTGTAGGATTTCAGATGCTGTCGGGTTTTGCTGAAGATTGCTGAGGTTTTTTTTTACGTCTTGGTAGGAATAAATACTATCGTCCGGCTCAACTTTTGGTATGACCTTGGAATCTTCCTTTAACGCCTCGAAAATCCAAAAACTCCATAGTACATTGTACTTTTCTATATTTGCTTTAAAGGTGCTGTTTAGATTGAACGTAAAGACAAGCAACAATATGAGAAGAATAGCAGTCTGCCTAGCTGACTTTATCTTGTCTTCCATGAGATTAGCCTTCATTTGTGCGTATAAATAATAAACAGTTTTAGTACCATATCGTACGGAATAAATATTGTACATTGGTAAATCTCAGGGAAACTCTAGCGCGTGATCGTAAAAGAGGATGTTAACAGTACTCATTCTCTTCGTAAGTTCACAATGGAAGATTGAAACACTGATTTCTCTATGTGCAGAAAAATAGCTGTCGACCATGAATACTGTCTATTTATTTTACATTCGTTTCATATCAATTAAGTCCAATTCGTTGTAGCTCACAATACATAAGGCAAGGCACATATTTTGCTAATGTTTCACTGCTCTGGAAAAGGAAAACAGCATGAAGCATATTCTTACCACCATACTATTGCTATCAATCAGTAAGGCAGCATTCGCCGACATTATAAAATATGAGTATTCACTCAACTATACTGGCTATGAATACTACGGTGTAAGTTATCTCGATGAGTTACAGATTGCCTCTGAACTCGATGATCTGAACACCAATCCGATTGAAGTCTCATTTACCTATGATGATACACTCATGTATTACTCATATTGGCTCGATGGTGAAAATAGAGTAGGGCAGTTCGGAGGTGGAGATGATACCTTATGGTCTCGTTCAGGACCTTCAAGGGGAGATAATTATTTTGACTTTACAGCATTTAATATTTCTCGAGTGCATTCACTACTGGAAGGTCTGATTGTTAGAATGCCGGAGATAACGACCACGAATTATTTAAGCGGTTCTAGTGCTTACACATTGACAAATCCTAGTGTCGATTTATTTACAATAGAAAGGGATTATTATTCATTTTCATTAGAAGACAGTACTAGCCAACAAGCGAGTCGCGTTGTATTTTATCTGAATGAAAGCTCGCAACTGGCTGTTGATTTTGAAAGCAGTCTAGTCTCAAGAACCGTTACGCCATCACAATCCGATGTATCTGTTCCTGAGCCACAAACGGGTATAATCCTGGCAATGGGTGTAATGCTGTTGTTATTACGGCGCCGCCGCTAATAAATATATTCACTAGGGCGTTTCTCTGTTTACCAATGAGGGCAACGCCCAGCAAACGTCATCAGATTTCACGTACGAGCGCCTATCTGGGTTCAATTAATGCAGCACGCCTTCAATAGTTATCAAGTCACTATACGAAAAGCAAAAAAGCGAACATCAATCTAAAGCGTCTATTCGGTTCCAGGTTTTTCGACGTGATAATCCCAGTTTTTCAACCAATAGATCAATAATACCAAAGTGGCCACAATAATGGCTGCGCGAGCTAAGAGGTCCATGTCGGTGAATGAGACCACTAACGTCCGAACAATAATGAAAATAGTGGTACCGATAATCCATTTTAATTTTACAAATTCATCATATGGGCAAACCTTAAAGCCTTTAACATCTTTAAGCAGATGGTTGTAGAAACGGTTAGCAAAAAAGTAGCACAAGTGTCCGATGTAGAGACCCGTATAAGTGATGCTTGAATCCCCATATTCATCACGCAACTGTTTGGCGCTTGAGGAAGAAAAGGTCTCTAGCCCAATTTGATAAAGTAAAAAAGTAAGTGCACCGAACAGTGATGCGAATAACAGAGAAGATAGTTTAAATGCTCGATTTTTAGCGATTTCTAGCGCATTTTGTTCGTTGTAATCCATAACCAATACCACAATTTTAATGTTACAGCGGTGATATTATTTTTAAATTTTTTGATATTTTCAATATGTGTAAATCGTTGATGAAGATAATTTCATAAGGCTGAAGGTACGATACCACCGGCGACTATGAAATCGATAAATTAGAAAAAAATCACTGAATTAATACTCCTGACTTCCGGAAATTTCACGTAGAAACATCTACTATCTCAACAAATTCTGGGGCTATGCCTGCTCACCAACACAAACGCACAACACCGAAAACAACGATACCAATCATTAATTACAGACCACCTTCAAACAGGTATTCCAAAGAAGGCGTCCCTCATCCACCACCGAGGTGCCCCTCTTGCTCAACTCGCGCGCGCCTTCGGCTGGTTTGTTAGGGCGGGGTTGCAGGGTAGATGCCACTTTGTGGTGTCCGCGGATGGGTTTTAATGGTGTTTTTATGTGAAGGTGGTCTGTAAATCTAATACAATAGAGGTAATGTTAATTGATAAGAGGATGTGGTGATGGTGAATGATTTTGCGCGCTTTAACGGTTTGCTCACGACTTTGGATGAGTTGTATGAGTCGCTTTATAGTGCCATGCGGTTAGCACCTACTGCTTATTTTGCCAATATTGATGACATCACTAAAGAGGACTTTAAAGCGTTCTCTGCCGGTGAGCTAATGCTTGGCCACCGCGATATGTTCAATGTTCAGGCGCAGATGCGTTGTCTTAATGCCTTAAAGTGCTTCCATCGTCCTTCTCATGATATTTCAGGCCGGGTGGCGGGCAAGTACCCTGGCATCCTTTTGCTTGAGAACCATGACGACGTCATTGATACTATCGCTGCCATTAACAGTACCAAAACCGCTATCAAGCATTGCGTGCAGGATAGAAAGCCTGATGGCTCACACGGGCGCAATCATTTGCAGAAGCACGAGTTCTTACATCAACACCGTGGCGCCGAAATTATCTCCTATCAGCTGTATCGGCATATCGATGTCATTAACTGTCGCCCTGATACGGATACCGCGCTTAAAAGTGTGAATTTCTATTGGGCTTACAAGAATGCTGACCAAAGGCTAACGCCTGAGCGCGCTGTGTTGTATCTGTATAACAGCAAGTCTGGTCTCAATGATACACAACTAAACGAGATAAAAGCGCGTATCATGGGCACACAGCACACCAACCGCTTTTATATACGCAAAACTCGCAATGCGTCGGTGAATTTGTCGCTGTATTACGGGGCAGCACAGGGTAAGCCGGTGGTAAATACTATCAACGCCGCACAGCCCGTTATTTTGTGTAATTACGAGGATGTGCCCACTATTCGTCCATTAAGCGCCCATGTGCCGCAAAAACGTAAAGCAAATAGGCAAGGGCATGCGTGGGAGTGCTTGAATGAAGCCATCAACCTCTATACGAGGCCGATTAGCGAGGCAGACAATAAACGTGAAGCTCATTTAGCGAAAATCTAACCTTGTTAGGGTAACGCGATGGGCGAATGTTGTTGTCTTACTGCTGTGTTTGTACTTCTCACTCCGCTTTGTTGACGAGGTGTTTAAGGTGCTGCCTCAGTTCGGGAAATTCCGTCCTGGCCTCATCTAAATAATCGTCATAATACGGTGTAGCCGGGTATCGCCGACAATTTGCAGCCAATTGCTGTGCTAATAAGCTTTCTAACTCCTGAGGCGTTTTCCCCTTCATCGTCCAGCGTCTCGATTCTTTATACAAGAGGTCACTGTTCTCTTTGATCAAGTTCACCGCCGCCCTAAAAAGTGAAGCACCAGATACTTCACGCACTTCATCACTAGGAAGGAGCAATGAAAAATTAGCGATGGGAGGCACATCATCTTTCAATTCTACTGTAAAGTTATCACTGTATTCGCTATGAAGCGCCAAACCACTTGCAGGACTCTTAATGGGTACTTTCGAGATGATATCGTTAAAGAAGATATCATTAATCAATCCAAACTTTGTCTTTGGACGGCTAATATACACTTCTGCAATGACATCCCCCTTTTTTACCCAGCTGTACTTGTTCGGCTTATAACTTACTGTGTCGGTACCACCAGCGTGGGTGAATACGCTACCTATCAGGCTTGGCATAACAAGCACTTCAGTGCCAAAAGTAACGCCATTAGGTATAACGCCGCTCTCTCGTTTATCTTGCATCACAGAAGGACTCTCCCTCTAATATGTTTTAGACCTGTACCAAGCGTTCAATTACGTAAATCGGCAAACAACGAATTGGCCAAGGAACGGCTACTCACCAAATAACCATTAGGTTTCGGTGACTCCCATTTATTACATCTGTCACGTCTGCAGGTACTACGACTCACACGTTCATCCACGCAGTACTTCTGTGGCGCTCGCTTTTCAGGAAAGGAAGGTATTTTTTTATAGACAGGGTATTTCTTGTTACCGATGACAACGACGGTGGGCTCATAAGGGAAACCCCAGCTGAATTCTTCAAAAGCATTACAGTGAGGCAAATGGGGGCGGATTTGATAGTCTTCTGTATAGAATTGCTGTGTTGTCGTAGACCACCATCCTCTTGCTATCAAAAGCCCTTTGGTATAGTACCGAGGGGTACTATGTAGATATTAGTTCTGACTTTAAGTTTATCTGCCAGGTAGAGTTGTTAGATGGGCTTGCAAAACTTAACAACGCTGCGGTTGTACTTAGTGTTGTGCTTGCACTTGGGCTTACAAATTTTCTTGTTTCTCAAGCTAAGAAATTGATGGAAAATCTACGTCAGATAGATGTTCTCTTGGAGTTCGGTCTCTGTGACCACCATGGAAAGGCTGCTCTAGAATGGATGTATAACAATTTAGACGCAGCCTACAAGATAATGGTTAATTGACGTAGCCGATTGGTAAAAAGCTTCAGTGACAGCACTAATATCGGGTCACCTAGCTGCGATAGTAAACACCCTGCTAATCGGTTTGATTTTTCTGAACAACATTTTATTGGGCAAACTCTTGACACTCCAACAGTATCAACTTGGGTTCGTTTTGATAGCAGTTTAGTGACATAGTTGTTAGCTGCTTTTTCCAGGATAGATCTTGGTAGACTCCTGCGCAATCCGTTTTTCGAAAAATAGCATTTTGGCTTTTTATAAACATACACAATGGCACTGATATTTGTGGCGTCACCGTCCGAGCGTGTGGGAAAATTTCAAACGATGCGAATGAAATAGTCCTAAGTGTGATTGGCCACAATGAGTCAATGATGACGACTATTATAGCAGCTGAAACAACACGACAGATGTGCGTTTTCCATCTGGCTCCAGGTGTTTTTCACTGTGAGCAGGTTATCATTCTTTATCCAATAATTGAGGAACTGAAAAATGAGTTTCCCAATTTGGTAGTGAGGCTCTAGGCTTGGTTTTTTCCGAAGGTATTAATCAACTTATTCCGAACTGTTAGATCAATCGTTGATACACACAAGTTAAGCCTATACCAGCAACTGTATTAAGATTAATGATGAAATGTCCAGTTTTATGAAGCAGGTGTTGGAAAGTGCAAACATGACAAATGAGGGGAAGTGGCCGATACATCAGCTTCAGAAAGTGACCACCTGTTTAGATTCCAGGACGAAGTTTGATTGATTATTTGTGGAATGAAACAACAAATACGGTTAAGTTGTCATCTGAGCTAACCGTTAGTTTAGCTCCGTTCATGTGAAGCAATGAACGAGCGATAGTCAATCCTAAACCAACGCCTTGACCATGATTTTTTCGTGAAGGGTCTGCTCTAAAAAAGCGATCAAAAAGTCTCTGAAGATGGTCATCAGAGATTTTCGGGCCTGGATTTGAAACGGTAATTTTTGTATGTTCATCGTTGGTAGATACTGCTACCTTAACAATCGCGTTTTCGAAGGAATATCGAATTGCGTTTGATAATAGATTACTCATAGCTTGTCGAAACATGGACCTATCGCAATCAATTGTGGCATCGGCCCCTCGGATGCGAATTTGAATTTGTCTTTCTTCTGCCAGTAGTTCAAAATACTCAACTAATTCTTGAAGCTCTGCTCGGCAATTTAGTCGCTCTAACTGTGGCTTGACGAGTCCATGTTCCGTTTTGGCTAGAAGTAACATGTCACTGACCATCTTGGTCATACGTTCGTATTCTTCCAAATTAGAATATAAAATATCAACATATTCACTTTCAGTGCGCGGTTGATTCAGAATAACCTGCGTTTGAGTTGTCAGGTTTGTGACCGGTGTTCTCAATTCATGCGCAATGTCCGCAGAAAAATATGAAAGTTGCTCAAAGCCAGCTTCGAGTCGTTCAATCATAGCATTAAACGACCCCACTAATCCTGCGAGCTCGACCGGTACCTCTAAAGGATTTAGTCGGATATCGAGCTTGTCAGCAGTAATAGAACCTATTTTTCTACTCAGTTTTCGTAGCGGCGAGTGGCCTCGATACACAGCAAAACGTGCCACTATTATCGTGATCAAACCAGACACGAAAATAATGCCCCATAACGTCTTTTCAAAGTCTTCCATGTAATTCATGTGAAATTCCATGTTGGAGGCTACCACAACACGGTATGTAGACTTATTCTGACCAGTGCTGACGGTCACGAGAGCTTCAGTTGCTCGCAACATATGGGATCCATCAAAAAAAAGTGTCAACATATCAGGCGTTATGAGATCGTTGTCAAACAATTGACCGGGGTATTTGTGCAAGTTAACGCCTTTACTCGAAAATACGGATTCTCCATCTTCATTTTGCACAAGGTAATAGACTCCATGATGACCAGACACTGCTTCAACGAGGATACTCGAAGGTGCCACCTTTTCAGTGTATGCTTCGCTAAGCTTTCGTTTTACAGCATGGAATACCTCATTTAATTCATCAGCATCCTGTTCAGCAAAATGCGTTGCAATTGATTGTTGAACGATTAAGCTGATTATTGTAAGGCACACAAATACGGTAATGCCAACAAGTATAGTGACTCTAAACGCAAGAGAGTTTGGCCGTTTTAGTTTATTCGTTACTATCATCTACACTCATTTTATAGCCCATCCCCCTGACAGTTTGAATTAGCTTTACAGGAAAGTCATCATCAATTTTTGCACGCAATCTTCGGATAGCGACATCAATGACATTCGTGTCACTGTCAAAATTCATGTCCCATACCTGAGAGGCGATCAAAGAACGAGGCAATACTTCACCTTGACGTCTGACCATTAGTTCAAGCAATGTAAACTCTTTAGTCGTCAGATTGATTACTTTGCCACCGCGCTTCGCAACGCGAGAAGGGATATCAAGCTCCAAATCTGCAATGTGTAACGTGTTGTTAGGGACAGAAGTCCCTCTCCTGATCAAGGTGCGCACTCTTGCGAGGAGTTCCGCGAAAGCAAACGGTTTAACCAAATAATCGTCTGCGCCTAACTCAAGTCCTTTGACTCTGTCATTAACGTGATCGCGAGCGGTTAAAAAAAGAACGGGTGTAAATTTACCAGTCTCTCTCAATGAAGACAGGATTTTCCAACCTTCTATGTCGGGCAGCATTACATCGAGTACGATTAATTCATAATCACCAATCATCGATTTGTGGTGACCATCCAGGCCAGTCCTTACTAATTCTACAACAAAGCCGGATTCAATTAGCCCTTGTTTGATGTAATCGCCCGTTTTTACTTCGTCTTCGACTACAAGTATTTTCATGGTATGTGATTAACCTGCTGCATAGCTTTAATTCAATGGAGTAAGCCTGTTGAATACACCGCAATCGTAAAATGCTGTTAGTATACTAATAATAAAACGTATGCCAGCAACCAACAGAGTATTCAATATACTAATGAGCGCACCACATCGTAGCTCGAAGTCGCAAATATTCAACTAAAAATACACTTTCGCTATCAATATCGCTCATGATTACAAAATTGTAATGTCAAGGTAATCTGTCTGTCAGGGCCATTTGATATTCTCATTGCCGTAGCTAATCCGTGAAAACGCGTTTCATTAAAGGAGTCAGGTTTAAGTGAAACTTTCATTCGTCAAATACCTCGTTGTTATCGCTTTGTTGAGCGTGCAAGTAAGCGGGTCTTTCGCGAGTGTAGCTGTGCCATGTGCAAGCGATATGGTGCATGAAATAGATAACAGAATCGGTCATCACATGGACCACTCAACACATGATGTATCAGAGAATTGTTGCAATCAAGATTGCTGTTGTCCCATGGCTGCCTTTCAGCTCGGCATGTTGGCTGGGGCGAATCTCGAAACATCAAAACTGTTGAACACCCCAGTCCTAACCAGACAAGCAAGGCTGCATAAAGTCTTTATCGCTATACATTTACGCCCCCCAAAATACTCTCTCGTGTAATCAGGTTAGTCGATGTAAAGACTAACAGTTACTGCACGTGATGTTTCCATCGTGAAGCGTGCGAAATTCAATATATGTGAGAGTTGTTTATGAAAAAAAATATACCGTTTTGGGCTCTGGTTTCTGTAGTCCTCTTTTTAACGGCGTGCAGTGATGTCCTGCAAGCAAATAATGATGCAAAGTCTGCAACACAGGCCCCGAAAATTACATTGGATGTCTACAAAAGTAGAACATGTAGATGTTGTCAAAAATGGGTACGACATATTGAAGAACATGGTTTTGAAACAGATGTGACAAATGTCGCGCTAATGTCCAGAGTTAAAGATAAACATGGCATCGAACCCCAGTATCGCTCCTGCCATACTGCTCTTTCTCAGGACGGGTTTGTATTTGAGGGGCACATACCCGCAAAATACATCCAACAATTTTTAGAAAACCCTCCTGAAGGGGTTTTAGGGTTGAGCGTTCCAGCCATGCCAATTGGATCGCCGGGCATGGAAGTTGACGAACGATTCCAACCTTACCTTGTATTGCAACTCAATGTAGATGGTTCAGTTACGACCTTTGCTGAAGTCAACACCTATGAGGAGCAATTCTAATGAACCGGTTTTGTCTTTTTGTTTCTATTTGGGGAGCGTTCTCGTTCTCGATGGTCTCTCCCGCTATCGCGAATGAAAAATTAACGCTCAAACGTGCAGTAGAAATAGCGGTAGAAAATGATCCATGGCTCGTTAGCAGTGCACATCGTGAACGTGCCACATTGTCCAGTAGTGTCGTCGCCTCGAGCCTACCAGACCCCGTTGTCAACATCGGTTTAGCAAATGTACCCACTGATGGTTTTGCGTTTGATCAAGAGCCCATGACTCAGCTAAAAGTAGGTGTGTCACAGATGTTTCCTCGTGGTGATTCGTTAGCCATAAGGTCTCGTCAATTGCGGGAGCAAGCAGCAGAGCATCCCCTGATGAGAGCCGACCGAGTGGCCAAAGCACGCGTTCAAGTATCAAACTTATGGTTAGAAATATATCGGGCGCAGCAAAGTGTAAAGCTAATTGATGAAGATAAAGCGTTATTTGAACAGCTCAGCGATATCGCAAAGGCAAATTATTCAACTGCCTTTGGACGCGTAAATCAGCAAGATATCGTTCGTGCAAAGTTGGAATTAACAAGGTTGGAAGACCGACTTACTAAACTACGAGCATTAGAAGAAAGAGCCACAGGGAAGCTTCTAGAGTGGCTAGTTAGAGATCAAAATTATCCAAGTCAATCGGGATTTGATGCCTTTTCTCGATTAACGTTGCCGCATGCCCTACCTGAGATCAAAAACATGGGGCAGAATATGAGAACAATACTTGAACGCAGAGATCAACAATCGCTTGCAATGGTTCTCAATCAACACCCTTTGATCCTCTCGATAGAGCAAAGAATTCGCGCCAGCCAAACCGGTATTGACCTTGCCAAAGAAAAATACAAGCCACAATGGGGGGTTAACGCTAGTTACGCCTACAGAGACGACACGCCCGACGGTACAAGTCGAGCAGATTTTTTATCGATGGGTGTAAGTTTCGATGTACCTCTTTTTACAGAAAACCGCCAAGACCAAGAGGTTTCGGCTGCCGTAAGCCTATCTGAAGCCATTAAAACCGACAAGCGCTTAGTCCTCAGAGAAATGATGTCATACATCCAGTCTTTATATGCGGAAAATGAGCGATTAATGGAGCGACAAGCGCTGTACGAACTCGAATTGTTAGAGCAAATGCAAGAGCAAGCTGAGGCATCGCTCAATGCTTATACCAACGACGAAGGAGACTTTGCTGAGGTAGTGCGTGCTCGTATTGCGGATCTTAATGCCAGAATTGACGCACTGGATATCAGTGTGGATTTGGTCAAAACAAAAATTCAACTCAACTATTACTTTGATACCAACGCAGGTATTCCTTTGTCTCAAATCGGAGAACAACAATGAGCACAATTAAAGCACTCGTCATAGGCGGGGTAGCAGGCGGTATTATGACTGCGTTGGCATTCACGTTTCTGATACCATCTTCATCATCCACCGCGAATAATGAGCAAAACGAAGAGAAGCAACCGTTGTATTGGGTTGCGCCGATGGACCCAAATTACCGCAGAGACGAACCAGGAAAGTCTCCGATGGGCATGGATCTCATTCCTGTCTACGAAGAAAGTTCAAGTGGTGATGCGGGCCCAGGAACAATTACTATAGCGCCAAATGTGGAGAACAATCTTGGTGTTCGAACTGCGAAAGTGCAGCGCCGCGCGCTGCATGTCCCTATTAGAACTGTCGGGTACGTTCAATACAACGAAGAAACATTAATCCATGTGCATCCTCGCGTTGAAGGCTGGATAGAAACACTGCATGTAAAAGCATCAGGAGAATATGTTAAAAAAGGGGAACCACTTTACTCTCTATACTCGCCTGAGTTAGTGAATGCACAAGAAGAATTGCTGCTTGCTATGCGCAGAAACAACAAAGATCTGATCGTAGCTGCTCGTTCTCGCTTAAATGCATTGCAAGTGCCTGAAGACGTCGTGGAGACGTTAACAAAAACAAAAAATGTTCAGCAAACCGTTACCTTTTCCGCACCCCAAACCGGATTCGTAGATAATTTAAACATTCGAGAAGGTTTTTTTATAAAACCTGGCGTTACAGTCATGTCGATTGGTGCATTGGATGAGGTTTGGGTTGATGCAGAGGTATTTGAGCGACAAACCGCCCAAATAGTGGAAGGGCTGCCTGTTACTATGACATTAGATTTCCTCCCCGGAAAGACGTGGCAAGGCGTTGTAGACTACGTCTACCCAACCCTTGAACAGAGTACCCGCACACTGCGTGTGCGTCTTCGCTTTGCTAATCAAGATTATACGTTAAAGCCGAACATGTTCGCTCAAGTGACTATCCACTCTGATATGGATTCGACCAACTTGATCGTGCCAACCGAAGCGGTTATTCGAACAGGCAATCAAAATCGCGTTGTATTGGCATTGGGAGATGGAAAATTTAAATCAGTTGCAATCAAAATTGGGCGAGTGGTTGACGAGTTTACAGAAGTACTTGAAGGACTGATCGATGGTGACAGCATTGTCACCTCCGCTCAATTTATGCTTGATTCAGAGAGCAGTATTAGCTCTGACTTTAAGCGAATGGAACCCCCTGAAGAAAGTCCAACATCGGTCTTCACAGAGGTGATGATCACAGACGTGATGCCTTCTCACAACATGATAACTGCAAAACATGGTCCAATTCCAGAATGGGATTGGCCGTCGATGACCATGGATTTTGTGGTAGCGGAGCATATCAATTTAGCAACGGTCAAAGGTGGTTCATCGGCACATATCGAGATCAGTAAGCAAACTGATGGTCAATATGTGGTGACAACCGTGCACATTATCGATTCAGCACAAAGTACACAGGCGACTATGTCTGAAAGCGTTTGGACTGAAGTCAAGATTAATTCTGTAATGGATGGGCATCGAATGATAAATGTCGATCATCCCGCTATAAAAGAGTGGGATTGGCCCGCGATGACGATGGATTTTAACGTGGCAGATAACATTACCTTGTCTGATTTGGCCTCTGGAACGCTTGCGCATATTGAAATTTCAAAATCCTCAAGTGGCGAATATCTTGTTTCTACCATTCATGTTGTTGAAGAGGCAAGTAGTGAAACAAGTACCGCTGTCGACGCTGTGTGGACTCAAGCAACGGTCAATGCAGTGATGAGTGCTAGCAACCAGTTAAGCCTTGAACATGACCCTATTGAGGCGTGGGATTGGCCTGCAATGACAATGGATTTTAACGTCGCTAATGAGGTTGATTTATCTGACATTACCGCTGGTATGCGACTGCACATCGAAATTACCAAAACCCAAGACGGTGCGTACGTTATTACCACAGTACATATACAAGCATCTGATAAAGGAACGATGGATAACAGCCAACATGAAGGAGCGCACGAATGATAGAAGCAGTCATACGTTGGTCGGTCTCAAACCGCTTCTTTGTTTTACTCGCAACCATCATCATAGTCGGTGGCGGTTTAGTTACAATGAAAAATACGCCAGTAGATGCGATCCCAGATTTATCCGATGTCCAAGTGATAATCAAAACGAGTTATCCTGGTCAAGCGCCACAAGTTGTAGAAGATCAGGTAACGTACCCGCTAACGACCGCCATGCTTTCCGTACCGGGTGCACAAACGGTTCGAGGTTATTCGTTTTTCGGTGACTCCTACGTTTATATCATTTTTGATGATGATACCGACTTATATTGGGCAAGAAGCAGGGTGCTTGAATATTTATCGCAAGTTGCCCCCAATCTACCTGAAAACGCCAGGCCGCAATTAGGTCCAGATGCCACAGGCGTTGGTTGGGTTTATCTGTATGCATTGGTCGACAGAACCGGCCAACACGATATTTCTCAATTACGCAGTTTGCAAGACTGGTTCTTGAAATTTGAGCTCCAAACTGTGCCTGGCGTGTCCGAAGTCTCGGCGCTAGGGGGTATGGTGAAACAGTATCAAGTGAAAGTAGATCCTGAAAAACTCCGCGCTTACGGTATACCGCTTTCTCATATTCAGATGGCAATAAAGCGAGGGAATCAAGAAGTTGGGGCCTCTGTAGTGGAGCTTGCAGAAGCTGAGTACATGGTTCGTGCTACGGGGTATATTTCTGATAAGAAGGATATCGAAACTATTCCTCTTGGCGTCAATGACAATGGCACACCGCTTTTAATAAGGGATATTGCCACTGTAGATATCGGTCCACAAATGCGCCGCGGTATAGCAGAGCTAAACGGCGAAGGGGAAACAGTCGGCGGTATTGTCGTGATGCGTTTTGGCGAGAATGCTCAAAAAACGATAGATGGCGTCAAAGCAAAACTAGAGGACTTAAAAAAAGGACTACCTGATGGCGTTGAGGTGGTCACTGTTTATGACCGTTCCGCATTAATTGAAAGGGCCGTTGATAACCTAGCTTCAAAACTATTAGAAGAGTTTATCGTAGTCGCTTTGGTATGTGTCGCCTTTCTTTTTCATGTTCGGTCGTCACTCGTCGCTATCATCAGTATTCCTGTTGGGATCATTACCGCGCTAATCGTTATGTATATGCAAGGTATCAATGCCAATATCATGTCGTTGGGCGGCATTGCTATTGCCATTGGCGCCATGAGTGATGGTGCGATCGTTATGATTGAAAATATGCACAAACACATGGAAAAGACGCCTCTTACCAAGGAAAATCGCTGGCAGGTTGTTATCGATTCTGCGGTCGAAGTTGGACCTGCGTTATTTTTCAGTTTGTTGATCATTACGGTTAGTTTTGTACCTGTTTTTACGCTTGAGGCCCAGGAAGGGAGGATGTTTTCCCCTCTTGCTTATACGAAAACATATGCAATGGCTGCATCAGCGGCACTTGCGATTACACTGGTCCCAGTCTTAATGGGGTATTTTGTACGTGGAAAGGTGTTGCCTGAACACAAAAACCCAGTCAACAAGTTTTTAACGTTTTTATACATACCGACGCTCAAGACAGTTTTGCGCTTTCCAAAGTCAACGATGGTCGCAGCATTGATTGTCTTGGCTATCGGGGTTTGGCCAATTGATAAAATTGGTAGTGAATTTATTCCCCCGCTTGACGAAGGCGATTTGATGTATATGCCGACCACCTATGCCGGCATATCAATCGGGAAGGCACGAGAGCTTCTTCAACAGACCAACAAATTAATAAAAACCGTACCAGAAGTAGAAACGGTATTTGGCAAAGTAGGGCGGGCGGATACGGCGACGGACCCCGCGCCACTGACCATGATTGAGACATTCATTCAATTGAAACCCAAAGAACAATGGCGAGAAGGGATGACCACGCAGGACCTTATTAAAGAGTTTGATGCAGTGGTCAATTTACCGGGCTTAACCAACGCATGGGTGATGCCAATAAAAACCCGAATTGACATGCTTGCCACAGGAATTAAAACCCCTGTTGGGATTAAAATTGGTGGTCCCGATCTAATGGAAATTCAAAAAATCGGCCAACAAATTGAGTCAATATTAACTGACGTCGATGGCACGGCTTCAGTGTATTCTGAACGCGTCGCTGGCGGTCGCTACTTGAAAGTCGACATTGATCGCGAAAAAGCCGCCCGATATGGGCTCAATATCGCTGATGTTCAGCAAATTGTCTCTAGTGCAATTGGCGGTGTTAACGTAACACAGAGTGTAGAAGGGCTGGAGCGCTATCCAGTAAATATTCGTTATCCGCAGTCATACCGAAGCTCTCCAGAGTCGCTTTCTTTGTTACCTGTAGTGACACCACAAGGAAAACGTATAGCCTTAGCTGATGTTGCTGACGTCTACATCGAAGACGGACCACCGGGTATCAAGAGTGAAAACGCGCGGCTCAATGGATGGGTGTATGTTGACATCGATGGTGTAGACATAGGCACGTATGTGGCTAACGCGCAGCAAGTTGTTGCTGAACAACTCGTTTTACCCGCCGGCTATTCAATTAATTGGTCTGGCCAATACGAGTATATGTTAAGGGCAAAGGAGAAGCTCACATACGTTGTGCCTTTGACGCTCGCTATCATCGTTATTCTATTGTACCTCAACTTCCGAAACTTCATTGAAGTAGCCATTATTATGGGAACGTTGCCATTGTCGATGGTTGGTAGCATATGGCTTATGTACATCGAAGGCTTTAATTTCTCCGTGGCCGTGGGCGTAGGTTTCATTGCTCTGGCCGGTGTCGCTGTAGAAATCGGAGTCATTATGCTTGTATATCTCAATCATGAATATCAGGCACTGATGGATAGATGCAAAGAAGGGGGTACCTTACCGAGCGCCGAGATGTTGACCGAGGCAGTACTGCACGGTGCAGGATTGCGTGTTCGTCCCGTCATGATGACAACGGCCACTATCATCTTTGGATTGCTGCCGGTTTTATATGGCTCTGGTACGGGGTCCGAAGTCATGAGTCGGATTGCCGCGCCGATGGTGGGAGGAATGGTTAGTGCGATTATTCTGACACTACTCATACTGCCTGCCATTTATTTAATATGGCGCAAACAACAGCTTAAATACTTGGCTGTCGTTGCGTAATGAAAGGACCTGTTCGCCGTCTACATCGTTGGCTTATGCTGCTAGTCGGCGGGCAGGTGTTGTTTTGGTCGTTAAGCGGCCTTTACATGGTCTGGTTTGATATCTACTACATTCAGGGTGAACATTTTTTTACCTGGGCCCAGCGCGATGATGAAAGACGTCACAGGCTTGCTGATCGACAATACCATTGACCCAAATGCCATCAATATTGAAGCATTTGTGTCATCTATAACCCATCAAGTCTAAGGAGACTTCAAATGAAACTAATCTTTTCAATGCTCATGGTAGCCTTAAGTTTTTCTACTTTTGCTCACACAACACTTAAGACATCTACACCTAAGGATAATGCGATGTTGATGTCATCTCCACCTGAACTATCATTGGTTTTTACCAAGCCTGTAAGGTTGGCTAGAGTAACGTTGCAATCAAAAAGTGGGGAAACCATTCCGTTTGAGTTTAAGCCAAGTACGGAACTCGCTAGTGCCTTTAGTTACGAATTACCCGGATTACCAGTAGATACATACACTGTCAATTGGATGTTGCTAGGTCAGGACGGTCACAAAATGGAAGGGGCTTTTAGTTTTATGGTGCATGCTTCAATGATGAAACATAACGATAAAAAGCACGACAGCACGCACGGCAACCATTAGAGGACGCTATGGACATTTGGCAGTTGGGGTTGTTGATTTCAAAGTTTGGTGTTTATCTCGGCGTATCAGCGCTGCTTGGTGGTGGTTGGATTTTGTGCATTACCAATACTGATACTGACACCAAATTTACTCTACCCGCAAGCTTACAAACAACGGTAACAAGGCACATGCGTTTGTTTGCGGTCATTGGCATCATTTTTAGTGCTTTTGACTTTTTGTTTCAGGTTGGGCAGCTCGCTCAATCTGGATACGCTGGTATGTTTGACCCCGTTATGCGAGAGATGGTCGCGCATTCAACGCTCGGAGATGTTGCAAAAAGTCGACTAGTGCTGTTCGCAAGTGCGCTACTATATTTAACCTACTTAGGTCATTCAATTAGAAAAAATGCTTTTATTTCAAATCGCTCTCTTGGAATTTTCATTGTTATTGCGTTGGCAGGATTTGGGTATACATTTACATTAACTGGGCATACTCAACAGTTACAACCTAGTTTCAAGTTTATCCTGGCTGCTCATGCCGTTATTGCGCTCGCGTGGGTGGGTTCACTCTGGCCTCTTTCAAGGACGTGCGTAGCGCTTTCTAACCCCAATTTGCACCTCGTCATGACAAAATTTGGGAAATCGGCTGTATACCCCATTGGGGGGTTAATTATTGCTGGTTTACTACTGGCTTGGCAACTTGTGCGTTCTGTTAGCAGTTTGCTTGACACAAACTACGGCTTTGTATTGCTTGTTAAGCTGTTGTTTGTTGGTGCCATCTTTCTGATCGCGTTGTTACACAAACTGCGATTGGCTCCTCAGCTTTTAACCGGCATAACCAGTCCTCGAACGCTTCAAAAATCAATCCAAATCGAACTTTGTATAGGGATATCTATTTTAATGGTGACGGTGGTGTTAAGTACCGCCGTAGGCCCCAATTATTGAAGAAACACAAAATGAAAAAAATCTACTTGTTGTCAATCATACTCGTTCCTTTGCTATTAACTAACAGTGTTAATGCTCATGATAAATCGCATAACGACACCAGCAATAGTCCTATGTTCTCAGGGCTAGACTCCGACGCAGGAATAATAGCAAAACAATTCCACAAAGCACTCTCCGACGCTAATGCAGAGACAGTCATGAGCTTACTTGCCGATAATGTCCTTATTTTGGAAGGTGGCAGAATTGAGCGCAGTGCCGACGAATATCGTGCACATCATTTGCAAGCAGACATGCAATTTTCATCTGCCGTAACCACGAAGACGATTGAGCATCATGTTCGTGTGCATGGTAATACAGCTGTCTCCATTTCAAGAAGTCACACTTCTGGAAACTATAAAGGTCGAGATATTGATAGGACAGGCAATGAAACGCTCTTTTTAACGCTGATCAATGGACAGTGGAAAATCAGTCATATTCATTGGTCTCACTAACTCCCCACCAAATTAAAATAAAAAGGTCAAAACGATGAAACTTTTCTATGCAAGCTGCGTTGTTATTTTTTTAGCCACATCACCATACATTTATGCGTCTGAGCAAACGAACGACGAAACCGAGATACTAGAAATGATCCAAGATATTGAAAAGGGGTGGGAGTCTGGTAACGGTATGCCGTTCTATCAACATTATCTTGGCCAGGTAGGTGCGCGTTACATTGAGTCAGGCGGTCAGAATAAAGGGTTAGAGGATTTGGTCAAAAATCATGTAGAGCCGGAAAAAGAGGTATTGAAACGATTGACCATTGATATTCTAGATATCGAAACAAACGTTGAAGGAGACTTCGCTTGGGCAGTTACGACAGTAAATGTTTCAGGAGAAGTACGCAAAACCGGCGCAGTTTTTGATAAAAAAGGATTTCAAACCTATTTGTTTCGCCGAACTGATGAAGGATGGAAGGTCATTCATTCGCATTCATCTACCCGTGATAATAAGCCACATAAGCACCGTTAACAACGTTGAATTCCGTGCAAAATCGCAATATCACATTGGATGCAATACGAACGTTAGCCATTGTGTTGATGGTTGTGTTCCATTTTGCTTACGACCTTCGTTTCTTTGGTTGGGTTGATTGGAATGTCCCCAATGGAAAAGGGTGGAGGGAGTTTCGGTATGTAATATTGACGCTCTTCTTCGTGAGTGTAGGCGCGTCGCTCGTGCTCGGGAATTATCGAAAATTTAGTCTAAAAATGTTTTTACTGCGGCTGTTTTCCATAGCGTTCTGGGCCGCGGTAATATCGCTTTTTACGTATTATTTTTTTAATGCAAACTGGATATTCTTTGGCGTATTGCATTTTATTGCTGTAGCGAGTGTTTTGTGTGTTCCGTTGATTAGAAAACCCATATTGTCGCTGTTGTTGGGTTTTGTTGCGGTCACGTTGTTTAACATTGGCCTAGTATCCAGTAAATGGCCATTTAATCTGATCAGTTTGTCACTACCTCATTCTCCAAACGATTACGTTGCGATTTTTCCATGGATAGGTGTTGTATTGTTTGGTATTGCGATAGGGCACGTTTTGAAAAGCGGATTTGATCCGTTTGCAAAATGGAATATCCCGAATAACTTGACTCTTCTCGGACGGCATAGTTTAGCGGTTTACATATTGCATCAACCTATCTTTTTTGCGCTGTTTGGTACTATCTATTGGTTTAGCTCATCGGTGTAACTATGCACCTTTTACTTTGCCATAAATCACCTTCAGTAATTAATATCCGCTATGCTGCCGCAGACATAAAATTACGATGAGATATGCACATTATGAGGGAAGGTAGAGTCAAGGCAGCAGAGTAATGCTTGATAAACGCATATGCGCTTGCGCGCAAATGCGTGTGTCGATACACTCTCGATATCAACGCTAATGTGTTTACAGCAACGCAAGATTAATTCGGAGAAGATTGTGCTTTTAGTGCCAACAAACCCAGACTACCGTTAATACTCAAACAGTTTTGGTCGTTCTTCTTTGAAGTTGGTGTATTTTGACCACAAAGAGTTGCATTCTCTTGACTCTATTACGTCAGTTATTTGTCTTACAGTAGCCATATCGTTTTCTACCAGCAATGCAGACACTTGTGATAACATTTCGGCTTTAGCGGGTTGTTATTCAAAAATTTCATGAAGTCTCAAACATCCCCTGATAAAAACCAAGCTGTCTACCATGCAGATTACGCGAAAAATGAAACGCGGTAACCGCTCTGGTGTTTTGTATTCGCTTCGTTTAACCAAAAGAGTAAATTCTGCTCAAAAGCAACAAGGTTTTCATTGATCCGTTGCGTCGCATCGACATTCAATATACCAAACCGCGACATTTCAGCCTCATAAAATGCAAGATCTAGTAATGCTTCGTAATACAGCATTTTAGCATCTTCTAGCTTGTTTTTGACTTTTTCAAACCGTAAAATTGCGTGCTCTTGAATTGAAATCACTTCTCTTAATATGCTTGGATCACACCGAACCGTTGCTGTTTCATCAATTGAAGTAAGCGTTAAGTCGTTAAAAAACCATCGTAACCATCTTCCACTAAGAACCGGCGAAGATATATGGAGACCGCGAGGTTTTTAAATATCAGCCCATTTTGTGTTTCTGTTTCTCCCATTAGATTTTCAAATGCTGTCTCTGCATATTGAACCTTGTCTAAATTTAATTGCTCAAGACGCCTTACTTCTTCCTTATGGTCTTGAGTGAGGCGAACAATATCGTTTTCGTGCCTCTCAGTCAGTGAATTAATTTGCCGCTGCGTGTTCATTTGTAGTTCTATCAGTTCACGATCCGTTGCTTCTCTCAAGGCAACTAAGTCGCTTTCAGCTTCATCTTTAACTGCCTTCGTTCGCGAACTTTGAACATGGTTCATCCAAGAAGCGAGTAGTGTTTCAGATTTAGTCGATTTATGCAGTTGATTTAAATGGGGTTGCAATTGCATTCGAATGTCTTACATGTTGAGAACCTGCAAAGACCGCTTTACCTGCTCTAACTCTTGAGCACTCAACTCACGTAACTCTGCGTCAGAAGCCTCTGAAATTTTCTTATTTGCGTCATCAATTTGTTGCTCAATCCGAGCCAGTCGCCTGTTGACTTCTGAACTCGAAAGGGTGGCATTTTCCAGCAAAATCAAGTCACGATTAATTTCATCAATTTGTGCTTTAAGACCAGTTAATCCTCTGTAAAAATCGCCATGCTCACGATCATTTGGATGTGCGAGCGATGATGACATCACAAGAAACAAACATATCCATCTTTTCATAAACTATTTCCTTGTTACAAGTAACCACAATGCCAATTCAATATGGGTAGAACATACGTTCACAATATCGAAATCGTCACAGCAATGACTAAAAGTTTTTTAGTCAGGGCGCAGAAGAGAGCTCATAAACAGACCAGTAGGATCGTATTGTTGTTTTAATAATTTCAAACGAGCTGTGTGTTGGCCGTAGTAAAGAGCAAGTGGCGACCCATTCCCCATGTCATAATTTTGGTAAGAATGACCATTAAAAAACGGTAATAGCAAATCGAAAGATTTATTCACCCAATCGATAACTTCAGTATCGTCACATTCAGCTTGAGTGATCCCTGTGATACTACAGACGAAAGAAGCGTTGCGGTGAATAAATGCCGAATCGTCAGCGTTTACATCCTGAATAGCGCCACAAAGCGGGTCTAGCATAAATCCACCTGAATTTCCCGGACAAGCTCGGTAACACGATAAAAGTGTTTCAATGAATTCTTCTGATAGCTCGCCTTCAATTATGCCATTTCGCCAATACAAACTCAGATCACTATCGTAGTCATTGGATTGGCATTCAACGTATTGCGAACGCCTACTTAACAATTCGGCACCGTCTTGCCATTTGGCTACAGAATCCAAACCGTGCACCGAGTCCTCACTAAACCCCATTATCGAAATTCGTGCTTTATCGTGTGTAGATCGCGAGAGATATGCATATAGAAAAACCGATCTGTTATCACTGAGCACTGTTTCGCTATATTGCCTAAGAATAGATCGTGCGTGACATAACGGCCACTCGAGTATTCGGCCATCAATATTTTTGGGGGCATCGTGTAATTTAAACGTGATATCGGTCACAACGCCAAATTGACCATGGCCACACCCTTTTAATGCCCAAAATAACTCCGCATGTTGGGATTCGGTCACTTGTCTTACTTTACCGTCAGCAGTTATCAATCCAAACGCGAGCACATTGTCGCAACTCAAACCAAGCTTTCTGGACAAAAAACCGATCCCCCCTCCCAATGTTGCGCCGACAACACCAACATCGGGACAGGTACCCAAAGGAACTACTTTGTTGTGTTGCGCTAGAAAATGGTCCAATTCACTATTTTTGACGCCTGCGCCGACGTTTACTGAGCTCTTATCAACATTCAGTACAGTTGTTTTAAACATCGACATATCAATTACAATTGCATTGTTAAGGACCGACATGCCACTTACACCATGCCCTTGACCCTTAATTGTAATGGATAAGCGCAACTGCTTTGCACATTTGACAATGTGTATAATATCGGTCTTTGTCTTAGGTTGAATAATTACTAACGGAAAACGCGAAACACCTTGATTGAATACTTTCCTGTTTTCTTCATATTCTGCACTACCCGGTGACCAGAATGCGCCGCCAACAAGACTTGCCAGTTCTACCAGGCTTGTTTCAGTAGCACGCGTGTCAATTGAATCAGTTTTTGTCTGTTTTGCAGGTGAAACTTCAACAATACTCTCTAGTAAATTCCAACTACGACTTCCAAAAGTGTTTGGCGTGACATCGCTTAGCAATTGTCGCAGATATTGTGCAACTAATCGGGGAGGTAAAAGCTTGTTTGCCGAAAACATACTGCGCATTAACTCCGATGCAGGCAAAACTCGATTTGAGGCTTGCCTTATCGTTTCCTGCATCTTCGTGTCGACGTTTCCAGGAGCCACAGTTGTAAAAACAGCAATATCGTTATCGACTTCACGTTGAAAACACTGGCACAGCATATTTAATGATGCTTTGCTCACACAATAAGCTGAGGCGCCAGCAACGGGTTGTACAGGCAAATCACTGGTTAAAAACATCACGCGGCTATGACTAAATTTTTTTAAGCATATCTGCGTTAAAAGGCGAGGTACTTCGACATTTATCCATTGGGTTGCCTCCCACTCATCAGGGGCGACGTTGCTAATACCTCCAAATGGCATGACAACACCTGCGCAATGGATCAGGTAGCTAAAGTGAGTATGCTGATTGACGACGTTTTGAAGGCTTTTAATACAATCCCTATCAGTGAAATCGATACACTCGATTCTGATCCTATCCCCATAAGACCTTTTAAGCTGTTGTAAAGTGTCTGGATTTCTGCACAGTGCTACGATCTGGATAAAAGGGTAGGAGAGTAGAAGCTCTTTTGTAAGCGCAAGTCCTATACCAGAGCTAGCGCCTGATATTAGTGCTGTCTGTTGATACAACATCTTAAAAGCCTATTTCGTAGAAGAGTGAAAGCTCACTAATATGTTTGATAGCTTCAGCATAAGTAAAGTCCTTGAATGGATAAATAAGTTAATGATTTGATTACAGAAATGTAATCAAGCTGTAATCGATTCGTTGTGAAGCTTTGATCTGGATCAACTACATTTGAAATGAAATCACTACGATTAAATACATAAACATTTAAGGGTAAGGTTCAGTGACTCGGTTCTCGTTAGTAAACATTTGGATAGCACTACTGCTGGTCAACACGTTATCGGTGAGTGTCCATGCTACGCGTGACATCGGATTTCATGAACATGCATCGACGGTGTTTATCAATGGTGAACGTGCACACGATGATGAGCAAAAAGAGCCTTTCACATCTTGTTATTGCCCAGACTGTTTTTATACGGACAATTCGTCTTCCAACGCACCGCTTGCCATTCTTGAAGCACACTCCTGTTTTTTAATTGAGGCGCTAGAGGATAGAAATCACAGAGATCGTTATCAGGTGCTCAAAAGACCTGTTCCGCCAAATCACCCGCCTCCCATAGAGTTTTTTGTTACTTCGTAAGCGCACTTAACAACGCAGTGCCAAATAAGTAAATCAACCCAGTTAGTGGGTAAGAAAAACAATTTAAAAAGAGAAATACTATGCGATTACGTAAAGGAGTGTTGCATGCAATGATTTTTGTGGCCGGTATGATCACATCGTCACTATTGCTTGCATCTGAGACCACCGACCGGTTTGTCTTTGTGGGATACGGTGACGTTAAATATGAAAGTGCAGATGTAGCCGACACCGATGCTTTTTCGGCCAGGTTTATTCCCATTTTTTTATTCAGCTTAAATGACAAAATGCATGTCGAAGCAGAACTCGAGTTTGGATTGGGCGAAAACGGGGAGACCGAAACCGAGCTCGAATACGCTGACATCCATTATTTCCTGAACGACAACACAACATTAACTGCCGGAAAATTCCTTTTACCATTTGGGCAGTTTAGTGCCAACTGGCACCCTAGTTGGATTAATAGAAGTATATGGACCCCCGGCGTCTATGGCGCTCATGGCTCGAGCCAAGCAATGGATCCATTGTTACCTATTCTTAGTGACGTAGGCGTAGCTGCACAGCAAGTCTATCAAGTCGGCTCGGCCAAGGTGTTTGTGGATGTTTTCATGACAAACGGTCCGCGCTCTGAAGCTGCTCATGACGAAGAAAAGATTGAGGATGATCATGATGATCTAATAGCTCGCTTTTTCGCACCCTCTGCTGCAGCTGATCCTGATTCGGAAGAAGATGGTCATGGTGAGGCGTTCCCGGAAGTGGAATTTGAAGCGACGAGTTCTGACAACAATAGCAATAAAGCGTTTGGTGGCCGCCTGGCTATTGCCTTACTACCTTCAATCGAGATTGGAACGTCATATTATCAAGGTGCCTACGACGAACAAGGACAACTAGATATCACAGCCAATGGGTTTGATATCAACTTTATTAGTACTCACGCCATCATCAGAGGCGAGTATATTAAAACTGAAACGGACTCATTTGTTGAGCGAGATCATGAGCAAACTATTGACTCATTTTCACGCAATGGATGGTTTTTACAAGGTACTTTCTTCGTTGGGCACGCTTTTCAATCCCTAGGTAGTACTGAATTGGTCCTTGAATATGCTGAAACCAATAAAATTGAAGAAGCGGAGCGCTGGATGGTAGGTGTCAACTATTGGTTGGACCCTCGTTCAGTTATTAAGGTGGGCTATGAAGATACAGACGTAGTTGAAGGTCCTGATGATACACGGTTTGCTGTGCAATTCAGCTATGGATTCTAGGGGATATCATGAACAAGAAATTAATTATATGTGCACTAATCACATTTATTTCGTTACCGAACTTGGCAGACGATGAAACCACACTTTCTGGCGCAGAGTTAATTAATAACAACTGTGCGCGTTGTCATAACAGTAGGCCTGTGCATGAGTTTTCTATCAGTGAGTGGAGAGTGATCATGCCACACATGCGCGAAAAAGCGCATTTAACCGGCAGCGAAGTAAAAGCCATTCTTGAATTCATGGAAATAGCTTCTAGTCCTGCTCAACCGGTAGAGGTGACTCAGGCTAAATCATTAACAGTCAATCCACGTGACGTACTCACTCGATATGGTTGTCAGGGGTGTCATCAAGTGCAAGGCGCAGGCGGAACACTCGGTCCATCGCTGGATAATGTTATTAGCGAAAAAGGCAGGGCATTCTTTTTGCGCAAAGTTAAGGAGCCTCAATTTAATAACTCGTCGTCCGCAATGCCGCAAATGCCGATTACAGATGATGAGCTTGAAGCTTTAGCTGAGTTTTTATCGTCCATATAGCCTATTGACCTGAGTCTAAGACATTAGATTAAGGTGACAAGACGTAAACTTTAAACCTAAAACGCTCAACTGAGCATAATCAAAGGAAACAATCTTATGAAAAAGCTTACTTCACTATTACTGGCCAGTGCTTTAGTCGTTGCGCCAATAGCGACTTCTTTTGCATATCAACAGACTGACAAATCTGATATGCCGATGATGGATGGTCAGATGATGCAAAAGATGCAGACGCATATGGAAGAAATGCGCGCAGTATTGGATGCCGTTAAGAGTGAATCGGATCCGGAGAAGCGCGAAGCCATGTTGCATGAGCATGCCCAAAAGATGCAAGACATGATGGGCATGATGGAAGGAAGCGACTCGATGGGGATGAAAGCGGGAAAAGGAATGAAACACAAACACACTGATATGTCCACCGAAGACAAAATGAAAATGATGGAACAGCGTATGTCGATGATGGAAGACATGATGAGCCAAATGATGGGGCACACCGCTGAAAAGTCTAAACCAATACATAAACACAAATAGAGCTAATCACCACGTTACGAGGCAGGAGGTGACCTGCTGTCTCGCTTATTTCAATAATCACAGGAATTTTACATGAATAAATTAATTAAGTTTTTTTCAATTGTAGTCTTGTCAGTTGGACTCCTCGGAGGATGCGCAAGCCAGGTTTATCACGACTACATCATGAGTGGGCAAGTTGTTACAGTCGATGATAAGCAAGCAGTGGTATGTGTATCTGATACGGATGGTTTGAAGGAACATCAAGTTTTTAATGTCTATAGAACTGTCTACGACCCTACAGCAATCTCAGAAGGTGAAAACAGCTATTCACGAGAGTTCGTTGGGAAAATTCGTCTTGGAAAAACTAAGGATAAGCACTTCGCGGAAGCTATTGTGCTGGATGGCGAAATTACGCGTTATGACATGGTCGAGTTTGACCGTGGTTTTTGATTAATATTTTAATTAGGAGTATGCCGTTGTGAATAATAGAGTTTATCACCAACCCTACCGTATAGCGATTATTGTGACGCTGGTATTAGTGAGTGTCTTATTCACAACCGCGTGCTCAGCAGTACCACAAAGTACTGAGCCAGACAAAAAAAACAATTCATCAGAAACTAAAGAAACTCAGCCTGAGTTAAACGTTGATGACTTCGCTAAAATCCAAACCGCTTTGCGCTCGTTAGACAATTCATTAGCGACCCAGCCAAAAAGCAATGAGAGTGTAAATCCGAGTGATACCAGTGTTTCACTCAATACATCATCAATGCCACTTTCAGCAACAAACACAATGAAAATGGGAAAGAGTAAGAATAAAGGCATGATGCCAATGCGCGGGAAATCGTGCATGGGAATGATGTGCAAAATGATGATGAAAAACAGCTCAATGATGGGTACACCACCTGAACAAAATAAAACACAGATATCTGGTTCTCCATTAAATGAAAGCTTACCCGGTGTCAGTGGAGCGCTGCATTTATACCACGTTGGAGAGCAAGCTTTTTTCTTAAACCACAAAGAGACACTCGAATTGACCGATGGTCAGTACCAAACGCTTCTCACGATCCGAACTGAATGGGAGTCTACTCAACAAAGCTTTACGCTGCAGCGAAGTGCGTTAGAAGCATCGTTGTGGGAATTGACCGCTCAGGGGCTACCTCAATACGACAATATCAAAGACACCATTGCTGAAATAGAAGCCACAAACAGCGCCTTGCGGTTGCAGTTTATTACATCGGTAGGGAAAGCGGTATCAGTATTAACGCCCTCTCAGATCGCTAAGATAAATAGCCTGTGGATGGCCGAACAAACAGGTGAGTTATGAGCATGTGGTGGCCACACACATCATTTTTTCTGCGTTACGCCGTCATTTTGAACGTTATGCTGTTATTCGCAACGACGAGCAGTTACGCACAGCAACAGCCAGAGGATAGTGAGCATGCGAGCCACCATCCTGAAGCTACCAATGATCCCACTGTCAACGCTAATACGGATGTTTTGCCGACTGCTACACAAGGTAAAGGGCCGCTGGGCAATGCTGACGCCATGATGGGACCCGGTATGGCAAAAGGCATGGATAAAATGATGGAGAAAATGGGTGCACCCAAACCTAAAGATCTCTATCCCACGCTAATGCGCATGCATTCAGCTACACCCGAACAAAGAGAGACTGTTCTGATTAAAGCAACCGCAAGAATGCAACAAGGAAGTGAGCAACTTGCTACAGGTTTTGATTGGCTTGCCCGCGCAGCTGCCACTGATGACTATTCCCAAATGCAAATGGCTGTTGAAACAGTTAAAGAGGGTATAGCCCATTTTGACAGTGGTCTTGCTGCGAAACGTGCCATACAAGACGGGCAAGAACCACGAAGAGTGGCATTAACCTGGTTCAAGTCACAAATGAATTTGCTTCCCAGTGCGCCGGAAAAAGGTACTTCAACCCTATTTGGTATGACACCGTTTCACAGCGCAGTGATGCTCGTTTTACTCATATTTACAATTGTTATGGTGTATGTGTATGGATTTAAGATGCGCAGAGCTGCCGCGCTGCTCGAAGAGCTTAAGTCTACTGACACCGCAAGCACATCTGCGCCAACGACAAAAGTTTCCTCTGTTGTCGAATCTAATCCGGCTGCCCAGCAGCATGCTTCGGCACCTGCGCAAAGTAGCGAGCCAGCATTGTCATCCACTGCCTCATCGCGCAAGGGCACGTTTAGTGGCGGTATGGTAGTAACCGCGATTTTTAATGAAACCCATGATGTTAAAACGTTACGTCTAGCCAGCCCAGATGGACAAACCATTCCATTTGATTTCGAACCAGGTCAATTTGTCACGTTCACACTGAACATCGATGGTTTTGAAAAGCCAGTTAAGCGCTCATACACCATTGCATCATCGCCCACTGAACAGTATTACTTTGAAGTTACGATAAAGCGAGAGGAGTTCGGTGTGGTTTCTCGTTATATGCATGACGCGGTTGAGGTAGGAAATACGCTTTCAATTAAAGCCCCCGGCGGTAAATTTTATTTCAATGGTCATGGTTCAAACAGCGTGGTGTTGATTTCTGGGGGAGTGGGGATCACACCGATGATGAGCGCTGTCCGCTACTTGACGACGACGTGCTGGGACGGTGATATTTATTTTCTGTTTTGTACGCGAACGTCCAACGACTTTATTTTTGAACAGGAATTAAAATATCTGCAAGCACGTCATCCTCGGTTAAAAGTACTGGTCAGTATGACTCAAGCAGAGGGTACATCCTGGATGGGGCCCCAAGGCCGCTTTTCATCCGCAATGATAAACGAATTTGTGCCAGATATTGCCTCAAAAACTGCGCATATTTGTGGGCCTCCTGCAATGATGGATGCTACGAAAAAAATGCTAGCCGAATTGGGTATGCCTAACACGCATATTAAAACCGAAGCGTTTGGGGCTGCTAAACCAGAGCCCGCTCCCGTTAAACCTCAATTAGCCACTAACACCAACGCAGGCAACAACAGACAAGTACGGTTTAGTCTTTCAGACGTCGAAGCCCACGCGGGTCCGGATGAGACCGTATTAGACGTCGCTGATGGACTCGATGTAGATATAGAGAATTCATGCAGAGCGGGTTCGTGCGGGAGTTGTAAGGTGAAACTGCTACGTGGTGACGTCGATATGGAGGTTGATGATGGGCTGGAGCCTGAAGATAAGCTCAGTGGGTATATTCTGGCGTGCCAAGCTATCCCTAAATCTGATGTGGAGGTTGAGGCTTAATGAATTCTCAAGAGCGCACAATTGTAAGCAGCTTGGTTGTCCTAATGATCCTGCTATGGCTCGGTTTTTTATGGCATAGAGACCCAGCATTCCCAGGCAGTTTTATTGGATTTGGCGTGGGTTTAAGCGCTTCGGTATTAATGCTTATCCCATTGGTATACATGACCATTAAGCGTAACAAATCACTTAAGAAAGTCGTGACGAAGCACATCGCTATGCCAACGCTCCTGCGTATACATATCTATGCTGGTGTGCTGGGGCCTATTCTAGCGCTGATCCATAGTGCCCATCGTTTTGATAGTGCTACCGGAGTTTCGCTTGTTATCTTTATGATGGTCGTTGTGATCAGTGGGTTTGTGGGTCGATATGTACTCGGTCTTATTTCATCGAATGTGAAAGAGAAAAAGCGCCAAGTAAATGAACTCCACGTTGCGCTTTCTAACGCAAAACAGGCGTTGAAAGACGCAGTCTGTGATGACAGATATTCGACGTTTGCCCAAACATCCGCACGACATATTCCTTACATCACGTTAAATGTGCCTACTTCAGCACAAAGTAAATTGTTCAAACAAGAAAGCCAGGTTCTTTCTATCATTGATACAATTTCCGATGTTGAGTACAGCATTCTCATTCATGACACCGCGAAGGTGTGGTTTGCTCGTTGGTTAAAATTTCACATCGTGATTTCAATGACACTTTATGTAGTCCTGTTTTTTCACATTTTCAGTGAAGTTTACTTTGGACTGCGCTGGTTATGATGAAATGGATAATAATCGTTCTTGGCTTAGTTGCTGCTGGCTTTGGCGTCAGTCATTTCATTCATATGCCTGAAGATAGCGCACAAATTCCATGGGAAAAAATGGTTGAACCCGGTTCACTCAATAAAGCACATGCCTTTCTCGCGGATGACTGTTTGAGTTGTCACACACCGGTGAAGGGCGTTGAGCGTGACAAATGTGTGGCGTGTCATGCAAATGATACGCATATCGTTGCGCGTCAACCCACTGCATTTCATACCGACATCAAAGAATGTGCAAGTTGCCATGTAGAGCACAAAGGTGAATCGGCCAACATTTCGCTCATGAGCCATATAGCGTTAGTCGACATTGGTTTCAATATGCTCCCCAACCCAAATGTCCCGTTTGACGAGGGCGCTGCCACCATGGCGTTTTTGGAGAACATACTAGCGAATAAACAAACTCCTGAGCCCTTGTTTGTGCACCCTGAGGTCAGTGATAAAGAAGCCTTATTAAATTGTACGCAATGTCACAGCAACGATGATCGCCATTTAGGTCTATTTGGAGAGGATTGCGTGCAGTGTCACAGCACAGACAAATGGTCATTGCCAAAGTTTATTCACCCGTCGAGTCAATCACGTGATTGCAATCAATGTCATGAAGCGCCGCCCAGTCACTATATGCAGCATTTTAAAATGATTTCCGCCAAAGTGGCAGGCGAGCCTAAAGCTAAAGTTGAGGAATGCTATGCCTGCCATCAATCTACGTCCTGGAACGATATTAAGCGTGCCGGGTGGTATAAACACCATTAAGGGGTACAAACTGTGATCACAAATTCCATTGCGCTCGCAACCTCGGTGCTGATCGCAATAGTATTGTGTCTGCCTCGCTTACGACAATCTTTCCAATGGCGAGCAACAGTCACACCGTTGGCTTCCATTATTGGTAGTGGCTTTTTGATCATTGCACCACTGCTGCATTCGGTAATGGGGAAATGGGCACTGCTTGGAATAGTGTTGTTGTCCATTCTGGCATATGCGCTGGGGTCGGTTATTCGCTTCAATATACGCCACGCAGAACCTGAGCTAGCTAGCAATCAACAAAGCAGTATTATGACGCTTGAAAAAGCAAGTCAATGGGCGCTTGGTGCGGCATATGCCATTTCCGTGGCGTTTTATATTAGTTTGTTTGCAGCGTTTGTTTTTGATCGTTTATCTATCTCTGATACGACGTACATCAAACTGTTTACCAGTGGGTTGCTTGTCATCATTATGGTGGTCGCTTGGCTTCGAGGTGCTAGGGGGCTAGAGACCATTGAGCTATTCGCCGTGACAATAAAGTTGGCTATTATAGTAGGTGTGCTCGCAGCGCTGGCAACCTACGACATACAAGTACAAAGTGCTTGGTTTCAACATGAAGCGATACAGGCATTGAGCCATTTTGAAACTGTTAGCATGCTCGCAGGGATGCTCATGGTAACGCAAGGGTTCGAGACAACCCGTTTTATGGGGAATAACTATACGCCAGAACAGCGCATTAAAGCGAGTCGTTATGCTCAGTGGATCGCTATTTTTCTCTATGTTGTTTTTATCGGTCTAACGTGTCCTATTTTCCTGAATTTTCCGATCACGGAATTAAACGAAACAACGATTAGCTACACCCTAGGGCAAGCAATATGGGTATTGCCGATTTTATTACTGGTTGCCGCCACGGCAAGTCAGTTAAGTGCAGCATTAGCCGATACTATCGGTGGCGGAGGCCTCTTAAAAGAGCTTTTCCATTTACCTATCTCCCCCCAATTTTACTACGTTTTAGTTATCGCCATCGCAGGTATATTAGTTTGGTCATCTAACGTATTTGAAATTATTAATCTCGCTTCAAAAGGGTTTGCACTTTATTACCTGATCCAAACAATAATCGTGATCAAACTCGTGATGCGTCAAAGCACAGGTCAACGCATTAGGTCAACAAAATTACTTGGTCTATCGGTGATCGTTCTCTGTTTATTCTTTGTGATTGGCTGGTCAATTCCAGCACCTCATAGCTAATAAGGAAAATACCGATGCTATCACTAGAAACTACACCAACAATTGACCAAATTAAAAATGCGGCTAAGCGCTACGCTATCATTGGTGTTGGAAATCTACTGCAGCGAGATGATGGCGTCGGTGTGCACGCGGTTCGTGCTCTGCAACCCCTGCTAAAGTCTTATTCAAATGTATCTTGCATTGACGCTGGGACACTGAGCTATGAACTTTTGGAGTGGGTCGCGAGTTCCGATCATACGATAGTCATCGACGCGGCCTACATGCGCTGTTCGCCTGGTACGGTGAGAGTGTTTGAGGACGAGGCAATTGCGGATCAGTTTAAGCAAGCGACGACCCATTCCGTTCACCAGATCACGGTGCGTGTGTCCTGCTTGCTCGCGAGGACTATGGTTTGCAAGGTCAGCTAAAGTCTGATTGTGGAAGCGTTGTTCCTCTTATTGATCCAATCAAGCATTTGGAAGGTGTTCGTTTTGTGCGTGACCCAACTCGTGGAGGGTTGTCAGTATTACTCCATGACGTTGCTAATGAAACAGGCTTCGATATCGAGTTAATTGAAAATAATATTCCGGTGCGACCTGAAGTGGCAAGCGTGTGTGAAATATTAGGCTTTGATCCGTTTGTTTTAGCGTGTGAGGGACGCATTGTTGCTGTTGTTGCCCCTGACATAAGCGGTAAGGTGCTAGAACACTGGCGGAGCATTCGAAACGGGGAGCAGGCCGAACACATTGGTGTAATAGTAAAAAACACCGAATCAAAAGGGCGCGTGACCATTGTTACGCCAATGGGAGGAAGACGTTTCATGAATGAACTCGAAGATGAGCCGCTTCCAAGGATCTGCTGAAAGAATAGGTGTTGACCTGTGAGCAACACATAGGTTTACCCTAGTAACGTGAGAGTAGAACATAGGATTAAAGGCGTGCTTAACCGCATATCTATGTTGATAAAAGAGGAGCGTTAAAATGCGCGTTAAACAAATTGCAGATGCACTAGAGATTAGCGCGGACAGCGTACGGTATTACACGCGCATTGGTTTTTTGGTGCCAAGTAAATCGCACAATGGTTACAAGTATTACAGGCCCGCTGATGTGACACGATTACGGTTTATTTTAAGCGCGCGTTCATTAGGTTTCTCTATCAATGATATTAAGGAAATTCTGTTCACGTCATCACAAACCAACGCGCCATGCCCGACGGTTCGGCGCCTTATTGAACAAAGGTTGAAAGAAACTGAACAGCGGTATCAGGACATGCATGAGCTAAGACTGCGCATGCGAAAAGCAATCTCAGAATGGGAAAATACACCGGATCAGCATCCAACGGCCGATACGATTTGCCATTTGATTGAAGGTTTCACATCACTTAAATCATAACATTATTTAGAGAGGGAGTGGCTCATGAATTCAAAAACGGACGATGCGAAAATTCATTCGTGTTGTGGCGGTGACAAAAAAGTATCAACCGCTAGTAAGGCGGTCGAGAGTGAAACACATACTGAGCAAGTCTCTGCGTCTTCGGGTGAGCTACAACTCAATATCCAAGGTGCAAGTTGCGCCAGTTGTGTGACTAAAATTGAAGCGGCCTTAAAACAGGTCTCGGGTGTCACCAATGCTGAGATGAATTTTGCTGAACGCTCGGTGTTGGTGATGGGCAGTTCATCCTCCCACGCATTGATTAAGGCGGTAGAGCAAGCTGGGTATAACGCAACATTAGCGAATACGGATTCAGATGAGGCTGCCATTGAAGAAAAGGAACAGGCGGACTGGGCATATTATAAAAAACTAATGCGAGACATGGTCATTGCATTATCTCTGGGTGTGCCACTGATGCTTTATGGCTTGGTGACGGGGGAAATGAGCGTCAACACGACCACTGAGCGGATCGTGTGGTTGATTGTAGGGATCATGACATTGGGTGTTATGGTGTTTTCTGGTCGGCATTTTTATGTAGGTGCTTGGAACTCCTTTAAAAATCACGCCGCGAACATGGATACTTTGATTGCATTGGGGACAGGAACAGCCTGGTTGTACTCTATGGTCGTTGTGTTTTTCCCCGGATATGTGCCTGAAATGGCGCGGCATGTCTATTTTGAAGCAACAGCCATGATAATTGGTCTCATTAATTTAGGCTTAGCGCTTGAGATAAAAGCACGCGGTAAAACGTCCGAGGCAATTAAACGACTGATTGGTTTACAAGCCAAAACAGCTCGCGTCATTCGTGATGGGCATGATATAGATATTCCGATTGAAGATGTTCTGCTAAATGATCTTATCCGGGTTCGCCCTGGGGAGCGCATCTCTGTTGATGGCTTAGTTGTCGAGGGCCAGACAAGTATTGATGAATCAATGCTAACGGGTGAACCCATGCCCATAGAAAAACGAAAAGACGATGAGGTCGTTGCCGGCACGATAAACAAATCAGGCTCTATCGTCTTTCGAGCAGAGCGCGTGGGAAAAGATACCGCGCTTGCTCAAATTATTAACATGGTAAAACGCGCACAAAATTCTAAACCGCCTATTGGTCGATTAGCTGATATGATTTCCGCCTATTTTGTACCGGTCGTCATGATCATTGCCGTGATCAGTGCGCTGGCCTGGCTGAATTATGGCCCATCTCCTGAAGTAGCTTTTGCAATCGTTTCTGCGACCACAGTACTGATTATTGCCTGCCCTTGCGCCTTGGGTTTGGCCACACCGATGTCGGTGATGGTCGGTGTGGGAAAGGCGGCTGAAGCGGGGGTTCTTATCCGAAACGGCGAAGCGCTGCAATCTGCATCAAAAATAACCACTATGGTTCTAGATAAAACAGGCACTATTACTGAGGGGGCCCCTAAAGTAACAGATGTCGTTATAGTTTCAGATCATAGTCACAACGATGTGCTTTCTTTGGCGGCTAGCCTTGAGTCTGGTTCTGAGCATCCACTTGCCATGGCGATCGTTGAATCTGCAAAGGAGCAAGGTGTGCCGATCCATTCCGTTACTGATTTTCAGTCCATTGCGGGGAAGGGGGTTGAAGCCATGCTAAATTCTCAACGCCTGCTATTTGGAAATGAAAAATTGATGATAGACCAAGGGATCGAGCTTCATCATTACATCGACAAAGCGCAGAGGTTAGCAGCGGATGCAAAGACCCCTATGTATTTTGCTATTGATTCTACATTAGTTGCCGTAATTGCCGTCGCTGACCCAATAAAATCTGACTCAATAGATGCGATAAAGCGGCTACAGCATAACGGGATACGAGTTGTGATGTTAACCGGGGATAATCGACTGACCGCAAAAGCCGTCGCCCGAAAAGCGGGGATTGCAGATTACGTTGCCGAAGTGATGCCGGAAGATAAGGCAAACAAAATACTTGAGCTTCAACGTGAAGGCGAAATTGTGGGTATGACCGGTGATGGCATAAATGACGCACCGGCCCTTGCTCATGCCAACGTCGGCTTTGCGATTGGGACTGGGACTGATGTAGCGATAGAAAGTGCGGATATAACGTTGATGCGCGGCTCCCTACATGGGTTAGCGGATGCAATTGCCGTGAGCAAAGCAACACTGCGTAACATCAAGCAAAACCTCTTTGGCGCATTTATTTATAATGTCGCCGGAATACCATTTGCGGCAGGCGTCTTTTATCCATTCTTAGGGATACTGCTTAACCCAGTCATTGCTGGTGCAGCGATGGCATTCTCATCACTAACGGTGGTGACCAATGCTAACCGATTACGTCTATTTAAAGCGAAAGAGCACTAGGAGTACACAATGATGATATGGATTAATTTAGCAGGGCTTATCCTGATTGGGCTTATTGTTTGGTGGTTTTGGCTTTACAAAGCACAATCAACCCAGATAAAAGACGGCAGTATCAAAGTCCTTGTAAAAGACGGCGTGTATCAGCCTGCCAATATCACGGTGCCGGCGCATCAGTCCGTTAAGCTTATGTTCGTCAGAGAAGATGCAACGCCCTGTGCAGAAACGTTATTGATCCCGGAGTTGGATATCAATGAAACATTAGCGCTTAACAAGCGAGTGACGGTCACTATTCCTGCTTCCAGTGCCGGCGTTTACCCATTTCATTGTCAGATGCAAATGTATCGTGGCACGTTGGTGATCAAGTGATTAAACGCTTTTTATTAACGTAAAAGATACCAAAGCGAGGTGTATTATGAGTAAACAAAAAGTCCCCTTTTGGCGCACCCCCAGTGGTTGGTCTGCCATAGGCCTTATTACCGCCGCGAGCTACTTCTTGCTGGTTGAGCATGGTGAGCATGTGTTTCCGTATTTACCTTACTTGATCTTGTTGTTGTGCCTTGTCATGCACATTTTTATGCACGGCAGTCATGGCAAAGGACATGAAACACATGAGCACACCGAAAAAACATTTAAAGAACAAACCGAGGACAATGAGCAATATCGAAAAGGCTATATCGAAGGGTTAGAGCAGGCCCGTAAAGGAAAACATAAAACGGAGAATAATAATGCACGGTGATTCTGATTATGGGCTCTGGGCACTAGTCATTATAAACTCAGCCATTTTTATCTTTTTTGCGTTTAGTTTTATCAAGCCGAAGTCGAAAACAGATTGGCGAAGCCTAGGTGTATTTTCCGCTTTTATCGTGGCCTTATTTACCGAAATGTATGGTTTCCCCCTGACAATATATTTTTTGTCAGGGTGGTTAGCGGAAAGTTATCCAGGGGTAGACTTTTTAGCGCATGAAAATGGTCACTTGTGGCATACTTTGCTAGGGCTATCCGGCGATGCTCACTGGGATATTTTACACATCTTAAGTAATGTCATCATCATTTTAGGTTTCTTTTTACTATCCGCTTCTTGGAGTGTCCTACACCACGCGCAAAAATCGCATAGTTTAGCCACTACTGGATGGTACGCTCGCTGCCGGCATCCTCAATATGTTGCATTTATACTGATCATGTTTGGCTTTTTGTTGCAATGGCCAACACTGCCAACCTTACTTATGTTTCCAATTCTTATTGTCGTTTATGCTCGACTCGCCACGCGAGAAGAGCAGCAAGCTGAATCCGAGTTTGGTGATAGCTACAGACACTATAAACAAACGACGCCAGGTTGGTTTCCCCGTATGGGTATTTCAAACGTTTCAAGCACTAATTAAGGATTACAAAATGAACAAAGTACTACTGTCATTACTGTTTGTTGGAGGGGTGTTACCCGCGACATTTGCTGCTGCTCAAACGTCGATGAGTGCGGATGATATGCTTCGAAGTAATGAGCTTGTCATGGATGCACTAATGCAACGCATACAACGGATCAACGACGTCTCTGATAGGCAAACTCTCATCGTTGAGCATATGAAAATGATGGAAATTTATTTAACGAATATTGAGAAGAGACTCCAAAGTGAAACAGACCTGCAACACAAAGCACATCTGGAAGAAACGTACACAAATGGCCTTCAACGAAGTCTCGTTCTTATCGACAGCGGTTTAGCAGGGGGCGACTTTGTAGTCATGGGAAATTCGGTAGACGAACTTTTGTTTTATCTTGAACAAAGAATGTCAATTTTACAATCGTTAATGAAGCAGCAGCTCGGTGCCAATAGTGTTTTAAATAATTAAAGAAATGACGAACATAAACAAGTTAACAATCGATTTATAGGAGGAAAAGATGAGCGATCTAGATCACAGAGTCGGTGTATCAGAGGTGAATTTAGTCGTACGGCATTTAAAGTTGGTTGGTATTACCGAAGATAACATAGAAGCAATTATTGCTGGCATTGATGGGACCTTTGGAATCGATGCAGTTTCATTTGAGGACGCCAAAAGTACCCTGCATATAGGCTACGATGCAACCCACTGCAATTTAGATGGCATTGAGACAATCATTCGTGACAACGGGGCAGACATTTCGGACGACTTTTGGACAAAAATGAAAGAAGGCTATTACCAATTCGTTGACGAAAACATTCGTGAAAATGCAAAACACAAACCCTGGAGTTGCCACCGTGTTCCTCCTGGGCAAACCCATAAAAAGTAATTGGTTCAATAGCAACGATCAGACTTACGTTACGCCTGATCGTACAGCCATAACAAACAAAAACAGGACAACACAGTGGTACATAGTAAAAACGAAGCGGACAGAATTAAGTTACTTAACTTGGGAATAATTGAAAGAAACCCAGCTGAGCATGAAATCCATCAAGCGGTACAAGAATTCACAGGTTCCGTTATGCCTAACGCAAAATATTCACTGGAAAAAGCATTAAAAGCGTTTTCTTCAAGCAAAGACGAATAGAAGCGTGGCAAGTTTTAGCCGCTGGAAGGGGCAATTTTTCTATTACCGGCACATGGGTAAATAAAGTGTTAGTGAGTACTTCAATAGGGGCTTTGGTAGCTGTTTTAATAATAGGATTGGCGAAGTTAAATAAATTCGATAAAGACCGAAGTTTTTATCCAACGCTCACTGTTGTGATCGCGAGTTACTATCCATTGTTTGGAGTGTTAGAAAGTCGATTTATATGGCATGAGTTGTGTGATTCATAGACATCATTTCACTTTTCTCAATTGCAGGTCGCGTTGATAATTTGATAGCTGAATGCGCTCGTCCTCAGTTATATAATCCTCGTGAACCTCTTCTCAAAGTGGGGCTTGTTCAAGTCTTTCACAGACAATATCCATTGGCGTTTTTCCCTTTAACTAACCATGTGCCCGTTGCCAGTTGTAGTAATGCTGCCATTCGGGCAATGTTTCGTTTTTTAGTTCGTCTAGATTCAAGTTTACTGTTGAATAAAACTCTTCTTTGTCGGTTCTTTGCGACCTTTCAACCTTACCATTCAGGTGAGGAGAACCAGGCTTGTTAGGACGAAATTTGATGCCATAATCCATCAGCTTTCGCTGAACTTTCTCTGCGAAGAATTCTGTACCACGGTCGGTTTGTATTCGCTGTATTGGAAATGGCATTTCCTCGATTACCTTATCGATAAAAATAAGGGTGTTTGCTGCCGACCTCCGGTTAAACACATCCAGTACGCGATATCTAGAGCAGTCATCAATAGCAGTATATTGGTAAATTCCAGGAGCGATTTTGCATGTATCCATCTGCACTCGATCACCTGGAATAGGTCTTTGGTAACGGATGAAGTCTTTTTTCTTCCGTTGAAATACTATTGGTTTAACGTCATGTCTGGTCAGCACCTTATGTATGGAAGCAAGCGATAATTGAACACTATGCTCGCGAAGAAGTTCATTTTGGATTCTCCGCGCACCAAGCTTCCTGTCTTTTCTCAGGCTTAGAATCCATTCCTCTATCTGATGGTTTATTTTAGTATTTGGCGAGGTATGAGGGCGTTTAGAAACGTCCTGAAGACCGTCTAGACCATTTTCTTTGTATCGTTTTAACCATTTACGAAGAGTGGGTCTGGATATACCACACCTGCGGCAAACCAGACCTGCATTTTTAGTTTCTTCGTAAAGCTCAATCCACTTGAGTCGCTGTCTAATTTCTTTGTTCTTAGAGTCGTATTATGTTGAAACGATCTCTATGAATCACACACATAAACGTCCTTGTTGTCTTAAATATTCTGACTACTGTTTTCGAAGACCGTAATTAAAGATTCATCCAAATAGGGACCGATCTCGCTAAAATCGTAAATGCTATTTATGTTCTTATTGCTAATGATCCTTTTGCATTTTAATTTAGTTAAAAATGAATCACTACTAGCAACGGTGAGAATATCTTGTTCAAGATCTCCAGCTAGTTTTTCAACCAATTTAGATTCTAACCTTCGCGAAATACTCTCAAAAGAAGGCAAATTTTCTTCGTTAGTGTTATCGACCCAATCTTTGGTCCTCGTTAGATGATTCTCTATTACCTCGAAAGTTTTTTCAATTTTTATGTTTTTCTGCAATCGGTAAGCAAGTATTGGGTCATGTTTTGAAAGCTCTAAAATAGCGCTGTCAAACTGAGAGGAGAAATCTACTCGCAGTTCTTCCTTCATATCAATGATTAACGAATTAAATGCTTTCTCAAGGGCAATTCGTAGCTCTGCTTCGAATGCTGATTTATCTTTAGGCGAGAATGCTTGGTCATTCAATTTCTCTAAATACAGCTTCAAGTAACCGTCAATCGCGCGATCTGTATTAATTACTGAATTGATAAATACATTGCGTAACTCAAGGAGTAAATAAATTATTGTTCGATTACTTTCTTTTTTTTCTCTCTGAATTTTCCATATATATGTTGCTAAGGCTACTAAAATAGTTGCACTAGCGGTAATAAAGGATCCCAAAATCTTAAGTTCTATCATGTAACTCTCGTGCGATAAACTCATCAACTAAAGATGCTAACAAATGCAAAATTAGTTTTTGTTTATGAAGTAGATTAATAAGTATCAGCAATTTTGTAATACTGTGAAGATAGCGTTTTGCGCAGACTCTCTAAATTCACGACCAATTCTTGGTGTGTATGAAGGGTGGGGGGCTGATATTACAGTTGTTTTAAAATCGCCTTTTTGCAGGCTACCTACTGAAAACTTGAACGTTACTTTACCTCTCACTTCGTGATGCTGTATGTCTGTTAAGTTTGAAGAGTGTAGTAGCCAATTCTTTGATGATGGGCTATTAGAGCTCTTGGGAACAAGAACAACTTTTGGCTTGAAGTACTCGATTATCTGATTGTTCAGCTCGTAAGAAAACTGAATAGCTCTCTCTAAAAGCGCTTTATCGTATTTAGCCAACTGAGAAGTGAAGCTTTTAAAATCCTTACTTCCCCACAGCACTATGTTAGCCATGAGCGTTTTGTGTTCACCAAACCGCTTGTTGAATATCTCTGAGTAGAATTGCCACTTGTTGTTTGGCTTGTTAATAGGATCCCACAATGGGACATTCGCACCTTCGCTATTTTTGTACGCTTCGCTGAAATTGTCGTTCATGGCTTGTTGCACAAAACCCTCGTAGTGGGAAGGGGAGGAAGGAGACAAAATAGCGTCGAGAGATTCAGGAACATTAGGATTTGAGCCTAACCAAATTACATCAACTGATTCGGCATTGAGCTTACTTAATACTTTTGCTGTCTCGATTTCCCCGAAGATAGAGCCTCTAAACGGTATCGAATAAGAGCCTGTACCTCTCTTGAGCGCTTTATTTTCTTGATTTTCTACAAAGTCAGAAATACTATTGTTTATTACTTCAAATATATTCAACGTCATGTCCTTATGATTTGCTTGCGTATTCTTTACAAAGCGACTTTTTAACTTTTTCGTAAGCTTTTTATGAACTAAAGATACGGTAATGCTTGTCTAGCTTCCAAGTGCATTGACTCGGTATTAGATTAAATTTATCACATACCAAGGTTTGAAGCTCAACGCTCTGTACCACTTTTCTGTCTGCATATATTTTAAAGAACTTTGAGTTTCCAGAGTAGATTACTCTACCCCTGCTGACTTCTTGATATTCAACAGCAATGAGCTCAGGAAAACACGGAAGGTATATTCTATGCTCTTCCCACTCTACTAAATGGCTAAAGTCACTGTCATAGAGTGAAAGGCTATCAGGCTCTGTACTATTCAAAGGCATTGCTTTAGCAAGTACAGTCGACTTGTAGACCCAAAAAATACCAATATGAGGCAGCTTAGTTTTCATCTTGTATATCTCCAACATGTTGACGTCACCCAACTGTCTTGACAGAGATTTACAACCCTTTAATTATTTTAAATTTGCTGCTGAAGTGAGCGCTATTCGCTTGCATGATATATCGTAGTCAAAAGAGGAAAGCTAACTTCTTATCTCTACTCGAATAGGTAACGTTAATGTGCATTAACATGAACTATTTAACATGAAAGTAACTCTGCTACGGTTCTAGATCAGAAAGAGAATTATCACAATTATTATAGTGCCCCTTCATAGATTTCAGTCATCTGTGGAGCCTCTTCAGATTTTTAGGAAACCTCCCCTAAAGAAGCTTGCTATGCCAGGAATGAGTGGTTGTTAACAAACAAAGTATACTTCAGAATTCATACTCGAAGCGGTATTACTCTGCTAGAAACCTGATATTATTGGTCGTCAGATTGCTTTAGATATTAGTATTTTTCTTAGTCTACCTAACTGCTGAAAACATCATGCTGCGCAATCTAAAGATAAAACACATAAGAGCAGTGATCCCCGTTGTGACGCGGGGATAGCAGATTAAAACATGAACTTGCCAAGGTCAAAAAATGACCGGCATTTTTACGCGAAGCGACAACGTTTTTAGCCAAAAAGTTACAGTAAGGTATCTAGCGATATCGAGTTTCCGATATGCCTTTCTACTAGTCTATTGTACCGTTTATTCGAAAATGGAGCCTTAGATGATTTGGTGAACTCAAAGAAGCGATGCGAACCAACTTCATGCTCATAAGCATAGCATCACGGTTATGGCATGAGCCAGATAATATTTACTTTGTTGTTCATTGATGCGCTCACTGTAAGGAGATCAGATAGCAATTGGAAAAGCTACCTCTTGGGTCAACGGTGATTTTATCTTTCAGTATTGGACTTGCTTTTACACTTGTTGTAGGGGGTATTACAGGTTTTGGTACGAGCGAGACGCAATAATTGTGACAGGCTTATTGAAATTGCATGTTGTATTCTTCTATTCCTTCGGTGTACTTATTTTACATTGCCGGATTATGTATGAGCAGGCTTTGCAGTAGATTTCTGTTTTTCTGACAAGATTTAGCAACTTAATTGAAATACATGGCTTTTTAATACAGAGTTCCTCTTGTGAATCAGAAAGCTGACCATTTAGGCATTGACTACAATCATATTTTAAGAGAACATGAATTGCCAATAGAGGAATCTTGTGTTGAAAACGAATTACCGCATTAGCAAAAATCTAAAAGTGGTCTTAGCCGCTTTTTTGTTGTGCGCACAATTTTTGTTGATTGTGACTGACGCGTTTTCTATTGAACAAGACCACTTGTTTAGCAATGAATTATGTACTGAAAATACATTAATCGAACTGTCCGATGCTTACGATTTAGATACGGGAAGTGATTGTGACCATTGTTGTTCTTGTCATGGCCATTTTACACACATAGCTTTTTACTTTGATATTGAAAGCTCGTTTCTAAAAAAATCTCCCAATTTAGTCTCAGTTTATAGTGAAGCTACACCTAATCGTTTCATTAACCAAATAGAGCGTCCTCCAAGAATTTAATCCCTGTCGTTTTTCGTTTTTTCAACTGACTAGGATTATATATCATGAAAATTTCACAGTTTCCTGTGCGCAAATTTACGCGCGCCGGAATATTGACTAGTGCATTGATGCTATCTCAAGCCAATGCATTGGCAGAACAAGTAACTTTAGATGATGCAGTTCAACTTACTCTCAACCGTCATCCAAGCTTGTTGAAATTCAGACCTCTTACTAGAGCTCTTGAGGGAGATCGCCAACAAGCTTTGCTTTCTCCAGCTTACACCGTAGGTGCTAATCTAGAAAATGTGATGGGCACAAGTTCTACTTCGGGAGTTCAAGCAGCAGAAGCAACCATCTCTCTATCTTCAGTGTATGAACTTGGTGGAAAGAAGAGTGCAAGAACACTAGTTGTGGATGCCAGAGCTGCCCTTTTAGATTCAGAGCAGTATTCAATGTCTCTCTCACTACTTGGTGGGCTCACTCAGCAGTATATTCGCGTTCTGGCACAACAGGAGCGTCTGCAAATAGCTGAGCGAAGTGTGAGCTTAGCTGAAGATGCTCTTACTGTGATCACTAATAGAATAAAAAGTGGTGCAACGAATGATGCTGAATTGTTCAGAGCTAAATCGGCTTTAAATCAAGCGAAATTAGAACTTGCGACAGCAAAGGTGAATAAAGAGATAGCCCTGCAATCTCTCACACTATTCTGGCAGGGCAATTATGAAGATATCACGCTTACTGGTTCTTTAAATTCACCCGCTAAAAATTATTCCTACGAAACACTTTTTAACCAATTCTTATCATCATCGAATGCGGATTTACTAATTAAGTCACTTGACCTGAAGGACGCTGAAATTCAGTTGGCTAAGTCTGATAATACCGCAGACCTATCTTGGTCTGTTGGTGTTAGAAGGAATCAGGGAGCTCAAGATACATCGTTAGTTTTTGGTGCCTCAATTCCACTATTTGCTGAGAAGAGGAATTCGGGTGCAGTCAAATCTGCAATTGCTAGTAAGGAGGCGGAGTTATTAGAGCGAGACACCAAGTATCTCGATGTAAAAGCGATTCTATTTAAAGCAACGAAAAGCATAAATTTTAGTTCACAGGCAGCATTGCACCTGGAAAAAGAAGTAATGCCAGATTTGAAAAGAGCATTGGAGCTGACCAAGGAGGGCTATCAAAAGGGAATTTACACTTATCAAGAATGGTTTGCTTCACGTGATGCACTTCTCCAATCTCAACGGAGTCTCATCAACTATCGCGAAGCCACCCTGCTCAATGAAGCACTTATCGAACAATGGACAGGGCAATCTCTGAAATCATTCACTTTCAATCTCCAGGATTAATTATGCTAAAGCAAATTTTATTTTTATTTCTTATCGGCACTGTGACATCTATCGCGACCGCAAGTGAAGATGTCACCAATTCAAATGACAACCAAAATATATTCCAGAAAGGTAACATCAAAATAGAAGTAAGTATCGATGAAAGCCCCGAGGGCTCTGTAATTATTGCCTCGACTTTTGAAGATGGGAAGCCATTTATCCCTGATTCCTTTTCTATAGAGCTACAGAAGTTAGGTTCAAGCTCAGAAAAATTTGAGTTTCAAACTTCAGAGGGGGTTTTGCGGTCAATAAAAGCTCTGTCTGAACCTCATTCTTTTAGGGCTACTATTTATCTGACTGACAAAAGACGAAAGTATTCCTGGGAGTGGGAAAACTTCGAGGGAAGAACACAGATCTCAAGAGCATTAACTGAAAAGTTTCAATTAGCAACCTCCGAAGTTCAGAGTGGGACCATTGAAAGACATATCGAATTGTTGGGTACTCTTGTAATTCCACCCAAGAACAAGGCTGAAGTTAATGCGCGGTTCTCGGGAGTTGTAGAAACTCTCGCTTCGGATGTTGGTGACAGCGTGAAGGCTGGCGATGTAATTGCAAAAATTCAATCAAATGACAGCTTACAAACCTACATCGTGAAAGCGCCAATTTCGGGTACGGTAGTAAGTCGAAATGTTAATGTTGGGCAGTTGGTTACCAGTGAAACGCTTTATAAAATAGTCGACGCTGAAACGCTTTGGGCAGAATTGAAAGTATTTCCATCCAAGCGGGATACAATAAAGCAGGGCTCTTATATCCACATAAAAAAAGGTTCCCGACAGCAAGATGCAAAGGTCAAATTTCTCATTCCGTCAGGTTCACTTGAACCTTATCAGATCGCAATTGTTGAAATCACTAATACCGAAGGAGAATTCTCCCCCGGCGATATGGTTACAGGTGTAGTTGATGCTCAGAAAGTCGATGTTTCGCTTCGCGTTGAGAATGAAGCTATCCAATCAATGGATGGTAACTCAGTTGTATTTTTAAACGATGGTAACACGTTTCAAGCTGTCCCTGTCGAGCTGGGTATAAAAGATGACAACTTCACTGAAGTAAAGCGTGGCTTAATCGCTGGTCAAATTTACGTATCAAAAAATAGCTTTCTGATAAAAGCGGATCTTGAAAAATCCGGTGCCTCTCACGCTCACTAATCCTGGAGACGATAAATGATTGATAATATTATTCGTCTTTCAGTAGAAAGACGCTTTTTGTTTCTTGTTCTTGCACTAATCTTAATTGGGATCGGCGTTTGGAGCTACCAGCGATTACCTATTGATGCTGTACCAGATATTACAAATGTACAGGTTCAGATTAACACCAAAGCTCCGGGGTACTCACCATTAGAAGCTGAACAACGAATAACATTTCCTGTCGAAACAGCACTATATGGCTTGCCTAACTTATCCTATACACGTTCTATATCGAGGTATGGTCTTTCACAGATTACAGTTATTTTCGAAGAAGGAACGGATATCTTTTTTGCCCGAAATTTAATCGACGAAAGACTTGCTAACCTTAAAAGTGTTTTACCTGATGGCCTTGAGCCAGAAATGGGGCCAATCGCAACAGGGCTTGGCGAAATTTTCGTATATACACTGGAAGGGAAAGATGGAGCAACGTTACCCGATGGCTCGCCGGTCACACCTATGGCTTTAAGAGAGGTACAAGATTGGATCATTCGACCACAGTTAGCCCAGGTTCCGGGAGTAGTAGAAGTAAACACTATTGGAGGTTATGACAAGCAATATCACGTCAATCCCGACCCTGTAAAAATGCTGGAGATGGGAGTCTCGCTTAAAGACATTTCTGAAGCACTATATTTAAACAATGATAATGCTGGAGCAGGCTATATTGAGAAAAATGGCGAGCAACTTCTTGTTCGCTCTCCAGGTCAATTGACAGGGATAAAGGATATCGAAAATGTCGTAGTAGGAAAAAAAGGATCTGTTCCTGTTCTAATAAAAGATATTGGAACTGTAGGCTTGGGTAAGCAGCTGAGGACCGGTGCCGCTACAAGAAATGGTAAAGAGACAGTGATGGGAACGGTCATGATGTTGCTGGGAGAAAACTCAAGGGAAGTTGCAGCTTTAACTGCCAGTAAATTAACTGAAATTCAAAGATCGTTACCAAGCTGGGTAGTTACTGAACCCGCCTATGATCGAACTACACTGGTCGACAAAGCGATAAACACTGTGCAGAAGAACCTGCTGGAAGGAGCATTACTCGTAATTGTCATATTATTTTTACTACTAGGCAATATTCGAGCGGCTCTTATTACGGCTGCGATCATACCTATTGCTATGATGATGACAATCACTGGAATGGTCCAGAGAGGTGTTTCGGCAAATCTGATGAGTTTGGGGGCTTTAGATTTTGGTCTGATTGTCGATGGCGCTGTCATCATTGTTGAAAACTGTATTAGGCGCTTATCTGAAGCGCAACAGCATCACGGCAGACTTCTTCAACTCAAGGAACGTCTAGAAGAAGTGAAAATAGCAACGATTGAAGTAATCAGGCCCAGCTTATTTGGAGTCGGGATCATAACCGCTGTTTATCTGCCTATTTTTACTTTAACAGGCGTAGAGGGAAAGATGTTTCATCCCATGGCAATAACTGTTGTTATCGCTCTTATTGCGGCAATGATTTTGTCACTGACGGTAGTGCCTGCAGCGATCGCAATTTTCATGGGGGGAAAAATCAGTGAAAAGGAGAGTTTTTTAATACGTTGGGTGAAACTGGCTTACGAACCAGCACTTAGGGCTATTCTTAAATTTAAAGCTGCTGCTCTTGGGGCTGCACTAGCGTTTGTTGTCTTCTGCGGATGGTTGGCAACAACACTTGGGTCTGAATTTATTCCTCAACTGGATGAAGGTGATGTCGCTTTACAGGCTTTACGCATAACGGGTACCGGTCTAAACCAATCAATTCAAATGCAAGAATTACTTGAAGGTGCGCTGTTAGAAATTCCAGAGGTAGCGGTAGTCTTTGCGAAAATAGGTACACCAGAAGTCGCTACAGACCCAATGCCTCCTAATGTAGCCGATAGTTTTGTAATACTTAAACCTCGCTCAGAATGGCCTGATCCAGCTAAATCTAAATCGGATCTAGTGGCTGAAATTGAATCAGTCGCCTCAAAGCTTCCCGGTAATAACTATGAATTTACCCAACCAATTCAAATGAGATTTAATGAATTGATTTCCGGCGTAAGGGCTGATGTTGCAGTCAAGGTTTTCGGTGATGACTTAGAGCAATTGTTGGATTCTGCAAATAAGGTTGCTGAGATCGCTGAGTCGATACAAGGTGCCTCAGACACCCGAGTTGAGCAAGTTGCCGGCCTTCCTATGTTGTCCATATTACCAAAACGAGATGCTCTCGCAAGGTACGGTCTTAACGTAGCAGACATTCAAGCACTCGTTTCAACCAGCATAGGGGGTAAGGAATCAGGCATAATCTATGAAGGCGATCGTCGGTTTAAAATTGTAATCAGATTATCTGAAGAGTTGCGTACAAATATTGACAAATTAGAGAGCTTACCTGTTCGTGTCGGCAATAGTTTTGTACCGCTTGAAGAGGTAGCCACTCTCGAGTTAAAGCCGGCGCCTGCACAGATCAGCCGAGAGAATGGAAAGCGCAGAGTTGTCGTAACGACTAACGTACGAGGAACCGACCTAGGAGGATTTGTCGTTGATTTACAAAAAAGACTTAAATCCGATTTAAAAATGAAGGAAGGATATTGGTTAGAGTTTGGTGGTACCTTTGAACAACTGGAATCCGCCAGCAAACGGCTGACTTTAGTCGTTCCGGTTACGCTTGCGTTGATAGTTGGCATACTCATTATGGCGTTTGGGTCTGTTAAAGACGCATTGATAATTTTCACTGGTGTACCACTAGCCTTGACTGGAGGAGTACTGGCACTCTGGATTAGAGATATGCCTCTTTCAATTTCTGCGGGAGTAGGCTTTATCGCTTTGTCCGGGGTCGCGGTTTTGAATGGACTAGTGATGGTCGCATTCATCAGACAACTCTGGCAGGAAAATGGTGATATTTATACTTCAGTAATTCGAGGGGCCATAATCCGGCTTCGACCTGTTTTGATGACTGCGTTAGTGGCCAGCTTAGGCTTTGTTCCCATGGCACTTAATACAGGAACAGGTGCTGAAGTACAAAGACCGCTCGCCACTGTAGTCATTGGGGGAATTATATCGTCAACTTTACTGACACTGTTTATATTACCTGCGCTTTATCAGCTCGCACATAACAAACGCAACTCTTAATCAAATTTTACGCCCGGTATGTTCCGGGCGCACCGGAGCCTCTATGACTCATAATCATTCAAATAGCTCAAACAAAATTGGGTGGGCTTTTCTATTAAATTTCAGCTTCACAATTATTGAATTTATTGGCGGCTGGCTAACGAACAGCACTGCTATAATGGCAGATGCTGTTCATGATCTCGGCGATTCAGTTTCTATTGGAAGCGCCTGGTGTCTCAATAGGTTAGGAGAGAGAGAGGCCGATGAAAATTTCACATATGGGTACAAGCGACTCAGCCTGTTAGGGGCATTTATTAACGGAGCCGTACTTATCCTTGGCTCAATCTGGGTATTATCAGAAGCCATTCCTCGAGTATTAGACCCGGTCGTTCCAAATACAGAAGGCATGATATTACTTGCGATTCTAGGTGTCGCTGTAAACGGCTTTGCTGTGTATAAACTCCAGGGAGGAAATACCCTAAACGAGAGAGTGTTGAACTGGCATTTATTGGAGGACGTTTTAGGCTGGGTTGCTGTATTAATTATTGCCATAGTAATGCAATTTGTCGACTGGCCAATTTTAGACCCCCTACTTTCGATTGGCTTTACGCTTTTTATATTGTTTAATGTAATTCGAAACTTATTAGCAACCTTAAAATTATTTTTGCAAGGTGTTCCAGAGAAAAACTTATACAAACAAGTGTTAGATGAACTCCGGAGTGTTGATAGAGTTGAATATATCCATGACTTAAAAATTTGGTCACTTGACGGAGAACACAATGTTATTACTATACGCGTTGGCAGTGCCTTAAAGACAGTTGAAGAATACAAGTTATTGAAGCTTGATATTTATGATAGCTTGGCCATGTTTGACTTCAGTTACAGCACAGTTGAAATAGAGTTTACTGACGAGCATTCTGCAGTTAATGAGGAGGTGAGATGAAATTCCATTACTCATTAACAATGATAGTCGACAGTAATTCAAGTTTTAATACTAAGCTAAAATTTTATTTGTGACACATTGTCTACAATCATGACTATAGATTTTCATGGAACTTTTTAGTTTGTTCCCCTCATGATTAAATTTTTTGTTAAACTGTAAGGAGAGTGTGATAGATAATAATGCGTAACTAAAGTGGTAAGAGGCAAGATTGAACACGTACCTTCGACATCAACGTTTCTTTCGTGCTCTTACGAGATGTTGAAAATAAAATATAGAGACATTAATGAAATTTATAAGTAACTATAAGATGAGTTTCTTATTTTTTATTAGTGGTATTCTGTGTTTAATCGCTTATAACATAAAAGGCTCGAGTATAGATGAAAATGGTTTTTTGGTTGAATCGTTTGGCTTCATTCCTATATTTTGGCTATTTGAGCTGATGGCATCGCTGACTTTTGCTTTCACTTTCATTAAACTTAAAAAAAATCAGCGAAAGTAAAAGCACGCGAAGAACTTTTTCTAACTGACAATTTTGCTTTGCGATTTGCTATGCAACTCCTGGCTAGTAATTGAAAACTGAACCCAAAGGTTGTTGGGTATTGCCTTTTAGTTATATCAGACTTTAACTTCTTATATTAAAGCTCGCTAATTATTGGCTTTCTATTCTTTTATACACATTGATGAATTTGCACAGTTGGACCCATGTCAGTGCGGTACCTCATCGGTGAGTCAACAGTCTCAAATCAAAAATATCTACACAATGTAGCTAACCACAACAGTGATGAAATTGCGATCGTCACTAAAACAGCCGCTGAGCCTAAATCTTTCGCTAAGCCTGACAGTGGGTGAATCTCTTTTCCAATACGGTCAATAGTTACTTCAATTGCAGTATTTATAATTTCAGCGAACAAAACGAAGAGTATGGAGGAAAGTAAAATCGCCTTTTCCATATAAGGAATTGACCAAAATGCAAGCACTCCCGCCGCTAAGATAAGTAAGATAAGTTCTTGCCGGAACGCTGACTCGTTTTTAACAAGCCATGATATAGCTCGAACTGAGTTTTTCATTGCTAATACAATACGCAACATGCCCTTTGGTTTGGCTTTAGGGTCGAAATGCATTTTTGATGTGGCTTCGTCTATGACTCGCATTTTCGTAAAATATCCTGAGTGGGTTGGTAGGTGCTGCTTTGCACATTAGTAAGACCAAGTAATGTGTCAAAAAGGTTGTCATGCGAATAAGGATGACTGGATAACGACTTTACGCAATCACTGTATTCAGGTTGGCTAAACTTGGAGGCCCAATAAACCATTGGTACATGAGTTTGCTCAACAGGCGCTAAATTATAAGGGAAACCGTGTAAATAAAGCCCTTTTTCTCCCAATGACTCACCATGATCCGATAGATAAAGCATCGACGAATTAGGAATAGTGGAAAGCTGTTCAATAATCTGGCCTAGCACGTAGTCTGTGTATGCAATAGTATTATCGTACGTATTTGTCAGCTCTGCCTCTTCACAATTTTGAATATCACTTCTGGGACAGTCAGGCACGAACTTAGCAAATTTCTCTGGGTATCTCCGGTAGTAAGTAGGGCCGTGTGAGCCAATCATATGTAAGACTATCACTCTATGTTCTTTAGATGGCCTTGAAAGAGTTTCTCTTAAAAGGTCAACAAGTACCTCATCATAACAATAATCTCCATCGCAAAACTTGGGATCTCTGGACGGATCAAAGTCTAGGGTCTTTACCCTCTTGCATACGCCTTTACAGCTACTGTTGTTGTCAATCCAAGTCACGTCAACTCCTGCACGATGAATGATGTCTAAAACATTGTCCTGACTGTCTGCAATACGCGAATCATAATTTTCTCGAGAGAGTCTTGAGAACATACATGGCACGGAGACTGCGGTAGCAGTACCGCAAGATGTCACCTTGCTAAAACTGATTGCACCTGCGTTCTGGATATTAGGCGAAGTACGCCTCGAATAGCTGTTGCTTGAAAACTTGTCCGCTCTGGCTGTTTCGCCAACCACTAACACTGTAATAGATGGGTGTATATTAGCGTTACCTTTTAAGTAGGGACGCTTGTCTAATACTTTGTAGGGTAAAGGCGGATAGAAGTAAGTGTCCCGAAGGTACTTGTACCCTGAATCATAAAAGGCGTAGGGAATAATATACTTCGTTAGATCTTTGTTATTTCTGCCGACAGCTGCATAGCTCTTAAAAAGGAACGTGGCTATAATTGCAATACCCAATAAAGCTAATAAGTTCAGCACTAGAAGGTGCTTGATTCGAGCCTTGAGCTTTCCATTTATTTCCAGATTAAAAATCGCAAATACAGGGATTAATCCCAGTATAGAGAAGAATAAAAAAAGTGTTGAATTTAGATAAGAAAAGGCTTCACCAGAATTTGTTTCCATTACATTCTGTATCATGCTCTTATCGAAAATGACACCATAGGCCAAGGTGCCGTAAAGTAGAATAGAACTTACAACGAAAGCAATTGCAACGGTGGTGCGCGGCAAAAATAGGGCACCAAAAAGACTTAGAAAAATAATATTAAAAAAGGTTAGCAAGAGCGGTACAGAGAGAAAAAACACCCACTCATTCAATGTTACAGGGGCTACAACTTCATAAACAGCGGACAAAAATGGTATGTTAAATATTGCTGCGATAAACAATGAAGAAAGTAAAATGAACTGAGCTGATGTAGGATTGAAATTTAGTGTTCTTGGAAATTTCACAATAAGGTTCTCGTGTACTTCTTAGCACATAAGTTACCTGTCTAAACTTAAATAACGCTTAAGAAAAACTGTAGAATGAAAATTCTCGCATTATTTTTTAATTGTATGAAAACATGTACCTCACGTAACGGGCCTATCTGGGATATAACTAAAGATCTCAGTCGCAGTTTTCGTAAGCGGACACTTTTCGGTTAATGCCTCGTGCGATAATAGTACCCAGTGGGCGCGATGTGCATACCCTACAGACGTTGCCATTTCTTTTTTAAAACAACTATTGCGTACATGTTTTTCATCGACGAGGATGTATCTTCCCTTTTCAGTCTTATCCAGCCACTGGTAGGCGGCAGACAATTGCTGATCAACAGGGGTATGATACCCAAAATGAGTGATGGGATAAGGCGAGAAGAGAATGAACTGTTCAGAAAAATCAACAAGTGCAATAGTTGCATCATGTTTACCAATTTCTTTTTCAATATTTGCAAATACGCTTTTAGGGGTTTTTACATCTTCAAGTAAAGTGTAACCCCAAGTAGCGTACATGCCCCAAAGAGTGCACAAGAAATAGGGCCAGACTTTCCAGTGCTTCCCTCTAGTAGTGATCACCGTAACCAGACACGTCAGTCCCCCCGTTACTAAAAAAAACATCCACGGAGAAAGCCCGAACTTTTCTTCTAACTTTAGGGCGAATGATGCTTTTACTATGCCGGAAAAACCAAACCCCAATAAGCCTACTGATAGTAAAAATACAACGCCCCACAAAAGCCAGGAAAATACTTTCTTATTAACAACTGAATCAAAGTAAGGCGCAGAGATCAGTGCCAGCATCGGCAATGCGGGTAAGATGTACACCCCCCGTTTACCAGGACTTACACTGAAGAAAAGCAGAACAAGTACAATCCAAACCAATGGTAAGTATATGCGGGCATCACCTTTTTTGATTGCGCGATACCAACATGGGATGAGCCATGGGAGAGCGATGCTAATTGGCAACCAGAATAATGGAATAACCTCTACGAGGTAATACCAGAACGGCTTTATGTGATGCCAGGAATCAGCATATCGAGTGACCGTTTGCCTGAAAAGAATATTATCTCTATATAGAGCAAGTGATGTGTTGTGGCTATTTTCGACCAATATCAACATAGGTATAAACCATAGTGATATAGCCAGTAACATCACCACTGCACCCATTATCCACGGTAATACGGACTTTTTAGTTTGCTTCTTAGCTATGTCCCGCTGAGGCCAAAAGTGTCGATGTATCAAGTATGGTATCAGCATCAGGACTGGTAAAAATCCGACCCCTTTTGTGATGACGCCAATTCCCATGAAGAAAAAGGCGAGGTAATACCAACGCCATCGCCTTTCAACTAAGAAAAAGCGCAAAAGACCATAGCATCCGATTGTTATCCAGCAGCAGACCATTGCGTCTATCTGTGCAGACTTGGCTTGAAGCAAAAATTGAAAACTCAATAAAAGAAGTGACGTTGCGATCAGCGCCTCTTTTGTACTCCACAGTCGTTTTGAGATGTCATACACCAAAAAAAGTGTGAGTAGGCTGCATAAAGCAGATGGGAGCAGAAAGGCAATCTTAATTGACCCGAATAGCGCAAAGAAAAAAGCGATAGACCACATAAACACAGGTGGTTTATCAGGATAAAACTCTCCCGCTCTGGCTGGAAAGAACCACTGACCTGTTTCAACCATTTCTTTTGCAACTTGTGCAAAACGAGGTTCGTCAGCAGGCCAGGGATCTCTTAACCCAAGCCCGATAAATATCAACACGCTAGCCAGTACAAAAAGCCAGAAAGTATAATTTGGGTGCTTGTTCTTATGTATAATGGCTAGGCTCGTCTGATTCATTGCTACATTTGCTGCTTTTTGTGAGAGAACGAAGAGTTTTATCGTCATTATGTTGACGATGATAAACCTTAAAAAGATATGCGCTTAGCAAGCTGGAAATCCCAAATAATAGGGCGCTTATGATTATTTTAAGTTCAGAGTTGACTAATACACCCTTACCCATTAATGCAAAAACCGCCATTTGAGGGATGTAGCCAATAGTAGACCCAAAAATAAAAGAGCGTCGTGGAATCTTTGAAACGCCAGCAAAAATGTTTGTGAGTAGATTATTCCCTACTGGCAACAGTCTAATGATAACGGACTTAAGAAAGGGAGAGCGAAGTAGAAAGTGGTCTAACTTGCGCACTCGCATTTCAAAGTGTTGAATAATAATCGGTCTAGCGAAATACCGGGACACTGCCATAACTGTTGCACAGCTGAGCGTAGCTGCTAATGTTGAATAGATGACACCTTCAGCAAATCCAAAGGCATACCCCCCCATAAATGCGACTAACTGGCGTGGAAGTCCGATAGTAAGTAAAAATACTGAGACGGCTAAAAATTTGGCTATCCCTGTCACTCCATTATCACGGGTATGATTGTCTATCCACTCCTGATTAAATGCGTCAAATGAGGGGGAGAGCGAAATCAAATGACTAAAAAACAGAATGGTAAGTACCAGAATGAAGAAACGAAGGAGACTGGAATTCAATTAGATACTCTCTTCATTTTCTAAGATGACATCATTAAGTTTATTACGTTTCTGAAGCCAATAAACTCCTGCCATATCAATTAGTCCAACCCCAAGCCGCCCTAACATATTATATTTTGATTTTCCGAATTGCCTGTCTCTGTGATTCACTTCAACAACTTTAATGATCCCACCTTGTCGTCGGATCAGTGCTGGCAGAAAACGATGCATATGATCAAAATAGGGTAAATCGAGGAATGTTTGTTTTGGAAAGACCTTTAACCCACATCCGGTGTCAGGTGTATCATCATTAAGAAATTTACTTCTTACAGAATTTGCTAGTTTTGACTGAAATCTTTTCCAAGCTGTATCCTTTCTGTCTTTACGATGACCAGCAATGCAAAAGTGACTCCCTAACGGAAATTGAGAGGCCATAGTCAGGAGGTTTGGTATATCAGAGGGATCATTCTGCCCATCCGCATCAAGTGTAACTACAAGTTCTCCATCAGCATGGATCACCCCTGTCCAAATAGCTGTACTTTGTCCCACCGAGTGCTTGTGCCGTAGTACGTTAACTCTTTCAAAGCCACTCGCTTTCAGATAAAGCAGATTCTCAAATGTATTATCCGTACTTCCATCATCAACATAGATGACTTCGAAGTTGGCTACACCTGTTAACGCTCTATAAATTTCCTCAATTAAGGGTTTTAAATTTTTTTCTTCGTTTTTCGCTGGTATTACAACTGAAATTCGCACGTAGCCCTCTGTCAAAGCCTCAAGATCAAGCAAATTCTATTTTCGACAGGAAAACGTTAACAAACAAAACTTAAGATACGCTTATGAAGAGTCATTTAATTGAAGTAATAATGTTTTAATCGCTCAGGAAGGAAGAAAGAGGTGGGTTAAGGAAAACACGCTATAGGAATGTGTTTCGACCAGTTATCGTAGCACTTTTGCCACGGCCCTGGTTTGCACTTACGATCACCTTGTCTTGTTATTGCAAATATTTTGTCCTGAGTAACGCCTGCGGCCAAATAAGCAGCAAAGTCAGTGCTTGAATCGCCAAATGCAGCAAAAAGTGTCCAGCCAGACTCCGTGTAACGCTTTAGAATATTTAGTTTAATGTTTTAAAGTTTTTTCGCTCAGCCGTAGCATTCGCTACCTGAATATTTCCGTCTGGGAAATGGTAACGGGATAAAAAAATGAAATGTTGCACTGGAAGTATATACTTCGCGCAGTCAGATAGATAACTCTGGGGCCGTTATCAGTGTATGCTTGAACAAGTTCAGACGCACTTTCTCTTTCAGAAAAAATGCAGGTGTTACTGAGCATCAGTGTTTCATCGGTGTCAAAAATAACAGCTTTGTCACTCTTACAATTTGGGGGCAGAAATTTCTGTAGAGGTTATTGAGCACTCGCTAAGTAGCAGGGCTGATAAGAATCGGTCTTCATCGTCAGTCACAAAACTGTTATTAATATGAACATAATAACGAGATAAATTAAGAGCTACTGAAGGAAATCAATCAGTTTATGCTAAAAGAACCACTTTTGTGTAGGTTAACTATAAGCACCAGTTCAATAGCTTCTTCAGTAAATCCTAAGGATGAGAAGGTATACTGAAATAACTTTAAAATTGACGTTCAAATTATGAGAATACTTCTGATAGAAGACTCCTTATCATTAAGGAACAGTTTGAGCTTAGGCTTAGAAAAGTTGGGGTACTCAGTCGATACTGCTGGCACTGGCTCTGAGGGATTGAGTATGGCGTTGCTTGGTAGCTACGAAATAATCATCCTTGATATGATGCTACCTGAGTTGGACGGTATGACTATTCTTAAAACGTTACGAAAAAGACATTTAGAAACAAAGGTTATCATCTTATCTGCGCGATCTGAGTCTGAAGACAAGGTAGCGGGGCTATTGGCAGGTGCTGACGACTACCTTTCTAAGCCGTTCTCGTTTGACGAATTGACTGCTAGACTACTTAGCTTGATGAGGAGAGGTGCGGCAAATTGTCTCAATGACCAGGTTACTATCAACAGTTTGACACTCAATATCCAGTTTAAAACGCTTTCATACAATAATGGCATTATCAACCTGACCCCGAATGAGTACAAAATTGTTGAATGTATTTTCCTCAATAGACACAAGATAGTTACCTCAGAAATGCTGAGTGAATTTATTTCTGGAAGCTATGACCATATCTCAAAAAATGCTATTGAAGCTCACCTTTCCTCAGCAAGGAGAAAAGTAAGAGAAAGCGGCGCGTCTCTACCCATTAAAAGTAAACGTGGTTTTGGTTACAGAGTTGTAGAAGCTAATGAAATCAATACGTAAAACATTAACACGTAGACTTTCTATTATTATTTCACTGTTAGTCATTGCCGTTTTACTTGCAGCAGATATTGGTGTCGATTCCTGGATCGAACAAGAATTCAACCAGGCTATGAAGGCAAAAGTAGGTATGCTTCAGAGCTTGGTAAATGAAGATGTCGAGGGTGTGGAGTTCGAATTTGCAGGTGAGTATTTGCCTGAGTTTGAAGGGACATCTTCCCCCGAGTATTTTCAACTTTGGTACAAAGACTCAACGTTTGAAAAATCAGATACTCTGGCGCTTTATACCATCAATGAATTGCCTTACAGCAGCATTGGCCTGGATGAATATTCTTTCCAGGATATTACTCTGCCCGATGGCCGTACGGGTCGGGTAATTTACACTCGATATATACCTCAGATTGATTCTGAAGACAGAGCTGGATTTTATCGGGTCATGGATAAGGGTAACGATACTCGTCCGTCAATGGTTATCGCGTACGCAACATCTACAGAATTGTTAAATTTCACGTTGTGGTTTATCGATGGTGCTTTTCTATTTGCATTAATTATCGTGCCGCTAGTTGTTCGATTTACAGTGCGTAACACTGTGGCTTATGCTCTGGCACCCTTGGATGCCTTAAATGCCAAGATAAAAGGACTACGATTTACCACTAGGCAAAAACACGAAGCTTTTCAAAATAATGTCGAGGAATTGGAACCCATTACCCAAAGTTTGAATCACTTTATTGAAGATAATTATTCGCTTTACCTGCGTGAGAAGAGGTTGACTTCGGATATCGCACACGAGCTAAAAACACCAGTCTCTGAATTAATAAATATGACTGAAGTAGCAATTAAGTTTCCAGGAGAAATAAGATTAGAAAAAGATTTTAAGCCACGTGTTTTGCAAATAGGCACAAGAATGAAAAATATTATTTCTGGCCTTATGTTAATCCAAAAATATAGTTTTAAGACCCTAGAGCTAACTGATGAGATAGATATCCACAAATTAGTAACTCAACTTATTCAGATAAAAGAAGCAAGAAATGTTAAGGTAGAGATTAGCTCCAATTTTCAGTTAAGCGTCAAGAGCAATCGCGTTGCAGTAGAATCGATAATAAGTAATCTGATAGATAACGCTATAGAACACGGAAAAACTGATACAGAAATACTTGTGAACTTAGGTGTAAATAGTTCTAGTAATGTTTACCTCAGAGTGACAAATAAGGTGGGGACAGAGGTTAATGAGGATGATCTAAAGCATATGTTTGAACCGCTTTGGCAAAAAGATGCTTCTAGAACATCTGAAGATAACTTTGGGCTAGGTCTTTCTATAGTAGATGCATTGTGCGACGCTGTATGTGCAGAAGTTTCTGTAACCAAAACCGCCGAAGAAGACATATCGTTTTTGTTGACTTTTAAAAATGAAACTATTGGTCCGTAATCTTTGGCAGGCTTAAGTTACTGTAACCTTAGCCTTAATATCACTCCTGAAAAGAGAGACTGCGACTTAGCAAGAGAATAAAAATAGGGTAATGAAACGTAACCTAGCTTTCGAATTTGGTATGTAGTAGAGATCAAAAAAGTTTTCGGCCACCTGTTCCTTGTCACGGATAATTGCTGCTGGAACAAGTCAATGCTTCCATTCAACTCATTGGGCGTACAACGATAAAATGACTTTACGATTTTTTTGCAGAGTTCTACCAAGAAACTGTTGAAAAACACTTGCTGACAATAGGTTATCCTAATATAGATTAACGTTACCTGTCTCAATGAATGTCCCGAGATCGATGAAATAATTAGAAACAGCATAAAAATGTTATTCAATTGATACTAGGGAAGATCCGAATAAGTTCCTAACGTGAGATCATGACTGCATGTTAAGTTACATTTTCTACTGCTCGTGAGCCAACAGTTAATTATTGCCAGTAGTCAGCTAAAGCAAGCGCTGATAGCCCTATAAAGAGGTTTTCCTATCACGGATAGACAACTTATTACCGTGCTCACAATTGATAGAAGTGATTGAACTTTTTTATCCTAAAGCTGATATTAATCGCCTTATTCATATGCAGAAAAATAAGTGAAACAGAGAGTATCTATAACCGCGGGGCGAAAGTCACTTATCGACCAGCGCTTGAGTGGCGCTTAAGTTGAAATCGCTGAAGTGAGTTTGTGCCTCAACGATTTAAACAGAATATCTGATTTCTCTTTCAAGTTACCGGTGAATTTATATTTATCGGGTGTGTTTATTTATATAGCTCCTCAAGCCTCCTCAATTTTCTAGTATTTCTGGTTAGCCCCCGTTATAACGTTAATGGAACTGGACAAAAGGAAAGTATTGTGGCGGCTACTTAAAGCGTTCAAGTTCTACCGCAGTATCTGAATTATAGAGTTAGAGACGCGCCCAAAAATTTGCATGGTTGTAGGCAATCTCCCTCATCATGACTATTTCCTAAATTCTGCCGATGAACGGGCTATTCTAATTACAAATCAGCCTCAACTGTTTACCAATTCGCGAAAATCCATTATTCTCCATATTGGTTATGTTTAATGCTTAAGAAATGTTTAAATTCATATCAAAACTAATATTAGTGTTTACAGTGCTATCTGCCCTCGTCGGGCAAGCGATGGCTGTAGATACTATGAGTTTTGAAATGGATATTGATAACAAACATTACAATAGTAATTCTGAATCGAATTGCTCTACGAACATGAGCCATGGTATGAGAGTAGATTCTATAAGTTCCGAAAACGCTAGTATTAAAGATTGTTGCAACACTTCGGAATGCACATGCCCACCAGGTGGTTGTACTCATGCTCCCGTCCTTATAGCTTCCATGATGATTGTTCAACACCCAGTGGTGCCGGACGCTTCATTTGGCTTGTTCTTCCAACAGCCAGTTTCAGTAACTTCCTCACTTTTTCGCCCACCGATATTTGCCTAACACAGGGTCAGTGCGTCCAAATTTCACGCACAATTTGTTTTAGTTCCTGTTTATTATCTAGGTGCTAGCGTACCTATATGTGCCAGCTTTGTCTGGAGGCAAAAATGTTAAAAAAAATCACCTATCAAGCTGCGGTATTACTGCTAATTCTACCTAGCGTTGCCATGGCAAATATCCACCATGGCGCAAACGACGCCTTTGAATTATTGGTCTATAAATCACCATCGTGTGGATGCTGTAAAAAGTGGATAACTCATCTAGAAAGCCAAGGGTTTCAACTACGTACAAAGGACTTTCATAACTTGAGCGACATCAAGAACGAATACGGAATTTCGCCAAATCTTCGCTCTTGCCATACCGCTGTTACAGAAAGTGGCTTTGTATTTGAAGGCCATGTCCCTTCTAAGTTTATAAAACGATTCTTGTTAGAAGAACATCCAAAGGCTATCGGGTTATCTGTTCCAGCTATGCCAGTAGGTTCACCCGGAATGGAAGTAGCAGAGCAGTTTATGCCTTATACCGTTTTCATTATATATCAAGATGGGAGCTACGAACCTTACGCGAAAGTAGAAAGCTACGAAAGTCAATTCGATTGAAGTCAAAGTTAAACAAATAAATGCGCACTTTTGACAATCAAAGCAATTTTAATTTTTAAAAACCAAAGATAGAGGTAATCATGAAAGCACTTGTTAAATCATTTGCAATATTTAGTGTACTGCTAAGCAGCGTGGCATTAGCACATGAGGCTATAGAAATTAAATCTAGCACACCAAGCAAAAATGCAATGCTGATGGAGGCCCCAATGGAACTATCAGTCAGCTTTACCAAGGGAGTTAGATTAATAAAAGTAGTTTTAAAAGATAGTGAAGGTGCAAAAGTTGATTTTGGCTTTGAACCTCCGAAAGAGGTTGCAACGGATTATTCTTGGACCTTACCTAAATTACGTCCAGGTTCATACAATGTTGAGTTCATCATGCTTGGCTCCGATGGGCACAAGATGAAAGATAGTTTTGGATTTATGGTGCACTAAAAAGGGGATTCAGCTGTGGAAATGTATATCTGGAACACTGTAATTGTAGTGACAAAGCTAATGTTTTATTTAGGTTTCGCGGCCACAGCTGGATATACATTTTTCTGGCGAGATATTAACGACAGTAGGACAAGTTATACAACGCCATCTTATAGCGCTGTATGGGTAAAGGTTTGTGTCTTTGTTGCGTTTATTTCTAATGCAGTGTGGTTTATCGCGAACACTGGAGCGATGGTAGAAGAGGGAATTCAAGGCGCACTTGACCCCTTTATGCTTAAGATAATGTTGAGTTCTCCTATCGGTGAAGTCACCTTGTATCGTGCGGGGGGGTTAGCCGTAGCTTTAATAACTATCTACTTATTGAAATTTAAACCTCTTAAACCTTTCCTAAGGTTAAAGTCTTGCTTACTTGTGCTGTGTCTATTCACTCTCTCGTACACATTTACTTTAACCGGCCACGTTTCTGAATTAGGAAGTATTGCTCGAATACTACTTATGGTTCACGTATTTGTTATGGCTTGGTGGTTTGGTGCATTGATTCCGTTAAAGCTCTCCTGCCATTACCAGAGCTACGAAAAGCTTTATAAATTAATGGATAGGTTTGGTACGCAGGCGGCCGTATTGGTTACCTTATTATTATCTGCAGGCATTTGGCTAGCTATTCAATTGGTAGGTAGTTTTGAAGGGTTATTTAGCTCCATATATGGGCAAACTCTTCTTGTTAAAATGTTCCTTGTAACTAGCATTCTAGCTATTGCTATACGGCACAAACTGAAATTAGTCCCAAAACTTAAAAGTGGCTCGGGAAGCGAAGCACTCTCAAAATCCATTTCATTAGAGTTAACAATAGCAGTTGCTATTTTAATCATTACTTCTGGGCTTACGAGTATTGTAGGTCCCGAAAGATAAAACTTAGAAGAGAAATTCAAATGAAAATTAAATTATTAGTCTTACTATTTATCATGCCCGTAATCATGAGTTTTGCTGCTAGTGCCCATGAAAAAGAACATCATGAGAAAGGTATGTTTAGTGGGTTAGATACGCCTGCAGCTAAAATAGTTATTGCATTCCATCACGCGCTTAATACGGGAGACAAAATCACTGCGAAGAGCCTACTGGCGGATGATGTGACTATTTATGAAGGAGGCGGAGTTGAGAGGAGCGCAGATGAATATGCTCAACATCATATGAATTCAGATATGGAATATCTATCGTCAGTGACAAATAAAGCGTTGGAGCATCAAGTCAAAGTTCTGGGCAACACAGCAATCTCCGCATCGCGGTTTCTGGTCAATGGGATGTTTAAGGGGGAAGAGAGAGACTACCAAAGTATGGAAACAATTGTCTTAATCAACACCGAAGGAGAGTGGAAAATCAAACATATTCATTGGTCTAATTGATTCGATTAACTACCCGAGAGAGCTCGTATGAAAAAATTTTTAATCATAATCATTTCGTCTTTGTTATCTTTTTTCACTTTCGCTCATGATAACAATGCAACTGATAAAGATCAGATAAAAGACATTATAAAGCAAATTGAATATGGCTGGGAGAATGGAGACGGTGCCCCCTTTAAAAAGCACTTTTTCGACTTTAAAGGCGCAAGATACTTTGAATCTGGCGGACAGAATGTAGGGTTAAGTGACTTGATAGAGCATCATGTTGAACCAGAAAAGGATGCCTTAGTTTTCTTAAGTTTAGATTTTTCTAACATTCAAACTCATGTAGAAGATGATTTTGCTTGGACACTCGTTGATACAACCGTTCAAGGAAAGGTTAGGAAGTCTGGAGAAACTTTCAACAAAACGGGGTTTCAAACCTTTCTTTTTAAAAAAGTTAACGGTGAGTGGCTGATAGTTCACACGCATTCCTCTAGTAGAAATCGTGCAAAAGACTAGCGAAATAAATGTATTGAAAGCTACTTTGGTAATATCAACGGTAGCTTTCCAGTTTGCTCAATATCAGAACCATCTCGGCTATCCTATTGCCAAAATGCCTTACACTTCATATTGGCACGAACTAAGCTTCCCGCCAGCCAATGAACCCTTATTATTCGTTTTTGCACAGATTTTTAATCAACATCGAATCCTTAAACACTTGTCCTCCCAACCTACATTTTGTTCCACATACGCTATTCTCAAAAGGTGCAGAGAAATATGAAAATCGTTTATTTTGGAAACGACTTATTCTCGAATTGTTTGTTACTTCTAATTAAAAATAGATTGAACATTGAACGCGTTTTTATAAACGATGTTCAGGAAAATGCGAGCTTCATCAAACGAATTTGTCGTAAATACAATATTGTTTATTCCACTGAAAAACCAAGTATCGTGACTCTTAAAGGATATTTAAATGACGAACAGACAGTCTTTGTTGTAGCCGATTACGGATACAAAGTACCCACAAACGAAATAAAATATGCGATTAATATCCACCCATCTTTACTACCCAAAAGTAGAGGCCCAACCCCACTCACCTACATTATCGACAACCCTGAGAACGCGGGTGTTAGCATTCATAAACTCACTGAGAAACTTGATGCAGGTAGCATCCTAATCCAAGAGAAATTTGAGGTCGAAAACAATGAAACGATTTCATCATTGATGGTCAAGTCTCAGTTACTCGCAGAAACTCTGTTAGAAGAATTACTTAATAACTTTAATGAGCTTTATAATAACGCCACACCTCAATTGGAAAAGCTAGCGTCATTCCAAAGTCTACCTCCAGTAAAAAGAAGGTTTGTAAATTGGGATCAAAACACCGCTCAATTTAGTCATGCCCTTCGACAGTATGGGCACTTTGGGATTCTTATTTCGTTAGATAACGCGTTATATATCGCAAATGATGTCGAAGTCACAACTTTCAGTCACGATTTCACGTGCGGTAGCATAATCTTTGAGGATGCACTGATTAAAAGCATTGCTATAAATGATGGCTATGTTGTACTTTCTAAGCGTAGTTTAAGGCTATATGAATCAAGAGTACTAAACTAGTTGATTACGGCTTTAATGTTTAAAGGTCCTAAGCACTTTTTTGTGTTGTGTTGATCTACGTCAAAGTAAGAATAACGGAATACCGCTACTATTCCCTTACTCACTGATGGAGTTTATTGTGTCAGGCATTTATAAGTGGTTTAAATTAGTACTAATAGCTGCGCTGCTTTCACAGCACGGCTTTGCTATGACGAACCCAATTAAATGTGATGGTCACGACACATCAGAATCTCATATGTCCTCAAATGATTCCTTATCAAGCGTAGAACATACTACTTTAAATAATCACACACTTCATTCAGAAAAGAACCAGGATGTACAGCACTGCGAAGGAAATGATCAATCGATATGCGCGTGCTGTATAGGTGCTTACTGTGCAACTTCTTTAACCCAATTTTGTATACTTTCAAATATTGAAATTCTGATAAGTGAAAACATTAAGCAAAGCTCATTTTCAGATATAAATATTACCCCTTTAATTGGTATACACTCTCCTCCCTTCCACCCTCCGATTAAGAGCTACACATAAACTCAGTGAGGCTTTTCTCTAAGTTTTCTTTACTAATCAATTGCAATCAAAGAATGTCTTAGACGATCAACTGCTTAATTAATATACATTAAGACACTGTTTGCTATCAGTAAACGAACAGCAAGTATTATCCGCCTCACTTACAAACGCATTACATCTTAGAACCGAAAGTTTCACGAGTTACATGCCTATTGACTCGCGTCCCACACACAGGTTTAGCCTTTAGGTATAAGTAAAATTTTAGGTTAAAGACATCGGAACAACTATGAAAGTAAGAGAGATCGCAAGCGCCTTGGCTACAACGCCAGATACTGTTCGCTATTACACGCGCTTGCAGTTAATAACGCCGGCAAAATCTGACAATGGTTATAAATTCTATTCAACGAAAGATGCTTCCAGGTTGCGGTTTATATTAAGTGCAAGGCATTTAGGTTTTTCAGTTGAAGATATCAAGCAAATTCTCAGAGAAGCAGATAATGGAAAGACCGCTTGTCCCCTAGTTAGAACCTTAATTGCAAGAAGGCTAGCAGAAACAGAAAGACAATTTAAGGCAATGTTGTTACTCAGGCAAAATATGATGCTGGCAGTAAGGAAATGGGGAGCAATGGGTGACAAAGCCCCATCCTCACACGTGGTCTGTCATTTAATAGAAGAGTTTGAACACACCGTCCTGGAGGAAAACATAAATGACAGAACTTAATGCAGGTGTTTCTTCAGAAAAATCGTTGTCCGTCAAAAAACAAGTCTTCTAAAAATAGGAAAAAAGGAGAGCACTATGAGTGCAGAAGTAACACAGCGACAATTAGTGATAGAAGGCGCCGGATGTGCCAGTTGCGTTGGAAAAATAGAAGCTGCCTTGAAGCAGACGCCGGGAGTGCAGAATGCCGAAATGAACTTTGCAGACAGAACAGTACTTGTAACGGGTACAGCGGATTCTCAATTATTGGTTCAAGCAGTAGAGTCCGTTGGTTACAACGCAAAGCCTTTCGAAGATAAGCCTGACACTGATGTAGTCGATGAAAAAGAAGCAGCGGATAGGACCTATTACAAAAAGCTGATGCGAGATACTTTCATTGCGCTTTCGCTAGGTATCCCTCTAATGACTTATAGCATTGTTGTCGACGAAATGACGGTCGAGACTAATGTCGAAAGGTTGTTGTGGCTAGCAGTTGGCCTACTGACGCTGGGTGTAATGTTCTTTTCCGGCCGGCATTTTTACATCGGTGCGTGGAAGAGCTTTAAAAATCATTCTGCCAATATGGATACACTCATTGCACTTGGTACAGGCACAGCATGGTTCTATTCGATGTTGGTAGTGTTGGTACCTGAAGCAGTGCCGTTAATGGCAAGGCACGTTTATTTTGAAGCTACAGCTATGATCATTGGTCTAATTGATCTGGGGCTTGCCTTAGAACTAAAAGCCCGCGGAAAAACCTCAGAAGCAATCAAACGTTTAATTGGATTACAAGCGAAAACAGCCACGGTTATTCGCGACAATAAAGAGGTCCAGGTCGCTATCGAGCAAGTGCTTTTTAACGATGTCATCAAAGTCAGGCCTGGAGAAAAAGTGCCTGTTGATGGTGTGGTTGTTGAAGGCCATACGTCAATCGACGAGTCCATGCTAACCGGGGAACCGATGCCAGTTGAAAAATCACATGACGATGAAGTCGTTGCTGGAACTCTCAACAAGTCAGGAATGTTTCTATTTAAAGCAACTCGAGTAGGTAAAGACACGGCACTGGCGCAAATCATTGCAATGGTTAAACGCGCACAAAATTCAAAGCCGCCTATTGGGCGCTTGGCCGACGTGATATCCGCTTACTTTGTTCCTGTGGTCATGATTATATCTGTGCTCAGTGCGCTAGCATGGCTGAACTTTGGGCCTGAGCCCGCACTGGCATTTGCCATAGTTTCGGCCACCACTGTATTGATCATTGCTTGTCCATGTGCATTGGGCCTAGCCACGCCGATGTCAGTTATGGTGGGGGTTGGAAAGGCTGCTGAAGCCGGCGTGCTAATTCGCAACGGCGAAGCGCTACAAACGGCATCAAAAATCAGTGTGATGATACTGGATAAAACCGGAACGATTACGGAAGGTACACCCAAGGTCACTGACATAATTTTAGCCAATTTCAGTGATGAAAAGACAGTGCTGCAATTGGCAGCTAGTCTGGAAAATGGTTCAGAGCACCCATTAGCAATGGCGATAGTAGAAAGTGCCCACGACCAGGGCATTGAGCTGCTGAAAACCGAAGAGTTTAATGCGATTACCGGTATGGGGGTTGAAGGCCGTTGTGAAGGAAAGGCCTTATTGTTTGGTAACAGCAAGCTTATGGCTTCAAAAGGGGTGGGCATAGGTAATTATTCAGAGAAAGCACAAACACTGGCCAAAGACGCCAAAACTCCCATGTATTTCGCTGTAGATGGACAACTTGCTGCCATCATAGCGGTTGCCGACCCGATAAAACCTGACTCTGTTTCTGCCATCAAGCGTCTTCAGGCTAATGATATCCGGGTCATCATGTTAACGGGGGACAACAAAGAAACTGCTGCTGCAGTGGCAAAGAAAGCGGCAATAAGCGAGTTTTTTGCTGAAGTATTGCCCGAAGATAAGGCCAACAAAGTACATGAATTACAGCAGCAGAGAGAAGTAGTGGGTATGACTGGTGATGGAATTAACGATGCTCCGGCTCTTGCCTTGGCTGATGTTGGCTTTGCCATTGGTACAGGAACGGACGTTGCCATTGAAAGCGCCGATATCACCCTGATGCGCGGCTCGTTGCATGGTCTGGCCGATGCTATAGCGGTTAGTAAAGCCACCTTGCGCAACATTAAGCAAAACTTGTTTGGAGCCTTTATCTACAACGTAGCAGGTATACCTTTTGCGGCGGGCGTGCTCTATCCATTTTTCGGAGTATTGCTAAGCCCAGTTATCGCCGGAGCCGCCATGGCATTTTCTTCGTTAACAGTGGTATCAAATGCGAACCGGCTTCGCCTATTCAAGGCAAAGGACCACTAAGGAGTTTTCTTATGATGATAATTAATATTGTAGGACTTACGGGTATTGCACTGATTATTTGGTGGTTTTGGTTATACAAGCCTGATCAGACAGTTACTGAAAGTAACGAAATACTCATAGAAGTAAAAAATGGCGTGTACTCACCAGCGTCTATTCAGGTAAACGCAAACCAATCTGTTACGTTGAAGTTTTTGCGCAAAGATGAGTCTCCCTGTTCCGAAGTACTGCTAATTCCTTCATTAGATATCAGTGAGCAGCTAACGCTTAATGAGGTAACACCAATTCACCTCGAAAACGTCCCACAGGGCGAACATACTTTTCACTGCCAGATGCAGATGTATCGCGGTGTTCTTACGGTGGTATAGGAGGAGTCATGAAAAACAGTCACCCCAGATTTTGGTCAACACCTACAGGGTGGGCAGCATTAGCGATGATCGCTGCCGTTACTTATTTTTTAATTTTCGAACATGGTCATCATGTCCTTCAGTTTCTTCCCTATTTGATTTTATTGCTGTGCCCATTCATGCATATATTCATGCACAGTAGCCACGGTAAACACGGACACGCCCACGAACATTCTCGCGACAGTGACAATAAGCAGAAAAGTTTTCAGGAATTGAGTGATAACAACGCGGCTTATCGTGATGGATACATTCAGGGGTTGGAGGAAGGCCGAAAGGAGTCACTTAAAAAGGACAACCAAGATGAATGATACATATGATTATGGCTTATGGTCAATGGTGATACTGAACTCAGCTATTTTTATCTTTTTTGCATTCAGTTTTGTAAAGCCAAAATCTTCCACCGACTGGCGAAGTTTGGGGGTATTTTCTGCGTTTATTGTAGCCCTGTTTACCGAAATGTATGGCTTCCCACTGACTATTTATTTCTTGTCAGGATGGCTTGCTGAAACCTATCCGGAAGTAAACTTTTTTGCGCACGAAAACGGACATCTGTTGCATACTTTCTTTGGTTTTAAAGGCGACGCCCACTGGGACCTATTTCATATCGCCAGTATGGTATTTATTGTTGCAGGATTCTTTATCTTGTCCTCAGCATGGAATGTGCTGCACCACGCTCAGAAGAACCATCACTTAGCTAAGACTGGATGGTATGCGCGGTGTCGCCACCCTCAATATTTAGCCTTCATACTGATCATGTTCGGTTTTTTGTTGCAATGGCCGACCATTCCCACACTGGTCATGTTTCCAGTTTTAGTTGTTGTGTATGTGAAACTGGCAAAGCGTGAAGAAGCTCTGGCTATTGCTGAATTTGGCGATGAGTATGTGAGCTATATCAACACGACACCTGGCTGGATCCCAAACCTCAACTTTAAATTAAAAGGTGAAAACCATGAAAAAATTCACTAAATCAATCATTTTTTCAACCACATTAGTAATGGCTGCAACATCGCAAGCTCAACAAATGGAAGAGCATGAGCATAAGGGCTCAGACAAGCCAGAGATTCAAACGGGAATGCCTATGCGTGGCCAAGATATGCATATGATGAATGCAAAAATAAAGTCGATGAAGGAAGAAGTTAACGCTATCAAAGAAGAAAAGAATCCCAGCAAGCAGCGTGAAATGATGAAAAAACACATGCAATCCATGATGGGAATGATGCATATAATGCACGAAAAAATGGAAGGGCAACCCATGCAAAACCAAGTTGATATGGCAGAAAGGCATCTTAAGATGATGGAAGTAATGATGTCGAAAATGGATGGAAGCCATTCACCCGAATCTCAGAAACATTCAAATTAACACCCGAGGAGAAAGATATGAGTGATTTAGACCACAGAGTCGGTGTCAGAGAAGCAAATTTAGTCGTTCGGAATTTACGGCTCAGCAATGTCTATGAGGCAAATTGCGAGCCCCTAATTGAAGAGATTGACAAGCTCTTTGGCATTGATGAGGTGAGCTACAACATCAAAGAAGGGGCTATTCACCTGGCATATGATGCGACACATATCGATTTAGACGGTATTGAAGCGATCATTCGAAAACACGGCGCAGATCTTCACAATGACTGGTGGACACACACAAAAGAAGGTTATTACCAGTTTGTAGATCAAAATATAAAAGACAATGCGACGCACAAACCGTGGAGTTGCCACCACTTGCCGCAGGGCGCTCACAGGAAGCGTACATAACCTTAATGTGCTCTACGTTCTCACTCAACAACAATGCTGAGCGATGTCGTTACATTATGATGCTGGCTTTAAGGAGGCGTAAGATGAAAATTCGAGAAAATGTATTTGCGTTCGCGTGCGCCGCATCGTTCAGCTTCGAGAGTGTTGTTAGTTGTTAGTTCTTTGTTCATTATTACAATGCCCGACATGATGTCACCCATGGCTGGTAATATAATGTTTTCAGACTGGCAAGGGATGATATGGAACGTGCCTTTATTGGGTGTAGTGATAGGCGGAGCTTTATGGGCTTTGTTCGCAGGTGTACTGGGTTGGCTTATTGCCAGTATTTACAATAGGCAACTGTAGTAGTGAGGGCTAAATAAATAGTCAGTATTTGTCCTTTTAGCACAGGTACGATATTTGCTGATATCTACTGCCACATAAATTTAAACTAACGGTGAGATATTATGATAACCAATAATTCAGAATTAGCCTTACAGCAAGCCATGCAACTACCCAGTCAAACCAATACAGAGAAGCAGGGTTGTAGCCAGCCACCTGAGTCAAAAGGACAGGAGTTTGCTGAAATAATGGATACACTGAAGCAGCAAAAAAGCGGTTAAAGTGTGCCACGAGTAAAAATAACCGGCACGCTAATGCCGGTTAATTCCTTTCCTATTCATAACAACTGCGCTTACCTTTTAGGCTGCTACTCTGCCTACGCTGAATATTGTCTTACTCCGTCGATGTAGTTCATGAACAGCTTCAATGATTTGCATCAGTTATAATTTTTATCATCATCATCATACGCATGGAGCTTTAGAAACCATTTCTCAGCCGCGAATACGATAAGAAGTCCAGCCACAGAAATCCCAACAATGAAGATATCTGATTTTGCTTTCACCCACATAAAAGATAGAAGAACAATGATATCGAGAATAATTGCACTGACTAGTACCCAAGCTTTAGCTTGCACATCATCTCGTAAATGCTTGAACACTCCCCAGTGGATGAAGATATCCATTACGATATAAAAAACTACACCGATGGAGGCTATGCGGCTCAAATCGAAGAATATGGTAAGAAATATTGCGATGACTAACGTATAAATTAAGGAATGTCTTCTTATATCTCCCGGTAATGAAAAATGACGGTGAGGCACAAGTTGCATTGATGTAAGCATCGATAGCATTCTTGAAACAGCGAAGATGCTGGCAACGACACCGGAAGACGTGGCAATAATCGCGAAAGCTATAGTAAACCAAGCACCATACTGGCCGAATGCGGGTCGAGATGCTTCAGCAAGCGAATAATCTTTTGCCTGTATTATTTCGCCAATTGATAAATTTGCTCCAACTGCAACTGCGACAAAAACATAAAGTACCACACAAATGGATATAGAAATGACTATGGCCCTTCCTACATTTTTTTCTGGTTGTTTGAGCTCGCCTCCGCTGTTTGTGATTGTAGTGAATCCTTTGTATCCCAAAATACCAAGTGCCACGGCTCCGAGAAAACCGGTTGCGCTGGTATCTTGCGGTTGAGCTGAAACGCTCTCAAACGACAAACCGGTTGCCCACAGCCCACCAATTGCCAAAACTGCAAGTCCTGCTATTTTGATAAAAGCCATAATAAATGAGAGGGTCTGTATGAATTGATTACTCAAAATATTAACAATGAATGCCACAATAAGAAGACTCACGCCAAGCGCTGGTATAAGCCACTCAGCGCCCTGAGAGTCAAACAATTGTAGGACATAAGTGCCAAAAGTGCGGGCTACCAAACTTTCATTGATAACCATGGAAAAAAACATCAGCAATGCACAGGCACCGGTCAACAGACCTCTACCATAGGCTTTTTTCAGAAACATGGCGATACCACCTGCAGAGGGGTATTTCTGTGCCATTTTGACGTAACTGTATGAGCTAAACCCTGCAATTATCGCTGCAACTAAAAACGCAAAAGGAAACCATGTGCCTGCCAGCTCCGCTATTTGCCCGGTTAAAGCAAATATACCAGCACCTATCATTACACCAGTTCCCATCGATACCGCGCCCCAGAGGCTTAACGAATCTTTCCTGTCTGAATGCTCGCGATCATTCATATTGGTTACTCCTTTATGTCATATGAGCCTGAGTAACAACAAAAGCAACCTGCAGCAAATATAAGAACACAGGCCCATTACAAAACAAATTCGAAGACGTGTAGAAAGAAATAACTGGCAATGGCATACCAGTTATTTCATTTTTAGCGTAGGGCGTTTAAAACCAAATCCTTGCACCTAACACTACACCAGTCTCACTGGTTGACTTGCCTTCAGCCTTTAATGCATCAGCTGTATTTCCCAAAGCTTTGCTGTAATAAACACCGACATAAGGTGCTACCTCCCTCACAATTTCATGCCGATATCGCAAACCAATACGAATATTACTCAGCCCGCTTTGACGGTCATACTTTTCAGAATCAGTGAGGTTGGCAACAACTTCCAATCGAGGTTGCAGATAGGAAACTTGACTTAGTTGCCAGTCATATTCGGTTTCATTGATGAACTGCATGTCACCGTCTTCGTTAATACGCAGTGAATTTTCCATTTCAAACCAGTAAGGCGCTAGACCTTGATAACTGACCACCGCATAGTTTTCCATATCCGCATCGGATGACAGCTCTCCCTTTGTGCCCACACCAAATTGTATAGACCAAAAAGAAGAAACGAGATAACCGTACAATAGTTCTGCTCGTTCCAGATCAGTAGGCATTCCATCGTTTTGTGTATTTTCGCCTTCGCTTTTAAAAACAAGACGATGGTAATCTCCGCCATACCACGCTTGCATGTCCCAGACCCCTATATTTTGCTGCTCATCAGTGCGAGTATATTCAAGCCGGTCAAATAGAACTTGGCCAAAATATTCATTAGGAATAGGAGATGGCCAGTCATCTCTTGATTGAGCCAAAGCATTGTCAACGCTCAAAGTTAATGTTATTAGGCCTGCTATTAATATCTGTTTCATTTTAATCTCCTATGCGACCTGTACAACACGAAACATACCTGCTTCCATGTGGTATAGCAGGTGACAATGAAACGCCCACTCACCGGGGGCATCTGCGCTGATTTGTAACGAGACCTTCTCTCCAGGCTTGAGGCTGATCGTGTGTTTACGAGGTCTTGGATATTGGCCGTTTTCAAGTTCCATCCACATACCATGTAAATGAATAGGGTGATCCATCATAGTGTCATTAACCAAGATCAGACGTAGTCTCTCGCCATAATTGAAACGTACATATCCGTCTACTTCACTAAACTTTTTGCCATCGAACGACCACATGTACCTTTCCATATTGCCCGTTAAGTGAAGCTCAATTTGACGTTCCGGCTCTCTTTCGTCAGGCCAAGGACTTTCACCGACTAAATCTGTATAAACAAGGACACGATGTGGGCTGTCTTCCAAACCGATCCCAGGTTCATCCAACCTAGAGCTTGGATTTTTAGCAATCATCGCTGCACCAGCGCCGTGCCCGTCTTCGCTGTGGACAATGTCTATGCTTTCTACTGGGAGCTTTTTGGAGGGGGTCATTTCTCCTTCCATTTGGGTGCCATGCATTGTATGGGCGCTATGCTGCCCCATTCCTTTCATTTCACCTTTTGGAGCAGCCATGCCCGAGCTGTCGACCTTGGACTTATCCATATTCATGCCTTTCATACCAGACATGTCCATCCCCATCGCCGCCATGCCACGCTCTGTGATAACTCGCTGTGGGGGAACCTCTGCAGTAAGGCCAATTGACGGGGTTAGGGTGCCACGCGCATATCCACTTCTATCAAAACTTTCCGCAAAAAAGGTATAAGCTTTTCGCTCTTTTGGCTGAACGATTACGTCATAAGTTTCCGCTACTGCAATTCGAAACTCATCCACATTTACTGGTTTAACAGGCTGACCATCTGCAGCTACAACTGTCATTTCAAGCCCTGGGATGCGAAAGTCGAAATAAGTCATCGCAGAACCATTTATGATCCTCAACCGGATTTTCTCGCCTACTTTAAACAGGGCTTGCCAATTATCTTGTGGTGTCCGGCCATTCATTAAGTATGTATATGTACTGCCTGTAACGTCAGCTATATCGCGAGGGCTCATACGCATTGCACCCCACATAGCACGCTCTTCCCATGTATCGGCAAACCCTTTTTTCTTTACGTCTTCTAACGTGTCGAAAATAGTTCGCTTTTGATAATTGTAATAACCTTCCGCTACCTTCAGTTTTCGCATAACGTCATGGGGGTCTGAAAACGTCCAATCGCTTAAAATAATTGTATGTTCCCTATCAGCCCCAATGTCTCCATTTGCAGGGTCGATCACAAGAGGTCCTAAATGGCCCAACTGTTCTTGGAGGCCTGAATGACTGTGGTACCAGTAGGTGCCGTTTTGCTCGACATCGAATGCATATTTAAATGTTTCGCCAGGTTTTATTCCGGCAAAGGAAACTCCCGGAACGCCATCCATATCTGGTGGTAAAATAATCCCGTGCCAGTGTATTGAAGTATCTTGGTTAAGGTGGTTAGTTACATTGAGGTGCGCTCGCTGTCCTTCTTTCAATCTAATCAACGGGCCCGGCATTTGACCGTTGATCGTTATAGGTGAGCCCATATTTGAGCCTATTGGCAATTGCGCTTTTGACACATTGAGATTTTTAATATCACCTGTCAAAACTTGATCTTTAAAATGGCGACCAACAGGTGCTGCCCATAGAGGACTAACGTTGGTTAACGCAGCCGCAGCGCTCGAGGTTAGGGCACCGAGCACAAATCTTCTGCGACCGTTGTCGATAGAATTTTTCATAGTTTTTAGCCTTTGAATTGATACTAACTGGACGAAGGAAGTTCATCCATTTAAAAAGTATTACTAACTAAGTCAGTGCCTTAGGCTATCGGTGGACGAAAAGGTGGAGTGAAAATTTTGAAGGGAACAGCTAGAGCGATAATGTCATACTGCTCAGCAAACGTTGTTTCAAATTGACGAATGGGAACGTAAAAAAGACTTGTAAAGTGGTAGCAATTGGTAGCTATACACATACATCCATCATTGCAGCAACCTGATTTACCCGAATGCGAGGGGTGTCCATCAGTGTGAGCGCTTTGATGCTTAGAACTAGGTGAACTGCTACGTTTCTCCTCATGAGCGTCTGCGAATTTGTGAGAAACCTTAGTTAATGAGCTATGTTCATCCATTTTCATTTCACACGCATCAACTGGCACGGTAAACAGTACCAATAAATATCCAATGCATAGTGTGAAAATAATAGATCTCATAACTTTGTATTTGCTCTCAACCTTTACGCGACGTTATTCCCTTAGACAAGATAAGTCTTAAGGACACTTTAATCAATGACATTTGCTTGTAACTAAGATAAACAACTTCCTATGTAGTTAAACAAGCAGTCTTTTCAATCTTAAAAGCTGATAGAGTTACTTTTATTAAGTTTAGTCGATAAGTAACTCTTGTAACTAAAAAGATAACATGAGAAATGCGCCTGCTATCATAAAAATGTTTTCTGATAGTGAAACAAAACCTAACGGCACGTTACTGTCCCCACCGACACAAGCACATTTGAGCTCCCGTTTATCCACATATACTGCTTTAAAGACAGAAATTGCCCCAACGGTTCCTATAAATAGTGAAAATGGCGCAACAGCTATGGCAGGCAGTTGAGCTACCATTCCTATCCCCGCGTAGGCTTCAAGAAATGGGTAGATGTAACCATATCGAAGCCACCTCATTGCCAACAAATCGTAGGTTATGAACGAATTTGTAAAACTATACAAATCCTTCAATTTTTGAACTGCAAGTAGTGTCATTGAGAAAGCAATAAAGAGAACCAGTGTTCTTATAGA
>NZ_JAZETR010000013.1:0-93103 GCF_036864375.1 Alteromonas sp. S167
ATTTCGCTTTCGCGAATCACCTCTCTCGAAGTGGAAGCGCATTTTACATCGTTTATTTTCGATGTCAACCATGTTTTTAAACTTTTTATTTGTTTGAAAACTTGGTTTCGCACTCAGCTCATTGATTGCTTCGTTTTGCTTGAAGCCCCCTCAGAACGTGGAGCGCATTATAGATAGCTCACTCGAAAGATCAACAGTTAAATTGTATTTTTTTGCATTTTAATGAGTTTTTAAGCTTAACCGCTCATTTTCGCATCATTTCTTCCGATCTAATGCGCCTTTAGATTAGTTTTTTCACATTTTATTGTTCAATTTGTTACAAATGAGTAAACTATAACCAGCCTCCAACCCATAAAATAAACAATAGAAAGGTAGGTATATGAAAGTAGGCTTTATTCAATGCGCTGTTATTAGCGCTATTTTTGCAATCGCAGGTTATTTGTTATTTTCCTCTGCTAGTTTAGACGTCCATGTTCCGATCACGGTTTCAGCTGCTTTATTAATAAGTGGTATCGTTACTCCCTGGTTAGCATCACTTATTCAAAGTCCATCTTCCTCAGATGTGCGCGATCAAACAAATGAAGGATCAGTAGAAACACTTTATGTTGGTAACTTACCCTATCGCGCAAATGAAAACGCGGTTAAAGATTACTTTAGTGATTTCATCCAAGTTCAATCAGTTCGCCTGATGAAGGATCGTAAAACAGGAAAGAGAAAAGGTTACGGCTTTATAGAAGTTGTTACTAACGATCTTAATTCAGTCATTGAGAAAACAAACGACTCAATCTTTCAGGAGCGAACCCTCAAGGTTCGACCCGCTAAAGATAAAGTTGAACACGCCTAAATAAAAAGCCCGGTTAATACCGGGCTTTTTATTAGTTACTCTATTTACTAACATGCTCATATTACGCGTTATTTGGCTTGTCCGACGTTTGCTCAGTGCTGTCAGCCTGTGGAAGTCCCGCTAGTAATGTCTGATTAAACGAATGGAAGCGGTTTATTGCACTTACTAGGTCAGGCACCTGAACATCTTCCATATTACTAATTAGGCCACCAATTAACGCATTGTAATCTTCATTACTGTTCAAAGTCTTTTCGGCGTTAACAAACGTTCCCATCATCTTATCTAAATATTGAGAGATAGGACTTACTACATTACCAAACTTCGACTTATCGCTTTTCTCGTCATTATAATGTTGAATGCCTTCATAGGTCTTCAGCACCTCAGATTGTGTCGTTCTATTAAGGTTAAGCGCATAGCCAACTAATTCTTTATCATCAAAGCCTAGACTCAGCGCTTCTTCAAACGCTTTATCTATGTCACCACTATAAAATGTATCGGCAAGATCCTGCACCTGCCCTACTAAGTCAGCAATTGAATTTAGCTCGTCTTCATCAAGCTCGCCTTTCAAAGAAAAACTAATTCCGCTCTTCTCATAATATTGGTACGACGTAGTTTGTTGCGCGGCTACTGAATAGGCTGGTGCGTTTTGTCCTTCAGCATTCTCACCGTTGCTGCTCACAGTATTAGCTTTGTTCTCAGCAACAAAAGATAACTGCTGTGAAGCCTGAAAAGATCGCAAACTTTCAAAACTGAATGTTACTTCATCGCCATCTTTGGTTCTGATCAAAAGATTTCCCGATCTTTCATCAGAAGCCGCTACTGCGTTAAGGGCTGAAAGAGAGACCGCGTTAGGTGACTGTCGGCCGAATATATCAGTTTCTAAATCGTCAATTCCCGTATCAATAAGATCGCGGCTTTTTGTCATGCCCTGCTCTATCTCTTCATTCATAAAGCCAGCTAAGTCTTTTTCGGCCATCGCAAACCCACGGCTTACACCTTCTCTGGCCTGACTAAATAAACCGCTAAGCTTCTCGTCATTCGCACCACCATTTGCCGCGCCACGAATTACACCACCAACGAATTTCAAAACATTTCTCGCCACTTTCTCGAAATCAAAAAGGCTTGCCGGTTTGTCTTCAATACTTTTTGCTTTTACGTCTTGAGGCTTTTGACCGTCAAGCTCAAGTGTTTGACTAAGGCTGCTACTTACTACCTTAAGACCAATACTGGTTTGGCTACTAGACATAGTAACTTGTGCGGCCTGCTGTTTGCTGAATTCAGCTGCTTGCTGTAGCCCATCTTGCTGAAGCTGCTTTTTAAGCGCTTCGTTCGGGTGAACTGTTGCCTTTTGATCCGCCTTCGTCTCACCCATGAAAGCTTTAATTTGACCCACGTTCATAATCTGATCCTCACTATCCTCAACCAATATATCGGCAAAGAATCAATTTTGTTTAATTTTAATACACCTTTTTAATAAATGTAGAGATACCAAGGAATAACGCTAAACATGGCGTTCGCTAGTTGCAGATATTTTACAACCCACTACAATTCGCGACCTGTGCTCAAAAGCACGGCAATGTTTCTGAAGTATAGCGATGGAGAAAGGCATGAGCACAACCAGTCAAACTGACTATCAATCACAATTAGATGAAAAGGTAGAACGTCTTTCTGCGCTACTTTCACCATTTAAAGCGCCAGCGCTTGAGGTGTTTCCTTCTGCACCGATGCATTACCGTATGCGAGCGGAGTTTCGTGTATGGCATGAAGGTGATGATCTTTATCACATTATGTTCAACCAAGAGACAAAGGAAAAATACAGAGTTGATACTTTTCCACCAGCATGTGAAACCATTAATAAAGCAATGGCTGAACTGCTTGCGTTGATTAAACCGAATGATGTGCTTAGAAAGAAGCTGTTCCAAATTGATTATTTGTCTGCACTGTCTGAAGAGTTGGTGATTAGCCTACTTTACCATCGCCAGCTTGATGACGAATGGGAAGAACAAGCGCGTAAACTTAAAGCGCAATTAGAGACGACTTTCACGAAGGTAAATATCATTGGCCGCGCGCGAAAACAAAAACGCATTATCGACAACGATTTTGTCATTGAAAAGCTGCCTGTAAACGGTAAAGAGTTTATTTTCAAACACATTGAAAATAGCTTCACGCAACCAAATGCTAACGTTAACTGTAAAATGATTGAATGGGCACTCAATTGTGTTAAGCCCTTATCGGGCGACTTGCTGGAAATGTATTGCGGCGCAGGCAACTTCTCGTTACCACTCGCTATGCACTTCGATAATGTAATAGGCACTGAAATAGCGAAGCCTTCAGTACAAGCGGCTCAGTTTAATATTGAGCAAAATGCGCTTGATAATGTGAAAATTGTAAGGCTTGCTGCGGAAGAATTCACTCAAGCGATGAAAGGTGAACGTACGTTCAGTCGTCTTGAAGGCATTTCCCTAGAAGACTATAACTTTACCACAGTGCTTGTTGACCCACCGCGCGCAGGATTAGACACTGAGTCTTTAAAAATGATTCAGGATTACGACAACATTGTGTACATATCATGTAACCCTGAAACACTCGCCGACAACCTTAATTTGTTATGTGAAACACACAGCATTGCTAATGCCGCATTATTTGACCAGTTCCCTTTTACTCATCATGTTGAAGCCGGTGTTTTATTAACGCGTAAGCGTTAACAGATAGAAAATAAGAAAGAGGCGCTATAAGCGCCTCTTATCGTGCATTCTTGCTTTGTATCGCACTATTTTTTTCGCACCAAGCGATTGAAGCCGTAATAAACTAGCTTTTTGCATTCGTAGCAAAAGCGCCAATCTGGACATAACGTAGCTGCATTTTTACGCGCTCACCAATTTCGTTTCTCAACTTTTCATCGGCTTCAAGTGCCTCTGCTCCAGCACTAAACACCAACCTCACCATCGCGTCAGCTTGCAGCTGGGCACAAGAGTACTCCACACCTTGCTGTTCGATAATGTAATCGGTAAGTTCATCAATAAAGTGCTGTATCTCTCTAAACACGGCTAAACGATATGCTGATGATGTGCCGGTGTGCTCACGTAATAGTAAGCGAAACACATTCTTATTAGCTGAGATAAATTCCATAAAGGTTTCAACAGAGGTGTGTATTACACCACCGCCAGAGGCGATTCTACGTCTTGCCTGACGCATAAGCTGACGCAAAGCCAGTCCAGCCTCGTCAACGAGCGTCAAACCCAATTCATCCATATCTTTAAAATGTCGATAAAAAGACGTAGGTGCAATACCCGCTTCCCGTGCAACTTCTCTTAAGCTAATGGCAGATAGGCTTCGGTTTTCATCAAGCAAAGAAAACGCAGCATGAATTATATTTTGACGTGTTTTTAGTTTCTGTTCTTGTCGACTCACGATGACACCATTTTTAAGTTCTGCGTTAGTCTATCTCATGCTACACAAAAGAGAGAACTTTAAATTTTAAAATCGCTAGGTGTAGCTTATAAACCAAGATACAGTAAGAAAAAAGATAAAGAGAAACGTGAGCGTGATGGAAAAAGAAGCAGCCAATTTATTGCCTACACTCGAAAACTGGCTTTCTAGCGGCAGTTTTTTCTCTTTTAAATCACATCGAATTTTCTTTAAAGACGGCGGAGAAAATATACATTTAAAGGATGCGCAAAAACCTGCATTGTTGCTCATTCATGGTTTCCCCACGGCAAGTTGGGACTGGTGTAAGATATGGGATGCATTGAGCGAGTACTTTAGAGTTATTACCCTGGATATGATTGGATTTGGTTTTTCAGACAAACCAGAGTCACTTGATTACACCATACACACTCAAGCAGATATTTATGAAGCTCTATTAAAACACCTAAATATTAATGAGTGCCACTTAGTTGCCCACGACTATGGCGACTCTGTTGCACAAGAATTACTGTATCGTCACGCACACATTGAACGTAATAAACGCCGCATCACTATACATAGCGCTACGTTACTCAATGGAGGACTATTTCCTGAAAGCCATAAGCCTAAGTTTATTCAAGTATTACTAAATTCTTTTGTAGGTTCGCTTGTAGCTAAACTGGTGACCAAAAAAAGCGTAGACAAGAACATGCGTTCCATATTTGGTAAACACACCCAGCCCACTAAACAAGAACTGGAAATAATGTGGGCGTTGATAACACACAATAATGGCAAACGCGTTTTTCATAAATTAATAGGCTACATGACACAGCGCAAGCACAATCGTGAACGCTGGCTACACGCCCTAACACATGCTGTGTGCCCTATTCAATTGGTAAACGGCTGCGCAGATCCTATATCAGGTGGCCATATGGTTGCTCGTTTTGAGGAGTTAGTATCCTCAAAGCATATCGTTAAGCTTCACAATATTGGTCACTACCCGCAAATTGAAGCACCAAAAGAAATTGCCCAAGCTATCATCTCTTTCATAAACAACAACTAATCAGAAAAGCGCGTTTAATGAGCGCGAAAACTGGCAATTACACTATAATTAAACTTTACACATGTAAGCAGAACTTATCTTGGTTTTGCTTGCCTGAGAACGTGTAAAACGATAAATTAGCGAACAGTTGTAAGCCAAGTTGTATAAAATGAAAAAACCTCCTCTTATCTTAACGAATGTGCTGGTATTTATAATATCTGGCGCGATTGCATTTATTGGTGTTCCGCTTTGGGTGGCATACCAAGGTATAGACTGGGCGGAAATCGGTACCGCACTGTTTCTTTTTTACTTTACCGGCATGTCGATTACCGCAGGCTATCACCGTTTATGGTCGCATAAAACCTATGATGCCAACCCCGTTGTGCGAGTTGTGCTAGCAATTGGTGGAGCAATGGCGCTGCAAAACAGTATTTTGCATTGGTCTTCTGACCACCGTATTCATCACCGCCATGTTGACGACAATGACAAAGATCCATACTCAGCGAAAAAAGGGTTATGGTTTGCCCATATAGGTTGGATGTTACGAGAGTATCAAGCTAAACGTTATGACGACTACAGCAACTGCAAGGATCTTCAAAAAGACAAAGTTGTTATGTGGCAGCACAACCACTATTTGCCAATTATGCTAATTGCCAACTTTGGCATAACTGCCTTTTTAGGCTATCTGAATGGCGATGTGCTGGGCATGATATTAATTGCAGGCGTGTTACGCCTAGTGCTTGTGCATCACGTAACCTTCTTCATTAATTCGTTAGCCCATTTCTGGGGTAGCCAGCCCTATACCGATAAAAATACGGCGCGTGACAATGGTGTGCTTGCGTTCTTTACTTTCGGTGAGGGATATCACAACTACCACCATATTTTTGAATATGACTACAGAAATGGTATTCGCTGGTATCAGTTTGATCCGACAAAGTGGTTAATTAAAGGACTATCACTTGTTGGGCTCACAACTAATTTACGTAAAGTTCCTGAAGAGAGAATTGAAAAGGCGCTTGCAGCCATGCAACTTCAGCGAGCTAGTGAGCAAGTTTCAGTCTTGCCTAACGCTGAAGAAATGATGAAAACGATTCAAGACGAATATGATTTGCTTATGCAGCGCATGAGCGAGTATTACGCCACGAAAAAGCGCGTGATGCGGATTAAAAAGAAAACCCTTAAACGCAGTTTGGAGGGGCTTGAACTCGCATACAAGTATAAAGAACTTAAACACGCGTTCGCTGTTCAAAAAGAGAAGTGGGTCCAATTACAAAGCTTGTCGTTGCAAATGGCATAAATTAACGCGTGGATCCGCGCTGTTTAAATATTATCAAGAAACCACATAAGTGTCTGCTTATGTGGTTTTTTTATATAAGACTAGAGTTGGTATTACAGAGTTTGTAAGGTAGTACTATAGTTACCACAATATATGCAGAACATTGAGGAAAGTTGTATGGCGACAAAACAGAAGTCAAAAGCACCGTCTTATCATTACGATGCCATTGTCATTGGTACAGGACCTGGCGGTGAAGGTGTTTCAATGCAGCTTGCAAAGGCAGGCAAAAAAGTCGCCATTGTTGAACGGTACGAGGCTGTTGGAGGTGGCTGTACGCATTGGGGAACTATCCCGTCAAAAGCTCTGCGCCATTCGGTAAGCCGTTTAATTGAATACAATACATCGCCTTTATTTGCTGATAACCATTTAAGTAAAAGCCTTACGTTCTCTGACATTATGCGCCATGCAAGTGGTGTGGTTAAAAGCCAAACCCGCCTGCGTTCATCGTTTTACGATAGAAATCGCGTTACCTTGTTTCACGGTGAAGCCAGTTTTATAGATGCACATACTCTTGAGATAACGCGTGAGGATGGTTCGAAAGATATTGTTACAGCCGAGCAAATTGCAATTGCCACAGGCTCACGTCCATATTGCCCCAAAGATATCGACTTTAATCACCCGCGTATCTATAACTCAGACACTATTTTGTCGCTTAATCACGATCCTAAATCGATCATCATTTACGGAGCAGGTGTTATCGGCTCTGAATACGCCAGCATCTTTAGAGGCTTAGGCGTAAAGGTAGATCTGGTAAATATGCGCGACAGGTTGCTGTCATTTCTTGATACCGAAATATCAGATGCACTTAGTTATCACTTATGGAACAACGGTGTCCTTATACGTCATAACGAGGCGTATTCGTCGGTAAAGGCTACCGACGACTCAGTTATTCTCAATCTTGATTCTGGTAAACGCATGCGTGCAGATTGCCTATTATTCGCAAACGGTCGAACAGGCAACACTGACACATTAAAACTTGAGAACGTAGGTATTAAAGCAGACAGCCGTGGACAGCTTAGAGTAAATGAAAACTACCAAACAGATGTTGATAACATTTATGCAGTAGGTGATGTAATAGGCTATCCCAGTTTAGCATCAGCAGCTTACAACCAAGGTAGGTTTGCAGCAGAAGCCATGCTTAACAAAAAGACGCACGCCGAACTGGTTGCCGACATTCCATCTGGTATATACACCATCCCTGAAATAAGCTCTGTTGGTAAAACTGAGCAAGAGCTTACCGCTGCAAAAGTGCCGTACGAAGTGGGTCGAGCGCAATTTAAGCATTTGGCACGGGCTCAGATTGCCTCTACCCAAACAGGAAGCTTAAAGATCTTGTTTCATCGAGAGACAAAAGAAATTCTTGGGATCCATTGTTTTGGTGAGCGTGCATCTGAGATCGTCCACATTGGGCAAGCAATAATGCAACAAAAAGGTGAAGGCAATACGATTGATTATTTCGTTAATACCACGTTTAACTACCCTACTATGGCTGAAGCGTATCGTGTAGCTGCTATAAACGGATTGAACAGAATTTTTTAACGGGCACAAAAAAGCCGGCGATGAAGCCGGCTTTCAAAACGATTGACTCGCTTAGTTGCGGTTAGCTGCTAGCGCATTTAGCGCGTCTTTGTGAGCTACCACATCAATATGCATTTTTTCCTGATCGAAAGTCATTGTTGCAATGGCATAATCGCCCTGACTCTCGCTCGCTAGATCGATGAGCTTTGTTTGTGCATCACGGAAACGAATGTTAGTGCTGATTTTGTCAGCCATACATTGGTTATTCATTTCGAATGTTTTCGCATCCATGCAATCGAAAAGCTGGTTACTGCCAGATTCCGCATGCGCAATACCAAATGCAGCTGATAATGCTAAACCAATTACTACTTTACGCATGTCTATTCTCCTGTATTACAGTACGTCACTGTTGTGTAAATATACTGTATATACGCCGAACAGTCAATTCCGATCATACTTTTGTGACAGAAGTATTACAGTGTGAAATATTTAGCGAAAAATTCGAAAAAATATGACAGTGCGCTATTTCTGAGATTCTAAGAATGCTAGCAGCTCTGCAAAGGGCATAGGTTTAGCATACAGGAAACCTTGCGCCTCGTCGCATCCAAGCTTAATCATATAGCTAGCTTGCTCTCGTTTTTCTACACCTTCGGCAATAGTGAGCAGACCCAATTTATTACCTAGCGTTACAATGGTTTCTGCTAATACAGCGCTAGCGCCTGGCTTAACATCTTTAACAAACGAGCGATCCACTTTTAGTCTGTCTAAAGGTAGCTGTTGTAGATAGCTCATTGAAGAGAAACCGGTTCCAAAATCGTCAATCGCTATTTGAACGCCGTGTTCCTTTAACGCTCGAAGTGCATCTATCACTATTTGTGGTTCATCCATAACCACGCTTTCGGTAATCTCTAGTTCTAACAAGCTAGGGTCACATTCTGCTGTAGACAGCGCAAGCTTGACCTTTTCAACGAATAAACGATCGCGAAACTGAGGAATAGAAATGTTTACCGCCACGCGCAAATGTCCGTAGCCAAGCTCCTTTAATTTTTGCAGACGACTGCACGCTTCTTCTAACACCCATTCGCCAATATCGACAATGAGTCCCGAATATTCAGCTAAAGGTACAAAAACTGCAGGTGAAATAAAGCCGCCATTACCGTCTGGCCAACGTAATAATGCTTCCATACCCACAACTTGCTCATTTAACAGATCGACCTGCGGCTGAAACCACAATTCCAACTTACGAGCAGCAAAATCGCTTCGCAAACGGCGGATCATATCTAAACGCCATGTTGTCTGATCCTCAATATCCTTTGCGTAAAACTCGTAATTATCGGTAAGGTTTTTCTTCGCTCTATTAAGTGCAATGTTGGTACGTTTTAAAATCTCAATACCAATATTGCGCTTTTTGTCCAATCGACAAAATCCGATGGTGACATTAACTGGCAACGTGTGATCTTCAACAACAAAGGTCGAGCTAAAAAGTTCATTGATAGATTCTGGATTAACCACTGCTTCTGGTCCGATTAAACCAAATACGTCAGCGCCAATTCGGCCTTTTTTCACCGAGTCGTCAAAAGAACTTAAGAAACGATCGCTTATCGCACGTAAGAGATCATTCCCCACTTCTTGGCCTAAACCATCATTGATATCTGAGAAGTGGTTAACATCAATAAGCGCCACACAGCAGTCTTCACAAGCAAAGATATGAGGTTTATCTAGCATGTTGATAAACTCATTGCGGTTAGGTAGACGGGTTAGCCAATCTCTAAATGCGGCATTACGCAGCTCGTGAAAGAGGTTTACGTTTTCGTACCCAACGGAGATACTGGATAAAAAGACTTCTAATAAATGCTTGTCGAGTTCATTTATTTCGTGGGTTTGGCGAACAAACACCGCGGCCTCAAAGCCTGCGCGGCTGATAAAGAGAACAGAAAAATTGTGCTCAAAAATATGTTTTTTTAGTCGTAAGCAACGCGCTATGTTCTCAGCAATTTCAGCACTGTTAAGCTCTTGGATTGGTTTGTTGATGAACTTCGCATATTCCCCTGCTGCACCGAGTACATAAACATCTTCATCTTCTCTATCGATCAAGGACCCAGCTCTAGCGCACAGCAGCCCTTCTGAATCCAAACCAATCAACGAGCTAATTTGCGTTACTACACCTTCACAGAAGGCTTTTACAGAGTGTTCTTCAAACAAATTAGCCGATGAAGCAATAATTTTTTCAAGACCAGTTCGGTTTTGACTAATAGTGACAATTTGTTGATAAGAACGCAGCGAGGAAATGATGGTGGTAAGGAGTTTAGCGCGAGTCAGTTCAGTCTTTGTTTTGTAGTCGTTTATGTCATAAAGCTTGATAACTTGCTCTTCCGGTGCGTAACCGGGCTGGCCCGTTCGCAGAATGATACGCGGCTCTAGCAGATTCATGTCTTCGCGAATATATTTTACAACTTCAAATCCGGCATCGTCTGTCTCCATTACCACATCAAGTAAAATAATGGCTATAGTACTGCCGTATTCATGAAGCAGTTCTTTGGCTTGTTTCGCCGAATAGGCGTGAATGAAGTTGAGTTTGCGGTCGTTTACGACAAGGTCAGCCAACGCTAAGCGTGTTACTGTATGAATTTCCTCATCGTCATCAACAATAAGCACATTCCAGTCTTTACCTAGCACAACATGTTCATCTGTCGAACCATCATCCTCTAAAAAGATGAGTTCGTCGTTATCGTAATCCATTGCCGACATTACCACTTAGTTTCCTCAAAACATACAATATAAGAATGCGCTACTCATTGTATAAAGGCAACGATTACATTGATAAAAAAGTGACGCAATGCAATAGTGCTCCTACAGAAATTTGCAATCAAAAACATATTATCGGTCATGAAGATTACACCCCAACCTTTTTCGCCTGAGGTAAGAAAAACCGAAAAACCTCTCGAAAAGCCGGTGACACAACACGCTGATAAGCCTACAGCAGAACAAACCAGTAGTGCAGCTAGGCTTGATACAAGCCGCCAGCGCATGCTCTCTTGGTTCGCAAGGGTAGGTATAAGCCCTTCTATGCTGTCGCCCGACCCCAAAAAACAAAAACATGCTTTAGAACGCAGAAAACAAATTCTAGAAACACAGAAAGCGAGTAATCTTCAAGCTGTATTAAATATAGCACTAAATGTGACAATTGATGAACAAACTGTAGACAATCTTGACCCAGATTGGTTCTTTGCATTTAGCACTATGGCTGAAGAGATTTACAGTAGACCCATGCAAGAGCTATGGGGAAAAATTTTTGCAGTGGAAGTAGCGCGTCCAGGAAGCTTTTCTCTGCGTACACTGCAGTTATTGAAGACGCTTACTCACCGAGACGCACAGGTTTTTACTAAAGCGGCCAATGTAGCAAGCAAGCGAAATAGTGACGCTGTACCAAGAATTTTGGTTGGCTATCACCGAAGAAAAGGCTTTTTTTCGCTCCTTAGAAAACACCATCCTGAGCAAGTTAATCTGAGCACCGTTGGCCTAAGCTACCCAGACCTTTTGGCACTTCAAGAAATGAAGTTGATTTATGCCAGTGAAATTGAAAGTGGTGAGTATCAAGAAGGTCAGAAAGTGACGCTTCGATGTGTGAACGAGAATATCAGCCTTACATGCAAAACGGCGGGCGTTGCCCTTGTGTACTACAAGTTCACGCCTGTTGGCAGTGAACTTTATAAGTTAGTGGGTAAATCGCCCAACGACAATTACATTAGCGCCATAAAATCGGTGCTAAATGAAGTGTTTGTGGTGGGCTAGATACCATCGCCGAACTCGTGAAGTCCACACTCTCTTTTTAATCCAAAGAAACGCGTGTCTTGCTCACTCATACCTTCTTGAAGTGACTGTGTGGTATGCCAATCACCAATTGACACATAGCCTTGTTCCCAAAGTGGGTGATAGTCAAGGTTATTGTCTTTTAAGTAGTAATGCAGGTCTTTGTTGCTCCAGTCAATAATAGGGTACAGCTTGAACTGATTACCTACCTTTTGTAGGACTGGCAACTTACCGCGTGTATCCGACTGACTACGGCGCAAGCCTGCAAACCAAGTGCCGACATTAAGATCTTTTAGCGCACGCTGCATTGGCTCAACTTTGTTCATCTTGTTGTATTGCTCGATACCTTCTATGCCCTTCTCCCACAGACGTCCGAAGCGCGCTTCTTGCCATGCCGATGACATATCGGCGCGGTACACGTGCAGATTAAGTTTCAAGCTGTCGACCAATTTGTCGATGAACTGATACGTTTCTGGGAACAAGTAACCGGTGTCGGTAAGTACAACCGGAATATCGGGTTTAGCCTGCGTTAGCATGTGTAGCATGACTGCCGATTGAGCACCAAAGCTCGATGAAACAATATGCGTGTCCGGCAAGTTTTCTAGTGCCCATGCAACACGCTCTTGAGCAGACATGCTCTCAAGTGTTTCATTGATATCAGCAAGTGCTTCCTTGCTGATATCTAACGACAGTGGTTGCTGACTTACTGCTGTATTATGCGTCATAGAAATCCCGTGCGGAGTCTACTACCGGTTTAACAACACCCGCGCGCACTACAAAATCACCAAACGCTTCACCTTCGTTACGCTCTTTGGCCCATTGACCAAACAACGTATCCAGCTCAGCCATGATTTCTTGCTCGCTGATGTTTTCACGATACATACGAGGAATACGCGTTCCCTCTCTGTCACCGCCTAAGTGCAGGTTATATTTACCCGGGCCTTTGCCCACAAGTCCAACTTCAGACAACATTGCTCGACCACAACCATTAGGGCAGCCTGTCACGCGAAATACCACGCTGTCTTCAGCTAAACCATGCTTAGCTAATAAACCTTCAAGCTCAGTTACAGCGTCAGGAAGATAGCGCTCTGCTTCGGCCATCGCTAGTGGACATGTAGGTAATGCAACGCATGCCATAGAATCTAAGCGTTGGTTAGACACTTCTGGTGCAATTAAGCCGTGCTCTTTTGCTAAAGACTCAATAGTGTCTTTATGCTCTGGTGCAACGCCCGCAATAATTAAGTTCTGGTTTGCCGTTAGACGGAAATCGCCCTTGTGAATTTTGGCAATTTCAGCACAACCCGTTTTTAGTGTTTTACCTGGGTAATCTAAAATACGGCCGTTTTCAATAAACACCGTTAAGTGATAGTTGCCATCGATGCCTTCAACCCAACCGAAGCGGTCGCCACGGCTTGTGAATTCGTATGGGCGACTGTCTTGGAACGTCACACCAGCACGTTTTTCAACTTCAGCTTTAAAGTTATCAACGCCAACACGCTCAAGGGTGTACTTGGTTTTCGCGTTCTTACGGTTTACACGGTTACCCCAATCGCGTTGTGTAGTAACAACAGCAGCAGCAACATCTAACGTGTTCTCTAGTGGGATAAAACCAAAATCACTCGCTTTGCGAGGATAGGTACTCTTGTCACCATGGGTCATTGCTAAACCACCACCTACTAACACGTTAAAGCCAACAAGCTTTCCGTTGTCAGCAATAGCTACGAAGTTAAGATCGTTAGCATGAACATCAACATCGTTTTGAGGTGGAATAACAACCGTGGTTTTAAACTTACGCGGTAAGTAGTTATCACCCAAAATTGGCTCAACGGGTTTTTCTGTTGTTTCTATCTTCTCACCGTCCAACCAAATCTCGGCATAGGCACGCGTTTTTGGTAGCAAGTGTTCACTTATTTTCTTCGCCCATTCGAATGCTTCTACATGCAGCTCTGTTTCAACCGGGTTAGAAGTACATAGTACGTTACGGTTAACGTCACCTGCAGTCGCAATACTGTCGATACCCGCTTTATTTAGCATTTGGTGCATCGACTTAATTTTGGGCTTCAGTACGCCGTGAAACTGGAATGTTTGACGCGTAGTTAAGCGAATACTGCCGTAAATAGTGTGGTCGGCGGCAAATTTGTCGATAGCTAACCACTGATCGGGAGTAATAACGCCACCCGGCAAGCGGGCACGAAGCATCACATTGTGCAGTGGTTCTAGTTTTTGCTTTGAACGCTCGGCACGAATATCGCGGTCGTCTTGCTGATACATGCCGTGAAAACGAATAAGCTGGAAGTTGTCAGCGGTGAAGCCACCAGTAAGATCGTCTTTTAAGTCGGTAGTAATCGTGCCGCGCAAATTATTACTTTCACGCTTTAATCGCTCGTTGTCAGCCAGTTTGCCCTCAACGATAAATGGTGATTTTTCGTTACTCATTAATAGACATCCTTCTGATAACGCTTCGCTTTACGTAACTCTACAACATAGGCTTTTGCATCAGCCTCTGACTTACCACCGTGCTCTTGAATAATAGCAATCAGTGCGTTTTCAACATCCTTAGCCATATACATAGCATCTCCACACACATAGAAATGTGCGCCTTGCTCAAGCCACTCGTATACTTCCTTACCGTTTTCAAGTAAGCGATGTTGAACGTATACCTTTTCTTCTTGGTCACGCGAAAACGCTAGCGTAATTTTGTCTAGCAGGCCGTCTTTAACATAGCCTTGCCATTCAACTTGATATAAAAAGTCTTGAGTGAAGTGCGGGTTACCAAAGAATAACCAGTTTTTACCTTCAGCTTCTTGTGCATCACGCTCTTGCATAAATGAGCGGAATGGCGCAATGCCCGTTCCCGGACCCACCATGATTACAGGCGTATTTGGATCGGCAGGAAGACGGAAGTTGTCGTTGTTTTCAACGAATACATCCACTTCACCATTCTCTTCTAAATATTCACATAAGAAACCTGATGCGCCGCCTTGATGACGGTGACCAAAGGCTTCGTAGTCGACATGTGCAACCGTTAAATGAACTTCTTCTTCAACTTCCGCTTGGCTTGACGCTATAGAGTACAAGCGAGGCGTTAACGGACGAAGCGCATCTACCAGTTGTTGCTCTGAGAGCTTGCCTGGATGGTCTCGCACGATATCAATGATTTGGCGTTCCGCCATATACGTGCGAAGCTGCGCCTTATCTTCCATTAATGCAGCCAGACCTTCAGAGCCAGTAGCCGCTTGATATGCCTTAATGAAATTTGGATAGCTAAGCGTAAGTTCAAGCTTTGATGTAAGTGCTTCGGTAAGTGTCATGGTAGATTCAGCCACAACCACTTCAGCATCACCATTAAGCGACAGAACATTCAAAAACTCAGAAACCAACGAAGGGGCATTTTTAAACCACACGCCCAAAGCATCGCCAGGCTTATAGGTAATACCCGAGTCTTCTAGGCTAATTTCAATGTGGCGGATGTCCTTTACCGAGTCTCGGCCTGTAATTTTTTGCGCGTCGATAAGTGTGGCTTTGAACGGCGCTTTTTTGGTGTAAGTTTGTGCAGCTACACCCTGAACCGCAGCGCCCGTTTGTGCTGCTACAGCTACTTGGGTAGACGCACTAAAATCACCTTTCAAAGACTCGATTAGCTTATTAAGCCATGCTTCGGCTTCAGCTTCGTAATCAACATCACAGTCTAGACGTTCCACAATGGCCTGACCGCCAAGCTTGCCTAGACGCTCATCAAAGTCTTTTCCTGTTTGGCAGAAAAACTCGTAGCTGCTATCGCCTAAGCTTAGTACTGCATATTTTGTACTGGCTAATTTTGGCGCTTTCTTACTGGCTAAAAATTCGTGTAATTCAATCGCGTCGTCAGGCGCGTCACCTTCACCATGGGTACTTACAAACACGGCAACATGCGTTTCGCTTTTCAAACTACGAGGCTTGTAATCGGCCATGCTTACCAGCTTACTGTTAAACCCAGCTTCCTCTGCCTTAGCTTGACACTGTGCAGCTACGCCTTTCGCGTTACCTGTTTGCGAGCCGTATAAAATAGTAAGCGTTGGTGCGTCGCCAGCAGGTGCTGAAGCAACTTGAGCAACGGGTGCTAAAGCACCACCTTGTGCCGCTGCCATACCCGCAGCATAACCACTTACCCATGTAAGTTGATCACGATTTAGTCCTGCAATGGCCTGCGTAATTGCATTCCATTGTTGGTCGTTTAATACTGCGCCTGGCGCTGAATTAGAATTAGAATCTTGTGACATAGTCTTTTAGCCTTTTATCGATGGCGCTAAGGCTAACGGCTTTCTACAAGAAGAGAAAAGAATAAATGAAACTTTTTTATTACTGAAAGTGCTTAAAAGCGTCATTGAAATAAAAAAGGCGTGAACTGTCAGACAGTCACGCCTTTTGTCGAATGCTTGAAATAGCTTAGAAATGCAGCTCTAGACCTGCAAACACGCCATCAAATTCCATGTCAGCGTATACATCGTCTAGGTCCTCAATATCTACCGTTACATTTCTGTAACCCACTTGTAAGGTCATATTTACTGCTAAGCTTTCGATAAAAGAATATTGAACAGCCGCTTGATAATCGCTCAGCTCATGGTCATCGAACGATAAATAGCTCCCCTCGAAGTAAGCTGATAAACCGGTAAACGGTAAACCTAACTGCACCTTAGAGTATGCCATTGGCACAACGCCAGAGAACTCAACTTGTCCTTGAGTGTCGCTAGCTGGATCGATTACAAACAAAGAGCCGTCGATGTATTTGCCGTTAATACCTAAATCAAAGCTTACTAGGTCGTTATCAAAAAGCTCGTAGTACAAAATGAAGTCGGTTGAATCAATTTCTACGTCACCATTAATGCGAGTGTTCGCTGTATACAACTCACCATCAAACGTGAAATTTGTGGTTAATACTGTAGAACCGCTGTTTTCCAATGTTGTATGGTTCACTTTTACATTCGGTAGAAAAGGCACAGGGTGCTCAACAGCAATATATACAGACGTATTGTTTTCGTCATCGAAATTAAAGTCGGTAGTATTATTGCTGTCAGCAAAGCCACCCGATGTATCGGTTTGCCATGTTTGTGCACCAACATACACACCAGCGATAGTATCGGCCTGAGATGCAGTAGAAATCAATGCGCATCCAAGTGCAGCAGCTAGAAGACCTTTTTTCATTAATTATCCTTGATTGAGCAGTTCTGAAAGTTCAATTAAAGCGGCATTTGCTCGAGAAATATAGTTTGCCATTACTAACGAGTGATTAGCTAACATACCAAAGCCGCTTCCATTTAATATCATTGGGCTATATACCGTTTGCTGAGTGGCCTCAAGTTCTCTTATGATTTGCTGAAGACTAACAAGCGCATTTTTGTCTTCAAGTACGTCATAAAACTCAATTTCCACTGCTTTAAGAAAATGAAGCAGCGCCCACGTTGCACCACGTGCCTCGTAAAAATTATCGTCTAGCTTCCACCAGCTGGTTTGCACTACACGTTGACTCGCCATAGGCGTAGAACGTCGAGCTTTAGCGTCACCGGCTAAGTCAGTGTTAATTCTAGCAGATCCTACGCTTGCGCTTAGTCTTTGTGAATAGCTGCCTAAGCGTTTTTCGACTTGCTTTAGCCATTCGCGCAAATTATCGGCACGGGTGTAAAACTGACTATCTGAATTACGGGTATTAGCAAGCTCGTCTCTGTATTGCTTTAACAGTTCGATACCGTCTGAGTAGCTGGACTCTGAAGATGGCAACGCCCAGCTTTTATGGTCCATGTTGAATTTAGGGTGTGCTTTCGTTAAAAACACATTCTCGATAGATTGCGATTGCGAGCGACTGAAGTCTTTACGCATAGATAGGGCGAGGTCGCGCACCATTTCTAGGGCACCGAATTCCCATGCAGGCATGTTATCTAGGAAGATGCCGGGAGGTGTAATATCATTTGATAAATAGCCGCCTGGCTTATCAAGCAGGGTTTCAGACACGTCTATCATTGTTGTCGTGATTGTATACCCAGCAATGCTTGTTGGATTTTCAACAGTCGAGTTCTCGGCCAAACGTTTTCTTACATCGAAAGTATCTGGCGACATGCTCCAGAACCAACCTACAAGCCAGAAAAGAACAATAATTATCACAGCGACAACTGCTATCCATTTTGCATTCAATGATTGTCTCATATCTACACCAACCTTCCTTCTAAATAACAAATAGCTGGCCTAAGGCCAGCTATAAGTGTTTCTTTGTACATGATAATTGCGAAACCTTTGTGACGAAATAAAAACCACCGTCAACAAACAACACCTTATCACAACTTAAATTAACTTATGTACTACTACTGATTGCTATACATTGTGGTGGTTAAAGGTGCCATTTTGCTGATTATAGCGGTTTGCGTTTCTGTTCTTTAGCGCATAAAGCGCAATGGCAATAATAATCATTGGCCAAAAGGCGCTAAAGCCAACGGCCAACAGTGCGATAACGCCAACACCTAACCCAACAAAAATAGTACCTAAAACACTCACCGCTACAACGAAGCCTACGATGGCAAGTATTACCCCCACTAAAGACAATACGGCCATACTTTCCCAAGGGCTCAGAAGTTCGTCTGACATTACAATGTGCATACCCAAAAAATCATCAACCAAACTGCCTAAACAGTTCACTAAAACAATGGCAATAACCAAAGCAAGAAGAAAGTTTTTCATTACACCATCCTCGGTAGAAGGATAACGGCCGCGATGTAAGCAACAAGCGTAATAGGTGTTGCAATAAACAAACTCACAATTGCCGCTGCTCTTACCCAAACCGCATCAATATCAAAGTAACGTGCAACACCTGCACAAACACCCGAAATAACACCTGAATCTAAATCTCTATATAGTCGTTTTTGTGTTGGCATTTTCATTTTATGTCTCTCCAAATGTATGTACTTTGCTGTATGCGATTTACGTATGTAATGAATGAACTTAGTGAAGGTGAAGGTCGCTTAGGCGACCTTTTTCTTCTTAAGCGCTTCAAGCTCTTTTTCAATAATCTCGTCAGCTTCCATTGCATCGAACTGTGCTTGAAGTGAAGTAGCATCGTCTGACTTAGTAAGGTCGTATGCATCTACTTGCGCTTCTAGGTAATCAATACGCTGCTCGTAGTTTTCAAACCGCATCATGGCATCATCAATTTTGCTCTCATGGTCAGCCTGCTTTACTTTAAGGCGTGTCTGTGCCGAATTTTTGCGCTGTACCAATGTTTTTTGCTTAGCTTTGGCTTCAGCTAACTTGCTGTTCAAGCGGCCCGTATCAGCCTGAATTTTTTCAATACTTTCTGTTAAATGCGCTTGCTGTTCTTCTAGTGAAGTAAGCTTTGCTACATATTTTTGCTTTTCAATTAGCGCTGCTTTTGCAAGTGACTCTTTGTCGTTGTCCATTGCTAGTTGCGCTTTGTCCTGCCATCCGTTGATGTGTTTCGACGTTGCATCAATTTGGCGTGCCAACGTTTTTTGTTGTGCAATATAACGAGCTGCGTCGGTACGAACTTCAACCAGCGTTTCTTCCATTTCTTGAATGATCAGACGAATGATTTTTTCCGGATCTTCAGCTTTATCTAACATAGCGTTGATGTTGGCTTGAACAATATCGTTAATGCGCGAAAACATACCCATGATTATTTCTCCGTTAAGAATGTAGTTCGGTTACCAGCCCTGTATCACACAAGTTTGTATCGCTGGGTTTCCCATGTTGATTACATAAAAGGTAATTCAATGTACGTGCCAAAAACACAAAACACTGATTTAATTGACTTTTTAAACAATTTAAAGAAAAAACACCAAATCGCATAGCGTGTTAAAAACAAGATAGTGGTTAAATTAACCACACTGATTTGTGAATTTGACCAACACCTAACTTTGGATTTTTGATGCCTGGAAAATACGCACAAAAAAAGCGCCTTATGGCGCTTTTTAGTAATATCTAAAATGTCTAGTAAGTGCTAGTCAGCATCTTCTTCAGTGCTGTCACTCGATTTTTCTGTGGCAGCTAAATCGGTAACACTTACGCTTCCAGTTCCTTTGGCATCATTGGCATCTAGCTCGAAATGATAAGCAGCATTCGCTACAGATTGGTATACATCCATTCGAATTTCATTGGCTGTTGTTGAAACGGCGGTGTTTACCATGTTTGTTAAAAAAGACTGAAGCACTGACTCTTGCGCGTTAGCTGCGCCGCTTATCATGCTTGCTGAAAGTAAAGTCGCTGCAATTAGTGAAGTTTTCATAGTTTCCCTCGAAAGTAGTCAGTGCAACAACACGCTGTCGTTGCGATACTTAAGGGATTGCTAGAGGTGTGCCAAGATCATAAATTAATTGTAACGCACTGAATTTATTCGAAAATACAATATTCACACAAGCGAGTTATTGCTAAACGCCTTTTGTACAAATATTAAACTTTAGTCAAAAATACTAAAGTATTAGTCTTTTTGACCATTGTACTGTTCAACTTCTCGTTGTGCCTTTTCAACCGCATCCAAAGCATTCATTAACAGGTTTGGATCTGGGCTCTTACCTGTACCATTTTGGCTTAGGTAACGACGCCAAATTCTACCACCCGCTTGGCCTTGAAATAAACCGAGCATGTGACGCGCAGCATGCCACGGCTTAAAGTAAGGATCTTCTTGGCGCTCAATGTATGCCTGCATTTGTTCTACTAGCCATCTTCTGGATGCTGGTGTTACTGAAGTGTCGCCAAAAATATCTTTATCAACTGACGCCATAATATAAGGGTTGGAGTACACTTCACGTCCCATCATTACACCATCAACTAAAGCAAGTTGTGCTTGGGTGTCTTCAAGGGTTTTAATGCCACCGTTAATGCTAATTGAAAGCTCTGGTCTTGTTTCTTTTAATCGGTGCACTCGTGGATAGTTAAGCGGTGGTATTTCTCGGTTCTCTTTTGGGCTTAGGCCCTGAAGCCATGCTTTACGCGCATGCACGATAAAAGTGTCGCACCCTGCATCTGCCACAATATTGATAAACCGTGAAAAATCCTCGTCTTCATCCATGTCATCAATACCAATACGACACTTAACGGTAACAGGGATATCTACTTCTGCCTGCATCGCTTTAACGCAGTTTGCCACAACTTCTGGCTGGGCCATTAAACATGCGCCGAAGCTACCGTTTTTTACTCTGTCGCTTGGGCAACCGACATTTATGTTAACTTCGTCATAGCCTCGCTCTTGCGATAGCACGGCGCATCTTGCCATATCAGTAGGATCGCTACCGCCTAACTGAACAGCAACGGGATGCTCTTCTGTATTAAAGCCTAAGTAATCGCCTTTGCCATAAATAATGGCGCCTGTGGTAACCATTTCGGTATACAGCAGCGTATGCTTTGATATTAAACGTAAAAAATAGCGGCAATGGCGATCTGTCCAATCCAGCATTGGAGCGACAGAGAACCTGCGGTCAAGAGTTTGAACAGTAGTATTCAATTTAAGCCTTTGTTTTGTATAGATATTATTTAAATTTTTGAGTAAATGCCAAGTGCGGTATTTATCCCTTTAATTCCTTATTTTCACTCTTTCGGGGGAACTGAAAAGCTTCTTCGGGGGAACTGCTTTTTATTAAGGAAATATTTGATGGCGCATTATAGCATTTCAAAGAGAGTTAGGAAAAATCAAACTGTTTACTGTGCGAGGGTAAGAAATAAAGAGTCTGGAATAGTAACTTTTTCAACATCAAAAACCTTTCACAGTAAATCTTCGGCAAGTAAATGGGCCAAAAGCATGGTTCATAAAGTTGAACGACAACTCATTGATATTGAAATGGGCTTAGTTGATTGTACAGTGGGTGAACTTATTCAAAAATACCTAGACGCGAAGCAGAAAAGCAATAGACCTGTTGGCCGAACCACTCTCTACACCCTGAATATCGTCAGGAAAACTTCTTTTGCTAAAATGTTAATTTCTAAGGTCAACGCAAATGATATCGTGAGTTATTGTCTTGAACGCAAGAAAGCGAATACATCTCCATCGCCCTCTACTCTCTCAGTTGACATAAGCTGCATTAGAAAAGTTTTTCGTGTCGGTAAAAGCATGTTCGGTATAAACGTAGACGACCGACCTATCATTGATGCATACCCCGCCTTACACGACTTAAAGTTGATTTCGCGCAGTAACGAAAGAGAGCGCAGATTAGAAGGAAACGAGTTTGAAATACTATTAGATGCGTTAAAAGAAAAGCAGCAACATCACTGCTGTTTAATTCCATATCACGATATTTTTCTAATATCGATACTCACTTGTTGCCGAATAAGCGAAGTCTGCAAACTTAGATGGCGAGATTTAGATATAAAGCAAAAAACGATTGTTGTAAGGGATAGAAAAAGCCCTAACGGGAGTATTGGAAATCATGCCGTTTTACCACTTCTAGGCGATGCGCTAGATATTATTTTGAGACAGCCAGAGACAGACAAGCGTATATTTCCATTCAATTCGCGCTCTATTACATCTGGCTTTCGGCGAACCCGAAAAAAGCTAAATATTCCCGATCTTCGCTATCACGATCTGCGCCGTGAAGGAGCAAGTCGACTGATTGAAATGGGTTATTCGGTTGAAGAAACAGCTCGAGTGACGGGGCACCGCGACTTGAACGTTTTGTGGCGAGTTTATGTGAATATCAGACCTCAGCACTTTTTGAAGCGTAAAATAGTGGCAAGCGCTTAAGCAATTGAATTATTTAAAGATACATGGATTCTACACCCGCCATAATAACTAAAAGCAATTTGTTTATGCTTAATAATTCTAGTTCAATTTACGAACAAAAAAGTGAGTAAAAACAAGTAGATTGGCAGTTAATGTAACTTTAATTGCCAATATCACTTGGTACAACCAACGCAATAAAGTGATGTAAATCTTCGGTTTTAAAAAAAACAGCTTAAAAAGATACAAATTAACTGCTCAAAAATACAGCAAACCCGTGAAACAAACCAACATTGTTTCACGCCCCAAACGCACCATTATCCCATTGTTATTTAATGATTTTTCATACAGCATAAGTTTCTTTTTAAGATAAATGAGGAACTTTACGATGTGTATTTCGACGAAAACAAGCGTGTCAAAAGGAGACGTTAGTGAACTTTAATTCTTTGCTTCAAGACAACACTCGACCTGTGATCAAATTCAAAAGTGGCAAATATTTTTGTCGTTATAGAAATGCTAAAGCAAATATAGATCGTGCCCCCCGATTTGACTCGCAAGAACAAGCAGAGGAATGGCGAGCCGAAATGATCGAAAAGCATGGGCCTATTCAATCAAAAGGTCCTGCGCGCCAAAAACTATCATTTCGCAAAAGAAAAGCTGAAATATCGCTCAATTCTGCTTTACGAGATTTTATAGAGTTTTGGCTTAAGCATGTCAAAGATCTTCCTTTAGCACCGTCTTCAACGACTATTGGTGCGCTTAAACACATGTTGAAATACGATATTGCACGCTCACCTGTCAGAAAAATCGACTACATGAGTTTGAAAAAATATCTTCAGCAACGAAGCATTTCGCCAGGTAAACCTTCGCCTAGCACTTTGAGAATCGACATTGCGTCACTGAAGCGTGTAGTCAGTGATAGCGTCGCTATCCTTAAATTAAAATTCGACAAATCAGTTTTTGATAAAGCCTGCATTCTATTGAACAAAAATGGGTTTATATCTCAGTCCAACCAAAAAAATCGGCGACTTGAAAATGGAGAGTGGGAGCAGTTGCTCCAAGGTCTTAAAAAGGTTAGAAAATCTGAACATTTGCAAAGAGAATACACCTTGCTATTCAAATTACTAATTAACACTGGCTTAAGATGCTCAGAACTTCTTTCTATAAAGTGGGGTGATATTGATTTTACAGCTTCTAGGTTTGATGTGATTATCCTAAAACAAAAATGCAACTTTCGAGGAAAAGTAAAAACACTGCCAATGCTTCCAGAAACGAAGTCATTGCTACTTGCATTGCGACCAGAAATCTACTCAGAAGAGCAAACAATTTATCAAATTAAACCACGAACACTCCAAAGTGTATTCACCCGCGCAGCGTCTCAAGCCGGAATATCAGGATTATCGTTACATGACCTTAGGACAGAAGCTATTTCACGAATGCTTGAATTAGGGCTTCCCGTGCCGATTGTCGCCTGCTTTACAGGCCATCGTGACCACTCGACGATAACTCGAATTTACACAAACTTACATGCTCAAAAAATCATCACAAACATAAACTTAATATCGCAGATAAACCGCTCCCACGCAGGCCTGCTATAAGAAAAGTAGAACGAATTATGCAAACATTTAATATTATAAAACGTAACCGAAAATATTTTGCTGCTCAGACAAAAAGCGGCCATAAATGCAGGATACTCATCGACTCAAATAGTGAAAAACTGGAGCTGGGAACGCAAGAGCTTGTAGTTTCGGATATCAGCATAAAATCAAAATTTGGCGTTGATTTGATTTTCAAGCTGCAATGCTCTGTTGATGAGCAAAAAGAAGCCGGAATTCGTACATTAACTCATTATAAATATAATTCAGAACTTGTCGCCCGATGCAAGGAGCTTGGCGGCAAGTGGGATGCGTTTTCAAAATGTTGGCTTTTTAGCGGATTAGTTGAAGAAGAGGTTGATGAACTAGATTATTTATACAACTCAGAACTTGTTGGGGTCGAGTTGACTGCAACGAGAGAGATAGGCTGCCTCAAGTCACCGGTATCTTTCTTGGGCTATCCACTTGCAGCTGCAAAATCGAGAGATTATGGTGCAACAATAGAATCAGATGTGGCTTTAATTAAAGGACGCGCGACTAGCGGTGGTAGTTATAAAAATTGGGAAACTGTGATTGAAAGCGGTACTGTTTTAAGATTGCATATCCCGTCAAAACTAGTAGAAAACGAGGCAGGAACTATTGGAGGGTTTAATTACAAAGTTCTCAATGCACCTAATAAAAATGTTCGCTGAACTCGACGAGTTCTATTGTAGGAAAATATAAAAGTTCGTTTTTCAGAACCATTGCCATTGACTAAAATGGTTACAAATACCATACTATATGCCAAGTGGATTGAGCATTCTCGGTCGGCGTCAAAACCTCGGTGGATTCATCGGGGTTTTTCGCTTTTTGGGCTAGGATAAATTCTCATCCCAACGCCTTTAAAAGCAGTTCCTAAGCTGTCCCTTCCTCCTTCGCAGTAAAACTTTTCTCGAAGAATGTCGAAAGCTCTGTTGTTTTGTTCAGGGCGAAGTGTATGAAGCCCTATAGGTCGCGCAACTAGGTCTGCTAGTTGTAATCCTGAAGACATAACTTTTTTGTCAGAGAAGATTATTTCATAGGGAAGTTGTAGATTTTGTTTATTGTTGCCATCGCAGATACGACGAAACTCCAGCTCTAAATCTCGATCCTCTTTATCACCTCTGCATTCAACAACTATGTGTGTTTTCTTTTCGCTCTGGCCTTTCTCCGCAAGAAAACCATGAAGTGCTTCCATACATATACCCAATGCTATGTGATAAGCATTATCGTCGGGGTTCGAGCGCAGCTCTCGTTTATCAATGGTCGCGCTTATCAAGATAAAATTACCGACCTCGATTATTTCAGTCAGCTCGTTCAAAAAGTGCTGATGATGCTCTTTGCCTTTAAATATGTTGAACGCGCCCTTTCGTCGCCTTATTTCGTTTTCGTGAAGCACCACTTGGTCATGGCCGAAGTGGTTGAACTTAAATTTCTCTAGAGCTGGAACAATTACTTCACTGTAGTGGCGTTTGTGAAATACACAAAATGCTAGAACGAAGATGGGATAGTTTTCATCAATACTCTGGAGGCTGTGATCACCACTTTCATCCACGTACACGATATATTTGGAAAAGTCACTTTCATCTAACGATTGGGGGTTGTGACTTTTTAGCTTCTTGAGGTTTTCTTCATCAATCTCAAAAAGCGGCAACTCATGCTGGACGGGTTGTTTTTCATCTGTCATTACCGAGCATCCAGTTCAGTCAAAACAAACCATAGACAATTGAGAGCAAGATTCGCGTCTTCTTCGTCTATCGGTCTGGTACTGTGTTTATGGCTTTCATTTGGTTTACATCGTGAGTGCAGCAAACGGACGATATCAGCATTTTTAGAAATTAAATCCTGACCATCACGTTTTGGATCTTTTGCTTTATTGCGTTCAATGTATTTCTTAATCCCTGGGCCTAGGTCAATTTTTAAATCATCTGCTAAATCACCAAACGCAATACTTAGAGCATCTCGGCACCTGTCTACAGTATCTTTTGGAGATAGTTTATTGGCGCTGACTTCAACTTGCTCCAGAGCACGCTTTAACTCTTTTCTCGCAGGCGCAGAGTATTTATTTAAATCTATATCCGGTACAACGCCTAAGCTCCTGACTGCTTTAAGCGTTAGCAATAGCGCTCCATCGTATTGTTTTTCAATTGAGAGAAGGCTCCAGATACTATGATGTGGTGCCTCTCCAATTGTCACATTTGGAAACTTTGAAAGCCCTCTTAGCTCATTCAATGGCGAACGCTGGTAGGTAATTAGTTCAGTTTCTTGCGCAGCGCCGCCTCCCCAACTAACTAACTTTAAATCTTTTCTAGAAGGGTCGTGTACTCGCCAAACCTTCGGCTGTGTTTCGGTGGACAGCTTTACCACTCGGCCGCGCCGAATTTTAGTAATAGGGTCAAAGCTGTCTTCTCGAAAAAGTAGAGGCGGAAAACCGTCTTCCCTGTGAGCTGGCGCATCTATACTTGTCTCGTGAAAGGCCATAGGGAACAAGTTTGAACGACCTTCAACAGGTATGCCTGAACCCGAACTTCCTTCATAAACTCTGCCTGTCTGTTTACAAATTCCAAGCTCACGCATGAATTGCCTCAACAGAGCTTTCAATTTCTTTGATTTCTGACTCTACAGGGCTTGTTAGTAACTCGCCTTTAAAGGCTTTTGAAAGAATTGCTTGAGAGAGACTATCTAACCTAGATTTAGCCGATTCGTAGTTCTTTTCTACCATATTAGCTTTTGAAAAGAGTCCCTCAACTTTACGTTCAATCTCTTCTTGCTCTTCTACAGGAGGGAAGGGAAATTCAAGCTCTGAAAACCTTCCAGCTCCGAGATGGGAAATATTAACTGTACGTGACGCTATTTGTTGAAACCTGCCATTTTTCATATAAGTCATAAATACATAGAAACTGAAACGCGGCTTCAATGGGAAAAAGGGGCGAAATCTCACCAAAGTATTAGTAAAACAAGCACCTTCAACTTCGCCATTATATATGGCAGGCCTGCCTACCAACTCGTAGCTCTGCCCTTCATTGAGCAATATGTCACCAGGAAATAGTCGATATTTTTGAAAATCAGATTCATCAAACACCATTTCCATTATATCTGTAGTATCTATAAAACCTTCTTTAACATTCATAACTCTTAGATATGGTCTCATATTTTCACCTGAGTGATATTTCGGTGACCTTTGCCTTCCTAGCTGAACACTCCCAACTTCCTTAACTTGTGCCCAACTCCAGCCTTTAGGGAGTTCTCGAAGTTTTGATTCATCAAGTTCGTTTGAGTTTTTCTTAACTTTCACTTGAAGTCGCAAATTAGCTAGAGACTCGCCAGAATCTAAATCTCTGTGATCCCTCCATTCCTTCGTCAACTCCCCCGATGTAGCAGCAGCAAGCACAGACTGGCGGAAGCGTTTTAAGATGGCGGGGATTTTATCGAGGCGGGCCTGGGCGGCTTCGACTTTCGCTAGCACGCTATCGAGTTTGTCTGCGATGCGTTTTTGTTCTTCAATAGAGGGAATCGTGATCTCGTGAGCTTTTATAATAGTCTGAGAAATATTAGGTTGTGCTCCACCCTTACCTTTTTTAATAAATGCTTCTTTTTCATTTTTCAGAAGGTAATAAAGAAAGTCTGTATGAATCTTTTCATAGTCTGGTACAGCTACAGCACAGGCTTGATTACATGCCGCCTCTATACCAAAAATAGAAACTTTACCTATTGTAGCGCCATACATAGCTAGTCCTAGCGAACCTTTGGGGAAAAGTTTTGCACTTGAATTTTTCAATCCTTCTTCGGTAATAAATTCACTAGATTGGTTTAAAATCCTATCACCGAGGTCGCCCGTCTTAACCCAAGGTATGCTTCCACAGTAATAGTCATTATTTGTTCTTTTTGGAGTGCCTCCAGACGACCATTTTGCAACTTCCCCTAAAGTTGTTTTAGTCCAATTAACTTTCAAAAGGCTCATATCACGACCTCTTCCGAAGCCTCAGCCACATCCAACTCAACCAAAATGGACTGTAAATCGGTAATCGCACCCGCCAACTCTTCAATCGCCTCGTTAATTAACACATCTGGTTCGGGCAGTTTAGATGCATCTTCAACGCTATCGTCGCGAATCCATGCCAAATCTAGAGAGTCTTCTTTTGCTGCAATTTCTTCACGAGTAAATTTGCGTAGACGACAGGTATCTACATCACCCACTTCACTGCCGTTTTGATGATTGTCGATAAAGGCTTGTCGTTGCGCTTCATCAACCTCGGTAAGGTCGCTGCCTACTGCTTCATAAAACTCATCGAAGTGGGCTTTGGTTAACACGGTACGTTTGCCGAACTGCGGCATGTTTGCTCGCATATCGTAAACCCACACATTTTTGGTGTTGCCTGTGTCTTGATTCACATCTTTTGGCTTGTCAAAAAACAGCACATTTGTTTTTACACCAGCGGCGTAAAAAATCCCTGTCGGCAAACGAAGGATGGTATGCAGGTTACATTTTTCCATTAAATCGTTGCGAATCTTGCGACCCGTAGAGCCTTCGAACAATACGTTATCAGGTAGCACTACTGCTACTCGCCCACCAGGCTTAAGCATGGTTTGGTACATGGCATGAAGAAAGGCCAACTGCTTATTACTGGTGTAATGTACTAAGTCGTCACGGGTTGGTACGCCCCCGCCCTGCTTCGTGCCAAAAGGCGGATTGGCTAGAATAAGCGAGGCTTTAGGTAGCGCTTTACCTTCGTTCGATAACGTATCGCCATAAAGTACACCTGCGTTGTCATCGTCAATCGCTAAATCGTGCAGCATTAGGTTCATCATTGCCAAGCGGCGTGTATCTGGCACTAACTCCATGCCGAAGAAGGTTTTATGCTGGTACTTGTCGTATGCAGTTTCCGAAAGGCTTGAGATGTCGTTGTGTTCCTCTAAATATTTATGCGCAGCGATGATAAACCCGCCTGTGCCAGCTGTTGGATCTACTACCACGTCATCAAGCGTTGGGCGCATTAGCTCCACCATGGCATCGATAAGTACCCTTGGCGTGAAGTATTGACCTGCACCAGATTTCTTCTCGCTTGCGTTAATTTCTAACAGGCCCTCGTACATGTCGCCCAAGCCTTCTACTTTGGCTGAGTACCAGTCTAGCTTGTCGATTTCAGTTACCAACTTATTGAGCGTTGCTGGTTTACGAATACATGTTGCTGCATCAGCAAAAATCGCTTTCGTAATTAACGAGCCATGTGAACCAAGGTGTATTAGTAGCTTTTTGTATTCTTCTAAACGTGTTGCTGCATTGAAGTTTTCAATATCGCTCCAGCGATAATTCTCAGGAATAAGATTATCCTGCCCTGTTTCTTCAACCATTTTCAGGAAGATTAGGTAAGTAAGTTCGTTCAGGTACTCGTGGTAAGTTACGCCGTCATCGCGCAAGACGTGACAAAGGTTCCATAACTTGCTGATTAAATCTTGTGTACTCATACTACTGTCTCTTATTTTGTTCGTTGCACAGCCTGAAATTAGGCTGTTGCTTTATCATCTGTGTAGCCGCCATCATCATCGTTTACCCACAATGCTCGATTAAACTGGGCGAGAATTTCGGTGATAGGCTGATCGAAGAGTTTGTTGGCGCGATTAATGCCGCCTAGCCGTTGCTTGAAAATACCTTCATTCAAGTTGGCTTCATCAACGATGACATTGGCTTTCATTTGCTTAGCGATGGTGTTTAACCAATCCCGCTGCGGTGTTTTCCATGGCTGGCTTGCAAGTATTCTATCTAATGCTCTATCTACTCGTTGTTCGTATGGGATAAGGGCTTCACCTATTGCGGCTTGGCGAATGTAACCAATGATGCGTGCGGCAATATCTTCATTTCGCACTTCTTTCCATGCCGCCTTAAGATCTTCTTCTCTAAACTCGTTTTTTTCAAGTTCTAATGCTAATTGTTTCAAGCTTTCACGTGTTAATTCCCACGGACGTTGAATGACTGTTTGAATTGCAACCATTCTATTACTGTTAGCATTCACGAAGTCGTTAAAGGCGGTTAGGTAGTCTTCTGGCTTCTGGCCGCTGCCATAACCTGTTGAGGTATCAAGTACCTCGTCTTCATGCTCAGATACCACGATTCGATTAAACCCACCCGTGCCTTTTACTTTCATATCGAGCAGCTCGCCTAAGCCTGGGTTATTTAAAAACCAGTCTGCTACTTCCTGCACTGGCTTTGCTTTTAACTCTTGAGCAAACTCCTGAGGCGGCTTTCCAACAATGCGTTCGAATTCGCTTTGCTGGGTGTCAGTAAGGTAGCGCTTCTTACTTTGAAGCTTACTCAAAAACTGGTCTTTCGCGAGTTCCTGAAGTTTGCTGTCTTTACCCTCTTTAATCTCGCTTTCTAGTTTGCTAAAGGTAATGTCTACGTTCGTGACCACAGGTTTCATGGTGTTCACTTTTTCGAGCTGCTTGTAAATGTCTACAGCATCGTAAATACGAAACCGCTCTTTGGCAATGTCGTCACAGCGACGCGTGGCACGGCCTAACATCTGTTCGTAAAGGATACGACTGTTCACGCGACGCATGAATACTAGGTTGCAAATGGAGGGCACGTCCACGCCAGTGGTCAGCAGATCTACCGTCACTACGATATTGGGGAGGCGGTCATTCTTATAACGCCTGATAAGCTGGAGCGGCTTATCAGATGCACCCGTTATTTTCATGATAGCGTCATCGTCAACGGCTCCATGATAATGTTCACACGCGTCTTTCAGCGCCTCTACCATCTCATCAGCATGCTTGTCAGTTACACAAAAGATGAGTGTTTTCTCTTGAGAGAATGGGTCAATTGAGTCACTTTCTATCAGCCACTTCGCTATCGCCTTGGTAAACTCTGGCGCTATTACTTTTCTGTTGAACTGTGCAACATCAAAATCGAGTTCATCGGGTGTGTGAATAAGTTCAAGTTGATTAGTTTGTGGGTCATAAACCTGTACTTCTTCATTCACATTGTAATGAATACCATCGGTGTTGAGTTTGGTATGAATTCTTACAGGGGGTAGATGGTCAACGAGGTAGCCATCAATTACTGCTTCGGTATAGCTGTAAGAGAATACTGGGTCGCCAAAGATATCGGTGGTATGTATCGCGGGAGTGGCTGTTAGCCCAATTTTAAATGCATCGAAGTAGTCTATTACGGCGCGATATTTCGAAACATAATCTTGCTGATCCCTAAACTTTACCTCGGTTTCACTTAGCTCTCGGTCTAACAAGTAACCTCGGTGACACTCATCCACTACGATGCAGTCATACTGCCCTACTCCTGGCTTAGTCGCATCTTCTGACGGGTACATAATACGCTTAACCAAACCTTGCACCGTAGCCACGTGTACTTTTGTGTCGTCATCAGGCGTTGGTTTTGGATTTTTTTCTGGCTCCATTCCTAGCACGTCAAAGGTATCTGCAAACGTATTGAGGTTTTCCATACGCACTTCACCAAAATCGACAGTGGCCTGAACGCCAAGAGCACTGCGATCTACCAGAAACAGGATTCGGCGAAAACGTTCGGCTTTTAGAAGACGGTACACGAGCGCGATACAGGTTTTTGTTTTGCCTGTTCCGGTTGCCATTGCTACAAGCGCACGCTCTTTTTCATCTTTAATGGCTTGCTCAACGCTGAGAATGGCTTTTTTCTGATAGTCACGTAGCTGAAGTTCGTACTCAAAACCCATCTCATCTAATTGTGCATTGGCTTTTTGGGGTGTTTGGCGCAAATACGTCTTGATTTCTTGAGGGGAGTACCAGCCTTTCAACGCTTTGCGACGATTGGTGGTATCACGAACGTCTAAAAACCATATCCCGCTTTCTTGTTCCAGTTGTTTTAAATACGCGCGACCATTGGTTGCGAACGTAAGCGGTACTTTGAATTCGCCGTATTCTGTTACCTCAACATCGTCAGCTAACAATGAAATACCTTTTGCATAACGTTTGGCTTGGTCGATAGCGCCATATACATTCTTGGCATTCTTCTTTGCTTCGACAACAGCCACTAGCGTTGTGCCGATAAAGAGTGCGTAATCCGCTGGCCCAGAATCTGTGGGCCACTCTGCAATAGCACGGTTTTTATTGGGTTCTGGGCGAGCGCCTTTGGAATAGCGTAAATTCTCTGTATCAGCTTCCCAACCTGCATCAATAAGTTGCTGGTCGATGATGACACGGGTCTCCGCTTCATCCATTTCAAAGTGAGATTTTTCGATGCGCTGAAGCTCAGCGGCCTGCTGCTCTTTTGGTTGAGCTTTGAAATGGTCAAAGTTGTCTTTATTCTCACACTCAACTTCAGCTCGGTAGTTGGCAAGCGCTTCTTCTTGCTCATGCGCTAATTGTTCCCATATCTCACGCTCTTCAGCCATTCGCTCTGCACGAAGGCGCTCAGCTTCGGCTTTTTCATGCTCAATTTGGCTAAGCTTTTCAGCAACCTTTATGCGGTCTGATGTGCGTTGAGATTCGATCTTGAGTTGTTCTAATTGCTCTTCTATTTCTCTAACGTAGGCGGAGGGATCTTCAGGTTTTACAAACTTGGAAACTTTAAAGCCTTTGGCTTTATCTCCCCCGAATGTACTGTGAAACCACATTGATAGCGCATGGCCTACCATCATCGACTTAAGGGCGTCGCGGTGACTGCTACTATCAAATTCGTGGGTTGCTTTGTTACCTAACTTTCTTAAGGTATGAAAGGCTTCTCTAACGTTGTCATCTAATCTAAGTGAATAATCTATATCGCGAAGTAAATCTACTTGCTTGACGTCATTGCCATACTCAACACCGACTCTTGCTGCAATATTCTGAGCAATCGCCTCGCCTAGTTGGCGCATTTTAATTAGTGTTGTATTGGGATCAGAGGAGAAGTTGCGTTCAGCACTTGCTGCGAGATTATAAAACCAAGCTCCATGCGTTTTTAAAAATTCAAAATTACTTGTGAACACCATACAACGTTCCCTGTTTAACAAGTCTACTGCCCAAACTATATACTAAAGTAGAGAACGAATTAAGGGTTATCTGGCTGACTGCGACGACTTAGTTTTATGGGGTGTTTTAAACGTTAATTTTTTCTTTTTGAGAGATCTTCATTTTCATTGGAATACTTGCCTTAGCGTAATAAAAAACGCCCTCTCGGGCGTTAAACTGCATTAGCTATGCATTCTTTTTGGGTCCCTCAGGAGGTAGATTCTTATAGCTGTTGAGGACAAAAATGCCGCCAAGCCTATCCATAATATGATATCAGGCCCTACAATTATTGCTTTGTTCAATTCATGATGCTCTCATCAGATTTTCCTTTTTTGTCTAAATCCATATTAAATAGACGCTACAAACGGGGATTTCGGCCTTCCTTGGCCGAGAGGACATAAACTTTTGTCAGAACACTTAGATAGTCGCTACTTTTAAATTGCTAGTAGAACTCAAAAAGCGCATAGCTCAGCAACCTGTTACCTGAAGACTCCCCAAAGCCGAGTTCTTGCTGATCAAAATATCTTTTTGCCCCCAAATAAATTTTCCAAAATACTCCGATATTGATAAGTGCGAAAACACATCCAAACTCAAGTAAATCTATGCTCGCGTAGTACAATAACATCGGCATACATACTGCTGTAACTACACTCAAAACAGCGAGTAAACACTTCATTGCTTTTGACTCATTCATTTAAATTCTGCACACAATATTTATTGAATAAATACATTAATGATTGAGCTTTCATAAGCAACTGTTTTTTAATAAGAGTCAGCTGACTGTATTGAAATGAAGTAAAGTTTTGCTATAAAAAGAGCACTTCTTACGAAGTGCTCTTTTCTCTTTTGTAAAAATCCAAAAGACGTCAATATGCAATTGCAGAACGAAACTAGCAAAGAATGGTTTTGCAATCAGTACCTCTACATCTGCTTAGAGGCATCTCTCTCGCTACGTTAACAAAGCCAGACTTTTATTTACGTAGCTCTCGATTTTTCGAGAGACCTGACGGAACAGCAGTTACCCAGTGTTCTATCTTTATATATGCACCTTTTGTGCGAAATTTTTTCATTGTTGCTTTAAAAAATTACGATTCATCGCAATTATTGATCCTCGAGACTCTAAGTGTTCAACAAGCAATACTCACAATTAACTCAACATTTGCTGCGTTGACTTCAAAAGTCGAGATTTTTGCAGCGCAGTGCCTACTTACAATGTGAGCATTTATTATCTAATTTGAGCGGCTTTTTTGTCTTTAAACTGAGGCGCGTTCAGCGACAAAGTTGGGGGAGCCGCAATTTTTTCGTACGCCCCAGCGTTAAGAAGTTGCCCCAGCAACGCAAAGATTGTGGGGGCTAGCCCCCGCCCGAGGATGCGCAGCGATTCCGAGCAACCTCGACTTGAAAGATGAATTGTCAGTTCGTGCGAAGAGGTGCAACCTCGCCCCGTACAACGCCAATTCACTGAAAGTGGTGGTTGCTCGGAGTCGCGAATGCGACGTAGGGCGGCTTTTCGTGCGCTTTTAGAATGTAGCTGCGTTCAGCAGCGGAGAGCTAAAAGCCCGAAAACCAAAGATATCGCAGTGCGTCCAGCACGAAGATATCGTACTCTTGTCTGGCTACACCCTCGCTTAAGTGAGGGTGTAGCCAGAGTTTGCACATCAACAGCCTAGTTATTTTTCAGTCGACAAATAACTAGGAAAGTAAAAATATGCAAAACCGCAAAAAGTTAAGTGGAGCAGCAGCGAAACAAATCTTCTTAGGTGAAGAAAATGAAGTAAATATTCTTTTCGCACTGGGAAAATTTGGTTGGCTTAGCCAAAGCCAACTTGCCATGTACTGCGAAACCAGCGTTCAAACAATACGACATGTACTAAGGCGTATGATGGCAGACAATCTTATCTGGACAGAAACGTATAATGACTCTCCTGGCGTTAAAGCTTTTGCACTCTCTCGCCGAGGGGCCTCATTGCTTAAAAATGATAAAAGAAGTGACTTATTAGAAAAAATCTCGACTTTTTATAAAGCTAGGGGGTTTTTAAGTAACTTCGAACATCAGTATCACCGGCACTTAGCTAATGAATTTCTCATAGCATTGCAATCTGAACAAATCGAGTTTGGAAATCACATAATCAACGGTATTAAATCCGAGCATGAGATTCAGGCAGTGAAAAATACTGCCAGCACAATTTTTCAATGCATCCCAGATATTTTGGCTATAACGACTGATATGACGTTACTCATCATCGAAATTGAGAATTCAAGTAGAGGCATATCACAACACGCAGGTAGTTTGACGCACTGGTTAGAAGTTTTTGCGGAAAAATATCAAAAAGAAGATTGTTATTCAGACACCCTTAGAAACTTATTCCGAGAGTTAGTAAATGTAGATGAAACCGGTAGCATCGTATGTCCGGACTTCGAAAATGTAGAGCAAATCTTTGTTTGTCGCTCCGAAGCTATCTTTAGAAATATTTGGCGCAAAGTGGAGAGAATAACAACGGCCTCACCTAACTGCCGCGAAAATATTAGTTACTTTGTCATGTCGGAGAAGCCAAAATGGCACAATATATTCGAAGGTATTGAACCACGATTTCATGACGAGCTTGAGACGAGGGAACTTGTCGAGCAAGGGGGTGAACGATATAAGTGCGCACTTGATAAGCGTATTCAAATAGTTAAACAACTAAACACCCTTGATATTTCTCGCTCACAACTAGCAAAACGACATAACATAAGTATAAGCACGCTTGACCGCTGGAGAAGAGAATTGCGTATGGCAGAGCATATTTGAATAATTCGATAAACAGGCTGAAACCTCACCAAAAAGACAGCTAAGAACGAAAGTAAATATGTTTTTTCTATCCTCTAGAAACACAGGTTTGTTTCTAGAGGGTACGAGTGCTTTTATGAAATATAAGAAATAAGCCGTTAGGCAAACAAAAGTTAATGGAAAACTTTGCAAGTGCGAAATTTTCATTAAGCTATAATAGAAGGAATAATGAGCAGAAAGCGTGATGAACGAAATTCAAATACTCGGAATTTACGTCGCCATTGGCGGTATAGCTGTTTTTGGCTTATTGATTAATCACCTAAAAAAGAAGTAATCTGACTTATGTCAAATTTTATAGACTCAATCGTGACGCTGTTGCCGATGGCAGTCATCTTCGGTGTTATCGTTGCAGTCGCTGTTTACATCATCAAACATCCTGAGAAACTTTAATAATAGGAGCTATTCATGCCAGCAGAAATTATTTTTTTATTGCCGCTCGCGATCATGATTTTTGGCTCGATTTACATCGCTAAAAATCACGCTAAAAAATAATCGAAGCTTCAATAACCACTTAACTTAACGAACTTATCAGCGCCACTGCGTAAAGGTCACCTACAGACAAGCAACGGACGTACAACGCCCGCATTTTCGGCTGGCTTGGGGCGAAGTAAAAACCAGTCCGACAATATGCGCCTGTTGGATCCTTTCTTACAGCGTTGCAATGTATTGATCACACTCTTCGATAACATACTGCGGTACTGTTTGATATTTTGCAGGGTTTAACTGATAAATGTAGTCATTCTCAATGTGAAACGCTTGGTTAATAAACTTCAGAACTATATCGTCATGATCTGCCCCTTTATTTCCTTCCGATATAATTCTGTATATGTGTAACTTTTCATAATTATTGCTGCACGAATTGTAGAGATCGATCATTGCAGAATTATCAAGTATTAATTGAATAAATTCTGAATAGTCAAAATCTGAAATATGCTGCTGAATTTCAGCTACTGCACCTAGTATCTCGTCTTCAGTCATTTCACGTGATGTCCCATCCTCAAATACTAGAGGCTCTTTTCTTCTATGGAGGGCGTTTGATACCAGCTGGTATGCCATTCCTCTTGAATTAAGAATTTCATATGTTCTACGTATGTATACGAGCTTGGCTACCAAGTTTGTATCAGTTGTAAGATTTGAAGAGTTAACATCAACAAAAGTCATAATGTCATCTTTCTCAATATCTATCTCTATTAGCTGACCGTTATTATTCTGTAGAAAAGAAGCGCTGGGCTTATCGAACCTGTCCGTATGATGATAAAGCATATCAACGATCGGCTCAAAATCGTGACTAAGCAATAAAACTGTTTTCCCCCTAAAGGATTTCTCCTTTTTGAATAACATCTCGATAATTGCATATTTTTTATTTTTGTCGAATGAAGAAATTGGGTCGTCTAAGACGATCAAATCGGGAACGCTCTTGACTGTATCAAACATAAATAGAACTAATGCAAAAGCATTTCTCTCTCCATAGCTGAGTACATTTCTGACACCAGAAACTTCTTCCGAATCAAGATCTTCATGAATTAGTTTTAGTTTATGTTTTCCTGATTCATCCTCAACAAGATCGACTTTGTATCTATATCCCGCATTACTAAGAAATGAGTTAATAGCTTTCTTATTTTCTTGTACCACCTTCTCAATATGCCGCTTTTGAATGGCTATTCGGCCCTGAAGTTGACCAGCTTTACCTATAAGCTGTTCTACGGAGTCATTTACTTTTTCAATTTTTGATAATGTTTCATCTGACTGAAGATGTGCATATAGATTTTGATCTATTTTGTATTTTCGTAATTCATCGATCACTTTATCAACATCTTTAAAAGTAAAGAATCCAATATTTTTAAGATGCTTAAACATGTCGTTAAGCCTATCGATTTGTCCTTTTACCTCAAGAAGATATCCGGTCTGTTCTTCCGTGTATCCGTCAACACTTGAAACGAAATTATTTATTATTTCTTTTGTTTGATCTGAAAAATATTTGTCAAGACGGTGAAATACTTGTACGAGTTTATTGAGGCTCTGAATTGATTTGGGATCGTAAACCTCACCAACGCGCTTTATTGTTTCTTTTACTTCCTTTACATCACTAACACAGTAGGGACAATTATCAGATTCTTCTATAAATTGCCCGCCATCGAGCTGCCATTTAACCCACTTTACATTGTCCTGTCCTTGGATGAAGTTCTGGTATATTTCGAGACCCTTCGGAATATTAGCTACTTTATTACCTCCCTTGAGAGCTTTAGCTATTGTGCTGGACCCATGCACGCCAGTCTTAGTAGGTTTGCCAAAGCTACTACTCAGCTCGTCAAAATCAACTATCAATGCCTCGATTTCATCGTCTTCTTGAAATTGGCTCTTTATTTGAGATACAAGCTCATCGATTTCTGCCATAACGGAGTCATATTCCTCATCTCTTATGAGAATTTCAAAGCTTCCTTTGAGAAGTTCGTCTGGCTGAAAAGCAAACTCATTAATATAAGACTCATCAAACACCTTAACGCTATTGATTGCTTCATCGCCTGTGATTGTTGGAACAATTGAGTCATCATTAAATGCCTTGAACGGCCTAAGTTCTGTAAATTCTTTAGTCCCATTGAGTCTTGATGAAACTGACTTTTGAATTGCTTTCGATATGGTACTCTTACCCGTACCATTGATTGCGTACTTTATATTCAGTATTCCTTCTGCAATCTTTATTAATCCATTATCAATGTTATTGCAGTTACTAATCTCAATTTCCATTTCACACTCCATTGTTCAAGCACACTTCATATCTAAAAGTTCATTACTGAAGGTTCATAGTACCACTCGTTTTTTCTGAAACACCATATTCCTATGCTTTCATATTAAAGAATATGAAATGACCATATTAATCACGGATAAGCCTAACGGCTTCAGAGGCTCCTTCAGACAAAGAGCGGTCGGACGCTAGTATCGATTCTTAGACATATGTCAGCCCCAAATGTGCAATTTGCAGTCATTCAGATTTAATGATTTGAACCACAGTTATATAAAGTTTACTGGTACTCATCGACAAAAAGGTTTAATAAATCAACCACCATTATGTTTATTAATTTGAAACCTTACTCTTTGGATATAACCATATTGACGTAATTTGGCTCAGTGCTATTCTGTTTTGCAAAATAATCACAGAAGGTCAAATAATACATGGGAATTTTTTCAAGTGGTAATACAGAAGGGCCAGGATTGACTTGGGAAGCACTTCGAAATGATGGAGCCAGACAAGCCTACAAGTTTACATTTAGAAGTAAAGTACCAGGGGGATGGTTGGTTGGTGCATCTTATACAACAGAAGGAATTGGGCTAACCTTTTTACCTGACCCAAATCACGAATGGGACGGTAATTCTTTAGATTGAGCCAACACATTATACGAATATATGTTTAAATTGGTGCGGTGATTTAGGGCACAGACCATGAGCCGCTCTACTTATTCGATGTCACAAATTAAATTTACGATTGAACTATTTCTTTATACCTTTCGCGTATCATATGCCTTATAGTGCCTACGGTCTGCTATTCGCTCACTGCACCAATTTTGCTAAATATTCCTGAATGGCTTGAATAAGTACACAGCTGCAGCTCAATAAAAAATTGTAACGCTGCTATTAGTGTATATACCTATCACGATAGAGCCGATCGGTAACCGCGCTCACTAAACTTGCAGAGAGCGAACTTAATATTCGCTTTCATACTAAATCAAAAACTATATTTTCTCAGTAAAAAGAATATTGAGGTTTATGTAGCTTTTCGATTAACGAAACGACGGGTTCAGCTTTCCATTCCTCTGGAATATTGTCTCTCAAGTAAGCTATCAATAAATGCTTTTGTTCATTTGAGTTTAGACTTGCGAAATTAATGTCACTATCGGCTTCAAATGACCTAAGAATTACAATTTCATACAGTATGAAAATCACTTCTTCTAGCGGATTTTTTGCCTGCTCAAAGTCAAACGTTAACTGTTCATTTTTCTTTTTCATAATCTTCCTTTTTTTACGTTGGTTTCTCAACTACTTAGTAACTGGCAGCGGAAAATCATTCTCTGTTTGAAGAAAGAAACATTACGCAGAAGATTAGACTAGCTAAATTTTTAATGGCATTAAATTTCCCCAACGCGGAGCTAGATAACATTGAGGTCAAAAAAATAGGAGATGACTGATATGTACACAGAGTATGGGCAGCACGACTGGGCAAACGAGTATATTGTTCTATTCGAATCTGAAGAGGAGCAAATTGTTCTTCATCGTAATATTTTAAGAAATGAAGAGTTTATTCTTTTGGTCGCAAGACAATCATCGGATGAAATTCCGAAAAGCGAGTATTTAATCGATTTCTGCGAGTATTCGAAGCTGCTCACACATGAGTTCAAAATTCGTTGCTTCCATAAAAAACAAGACAACTACAAGCTCTTTCAAGCCTTTTTTGGGCAAACAATGACTGAGTTCTTCAAAAGTATTGTGTCGATTTGACACATTCAGCTAAACTTTTAGCCAGCTTTTTGCTGGCTATTTCTATCATAGTGCTCTGTAGAGAAATTGTTTACAAAACACTCAAAAACCATCTTTTTAAATAATTATGTAAATTTTTTAAACACAAATTGAGTGGCTTTTTTATGTCTTAGATAGCTTGGTAAATAGGCTTCACCCGCCAGTAAAGCACAAATAACAGGCAGATAATTCTTATTTAGGTCGCAAGAAGGATGTTTTTTTATTTTTTTTTGATGGTTTTGTACAACTCTCGTTAAGTTAATGAAATACATACTAGAAAACACGCAAATTGGGTGTTTTATATGCTTTTTGAAGATCTTATCCAACGCACGTTAAGTAAATGAAATACATACGAGAAGACGCTCAAACAGGAAAACTGGTTGACGTTTTCATTTTTCTCGAAAGTTTGCAATACACTGTTTTTTAGATAGAAAATATATCTAGATTGATTAAACGCCACAATTATCTAGAGAGTTTTCATGCAAAAAATTGATGTTTTTTCTGCACTACTTTACGAATTCAAAACACCTCACGTTCCAGCGCTTGAGCTTGGCTGTCGCTTAACTGGATTAGCACAAAGACAGTTCAAGACGAAGCTGAAGAAGAACGATTTTGCCCCTAGCTTTCAAAGACTGTTTGACCAAGACAGAGTATGCCTTGATGAATTGGCCGAGGTTATTCTGCAACGAAGAAGTGAGCATTCTTATGAGTAATAAAATATCAACAAGCCAACTCGCGTTTGAGCTATCTGTACAATTTGGTGCAATCGTCAATATACAAGACCTCTCTCATTTCTTCGGCTTCAAGGCGAAACTTAATAGAGAACATATTGATGCGCTTAAACAGAAAGGTTTGAAGATCTTCAAGCTTATTGACTCGAATAAAGCACCTCACTTGGTGCTTATGCACGATTTTCTAGAATTTATAAAAAGCCAATCGGATGAGCAATGAGAACAAAGTCTGCGACTCACTTTTCAAATGATAAACAAAGGGAAATTTTGACAAACGCGTTGATAAGGCAATTCGGGACATGTCTTATCCCTTTGGAGGCATTATCGCTTGAGTTTTTCAGTGATAGCTGTGTTGCGTCCGCGATCGGCTACACAAAAGCGCTCACGAATGAGTCTTTTACGGCCTTCAGCTTCTATGACTCAACAAGAGCACCTAAATTTGTACTAGCGAATGATCTTTCTAAATATTTACTGTGGCCTGCTGACTTTTAATACTAAAAGTAAAAAGTTAATCACAATAAATTAAAGTCGTTATGCTAAAAAGTAGGATCAAACGCCATTGAAAAAATGATCTATTCAGTGCTAGTTGGTACACAGAAAATCTTAAACCTAACGATATAAGAGCTTTCTGGTAACCACTTCCACTTGCTCGCTTCTAAGGCTTCGAAAACGTTCGAAAGTTACTATTAATTAAACTACCTCATCAGCTCTCTCTTTTGTCCTCTGAGTAGAGCTTAGAGAAAGAATGACTTTTTCCGCTGACAACAGCTTTTCAATAATGTCTTATCTTTTTACAAAAAATCACTTAATTTAATATTATCGGGAACTTTGATACTTTTCATTGTTATCGTGTAAAACTTGTCTTCGCTCTTACTGTAAATTACAGGTATTACTTTATCTGCTTTTATCGTATATTTTTTTTCCATTGATGAAGAAGGTGAAGAAAGTGTTGCTGAAGTATATTCAGTATCTAAAGTAATATCATAATTATTGATTGCAACAAGAAAGAACAAGTAAAGCTCATATTTTTCTTTTTTCGCCTCAGATATCGGCACTTTTAACCCACCTTTCTTAAAAGTGTGTAATTCAAAATATGAATCACTTATATCAAAACTGAGACTGACCGAGCTTGAAGAAGAGCCATCTATCACACCAATAATAGACTGATAAGAGACATTTCCTTGCCTCTGGGTTTGTCTGGCTATCTTAAAATTAAACGGCTGAAGGTTTAGCCTATTATAGATAAATTTATAAATCTCTGAATCTGCATCGTAGCGAAGATTATTTACTGTGTAAGAACTACCTATAAGCATTATAGAGGGTATAAGCTCCTTTGCTTTTTGTACTTTACGAGCCTGAAACTCATTTGTTGATTCGTACTCGCCTTTATCAACCAAGGTGTGTACATGAACTGCCCGCCTTAATAGTTCATCTCCTTGGACTATATCAGCTTTTCTGAGTAAGCCCTGTACTTCACTAAAGTACCTCTCTGAATTAGCGTTATAGAGTTCAGCTAGTTTTTCACTCGTGCATGACTTGTATATTTGAGAGTTATAGACATTAGAAAATTTATATTCTTTTGGATGCTCGAATACTATATCAATCCCGAATTCGCGGTACGTGCTTACACATTCTAGAATTGCCGTACATGTGAATCGTGGGTTCCATTTTTCAAGAGCATAATCAAAGTATTTCATTCTACTTGGAGGGAAACCAAGGGCCGAACAATCCTCCGTCTCCTGCTCAGTATAGACTGGCATTTCTTTTGTAGATTGTTGTTGAGGAACAGTTTGAACAATACAACCAGTTATGCCAAAAAACAAAGTCGCGAATGTTAAAGCCTTCTTTTTTAGCATTATCTGAGCTTCCTGCCTAAATAGTTGACTATATTTGTATAAACCTACACTATGAAAATAATATAAGCTACTTAATCTAAAACTTACTAGCGCAGAATTTGGTTACACCTTGCTAACTTAGTATTATGAAAGTCGTGCTACGGATAAACTAAATTCTATTTTTGCTTTCGCAGTTTCCTTTGCACTAAATCATCCACTACTTGTTGATAATATTTCATATATAAAGAACTTCACGCTACGAAATAATCTGAACTAACAATATTGCGAAAACGAAAAACGGGCACTTTGTGCCCGTAAATCATTCCGGATTATTCGTCCTTCATGTAGCGTAAAAGAGTAGTCGCCGACAGCGCGAAAAAAAGCGATGCAGCCACACAAACACAGTGATAATAAAAGTAGTCATTATATTCTAAGTTAGCCTCGGTAATTGATTTCCAACGAAGCGCCACCGAAATGCATTCGTGTGCCCATGGAAATAATGTGAATGCGAGGAATATATAGCCTAGCCTCATACTAGAATTAGCAAACCTGATTAGTGTGTTGAACATTCTTTCTTTTGTGATCTTCATAATATTCTCCTGGTTGGTCCTAAAATTAGATAGGCTCGCCAAGAGAGAAGTTACTAAGCACATTCAAACGTAGAGCAGCGATTCGCAAATACCTTGCTACACACTAGCAATTGCAGCATTTCTCATTATAGTGGGTTATTAGTCCTCAAACGGGGGGACCATATAGGGGAATTGGGGTAAAGAGCTTTAGGTAAACGCTATATAAAACAACACTCGAAGCGATTCAACCAGCCCAATCCAGCATTGGAGCGACAGAAAATTTACGATTTAACTCAGTGATAGGCACGTTCAAACAACCTCAACTTACTTGGTATTAACACAGGCAACGCAGGGCATGCGTTTGCGAGCGGCGTATAGTACCTATGTTCAATAAAAAAACAATAAGGCAGGTTTAGATTTCAATGAGTAAACATATAGCACTATGAAACTTGACCAATTTTACTTACTGCCACAATGAAAAACCGAGGGCATTGCCTCGGCTTTTAAGGAAACAATGAAATAAAACGCTAGATAAGGCCCATGTGCCCTGCGTGGAACTCAAGATGCTCTTCTATAAAAGAAGCAATAAAGTAATAACTATGGTCGTAGCCTTCATGCATGTTCAATGTAAGCTGCGTTTCAGAACGTTGCGCAGCATGCACCAGAGATTGCGGCTTTAACTGGTCCTGTAGAAATTCGTCTTTTGTGCCTTGTTCTACCAACATAGGAATGTAGTGCGCTTTATTCGCAAGCAATAGGGATGCATCGTAGTCTTCCCACGCAGTTTTATCTTCGCCCAAATATAGACTAAGTGCTTTCTTACCCCATGGGCAATCGCTTGGGTTCGCAATAGGGCTAAACGCCGATACAGAAACATATTTATTAGGGTTTCGCATGCCAATAACTAGCGCACCATGACCGCCCATGGAATGGCCACTGATGGCTTTTTCTTTGGTGACTGGAAACTCGCGTTCAATCAAAGCAGGAAGCTCTTGTGTGATATAGCTGTACATCTTGTAATGCTTATCCCACGGCGCTTGCGTTGCATCAACGTAAAACCCAGCCCCATGCCCAAAATCGTAAGCACCGTTTTCGTCATCGGGTACATCATCTCCTCGCGGCGAGGTATCAGGTGCAACAATGGCCATGCCAAGCTCGGCAGCCAATTTCATAGCCCCTGCTTTTTGCATAAAGTTTTGGTCGGTACACGTTAGTCCAGATAACCAATACAGAACAGGCACAGGCTTTTCTGCCGACGCGAAAGGGGGAAGAAACAGTGCGAATGTCATCTCGCAATGCGTTGTTTCAGACGAGTGCGTATAGCGAAGGTGTCTACCACCAAATACTCTATTTTCGCCAACTAGCTTCATTCCAACTCCTTATCTTTAATTATTTACATGTTTATTGGTGATTCAGTAAAGGCTCTATCGGATTTTAGATCAAGTTCGTTTACACTAAGTGCCTAATTTTTGAGGTAAGTACAATGGTAAACGCTTTGCTGCATCATATTGTGGGCACTATTTCTGTCATCGTATACTTTTTCAATACTGTGTTGTGGTCTACCCCCATCTTTATTCTGGCAGTATTTAAACTCATTCCTATCGCACCATGGCGACGTTTTATATCTTATTTGTTAGATGCGTGTGCCACCGCATGGATTAGCGTTAACAATTTAAACCAACGAATTAGCGGCCGCACGTCGTGGCAAGTAAATGGCCTGGAAAAGTTAACCCGTAATGATTGGTACTTAGTGATAGCAAACCATCAGTCGTGGGTTGATATTCTTGTACTTCAGCGCGTATTTAATCGCAAAATCCCCTTTTTAAAATTTTTCCTCAAAAAAGAGCTTATTTACGTACCCATTCTTGGCCTAGCTTGGTGGGCACTCGACTTTCCATTTATGCGCAGGTACTCAAAAGCATTCCTAGCAAAACATCCTCATCTGAAAGGTAAAGATATGGAAACCACGCGCCAGGCGTGTGAAAAATTTCGTACAAAGCCTGTCAGTATTATGAATTTTGTAGAGGGAACACGCTTTACTGCTGGTAAGCATGCTAAGCAAGGGTCGCCTTTTGCGCATCTTTTAAAGCCTAAAGCTGGTGGCGTTGCATTTGTACTTTCGGCAATGGGCGACCATCTGCACAAACTTATTGATGTCACCATTGATTACCCACAAGGCGTTCCGTCGTTCTGGGATTTTGTAAGCGGGAAGGTGCGAAATATTCGAGTAAACATTGATGTTATGCCCATTAAAGATATTATGGAGCACGGCATTTTTAGCGATAAATATTTTGACGATCCTCACGTTCGTGAACGCTTTCAAGCGTGGCTTAATGAACGCTGGCAAGCAAAAGACAATTTATTAGACTCTCTCAACGCAACTCAGAAACCATTATGATCCGTGCAGTACTGGCTCCATTTATTTTCGTTATTCACACTACCCTTCAAATTGCTAATTTAGCGCTGTGGGGTGGGCTTATTATTTTACTTGGCCTGGTAAAACTACTGCTGCCTAACGGTCGCATTAGGACTGCTTGGAATAGCGTAATGCATGCCCTAATGTTTAGCTTCGGGCGCATCAGCGTGCTACTTATTCGACTGTTTAACAGCGTAGATATTGAGTGTGCGGTTCACGGCGAATTAGCTAAAGACCGCTGGTATTTAATTATTGCCAATCACCTAAGCTACCTAGATATTATTCTATTAATTGAGTTTGCCACCCATCGTATTCCTGCCCCTAAGTTTTTCTTAAAAAAGGAGTTAATTTGGCTTCCTTTCGTTGGGTTAGGTGCGTGGGCGCTTGATATGCCCTTTATGCATCGCTACACCAAGGCTTATCTTGAAAAATACCCAGAGAAAAAAGGCAAAGACTTAGAAACCACAAAAGCCTATTGTGAGAAGTTTAGAACGGTACCAACAACCGTGATTAACTTTGTTGAAGGCACCCGCTTCACTACAGATAAGCACATAGAAAAGCAAAGCCCTTATACGAATCTATTACCGCCAAAGGCTGGTGGCGTATCTTTTACGCTTGCCGCAATGGGCGAGTTATTTACCAATGTGCTTGATATTTCTTTGCTATATCCTGAAAACAAACGCCACCCAATGATGGCCATGCTTAGCGGGCGTATGACAAAAATCGTAATAGACGTTAACGTTACGCCGGTGCCAGAACTACAACAGGAATCCGCTAAAACCGAGTCAGAGTTTCGCGTGTATTTTCAGAATTGGCTTAACGGATTGTGGAAAAACAAAGACAACCGCATTAAGAATTTATTGGAGTCATAAGCTATGGAGATGAGCTCTTCTATACGCGATACCTTTGTTCATTACGTTAAAGATCTCTTTCCAAACTTAACCACGGAAGACCCGCTTTTTAATGTATTAGCGTTAAGTACAATACTTGTTGTATCAGCGTTCATTTACATTATTGCTAGGCTATTAATACGTCCTCAAATTGCTAACTGGGTATATAAGTCTAACAACCGTTGGGATAACGCCCTACAAGAACACGGTTTCTTTAGGCGTTTAATGCACCTCTTTCCTGCTCTGTTTATCTATATTGCTACACCTGTGCTGATAGAAGATGAAGCCGTGATGCACGGCGCCATTATAAAAAGCGCCCAACTTTATATGCTGTATAGCGGTGTTCTTGCAGTATATGCATTACTAAGTACGATAGAAGATGTGTACAACGCATCGGCACTGGCGCGTCGTGCTCCTATCACTGGCTTTATTCAAGTTTCTAAACTTGCCTTTGCCATCGTTGCTATTTTACTTAGCATCTCGCTTATTGTGGGCAAAAGTCCTTTATTGCTTTTATCAGGCTTAACCGCAATAGCTGCTGTACTGCTGCTTATTTTCAGAGACACAATTTTAGGTTTTGTTGCCGGTATTCAAATTGCTGCGAACCGAATGTTTAACACCGGTGACTGGATTTCGATGCCCAAGTACGAAGTAGACGGCGAAATTCTGGAAATAGGTTTAACCAACGTTAAAGTACAAAACTGGGATAATACTATTTCAACCCTGCCGACTTATAGTTTAACCACAGAAGCAGTAAAGAACTGGCGTGGCATGCAGGAGTCAGGCGGGCGAAGAATTAAACGTGCAGTGTATATCGATATACATTCTATTAAGCTTTGCGACAACAATATGCTAGAACGCTTGTCGGGTATTCGCTTCATTAATGACTATATTGAAAAGAAGAAAACAGAGCTTCGCGACTATCACCGCGATATGTCTATTGATGAGTCAGATTTGCTAAACAGCAGACGGTTAACCAATATTGGTACCTTTAGAGCCTATCTTGAGGCCTATCTTCGTAAGCACCCCAATATTAATCAGGACCTTACGTTAATGGTACGTCAACTTCCGCCGAATGAACTTGGGCTGCCACTGGAAATTTACTGCTTTAGTGCTGAAAAAGCGTGGGTAAAGTACGAGAAAATACAGGCTGATGTATTTGATCATGTGATGGCTATGCTTGCATCGTTTGAGCTAAGGGCTTACCAAAGAGACGGCCACCTATCGCTGTTAGCTCAGCGTGAGCAGTATCTTAAAGAAGAGCGCGCGAGTCATAATGAAAACAAGCTTAAAGGTGACAGTGAACAAAGCGCTGACGCGGATTAGTTACATTGCATCTCGTCGCACTTTGTTTTGAACAGATATTAAGACACAAAAAAACCGGCTCAAAAGCCGGTTTTTTTGACGTAAGTTATGTACTAAGACAAAAGTTACGCCAAGGCATAGGCCATAAGCATACACACGATCAAACCGGTAACACCAAAGAAACCGTATTCAATTTTCTCTTGCATGCCTTCTGCACCTGCTTTCGCAGTCATTAAGCCCATAACGATGCTGCTTAGCCCCAGAGTAAAGGCAATTAGCGCAACACCAAACATAATTGCATTAATCCAATCAGCCATTTTGGTACCCCTAAAAATAATTGGCGGTATTATGCACCAATAAAAATGTTTTGAACATGCTTGGGTTTAGTTTAATTAGCCAGAAATCGCCACAAATTCATCAAAATTGATCTTGGTCAAATTTGCTACTAAATCACTTTTTTCGCTAAGTATTGAATAAACCTTAAATTAAACAGTCGCATAAAAAATCGCAAACCATTGATTTTATTGAACAATAAATAATGGCAAGCGCATTGCAAAATCAAACCTATCAACACGCTCCATTGCCACCCGCGGTGTGATGTGGTTCAAGAAAGCGTTGCTTCGTCAATTTTGATTAAGGAAATAACAATGTCGAACAAATTATTGGTTTCAGCTGCAGTAGCAAGTGCTTTACTTAGTGGCCAAGCAATGGCCCACGATACACACTTTCAGAACAACAGCTGTGATGTAGAGCTTGATGGTCACATTCAATATTACCAAGGCGACCTAACCGTTAAAATGGACAGCGGCAACGTAGTGAAAATTGACCAGTACTATAACCTAACGCTAAACGGCAAAGACGTAGCGCTAGATAGCGAACAGCAGCGCTGGGTAACCGAATACTACGACAGTATCGATATGGCAATTCCAATGACACTTACTATCGCAAGTGAAGGTTTAAAAATTGCCAACGTGGCAGTAAGCGAAGTATTTACCGAACTGCTTGGCGACAACACCATGGACGATGATTTCCAAGCACTGTTTACCTCATTAGAAACTAAGTTATCAACTTCTTTCTATGACGATGCCGGCAACCTTCGTGTCGACTCGACTGAGTTTGAAGAACCAGGCTGGTTTGATGAAAGCTGGGAGCAAGAGTTTGAAGCAGAGTTAGAGTCGCTAGTAAGCGAATCTATGGGTCGCATTCTTATAGCACTGGGTACTCAAATGCTGTGGGAAGGTGGTGATATGTCAGAATTTGAACAGCGCATGGAGACGTGGGGCGAAGACTTGGAGTTTCGTCTAGAGTCTCAAGCAGCAGCACTTGAAGAAAAAGCTGACGCGCTTTGTGAAGTGCTACAAAAAGCTGATTACGCCGAAGGCCAAATGCAGGCAACAATTTCAGGTCTAGATGATTTGAACTTGTTAGATATGGAAAGTCACGGTGAGATGCGCATGTAATAATGCTTAACGCTTACTGTGGTAAAGGTCTGAAACTAAGGCTTTCACCACGGCTTATTTCAAGGAAGCGGACAGGTTAAAGCGAAAGCAGAAAAATACAGCAGAAAATGGACAAGCCGAGTTGGTAAAACAACTCGGCTTTTTTGTGCGTATATTCATTGCAGCAACAAGGTATTAGTTAGGTTATGCTTAGGCACAATTGTGTTTTAAACGACTATACGTCTTAAGCGGCTTTACGCTTTTAAACGAAAATGCTTTTTTGGAGAGAAGAGAGTGCCGAACAAATTAGTAATTAGCGGTTACGGGTGGTTAGCAGGCTATTTAGCCGCCAGCGTTAAGGATGAATATAGCTTGGTTGCCACTTCCAGAAGTGAAGACAAGGTAGGTGCAATTAAAGCACAAGGTATTGAGGGTGTTCAGTTTACTTTAGGCGACACTACTAGCGTGCTCACAAAACATTTAAGCGGTGCCACATTCGTTATTAACATACCTCCAGGTCGCAGAAGCACTAACCTTGAAACTTTCACAAAGAACATGCTGTCGCTCATCGATGATGCTATTGCTGCGAACGTATCGCACATTGTATTTATCAGCACAACTTCAGTATACGGCGATGCAACTAGCAATAGAGCCAGCGATATAATAACTGAAAATTCGCCTACTTCACCTGAGACGGCATCGGCTCATGCCCATGTGACAATAGAAAACCGTTTATTAACGCTAAGCGAAAAAGTTAAGGTGTCAATTGTGCGCTTAGCCGGTTTAGTGGGTCCAGACCGCCACCCCGCAAAATCGCTCAGCGGACGAGATATCAGTGCCGGAAATAAGAGAGTAAATTTGGTACACATTCTCGATGTGGTTGAGGCACTAAAGGTTATTATCACAAAACCCTTATCGAACAAGGTGTTTCAACTTTGCAGTTCTGCACATCCAAAACGCGGAGACTACTACGTTAAAGCGGCACAAGCGTTTAACATTCCCGAGCCCACGTTCAGTGATACAGAATTAGCGCCTTGCGGAAAGGTGATAAATGCTGAGAAAAGCTGGAAGGAAGTAGGCATATCGCCGACTTACGCAGACCCTTACGATATGTATTGACGTAATGTAGTCAACTGTTCGATTTTTGGGTTAATCAAAATTGATTGATCAAAAAAGGCGGTCGCGCATGTTGATGCTACCGCCTTTTTATTTACTTAGTCTTGTGCGTACTGGGATGCTAAAAGCTTAGCCGAACACACTAAAACCGAAATATTTAACCGCAACAGTATTAACAAAAATAACCAGCAGAATTAGCGGTATAAATGTTTTCAATGAAACATCCACATACTTTTCAAACCAGCTGCCTTTGTAACCATCACTGCCTTCTTCCAATGAGGCATTAAAGTTAGCACTCTTCCAGCGATAAATTACAAAGATACAAATAAGTAAGCCATTAAGTGGCAAAATAGTCTCGTAAAATACGTCGATAATCACGTCAAACAGCGACTTATCAACACCTGCATAATGCATAAACTGTGTAAGGAACTCTACTTTACCGAACGATAGCGCACTTAAAATTGCTAGCACGATCATGATGCTACCCAGTGACGCCAATGCCCATTTACGACTAACGCCTTTCTCATCCATAAGTGCTGCAACAGGTACTTCAAAGATAGAAACCAAAGACGTAATTGCTGCGAAGAACACCAATAAAAAGAAAAGGCTAGCAACAAAAGATGCCCCTAAATAACCAATTGAGTCTTGAAGCGCTAAAAAGATATTCGGCAAGTATGTGAATATCATGCCCACTGACGACTCGCTTAACTCGTCTGGATTTATCTCGGGATTAAACGAGAAAATAGCAGGCAAAATCATAAGGCCAGCGGTAAACGCTACCGCGGTATCAGTTAGCGCAACTAGCTTTGCTGAAGTCGGAACGTCTGCGCGTTTATCAATATAGCTTCCGTAGGTAATTAAAATACCCATACCTAATGATAGCGAGAAGAAAGCCTGTGCAAGCGCGCCGTTAACTACCGAGGCAGTAAGCTTAGAGAAGTCAGGTACTATGTAAAACTCAACACCAGCCATAGCATTTTCACGGGTTAGAACAAAGATGACCAAGCCAAGTAACATAACGAACAAGGCAGGCATCAGCAGTTTAGCGGCTTTTTCAATACCCTCTTTAACACCACCCTGTAGTATTAGGTACACCACACCAACTACCACTGCCATATACGCAAATATTGAAGGCGAGTTGATAAAAATGCCGAAGGTATCTGGGTTGGCAAGCTTATCTAAATTACCGCTAACAGCTTCGAACAGGTAACCAAAAATCCACACGGTGATAACCATGTAGAACACGGCAATCATAAAAGGTGTGGCTATAGCCAACCAGCCTGCTAGTTTCCATTTAGGACTTTCGTTACTAATAGCGCTGTAAGCACCAAGTGGGTCTTTCTTCGCATGTCTGCCCACCGACATTTCGGCAAGCATTACTGGCAAACAAATAGCGAAAACGAAAATGGCGTACATCAATAAGAATGCACCGCCGCCATTTTTCGCAGCACCTACAGGGAAACCTACTAGGTTACCAATCCCCACTGCAGAACCCGCTGCAGCTAAAATAAATCCTATGCGCGATCCGAACTGTTCTCTGGCCCCGCTCATATCCCTTCCTCTTGTTGAGTTATTGTTATTAATTATCGGGATGGCGTTAAATGAAATGACTCACTTTGGCGTCAACGCGTTGTATTGCAACCTCTTCAGGCATATCAATACGCTGCACCATTCCCAAAAATAGCATGGTAACAGCAGTCAAATAAAAAGTCTTGATGTTGAGCCGACAGAAATGTGGTCGGACCGTATCACCAGGTTACCACTTCGCCATTCCAGTCTATAAAATGACAAACTTGCTCTCTATCTAGTGATGCAACATGGGTGATTAGCTGACTTGCCGTAAAGTCGGGGGTAAATAGCTTTTTTGCGGCCACATTTTTTTGAAACGGCTTCGACAACGACGTATCAACCGTACCAGGGTGATAACACACTAGCATTGTATCTTTCAATCTACGCTTATATTCAACCGACGCCGTTTTCATCATCATGTTAAGCGCAGCTTTTGACGCGCGATAGCCGTACCAGCCACCAAGGCCATTATCGGAAATACTCCCCACCCTAGCACTTAAACAAATAACCGTAGCGTTGTGCTTATCCATTACGTTTACAAGCTGCTTGACCCACAGCGAAGGAATAATGGTATTAACCGCAAAGTATTGTGCCATCGCTTCTTCGGAAATATCTTCTAAACGCTTTTCGGGGTGGATACCTGCATCGTCGTTATGTAAAAAGCCTGTGGTGATGACAACGGTGGAAAGCGCAATTCCTTCACTTTTTAAACCTTTTAGAAATTCAGAGATGGCGGCGTCGTTTTGCGACTTCATGGAATGAAGCGAAACGTTGTTTGGCATGTCCGAATCAATTTTGGTCGCACGGGTAACCGCATAAACATGGTCGCTGTTTTGTGCGTACTGTTTTACAAGTGCTTGACCTATTCCGCCACTTGCACCAACGATAAGTGTATTATTTGCCATTGGGTTCTCCTGGAATACAGCGGTCGCAAGTGCGTTTTTTACCTGTCAGTAAAAATGAGATGGTATATCGGTGCTTCGCAAAAACGTTGTAAAACATGTCTGCGAAAATGCGAATAACGGGCCAACGCAGTGGAGCATAAACCCATCCCATGCCAACTGCTTTCCAAGCTTCGTGGGTTACATCTAGACCAGTTATTAACGTACCATCGTCTCGTAAGGCGTGTATCCGGGCATTCAAAGCATGCCAATCTAACGTGGGATACTGAACACTAAAGTCTGGGTCTTGTATATCAACCAATTTAAGGCGCTGATGTTTATCTCGCTTGCGCAGGTGATTCATCTCTGCCATGCACAACGGACAATAACCGTCATAAAAAATGATCAAAAAACTACTCCTGAATGAGGTTACCAACGTACGATTCATATAATTTAGCGCTTTATAATAATGACGGATCTTCGAACTTATTTGCGCCGCGCATGAATAGCTATAGGTAATTCCCACTACATTTGTGAATTTGTTATGCATTTATACGCTAAAAAAACTAGGTTGGATGACTTGAGTTGTAGCTCACCCACACCCACACTACAGCCATATAGTTAGCGAGGTTTTAACATGGCAAATTTACAAGTAGCAACGCTTGCGGGTGGATGCTTTTGGTGTATTGAATCGGCTTTTAATAGCGTTGATGGCGTTGAAAAAGCGATTTCAGGTTACGCAGGTGGAGACAAAGCTGATCCAACCTACGAAGAAGTATGCAGCGGCAACACAGGCCATGCGGAGGTTGTGCAAGTAACCTTCGATGCAGACAGCCTTTCTTATCGCGAGGTACTTGAAATTTTCTTTGCACTGCACAACCCAACCCAGCTTAATCGCCAGGGTAACGACGTGGGTACACAATATCGTAGTGCCGTTTTTTATCACAATGATGCCCAAAAAGCTGAAGCTGAGAAAATTATTGCCGAAATTACCGAAGAAGAGATTTGGCCAGATCCTGTTGTTACCGAAGTTGTCGAAATAAACAACTACTATGACGCTGAAGATTATCATCAAGACTATTTTAAAAATAATCCGCAGAACCAATACTGCGCAATGGTTGTGGCGCCAAAGTTGGCGAAGTTCAAAAAGACATTCGCATCGCGTCTTCGAAGCGATGCCTAGCACAATTCAAATAAGCATAAAAAAGGGTTGCCTCGAGCAACCCTTTTTAGTTTTTTCTGATTCACTTAACCAAACCTAAAAATGCTGTTAAGCACGTTATTCAAACCACTTACTGTTGATGGTAACGGGAAACAATAAAGGTGCTAAGTCTTCGTAGCGTTTAGTATCAGCTTCGCAAATGGCGTTTTTCATATAATTCTTTTCCCACGGATCGTTAATAATCCATAGCGTATCGCCTTCAACAATTAAGCCTTCCATAGACGCGTTATCCATTAAATATTGTCCACACGCCTCGCCGCCATTTACCTTAAAAGTGACAGGAATGCGTTTTGTGTCTTTATCACCGCTGATGTCAATAATCCACAGTTCATTGTCATTGCGCGCTGCTGCGATAATAAAGGTGCCTTGTGCGCTATCACTGTAAAGTGCCAACCCGTTAATAGGATGGTTGCCAGCGCTAAATGTTGGCAATATTAAATTAGGCTCTTTCACAGGGGCAAAATCGCCGGTAGACCAGAAGTTGTCATCGATATTTAAGGTAAAAATACGTGGCTGACCGGCTTTGTCTTTTTCTAAACCAAGGTACAGCGTGCCGTCTTTGTCCATGGTAAGACCTTCTATGCCATCGTTTGGAAAATTACCTACTTCAAGAGATGAAGCAAATTGCAAAGGGCGAACATTACTTACCTCAACACGACCATCATCAAGACGTGTAAGCTTAACAAGTAACGTTGGGTAGTCAGTCGACCCCGTTTCTGCAAATTTAGCTTCGCAGCGCGTGCTCAAAGCGCCCGTGCGAGTGGCATCTTCGGTTACCGTGTAGATAACATCAGGATTGCGTGGGTCTACAGCCAGTGCTTCTAGGTCAGGCTGGTCGTTTAAATAGTTGTAAAAACAACTTCTTCTTACCGATGATGCAAAGTGAAAACGCGGTGTTGAACTTACCAAATGTGAATTTGATGGATTTATCATATGCAGCTTGAGTTGCTGAGATGATTCAGCACTGGCGTCGGCGATAGTAGTCAACATGCCATCAAGTAAAACCAGCCCTGACGTTTGAGGGTCAAACATGACGTTACCTTCAGCATCAACAATCCATTCACCGACCGTGGTAGTAGCAAGCAATTCTTTTTCTGGTGTGGTCACAGTTTCTGCAGATTTACTGCATGCTGAAACGCATAACAGCGCACACAGAGTAAAGACAATTTTATTAAACATGAATTCGCTATACCTCGGGAGTTATCAATTTATTGTCAATTTAAAAAGTCATGTAGGTTTACAAGCGAGCATTGATCTCGTCTTGAAAACAAAGCATTTAGGTAGTCAGTATTTTACGTAGACAACGCCCTACATATAAAGTGACTAACATAATTGTAACGGATTATATCCAGCATACCGTTTATAAACAAAAAAGAGTAAGGTATGCAGATGTTTTATGCCGCCTAGGTTTTAGTACAGACAGACTAAGAGGTATTCTTAAAGGTGATGCAGCCCCTTCCCGTTGTTGTGGCAGGCCCAATAGTCCGCCGAGTTACTGCTGACAAATGTTACGTTTGGCTTGTAAGTAGTGTTAGTGATGATATTTCACTGTCTTTGCACTTGGCTGATGGTGCTTTGTCGGGCGCATCAGATTGCCAGTCAGTACAAGTGGGTGAGCGCGCATTCGTGCATTTACTGTCATTTAATAGTGAAAACCCGTTTCCTGAAAATAGACGAATTCAGTACAACCTTCACTTTACCAACAGCGACAACCAGCAATGCTGGCATTCATCTTTACAGCAATTGCTATACAGTAATTGTACTTCACTGCATTTTCATTACACCTCATCGCCCACAACAATATTACATGGGTCTTGCAGAAAGCCACATTTTCACGACGACGATGCATTAGCGCAAGTTGATACACTGCACGAAAACGCATTTCAAAATGATGCTACTCCACCTGATTTATTGTTGATGACAGGCGACCAAATATACGCCGATGATGTTGCAGGCCCTATGCTTAAGGCCATTCACAATACCATCGACCTACTTGGACTTTTTCATGAAACGCTAACAGGTGCTGTAGTACCACATTCAAGCGAACTGGCCGAACATGAATTTGGTTTTTACCAAAGAGAACAATTGTTGCCCCAAATAGCCACCAATACCGTGTTATCTTCACTGTTTTTTGGTGCTAAGAAAAAACCAGTTTTCACCTCGGTTAATGCGCAAAACCATCTGATCTCAAGTGCTGAAATTTTTGCCATGTATATTCTGGCTTGGTCAGATGCAATGTGGTCGCACGTATCAATAGATAAAAGTCACGTGCCCAATAAATATCATGATTTGTTCGACAAAGAGCACATTGCAATAAAGGGTTTTGTTAAACAACTTCCTGCGGTACGGCGCGCACTCGCGCACATACCCACCTACATGATATTTGATGATCACGACGTAACAGATGATTGGAACCTTACCCGAGGATGGGAACAAGAAGTTTATGGCAACCCACTTTCAAAACGCATGGTAGGTAATGCTTTACTGGGTTATTTGATATGCCAAGGTTGGGGTAACGCGCCTGAGAAAGTAAAACCACTTATCGAGCAACTTCAATCAAGTATCCAACAAGGTGAACTTACTGGGCACGACAGCATGATTGATGCGCTATTAGATTTTGACCAATGGCATTATCGTTTAGAAACATCTCCGCCCATCGAAGTACTTGATACACGCACCCAGCGATGGCGTTCAGAATCGAACATGAATAAGCCGTCAGGGTTGATGGATTGGGAAGCGTTATGCGACTTTCAACATTCTATTATAGGTAAAGAAGCCGTAATCGTTGTATCAGCAGCACCGATATATGGCGTTAAAGTTATAGAAGCTATCCAAAAAGTGTTCACGTTTTTTGGAAAAGCACTTACTGTCGATGCTGAAAACTGGATGGCACATAAAGGTACAGCAAACGTTATGCTGAATATCTTTAGACATTATAAAACACCGCCTGAGTTTATTATTCTGTCTGGCGATGTTCACTATTCCTTCGTTTACGACGTAAGACTTCGGTTCAGACGCAACAGCCCGCATATTACCCAATTCACATGTAGCGGTTTAAAAAATGCATTTCCAGATAAACTGATAAAGTGGCTGGATAGAATGAATAGAGTATTGTACCGCTCTAAATCACCGCTTAACTTTTTTACAAGGCGAAGAAATATGTCGGTGAAACCGCGCCATCCAAGCGAAGGTTATGGCGAATTATTCAACGGCTGTGCGCTTGGTGTATTAAAAATTTCACACAATGGCAGCGAAGTACAGTGCAAGGCTTTGTTGAACAACGGTAAAGAGGTAGAATTCCCGTCATCAAAAGACGACTAACGCAAAAGAGGTTTGTAAATGAGTAATGGCGCGCTGTCTATCGGCTTGTTTTATGGGTCAACTACCTGTTACACGGAAATGGCAGCTGAAAAGATTCAAGCACAACTCAACAGCCTGTTTGACGAAGAGATCGTAGCCCTTCACAACATTAAAGAAGTGAGCCTTAACCGCACGGCTGAATACGACATCATTATATTTGGCATATCGACGTGGGACTTCGGTGAATTACAAGAAGACTGGGAGTCTCACTGGGAAGACGTTCATGGATTGGATCTTTCTGGTAAAACCGTTGCGCTTTTTGGTCTAGGCGATCAACTAGGTTACGCTGACTGGTTTCAAGATGCGCTAGGTATGCTGTTTGATGCCATTAAGCCTTCTGAATGTAACATCGTTGGCTTTTGGCCAAATCAAGGTTACGAGTTCACTGCATCAAAAGCCCTTACTGAGGATAAAAGCCAATTTGTTGGTCTGTCGCTTGATGACGAGAACCAATACGATCAAACTGACGAACGCATTTCAGCCTGGTGCGAACAGCTGCTTGTAGCCATGGCATAACTTGCGCATAGTTTACTTCAAGGCACTACAAGTTGGAAAACAAAGGCAGACTTCATCAGCAGTTCTATCGAAATGGCCCAAGTCACCGAGATGGTGCAGATGTATCGTTTCAAGATATAAGAAAACTCTTCAACTTTGCCACCATTACGGTAGGGCGTTGGGTTACCGCTGAAGAGCAACAGATCGCAGCTAATCTCTTTTTTGATGCACTTTACGATCTCGTTGCTATTTTAAATGTAAATGAACAGGTACTGTCTCTTAACGGATCCCTGTCTTTAGCTTTTGGCAGCGGCGGTCAAAAACATGCAAGTGCTCACTACAACAGTGCCAAAAGACAACTAGCATTAGCGAAAAACGCTGGTGCTGGCGCGCTAGCGCACGAATGGTTTCACGCTTTTGATCATTACATTGCGCCACGCATGTTCGACAATGTGCCCCCCGGTAGCTTTGCTACTCAGGCCTGGCTAGACAACGCGAATATGAACGATCATCCTTTGAATCAAAAATTAAGCGATTGCTTTTCCTTACTGTTTTTAAATGATCAAAAGAGGCCCAATGAGTATTTTGTGCGATCAGTAGAGGCTGATCGCGCGCTAAAAATGTATTATTATGCTATGCCTCAAGAGATGGCTGCCCGTGCGTTTGAGGCCTGCATTCAGGATCACGAGATCAAAAATGCGTTCCTTGTGCAAGGCACAAAAAAGTCAACGGAGGCTAGACTTGGTATTTACCCTCATGGTAATTTGCGAACAACGCTCAATCGGGCATTGATGTTGTATTTTTACCAATTAGGTGTCGCTATTTCACATAAACAAACCTAGTTTGTTGTTTTATTTCTGTGAAATTGAGTATTTTTCCAGCAACAAGTGTTAACGAGCCCACTGTTTTTATACAAAAGTCTGTATATTTTTGTAACAAGCAGTATACTAAAGCGCTCGAACGTAACAGAAAAAAGAAGACGAGATGAAAAGAAAAAAGCATACCTCGGCTGAAGACGAGGCTCAGATTGATATGACCCCCATGTTGGACATCGTGTTCATCATGTTGATTTTCTTCATCGTAACGACCTCGTTCGTGAAAGAAAAAGGTTTGGATGTAAACCGCCCAGAAGATAACCAAGCGAAAAACGATCAGCCTTCAAAAGCGCTATCTATTCGCATTGATGCCGATGGCACAATTATGATGGGTGGTCGTGAAGTAGATATCCGCCGTGTTGTTGCAAACACGCAAACGTTCCTAGCTGAAAACAATACAGATTCAGCGGCAATCCAGGCTCATGAAGATACAGAGCACGGTACCGTTGTTGAAGTAATGAACCAAGTTAAGGTTGCGGGTATTTCTAAAGTATCGGTACTAGTTAAAAAGAGCTAACATTCTGATTAACTTAAAAAAAGCCACCCTCGGGTGGCTTTTTTCGTATCTAAACCTATACCAAAGTATCTATTGAACTGTCGAACGATTTTTGCTCAAATTGTACTATTCGGTGTATCTGGAAAACCATGTTGAAAAAAGGTTCCCAGATTCGGATGTCACTGGAGCCAACAATGAAAAAATTAGTTTTACATACTGCAGTAGCAATTGCAGTACTATCAGCGCCTTACGCGGCGGCTGCCCCTATTCAATTGAGTGAAGCGTTCAATTACAACGCGTTTATTTTCAACGATTTCGAAGGTCAATACTCTGACGTTGAAGGGCGTTTAGCTGTGGGCGGTGAAATGCGAGTCAACGATTTTAACGTCGGTCTTCAGCTTTCTCCTCAATTATCAGATTCAGCGCTGCTAGTCGGAAAAAATCTCCATTTCATGAACGGTAATGTGCATGGTGGCAGTACCACTGTATCTGGTATGGTTTTCGGCGAAAACTTATCACTAGATAAAGGCATTGAAGCCGAACAAACAATCAATCTTATTAATTCAACGGTGAAATCTGGCAATGTTACTTCTGAAGGTGACGTTAAGCTGGGCAATAGCAACGTTGTTTCTGGCGACGTTCATGCTAACTCTGTTGTACTAGGTGGCCCTGCTGAAGTGTATGACAGCAGAACAAATGAGGGAATGTACGGCTCCAAAGTTGAAAATGGCAATGTATCTGCAGAGTCTAACGTTACATTGGTTAAAAGTGAGATAAGCGGAACAGTTACAATGAATTCTGGCGGTACGCTTACTACTGATGGTGAGTCTACTATTGGCGCTGAAGTGCGTGGCGAAGTAAAAAAAGCGACTGTCGATAATATTCAGTTTTCAGCACTTGAAGAAGAAGTGCGTCAATTCTCTAACGACTTCCGCGATAGAGACGTTAACGGAACGACTTTAGTCGAAAGTTCTTCCAAGTGCTTTGACTCAGACGATAACGTCGTAGATACACAAAGCCAGACTTGTGCGGAGCAAGGTGGCACCGAGCGCGAGAAGGTTCACACGATCACCTTCAAGGGCGAAAACGATATCAACGTATTCGACATTGACGCATCTACGCTTAGCGTGGCCGACAAAAGCATATGGTACGACTTCACCTCAACTAGCTATAACATCATAAATGTTAGAGGCGAGGTAGTTGAGCTATTCAATACCGGATTTTTCAACGAAGCGTATAAGAACTTCTCGAATACAGACTACTTCACAGAAACAGGCCAGTATGCCGACAATGCGCCTGCAAGTAGTGATACTCCTGAGAGACGTCATGATGGTAAGTTTACGAACAACATATTGTTTAACTTCGTAGATGCAACCGATATCACGTTTCATTCAGTAGGTATTAAAGGTAGCGTATTAGCGCCATACGCTAATGTAAGCTTTTACAACGGCCAAGTAGATGGAAATTTAATTGCGAAGAACCTGTCGTCTCCTGATGGGGAATTCACAGGCCAAGTGAACAACTATCGCTTTGGTGCTATTGATGTAAGCGAACCCGCCTCATGGGCGCTATTATTTGGCGCAGGGTTCTTGATGATGGCACGTCGCAAGAGAGCATAAAACGCAGCAGAGCATAAGTAAAATGCAAGCAAGCTAAGCTACAAACTGTAAGAAGAGACTGCGGCTAGAAGCTTAAATAGTTAAATTGGTAAATAAGAAGCGGGTTATTCATTATGAATAACCCGCTTTTTTATAATGCGAAACCACTTAAGCGTGGAGATGATAAAATTAACTCATCGCTGGTAACGCCATTGCCTTTACCCGCTCTCCAGCGAATTTGAATTCCTGCTTCAAAGTCTTCAAACTCTACGGCAAACGACTTGCCCATATAACCCGCTACAATCCAATTATCGCTAAGCCTGTACTGGCCTTCGGCCATAATATTACCGCTTAGCCCCGTATTGTTGTCTTCGCCTAATGTAGTGACAAGATCTTCATCGTTTAACGCAAAATCATTTAATGGAAAACGTAAATCGTCGTCTTGTTCAACACGCGATACCGCAAGCGTAGTGCGAAGTCTGACTTGCCATTGCTGCGCTTCAAGGGTTAATAGTTCAGAATAAGCGCCAACGCTTAGGAACATACTAGGGCTAAAGTAACCGCCATTACCATAGGTAAACCCACTCACGTTGTTGTCGTAGCCGTTGTAGCTAATAAACGGCCCAACGCGCCAATAATCGAGCTTTGGTGAAACTTGTGAGGCAATGTCGTAACTTACATCCATTCGTACAGCCAGAGCATTGTTATCAATCACTCTGTCGCCCGTTAATTGGCTTACTTGCGCAGTACCTGCCACCGACCACTTCGGCGCCACGGCATGCGCAGCAAGCACGCGTACACCGTCTTCAAGCACATAGCCCCATGCGTCGGTGTGTCGATTATTAAATGTGCCTGTGTTACTGAGTAAGCTGTCTTGTTTGGGTAGTCGAAACGCTGTTGCGGCTAAGGTAGTTTTATCTAGGAATTTTGTTAACGACACTTGCCCCGTTAAGGCTGCATCTACCGGCTGGTCAAACATACCGTATTCAAGGTTAACGTAAAAATTGTAGTCTTCTTTCTGATAGCTAGCTTCAGCGCGAATTCCGGTATCTTCAAACCCAGTAATACCGCTGAAGTCAGGCCGAGACGAGGTGTTGTTTAAAGCTGGCAGCTGTTGGTCGCCAAACCAGTCCCCAACAAAAGGAGCACCGCTATAAAATTGTTTATAGTCGAATGTAACTTGCCATAACCAGTCATTAAACTCGCTGCCCACGCCTATGTAGTGGCTATGCACATCAAAACGTCCAAGCCCAACTAGACCGCTACGAGAGCGTGTATTTGCACCATACACAACCTGAAGCGCGTCTTTCGTTTGCGCGGTAGTGGACCTACTGTCACCATTTAAGTAGGCAAGAAGAAATTGTTTTCTAGGCCACGCTGTCTGCGTAATTTGTTGCTGCTGTATTGCTTTAACCGCAGAAAACTCGGCCGCAAGCTCGCTTAGCTTATCTTCATCACCAGAGTGTAGCTTTACTAATTCATTGGCATAAACCGTATTTTCAGGGTCTTTCGACAGTGCGTATGAAAACGCGTCGGTGGCGGTGTTTACATCTTGGTATTCACGCGCGGCCCACCCTAAAAGCGCATATTCTTCAAGCGTAAGTGGACGAATTTGTTGAAGCTGCCTACCTGCGTTAACACTGTCTTGAAACGCGCCTTGGTTGTAAAGAGAAGCCTGACGCTCGGCCAAACCATCAGCACAACGACGAAGAAACACTTCGGTGTTAATGCTACATGCAAGCTCGAAGGCTTCATCGTTAAGGTTTTGAGCTGTTAAGCTTAAATATTGACCCTCTTGATGCTGTAGCAATGAAAACAATGTGTAAGCGTACGTGTAGTCTTTTTCATCAAAGTATTCCCACGCGCTTCCTAAGACTATTTCGCGTGCTAGTGCTTTGTTTTGCTCTAGCTCCTGCTCTTGAACCTCGCCAATGTATTGCTTTAACAAAGCAATATTTTTAGCGGCTAGCGCCAGCTGCACTCTAGTGGTAGTAATACTCTGCAACCCCTGTTGAGCCGATTCACGTTCTACCTGCAAACTAGTGGTGCTTAAGGCATTATTAAACTGCTCTTGAGCTAGGTTAAATAACCCTTTATCAACCGATGTCCAGCCAATTAAAAGGTGAAAGTCGCTTCGCCCTACGGTATTTGCCAAGGCGCCCAACTGCACTAACTTATTTTCAGATGTTTTCTGGAGTGCGGCAGGTTTTAACTGCGCAAACTGCTCAAGAAGGTATTCAGCCGTAGGCGGTTTTGGCTTTGATTGTAGTTTAGCTGGCAGTGGTGCTGTATTGCTTTTCGTTGGGCTATCTTCAGTTGAAGCAGCTTTAAGCCGACCATTAATTCTATCTAGCTCGGTAATAACATCTTTCGGCGCTCGCCAAGCCGGGTACTCTGCACGAAGTCGTTCGAACTCAGCATTGGCTAGTGAAACCTGTTTTTCATTAATGTGATACCAAAGGCCTGTTAAATCGGGCTGCTGGTCGAGCGTTGGCAGCACCGGCAACTCTTTTTCTTGGTAGGTCGTCGTTGTTTGTGCAATTCCCTTGTTCACAAGTAAAGGTATTGCTACAAGAGGAGGAACCAGAAACGATGTTAACACCGATTTTTTAGAAGATTTCACGATTTAGAGTCCATTACCGCTAACATCGACAGCATCGTTAAGCTTGCAGAGTAATAGTCGGTTTTACGAGAGAAAGCGGGCCAAGCTTCGTCATGGGTAAGCTGCACATTTTCATTATGTGCAATGCTAGTTACCGCTGTTTTTATTGCTGTCATGCCTGGAGTAAGGCCATAGTTAGCGCTTTCCCCTGTGTTCAAATTAAGCGTTGCGGGTACTGTCGATTGCGCCCACCACTTAAAATACGGTGAAAGTAATCGTTCTGCTTGCCCTGAATCCTTCATAAACGATGTGGACCACGCTAAATGAAGCGGCACGCGCACTGCATTAAATCCGTATTCTGGTGACAGTACGTTATTTAAAGAAACGTTGCCTTCTTCTAGCCTTAACCAATCACTGGGTAACTTATGGGAAGAAAATTGGCTTTCTTGAAGTAAAGATATGCCACTTGAGAACAGTAACTCCCACTGGGCTTGGCTATTACTGTATTGTGCTATTGTCGAAATGGCAGGAAACACCCAATACGACAAGTTTAGCTGTACGCTATGAGCATCTTTAAAACCAAATTCACCTGGTAGTAAAACAGTGTGTGGACCACGTGTGACAATGAGCTTTTCTTCTACTGCCGCTATAATGGCGGTTGCATCGTTTTTATAGGAACTATCACCCCACTTCTCGTATGCGCGCAGCAATGCCCACGCAATAAGAAGCTCGCCGTCAGATGCATTATTTGGATCATCAATACAGCGCTTGTTATTGGATTCACACGGACGAAAACGCCAGCTAAATAGATTGTCGTCTCGCTGTAGCGTTTGCTTTGTCCATTGCCATAACGCATCAAAGGTAACTTTGTCAGACGCAGCAACAGCGAAAAGCATGCCATAGCCCTGCCCTTCGCTGTGCGACACATTGTTGTTGCCGCTATCAATTACTCTACCGTCTTCAATAAAAAGCGCTTTAAAAGCGGCAAAACGCTTCTCGAAAGCTAAGTTATCTTGTGTAGAGCAAGACGACACTAGCAAAACTACCAGTAGAAATAGGCCTGTTAAACGTGCGTTTACCATGAATCCTGAACTTGTTGATTTCTGCGTTTTAACAACAGATAAGTAATTACGCTAACAACGACCACCAGCGCAATAAAACCAAATAGCCAATACCACGGGTTATTTGACAACCAAAGGCGAAGGTGTAGCCATTTGTCGTCGGCTTCGCCCACTTCAAACTTGTCGCTTACTTGCATAACCAAAGAAGGCGTTTGACTGTTTTTCCATGCAAAGAAATCACCACCTAACTGACCCCATAATGACAAGCTTACCAAGTCCAATATGCGCGCCTCTAATAAACCAGGCGTTTGAGCCGCAACGATAAATAGCGTATCGCTATCGGTCGCCGTTGGGTGACGCTGCGCGGTTAGCACCGCTTGCTCGCCTAAATCACTTTGTTGAACGGTATGCCCGTCAATGCGCATTTCTTTGAATGATTTATCTTCAGTAAAATTACGAATACGGTTATACAAGTTGTTCTGCAAACGATACGACCAGCGTTTTGTGGCTTCAATAGCAGTACTGAACTCTGCTTGCTCAACACTACTTAAAGACTCTGGAGTACCAAGTACAAACGCCGACGTAGAAGTGCTTATTTCGTTACCTAGCACCACCTCAACATTCAATAGTGGCACCTGCGCCACTTGTGCCAGTTTAGCGGATAACGTTAGCGCACTGTCTAGAAATGCTTCAGTCGGAATATTAATCGTTGAAGTAGGCGCACTTTTGAAACGTGCGAACGGATATGCTGTTTCTGACATCAGCGCCAAATTAGGCTGCACGGCAACGTGACCAGCATCCGGTAATTTAATTGCTGACGAATCGTCTAATTGAAATACTAAGTGAGAACCAGGAATGTCGTCACACTCAACACCCGCAAGCGGAGCACGCTGGGTGACATCAAAATCAATATTATTAATTCCGCCTTTGAAAAAGCGCGCAGGAATAGTGAGCTGATAGTCTCTAAACGACTGACCGTTTATGTTATTTAATGCTAAGCCATGAACAAGTTCACCGTTTACGCTCACGTTCATTACCGAGCCAGGCCCAAAACCGGCACCATAGCCAAAATCGAGTAATAATTTTACGCTAGCATTTTCAGGTACATAAAAATCGGCAGGTAAACGCAGTGGCACACGTTTTCTAAAGTCCCCTTCATTTCTAAACTGTGCAGTAGCAACCCCAAAATCTTGAAAGGTATAGGTGTTATCTGGCGTTAACACTTTATGTTTTTGCAGCTTGCTGGCATCCATTTCACTTTGTGACAGAACTGTTACCTGAGTTATTGGGTTTATTGCGTCATCCATAACAGAAAGTGCTTTTGCTGCTTCGTAAACCTCTTCTTGTGTGGTGCCACTTACAATCAAACGCAAGCTTGCTGGCGTAACCACAGTATTGTTAACGATAAAAGCGGGTGTGTTCTGAGTTTTAAGGAATGCTCCGTTAATTTCGTTCACTAAATCATCAGATAGGATTGGAGACAACTCTTCCACGGTTCCCACTAATACGTGAATAGGTTGCTGCTTTTGCGGTGTAATATACCAAGCGCTTCTTTCAAACCTGGCTATGTTGTCTTCATTCCAAAATTCATCGTTTAATGCTTTGGAAGTTGCATTACTTCTCTCCAAACTGTTTCCAACGCGATTACTCAACGATGTACCTCGTAGCAACTCACTTACATCGGGTAACTCATAGTTATCGGCAAACGCAGCATGTTTTACATGTAGTGGCTGGTACTGATTTCGAAGCGCAAGGGCCTGTGCTGCTAAAGGCAGTGTTTTCTGATAAATAGCGCTATTTGGTTCAAGTGCAGTATAAAGCGCTACCTTACGTTGCCCGCCAATACCTGGATTAAAGAAATGGCTTAACGACTCCAACATAAACGGCTTGTCGCCTATTACAGTATCTAGAGTTAACGTAGAATTATAGACGTTAACTTCGCTCCATAACTCTGGCGCATTGCCATCAACACATTGCATAGCGTAATGCTGACTAACCGCTAAGGTTAACGAGTTAAAACCAGGGCGCCACAGTGCTGTAGGGATATTTATTTCCGAAACTAAAGAAGGCCTGTCTGGGTCGTATGCTACTTGTCCAATGGTTGCGTTATTAAATCGAATATAAAGCTGAGAACGCTTTTTAATAAGGGCTTGTGAGCTAGTTACTTCAATACGTAACTTAGCCGAGTTAACGCGTGTCGCTGCACTTAGTGGAATAGGAACATCAATAGCGTCGGCCTTCCCTTGAAGACGAATTACGCCATCACCGCTGTAAAAATCGGTCAAACGAAACGTTTCGGTCTGCGCTAATGCCGAAAACGACACCAACAAACTCACAATTAACATAAGGTAAGTTTTTATCATTATTTTTCCTTTACCGGCGCTGGCAGAAGCCTTAGTTTTCCGGCGAATTTCCTCAACAACACTGCAATATGCAAAAACACAGGCTTTAGCCCTACTTTTAACACGTGTTTAGCACCAAACCAATAAGATATTGCTCTGGTTCTTCTGCGCTGAAACGACATCCATCTCAAGCTGTCACATAGGGTGAATGCAACAATCTCGTCTTGTTCTGCGTCATTTTGCGAGGAAAACCGCACGCGTAAGATTTGTGACTTTTCATCAAAATGCAGTGCTTCAACTGAAAGTTGAACGTTGCGCTGTAACGCATGGCTCCAAGCGGTAAGCGTGACATGTCGTGGTATACTGGCACCTCCACCTTTAATACGCATCCTTGCGCCACCAAGCGACAAGTCTACCAAGTCACCCACCCAGGCCTCATCTTCAGATGTTCGAAGCACTACGCTGTTTGTAGCTGGCAAACGCGATTGACTGCGAACTTGCTTACGTTCTAACAGCACACTCATAACCGACAATAACAATATTAGATTGAACACGTTCCAAAGCATTACCACAATGGTAAGTTCCCTTGTTAGTGGCTCGGTAATAAATTTATACACGCCCGTTCCCAACGCAAAGGTGATAAGTAACGTTAACCAGTAGAATACGCCCGATAACGGTGAAACAAAGGTTTTGTCTAGACTTTCCCCTTTCGGTGTAACCACGAAAGACGGCGCTCGTGGTTTTAAGAACACTTTTATGAGCGCGTTGAGCGTAAAAGCACACTGTAGAATTTCATAAAGCTCGGACACTAACGGCCACCGCGTTCGTCCAAACAGCATGGTAGAAATCATGTACGTGGCGATTACATGGGGAATAGTGAACGCGATGATTTCTAGCATGGATGCATGATAAACCTGCAGCCCAAAAACAAGGTAGGCCAATGGCATTAGAAGAAAAACAATGCGGGCGAAAGGAAAAAGCCAAAACATGATAGAACTCATGTAACCAACCCGCTGATACCATTTTAAGCCTTCAGCCTTGAACGGTTTTTTAAGTAATAAAATTTGGGTCATGCCCTGTGCCCAGCGCATGCGCTGCTGAATAAAAGCATCGAACGTTTCTGGCGCTAAACCGCTTACCATAGGGCGGTCAACATAAACAGACTCGTAACCCATCTTATGTAAATCAAGGGCAGTTTCAGCATCTTCTGTGATGGAATCGCCAGATATACCACCTACTAAATCTAGGTGGGCACGACGCATCAAGGCTGCAGAGCCACAGAAGAAAGAGCTCCCCCAATAATCTAACCCTTTTTGAATAGTACCGTAAAACATGTCATTTTCAGACGGCATGCGGGTAAACGCAGAAAAATAGTTGCGCTCAACGGGGTCAGGGTTAGCCATAAAATGAGGTGTTTGTACCAAGAATACTTTCTCATTCCTTAGCATCCAAGGCACGGTTCGGTCTAGAAAATCTGAGGTAGGAACATGGTCGGCATCTAAAATAACAATTAAATCGCCGTCAGTGTTTTGAATGGCGCTGTTTACGTTACCCGCTTTCGCAAATTCGTTTCGTGCTCTTGTGTGATAACGTATTTCTAGCCTTTGGCAAAGCTGCTGAAGCTCTTCTCGTCTGCGTTTGGCCGTAGCCGCTGCAACCGGGTTTGTAGAATTTATTTTTTGGTCGGTACCACCATCATCAAGAAGATGAACGCGCAGCTTATCCTTAGGGTAGTCAAGCATTTTAGCTGCACGAATTGTCACTTCCAAGATATCTGCATCTTCATTGTAGCTGGGAATCATTACATCCACAGTAGGTAATGTGGCAGGATCTGTTCCTTGTAGCGTTAGTAAAGGCCTGCTAAGAGGAAATGCATTTACAATTGCCCCCAGTACAGATGTAATGCCCGCATAAATTTCTGCACCAAACAACAGCCACACCGCTACCATCGACAACACATCTGAATAAGTAAGCGTATATATACCCCGCCAAAGCAGGTATCGAAAACTTAATGCAATGGCCAACACCAGTGCAAAGGTTCTAAATAAGTGCTGATGCTGTTGCATGTGCCTCGCCTCTCGGCTGCACAAAGAAATTATGATGAGTATTACAACAGAAGAAATGAGTTGCCCAAAAGCATCCATGGGCGCAAGCAAAAGCAGCCCTAATAATAGCGCTGCTGTAAGAAGAACAACAATGTATTGTGTTGTGCGATGATGTCTACGAGTTTGCGAATTGTCCAAGCTTGCGATCCATTACGTGTATCTCCGTTACACTCGAATAGTTCGCCCTGTTAATTAGCGTGACTTTGCCGTCTGCCACCTCTACTTCGTGATTGCTCATAAAGAACAGTCTTGAAATTGCATCGCGCTGTTTTTTATTGCTTTTCGACGCAAAAAACCAAGCGGGATATGTGGCAAAACCAAATGCAGCTAACGCGATTAAACCGAAAAACACAATTGGTGGCATTGTAGGTGCTACGTACAGGGAAAATAAAAACACTGCTATACTTGCTACGGTAAATATACCAGTAATTTTACGTAAGCGTATAACTTTAATAAGATTATTTTCAGCAGCCACAAGCATACCGAGGCGCTTTTTCCACACCTGTTCGGCTTCGAACAATGTTTGCTCTTCAACCAAATGCGGTTTGACGTTCTCAAATAAACTGCGGCTCTGAGCCTCACCTTTTGACGATGCTACTTCAGACCCGAATAACTGCTGTGTATTGTTAACTGTCTTCACTGCGCAAACTCTCCTACCACATCGTTCGAGAATACTTCGACTCTTTCTTAGGAAAAATTGCTAAGATCATACTTAGTGATTCAGAATTATACGCTTCCATACTGCTTTCGCTATTGAACTTTGGGATAAGCCAATGAAAGCAAGGGCTACAGCTTGATTGAGGCGTTTACAAGGTTTTTGAACGCTGTTTAAAAACTGTCACTTCTGAGTATTTAGTGAACGCTTATTGGCAAAAAGCTTACTTAAAATGCTGATTAAATTGCTCACATTGAATACAGTACCAAATATACTACCAACTGAAATGGCGTAAATTAGACCAAGCGTTTCTGCAACCAAAAACACTTTTCTAATTTTGTCGGTATCGCGAATAACTATTGAGCCGATGGTGAAGATAAGTGAAGACGCATAGGCTACTAAAATGATCCAATGGTGCTCAAGCACAAACCATTCATACGTCAAAAACCCAACATTAGCGGCAATAAAAACGAACAGTGTGAGATTGCTTCTATTTTTAATAGCTATGAAATTTCTCAAGCTAGCCAAGAGTGTGCCTACCCCAGCTGCCATAGCATCTAGCATGAAAAAATGTGCACTCAACGCAGCAAGGGCAAATGCAGAAATAAGAAGGTACTTATCTACATTTGTCTGTCTGTAGCCAATGAAATTTAAAATAACGGCAAGTGCGCCGAATGCTTCGGCAATAACAATAGTCAATGTTTTACTCTCTAGAACTTCAAATAGAAGGGTTTACATAAGGCTTTATACGCGGCGCTGTATTCGCCAGCCTTGTTTCTTATAAATAATGCGTCTTCAACAATCAAAGGCGTTGCAGTGTGTGCATGCTGAAATCGATAGGTAGTCAAGTACGGCTCATGCTGCTCGTCATGACTAACATCCATCGCTTGTACCGCGCACAATCCAAACTCTGAAGCGGTATTAATTATTTGCGCTTTTATTGAATACGGATATACACAATTCAACCAGCCATTGCTCTTCAAGTGCCTTTGACAGTAACTGAACAAATCGTGGGGTGTTAATGCGCTTGTTTGCCTTGCCGTTGCACGCTGAACGCTTTGTGCTTTATAAGCGTTTGAGCCCTCATGCGGTGCGTCAAAATACGGCGGATTAGACACAATAACATCATAGCTTTTTTCATTATGTGACTGCAGCGAAGAACAAGACACATTGATACGGTGTGCCCACGGCGAATTGACAGCATTATCTTGTGCTTGCTGCGCTGCGCTAACATCAATATCAATAGCATCAATAAGTACGTTATCTGACGTCCGCTGCGCCAACATCAGGGATAGAATGCCCGTTCCAGTTCCAACATCTAACACCGAGGTTGCATTATTCAACTTCGCCCAGCTACCTAAAATTAAACTGTCGGTATTTACTTTCATTGCGCATTTATCTTGAGCAATAACAAACTGCTTACAGCGGAACATAAATAGGCACTGAATCTCGCGATGAATTTTGGCGCGGCATTTTACACGAATTTACCACTTTTGCAGCGACATCATGTTTCTAGCTACATCAATAGGATGTACGGGACGATACTTTTTCAAAGGCCCTTTCATTAAAGACTGCCAAACGGGTGCCGTTTTTTGTGCTATTTCTTCCAGAAAACGAGAGTCATCGCGCTCACCTATTAGTAGTGATGGCCTTACCGCTGAGGCGTGCGGAAGTTGCGGCATGCGCATAATGGCATTTTCGAGCTCGCCTTTTACGCGAAGATAAAAATTACTGCTTTTTGCATCGGCGCCCACCGACGATATCCACACGAAGCTTTCTGCTCGCTGCGCTCTTGTGAGCTGCGCTGCAACGTGCACGTATTCAAAATCTACTCGACGGAAGGCTTTTTGTGATCCTGCCTTTTTTAAAGTAGTGCCAAGGCAGCAGTAAACATGGTCTACGCTAAAATAGCCTTGATAGTCTTGCAGGTTATCGAAGTCGATAACGACAGGCTTCAAACGAACATGAGGGTCGTTAAACATTGTCGCAGGTAGCGGCTTTCTTACTAAACACGTTACTTCGCTGTATCGCCTATCTTGTAAAAGTACATTTACAAGCGTTCGTCCCACTAAACCAGTCGCTCCCAGCACCATTGCGGTTTTCATACTTCACACCTTGTATCATGATATCGTTTCTCTACAATCTAACCTTCGACAGTCAAATATGCAGATAAAAATGAAAAAAGCCCTTTTAATTGGAGCCGCTATGCTCTCTACTGCTTTAAACGCTGAAACGCTCACTATTGAGCGTATTTTCTCATCGCCATCGCTTGATGGTAACGCACCTCGTTCTTTGAAAGTATCACCTGACGGCCAACGTGTTACGTTTTTAAAAGGTAAGCAAACCGACTACGAACGTTTAGATTTATGGGAATACCACATTCAAAGCGGTGAAACCCGCATGTTGTTCGACTCTAACGACTTACAAAGCGGTGAAGAAGTACTGTCTGATGAAGAAAAAGCACGCCGCGAACGCATGCGTCTGTCTGGCAGCGGCATAGTAAGCTATCAGTGGTCTGACGATGGCAAGGCGCTTCTGTTCCCTCTTGGTGGTGACGTGTTTTATCACAAGTTAGGCGAAAAAGGTGCTAAACAGCTGCTTGATACCGACGCCTTTGAAACCGACATTAAGCTATCTCCTAAAGGTAATTACATTTCATTTATTCGCGACCAAAACTTATTCGTTAAGCATATTGAGTCAGGCGAAGAAATAGCGATTACCAAAAAAGGTGGTGGCAACATTAAATACGGTATGGCTGAATTCGTTGCCCAAGAAGAAATGGGACGCATGACAGGCTACTGGTGGTCGCCAGACGAAACACACATTGCATTTACTAAGGTAGATGAAAGCCCTGTCGACGTTATCACGCGTTCAGAAATATACGCAGACGATATTAAACTTATTGAACAAAAGTACCCTAAAGCAGGTACACCGAATGTGTTGGTTGAGCTAGCTATTCAAGATATCAGCTCAGGTAAGCGCACATGGGTAGATTTAGGCGAAAACAAAGACATTTATTTTGCACGCGGTAAATGGATGCCTAACAGCACAACGTTTACGTATCAATGGCAAACGCGCAATCAACAAACGCTAGAACTTCGCGCTTTTGATACAACATCGAACACGCAAACCGTTCTACTGACTGAAACGAGCAATACCTGGGTTAACCTTCACAACGATTTATATTTCTTAAAAGATAAAGGGCAGTTCATTTGGGCGTCTGAGCGCGATGGCTTTAAGCACCTTTATTTATTTGACGACAGCGGTAAATTGGTCAAACAGTTAACCAAGGGAAATTGGGTAGTTGATGATGTAGAAGCAATAGACGTTACCAATAACCGTCTGTTTTTCTCGGGCCGCAAAGATACACCACTTGAAAGCCATGTTTATCAGGTGTCGCTTGATGGCGGCGATATCACGCGCGTAACCGAGCTTGGCGCCTACCACAGCGCGGCGTTCAGCAAAGACGCCTCTATCTTTATTGACCGTTTCTCTACTATTAACTCTCCTGCACAAGTAAGCCTTAATGATGCAACCGGCAAGCGTATTACGTGGCTTGAGGAGAATAAAGTTGAAAAAGGCCACCCGCTAAACGCTTATATGGATAGCTGGACCGCACCAGAATTTGGCGATATCACCACGAAAGACGGGGCCGCGCTGAAGTACCGCATTTACACACCAGAAAGCGCTAAACAAAATCCAGACCAGAAGCACCCTGTTATTGTGTATCTATACGGTGGTCCACATGCACAAGTAGTGACTAACAGCTGGGCAGGCAACCGTGGTTTGTTATTTCAACATTGGGTAGATCAAGGTTACGTTGTATTTACGCTTGATAACCGTGGTTCGAACTATCGCGGTAAAGGCTTTGAAGATCCTATCTACAAAAAAATGGGCTTTATTGAAGTTGATGACCAAGTAGCGGGGGTAGAGTTTTTACGCACATTGCCTTTTGTTGACGCTGCGCGTATTGGCGTTCACGGCCACAGCTATGGCGGTTACATGACGCTTATGACCATGTTCAAAGCAGGTGATTACTTTGCCGCAGGTGTATCAGGTGCCCCAGTAACCGATTGGCGTTTATACGACACGCACTACACCGAACGTTACATGGGCAACCCACAAACAGATGACGATGCCTACACAGCGTCTTCAGTATTTCCTTATGCAAAAGACTTGAAAGGCGACTTGCTTATTTACCACGGTATGGCTGACGACAACGTGTTGTTCACGCACTCGACCATGCTATATAAACACCTTCAAGATTTAGCAATTCCATTTGAGACTATGGATTACCCCGGTAAAAAACATAGCATCAGAGGAAAGCAAACAGGCATTCACTTATATAAAACAATAACTAACTTTTTTGAAAGAACGATTAAGTAAATATAAGTAAATGAAATATAAAGGCATAAGGGTTATTTATCCTTATGCCTTTTTTTTTGGGTATTAAACTTAGTAATACTTTTTCGCTACATGGTTTGTTAAATAAAATTTAATGATGTAGGTTCGAGAGTGAGCGATTTGCTTACCCACTATTAAAAACAAATAAAAAAGTGGGCTTAAACAATAAGTGGAACAAAGAGTGGTACCTATGAAAAATAATAAATTTACCCCTTCATTAATTGCAGCTAGCTTGGCTTTTTCAAGCTTCAGTGCTCTAGCTGACAACGACCGTTACATAATCCAGGTAGACAACAACGCAAAAGGCATCGTAAAAGCGATTGCAAAGCAATCTGGTGCACAAATTCACTTAGACGCAGACGGCTTTATTGCAGCTACGTTCAGCGGAAAATCACTGAGCGATGTGAAGGGTATTCTAAACAACCCTCACGTTAAGTTGGTTGAAGCAGACCAAAAACGTACACCTATGGCGTTATTTAATGACGACGCAGGCAACCCTACACAAACTCAGTTAACACCTTATGCTGTTTATCAGTCACAAGCTGACCAAGTAACATTCGACAGCAATGCTGGTATGAAAGTATGTGTTATCGACTCAGGCCTTGATTCATCGAACGCAGACTTTAACTGGTCAGCAATTACAGGTGACAACGATGTAGGTACTGGCAATTGGTTTGAAAATGGTGGACCTCACGGTACTCACGTAGCCGGTACAATAGGTGCCGCAGACAACAGCTTTGGTGTTGTTGGTATGGCACCAGGCGTAGACATGCACATTATTAAAGTGTTTAACGCTTCTGGTTGGGGCTATTCTTCTGACCTTGCTCAAGCAGCACAGCTATGTTCGCAAGCAGGCGCAAACATCATTAACATGAGCCTTGGTGGCGGTGGCGCTAACTCAACCGAAGAGAATGCATTTAAAGACTTCGTAGCTGCTGGTGGCTTAGTGGTAGCGGCAGCAGGTAACGATGGCAACAGCGTTCGTTCATACCCTGCTGGTTACTCGTCAGTAATGATGATTGGCGCAAACGACGCTGACAATAACATTGCAGATTTCTCGCAGTACCCTTCATGTACATCAGGTCGCGGTAAGCGCGTTACAACTGATGAGACAATTTGTGTTGAAGTAACTGCTGGCGGTGTTGATACACTTTCTACATACCCTGCAGGCGGCGCATCTCTATCATCAATGAGTGCTGACGGCGTAGGCTTTGCTTCATCAGCAATGGAAAATACTGGTAACGCTTCAGCAGCAACCTATTTCTTAGGTCTTGGTGACGCAGTAGATACAAGTGCAGCAGGTAAAGTATGCGTTATCGACCGTGGTAGCGTGTCTTTTTACGACAAAGTTAATAACTGTGAACTTTCTGGTGGTGTAGGTGCTGTTATTATCAACAACGAACCGGGCATGCTTTACGGCACACTAGGCGATACAAACAACACTTCAATTCCAGCAGTAGGCGCGGCATTTGAAGACAGAAGCGCACTAGTTGCCGCTTCTACTATCGACATTTCAATCGGTGCAAGTGATTACGGCTATATGAGCGGTACATCTATGGCAACACCTGCTGTTGCTGGTATTGCTGCACTTGTATGGTCAAATCATCCAACGTGTACTGGTGAAGAAATTCGCAGCGCACTAAAAGCAACTGCAATGGATGCTGGTGCAGCAGGTAAAGATGACTTCTTCGGCTACGGTATTGCACAAGCCGCTGATATGAACGATTACCTTACACAAAATGGTTGTGCTGGCGGTAACGGCGGTGGCGGTGACACTGGTGGCACTGGCGATCTTTCATTAACCGCTAACGGCTACAAAGTAAAAGGTTCACAGCGCGTTGATTTATCGTGGGCTGATGCAACATCATCTAACGTTGATGTTTACCGCAACGGTTCAGTTATTGCGACAACGGCTAACGATGGTGCATACACTGACGCATTAAACAGAAAAGGCGGTGGTTCGTACGCTTACCAAGTGTGTGAAGCTGGCACAACAACCTGTTCAGCTACAGTAACGGTTGTTTTCTAAGAACAACTACTAAGTTACAAAAAAGCGGGCATATGCCCGCTTTTTTTATTGAAATTCAATAACTGAAACTTGAAAAATTAGGCGAACAGCTGTGTAGCCAGGTTTTGCTGTACAGCCTGTGCTGACGATGCGCTTAGCTCAATCTCGATAGCATCAGCTTTACCCGATAGCCAAATTTTAAGCTCGGCATCAGTATCGAAATGCCCTGCCGTTTCAACGATAAACTGCGTGATAGATTTATAGGGAATAGAGTGGTAGTTCACCTTACGCCCTGTTAAACCCTGCTTATCAATCAGAATAAGGCGCTTATTGGTAAAAACGCTTAAATCGCGAACCAATTTGAATGCAGACGTTACCACTTCATTGTCGGCAAGAATTGGGGACAATTCTTCTTGCACATCAGAAGCATTCGTTTCGCTTGCGTTTCCCATTATTGTGTCGAATAAACCCATCTTGATTTCCTTTTAAACAGCGGCAAGCTTTACTCGCCATTGAACTCTATGCGCAAGCGGTTTGGGTTTATCAAGTGCAAAGCCTTGGCCGTAATCAACCTTAAGCTCTCTGAGCACTTCGGCCGTAGCACTATCAACAACAAACTCAGCAACGGTTTGTTTGCCCATACTGTGCGCAATGTTGTTAATTGCTGTCACTGTAGCATGGTCGATAGGATCGTGGACAATGTTTCTCACAAATGACCCATCAATCTTTACGTAATCAACATCTAAGTGTTTTAAGTATGTAAACGACGACATACCAGCGCCAAAATCGTCTAGCGCAAAACTGCACCCAATATCGCGTAAAGAAGAAATAAAACGTTTAGCGGCGCTAAGGTTTGTTACCGCTGTGGTCTCTGTAATTTCGAAGCAAATTTTCTCTGCTGGTACGCTGGAGCTCTGCATTCGCTGAGTAATTTTATGTAGCGCCATTTCGTCGCCAAGCGTTATACCCGATAAATTTATGGCAACTTTACCCACGTTATCGATGTGTGCGGGGTTTTGCTCAAGCATCTTAAGCGTATTATCAACCACCCACAAATCGACTTTGTTCATTAACCCATGCCTTTCAGCAAGAGGGATAAACAGCCCAGGGCTAATTAAGCCTCCGTCGTTATCGTTAAGGCGAAGTAGAATTTCATAATGCTGAAGCTGCGCAGCTTGAGTTTCAGAAGGTACGGTAAGCGGCAGTATTGCTTGGCTATAAAGCTCAAAGCCATCGCTTTGTAACGCCTGATGCAGAGCATTTAATACCTGATTATCACTGTCATCAATCGCCATTTGTGAATCGTTTTCTCTACATATAAAGTAACGATTACGCCCCAAGTGCTTGGCTTTATAGCAGGCATTATCAGCGGCTTTTATTAACGCTTCTGCACTTTGTGTGTTCTCGTTAATTTCGATAACACCAATGCTTGCGCCAACAAAGAAAAGTTTATCGTCGTATACAAACCGAAAGCTTGAAATAGCTGCCAGTAACTTATCCAAACGCTTTGAAACGTCCTCAATGCTCTGGTTTCTAAAAATCATACAAAACTCGTCGCCACCAATACGCGCTAGTAAGTCATTACTATTCACATACTGCCTAAAAATGGTGGATATTTCTTTAAGTAGCTTATCGCCAGCTGGATGCCCACAGCTGTCGTTCACTAGCTTGAACCGGTCCATATCAATAAAGCACATTACGCTTTCGTGGGTGTGATGATGTAAGTAATCGTTTTCAATGAATGTGGAAATGCTGTCCAATGCTAAAAGCTCACTTTCACCTTTATTGTCATCACCAGAATTTGTTGTTTCTTGTAGAATTCGCCTTAATTGATCATCAAACGCATAGCGGTTCAATAAGCCAGTAAGCTGGTCGTGATTTGCTTGAAAATACACTTCCTCTTGAAGCGCAACCTCTTTGGTAACATCTCTGGCAATACCTTCAACCGCAATTAATAAACTTTGCTCGTCTAAAATAGGCGTGTCTGAATATTCAATGATGAAAGATTTACCTTCCTTACCAACGTAATGAACAAAGTAAGGTTTGGGCTTTTCACCTCTTGCTATGGTTTGTCTTATTTCAAAAGTTTCGTCTGGCACCTGGCGAACGTAGCGTGACTCATATGAACAAAAATCGTATGGGCTATACCCTAAAATTTGCTCAACCCCAGCACTCACGTACCGGAAGCTGTGCTCTGCGGTTTTGGTATACACAAAGTGTCTGTGCATACCATCAACTAAGCGTCGGTATCTCTCCTCGCTGTGCTTCAATGCTTGTTGCGCCCTAAAGCGCTCAGTGACATCCCTTACCGTAATTGCAATATTATCGCCTGCTTTCACTACTTGAACTTTAATCCACTCAAGTGAAATGTCTTGGCTATCAAGCGCAATATGCGCTTCATACGGTACGCCAGATTGTGCAACCTTGGTAGCCCTTTGAAACGTATCGCTAATACCCAAGTACCAGGTTTGTTCCGATAGTGTCATCGACCCCAATACGTCGCATGCGCCTCTGAATAAATATTTGCTGTAGGAATTGGCCTCTACCAGTGAAAAGTCGTGCTCGGTAGGCTGATAAATTAACAATGCGTCTAATGACGCTTCACTTGCCGTTAGATAGCGTTGCTGGCTATCAGATAGGTTTACCGCCCCCTTTAATTGCTTGTGAAATACATAACTCACCAGCGCCGACATTAATAAACCGATGGCAATAACCAGAATGCCAGAATTGAAAGGGCTTAATTGCGACTGCATAGTTAACGTAACGGGGCGATCGATGAATGGGAAAGGTGCCAATGACACGGTTGTACCGTCTTTTACTAACTTTCCACTACCAAATAACACGTTGCCTTGCGACGAGAGTTCGAAATTAAATTGCGGCCCAACCAACTCGCCAAGCATTACACCGAGGATGGTTTGAACGTCAAAACCGGCAATTACGTAACCGTGTTCCGGCTCTTGTGGGCTAATTGCACGGCCGATAAGAATGTAGTGATGCTGAGTTTGCTCAGAATACAGTAGCGCGCTATCAAGTGATTCAGAAAGCTCGTCTATGCAAAGGCCTAAGGTGCTCATGGGTTTGCCAATTAGCGAATTGTCTATTCTTTTCCTTATACCCTGTTCTGGGGTGGCTACCCACTGAACAATGCCGTCCTGATCAACAAACACGAGGGAACTGAACCCTTTTTGCATGCCCATTAAAGACATGGCTTGCGCATTAAACCAGTCAACTTGGTTTGGCTCGAAGGTCGGCCAGTTCAACATGAGGTTGTGAACAGCTTGAACACGCTCGGTAGAAAACACTTCTAAGCTAATCTTTACCTGTTCGGCTACCGATTGAGCTTTAGATATTCGAACACTCTTTTCATCTTTTTGTAGATAAATTCCTGCTGAGACAAAAAGCAAAGCAAGAAAAAGGAATAACATCGTCGGTAATGCATAAACGCGATGATTTATTCGTGTGTACATGGGGGTCTCCGGAAAATCGCTTTCCTAGACTAAATTAGAAATATGAAAATAATATGAATTGTCTTACACAATAGAAGTGATACGGTATTAAGAAAATAGAAAGAAGCGGTAATATATGACAACGCACCCTACCTTCGAAAGCGTTAAACGCGCCTACGAACGCATTAAAGACCATGTTAAACAAACACCTATTGTAGAATCTTCGTTATTGAATAAATGGATGGGTCACCGCATTTTGTTTAAGGCAGAATGTTTGCAGACCATCGGGGCTTTCAAGATCCGCGGTGCCATGAACTTTTTGGCGAGACTAAAAGAAGAAGGGCGCTTACCCAAACACGTTGTAGCAAATAGCTCAGGCAATCATGCACAAGCGGTTGCCTATGCCGCTGCACATTTTGGAATTACGGCCACTATTTACGCTAGTGAGTCTATTTCCCCTATAAAAGCAGCAGCGACACAAAGCTATGGGGCTACATTAAAATTGTTTCCCACAAGACCCGAAGCGGATTGCGCTGTTGCTGAAGCAGCACAAGCCGACGATACTGTGTGGATCCCGCCTTTTAACCATGAAGATATTATTGCTGGTCAAGGCACCGCCGCACTTGAAGCACTACAAGAAATAGAACATGTTGATGCCGTATTTGCCCCGTGCGGCGGCGGTGGCTTATTGTCAGGCACTTTACTTGCCACTCGCGCACTAAAACCCAATGCACTGGTGATAGGCGCCGAGCCAGCCGAAGCTAATGATGCATCGATGTCGTTACAGGCCGGTGAGATTGTAGCGCTTGGTCACACTCCCATAACCTTAGCAGATGGTGCTGCAACACCATCGGTAGGCGATGTTACGTTTCCTTTACTACAAGAGCTTGATGACTTTTACGAAGTAGATGAGTTACAAATTGCATATTGGACACAATGGCTGCACCATTTACTTAAATTACACATAGAGCCCACCTGCGCCATGACAATGGCTGCGGTTGCTGCATGGGCAGCCAATACACCGCCGGGCCAAACGGCATTAGTTATGCTGTCTGGCGGAAACATAAGCCAGTCTTCAATGGCTAGTATATGGGAACGTGACTTTTTATTGCAGCCACCCTTATTAATAGCTGACGAAACAACAACCGACAACACGGACGAAGAATAAAAAATGATAAAAACTACACATTCAACAACAATGCTTCGCAGCACTATTCGCACCTGCCTAGGCATAGGTTTGGCTATGACTGCCCTTGGTGTAAACGCCGCAACACTAGTAAACAATGTCAAAGGTTACACACTTAATGACAGCGGAAAGCTAACCACATTCAACAATCTTGTAATAGACCACGGCAAAGTAGTGGCTGCTAATGTTGATGTTAACGACTACTCCATAGATAAAACCATCGACGGCGAAGGCAAAGTGATGTTGCCGGGTTTAATAGACGCCCACGGCCACTTATTGGGTTTAGGCGCAAACTTGTTGGAAGTTGATTTACGCGAAAGTACTAGCGCGCAAAATGCGGCAAAAATGGTTGCTGATTATGCTTTTGCGAAGCCAGCACAAGCGTGGATTACAGGCCGAGGATGGAACCAAGAACTTTGGTCTGACCGCGCGTTTCCAACTGCGCAAGACTTAGATAAAGTAGTAGCAGACCGCCCTGTCGCACTAGCCCGAGTAGACAGCCACGCTACGTGGGTTAACAGTAAAGCCATGGAGCTTGCTGGTATCACTAAAGACACTAAGTCTCCCGCAGGCGGCGAAATAATTAAAGACGCTAACGGTAACCCTACCGGCGTATTTATCGACAATGCGTCGCTGCTAATTGAAGCGCATTTACCTAAAGCCAGCAATGCAGTTTATGAACAACAGCTGCAGGCCGCAGGTGAGCACTTACTATCAAATGGGATCACATCAATGCATGATGCAGGTATTGGCCGTGATGTGTATGACTTTTATTTGAAGGAAGCTGTTGAAGGTGATTTACCTGTGCGCGTTTACGCTATGGTAAGTGCAACAGACCCCGAACTTTCAACCATGCTTGGCAATGGGAACATTCGAGATGCCAACGATTTCTTATACATTCGATCGGTAAAAGCATATGGAGACGGCGCATTAGGAAGCCGTGGCGCTGCGCTTTTAGAGCCCTATTCAGATGCACCGCATCAGCATGGATTGCTACTAACGCAACCAGAAGATATGACCCAGCTATTTACCACGGTACTTGGGGCAGGTTTTCAGCTGAACTATCACGCTATTGGTGATAAAGCGAATCATGTAGCACTAAACGAGTTTGAGACAACGTTTGAAACACTTGGTGGTGCGGAGCTTCGTAACCGTATTGAACATGCACAGGTTATTGCGCCTGACGACCTAGCCCGCTTTGCCGAGTTAAAGGTACTGCCATCAATGCAGCCTACCCATGCTACCAGCGATAAAAACATGGCTGAAGATCGTATTGGTAAAGATCGTATGAAAGGCGCGTATGCGTGGAAAACGTTACTCGACTCGGGCATTGCCTTGCCGCTAGGTTCTGATTTTCCTGTAGAGCTAGCAAATCCATTCTACGGTTTACATGCCGCCGTAACGCGCCAAGACAGAAATAATCAACCGGTTAAAGGCTGGTATGCACATGAAGCGCTTACCATCGAACAAGCCTTTAGGGGCTTTACATTGGATGCTGCTTACGCAGGTCATATGGAGGACACTCTGGGTTCATTAACAAAGGGCAAATGGGCAGACTTCATTTTAGTTGATCAAGATATCTTCACAATTAAACCGGAAGATATTTGGAAGACAAAAGTACATGCAACGTACGTTGCAGGTGAGCAAGTATTTGAAGCGAAATAGCCCATAGCGCCAATATGACAAATTCTGCTTCAAACTCAGGCCTACTTACTAGAGGCATTGGCGGCATTGGTGCCGCCCTGTTGGTGCTTAACGGTTTAATAGGCGCGGGCATTTTTGCACTTCCCGCTAAAATGGCTGCAGAACTGGGCGCTTTTAGCCCCTATGTGTTCTTAATTTTTGGCGTACTAATGCTTAGCATTGTGTGGTGTTTTGGGCAGCTTGCTGTTTTCTATCAGCAAACAGGCGGCCCGGTAATTTATGCACGCAAAGGCTTTGGAGACGCCGCTGCCTTTCAAACTGGCTTTATTTACTACCTTGCTCGCGCCACCGCCATAGCAGCCAATATGCATGTACTGCTATTGTACGCTGGTTACGTGTGGCCTGAGCTAAACAGCGGCATAGGCAAATCTATCGCCATTGTTATGCTTACCAGTGCACTAATAACGGTAAACATTATTGGCTTAAAAGCAGCAATGCGGTCTTTGGACGCTATATCACTATTAAAATTACTACCTTTTGTCGCCGTTATTGGTGTTGGCTACAGTCAACTAGATTTCTCAGCTACTGCCTCCAGTACGCAGCAGTTTGTTCCTACTCTCGATACTATTTCGGCAGGTGCACTACTTACCCTGTATGCATTTATTGGTTTTGAAACCGTTGTTGTTACCAGCGGAGAAACGTCGTCTCCCAAGCGAACTATTCCAAGAGCGCTTATGCTGACCGTCTCGGGCATAGCATTGTTCTACTTTTGTGTGCAGTGGCTTTACTGGCATATGATTGGGCCAGACAAACCAGACAGTGCGCCACTTATCGCACTTGCCGATATGATATTTGGCAAAACAGGGGCATTAGTGATGACATTAACGGCTGTGGTATCAGTTGCAGGCAATTTGCTAGCAAACATGATATCAACGTCTCGCCTTACCTATTCTATGGCCCATCAGGAGTTAATCCCAGGAAGACTTGGTGAAAACTTAGGTAAAGTGAACCAACGCTTCGCTACACCTCATGTTTCTATTTGGATATTGGGCGTATTTGCAGGCATACTCGCGCTTAGCGGAAGCTTTGTATGGTTAGCTATATCAAGTGTATTAGCACGTTTAGTCGTATACGCTTTTTGTGTTTTGGTATTAATAAAAGCGCAACGAGCACAGTCTGATGTACCCAATTTTATAACGCGTGCAATTCCGTTCATTGCGCTTGCGGTCTGCACTTGGTCAATTACACAGTCGACAATAAATGCATGGTTATTTTTGCTGGGAGAGCTCGCCATTGGCGCATTACTGTACTTAGCCATCCGCCGCAAACCTGTGTAGTGTTGAAAAAAACAGATTTTTGAAAAGGTTTTAAAGTGAATATTGTTGTTTTACCCGTAACGCCTTTTGCGCAAAATTGCTCATTAATATGGTGTTCTGAAACCATGAAAGGGGCATTTGTCGACCCGGGCGGTGACATTGATAAGCTTATCAAAGCCGCTACACAACACGGCGTTAGCATAGAGAAAATTATACTTACACACGGTCACCTTGATCATGTTGGCGGCACGGTAGCCATTGCACAACATTATAGTGTACCTGTTATTGGGCCTCATATTGGCGACAAGTTTTGGCTAGATGCCTTAATGCAACAGAGCCAAATGTTTGGTTTTCCTCCTGCTCAGCCTTTTTCTCCAAATGAGTGGTTGAACGACAACGACACCATTTCGCTTGGCAATATTACGTTGGAAGTGCTGCACTGCCCTGGCCACACGCCTGGACACGTAGTGTTGTTAGAACGCACGAGCAACAGCGTGGTTGTGGGTGACGTTATTTTTGCAGGCTCTATAGGTAGAACCGACTTTCCGCAGGGTAACCATCAACAGCTAATCGATTCTATAAAACAAAAAATTATGGTGTTGCCAGACGATATGACGATTTATCCCGGCCACGGCCCTACCACTACGGTAGGGACTGAGAAGGCCACAAACCCTTATGTATCGGGTAAGTTTGGTTAAACCAGCTTACTCGTAAGCACCACTGGCATAGTGTAATTCATAGCTATGGCTGTAGATTTCAAGAATGTTGCCAAACGGGTCTTCCATATAAATCATGCGATACGGCTTCTCGCCCGGATAATAATAGCGAGGAGCCTTCATGCGTTTCTTACCACCAGCGGCAACAATTTTATCAGCTAAACCCTCTACATCAGGGTCTTGAACACAAAAGTGGAAAACACCGGTTTTCCAGTACTCGAAGTTATCTTCTGGGTTTTCCTGATTGCTGAATTCAAAGATTTCTACACCTACTCGGTCGCCCGTCGACAAATGTGCTATACGAAACTTTCCCCATCCAGCGCCAAAAACGTCAGTACACATTTCACCAATGGCTGAGTCGTCTTCAACAATCTCGGTTGGCTTCATAATCAAATACCAGCCTAGCACTTCGGTATAAAATTTTACCGCGGCTTCTAAATCAGGTACCGAAATACCAATATGTGAAAACGTACGAGGATAAGGTGTTTTTACTGCTTCAGTCATCACTTGCTCCTTTTAATGGCTCTACAAAATTAAAGAATTACTAAATGAAAGTGTGATCATGGTAGCTAGACAAAAACAAAACATGAAATTATGATATTTTCTAAACTTGATAATTTAAAATTATAACCATGCTCAACCCCGTTTGGTTAGATACCTTTTTAACCTTAGCCGACACTGGCAATTTTACACGTACCGCAGAGCAGCGTTTTATGACTCAGCCTGGTGTTAGTCAGCATTTGAAAAAACTAGAAGAGGCGTGTGGCTGCGAGTTAGTGGTTCGTTTAGGTAAAGGTATTCAACTTACTGAACAAGGAAGGCGCGTATACGACTATGCGTTACAGCAAAAGAAACGTGAGCAAGACTTTCTAAGTGCATTAAAGTTTGACGAAAAGTACGAAGGACAATGCAGTGTTGCCTGCTCAGGCGCTACAGCACAGCGTATTTACCCCGCGCTAATAGCATTACAGGTTAAATACCCTAAGTTGAATATTCATGTTGAAGTAGCCCCTCGGCGCACCATACTTCAAGATATTCAAAGCAACAGTATGTTACTAGGCATTGTTACGAATATGCCTAATAGCGATGATGTTGCATATAATTACTTAGGCGAAGAGACGCTTGGGCTTATTCTGCCCAAAAAGTATGAGAATAAATATCACCAAATTGATTCACTATTACCAACACTGGGGCTAATAAACCACCCTGATGCTTTGCATTATTTACAACGCTATATCAACGATAGTGGCGATGATAAATTGCAGCGTATTAATCCAAATAAAATGAAACATACCGGCTATATCAATCAACTGTCGCAGATATTGCTTCCGGTAAGCCAAGGCCTTGGTTTTACGGTGTTGCCCACCAGCACATTAACATTTAGTGGTGTTGCCAATTTATTGTGCATATACAAGCCGACAAACAGCGTTACCGAACCACTTTTCAGCGTGCAAACGCCACACACCGAATTACCGGCTAGATATGAGTTGATAAAAAGCGCTATAGCTGAAGTACTTGGCGAGTCGAGCTAGTTTTTTGCTTCTAGTTACTAGGTCTGCTTATTGGGCCAAGTTATTGTGCCTCTGCCTTGTGTTGAGTTATCGCGCTTAACTATCTGGTTTTATTATCTCGTTTAGCTACTGTGTAAAGCAGGATCTGGTGACACCATTTGAGCTTCTTTCTTATGCTCAGGTACGTCTACTTTACCGCTAGCAACAACTTCACCTTCTAACCATAGTTTCCACTCACCACGCTCGTAAATGTCCCACTGCTCGTCATTGGTCAGTGGTTCTGTGGCAATAATGCTTACTACATCTTTCGGGGTGGTTTCGGCGGCAAAGTCTATTTCTACTTCAACATCTTTCAAGCAAGCTGGCCCAAATGGTGCTCTTCGGGTAATACTTGCCAGCTTGGTACTGCAAAAGGTAAATAGCCAATCACCATTACTTAATAAGCAATTAAACACGCCCTTTTGCGCATAGCTTTGTGCCAGCGGTACTAGCGTAGCGGCCAACTCTTCATTACTGGCGCTGCGAGGCAAATTATCGCGAACTGTATTCATAATGTCGCAAAATAAAGCTTCACTATCGGTATCGCCAACGGCTTCATACATACCCTGCTTAGGCGAAAACGAAGGAAGCTGGCCGTTGTGAGCAAATACCCAATATCTGCCCCACAGCTCCCTTGCAAACGGATGTGTATTGGCTAAGTTGATATTGCCCACATTGGCCTGTCGAATATGACAAATTGCGCTTTTACTTTTTATGGGAAGTTTTGAGACAAAATCGGCAATAGGTGACGTGGCGCAGGGCTCTGGGTCGTGAAACATTCGAACGCCCGTACCTTCGTAAAATGCCACACCCCACCCATCTTTGTGCGGTCCGGTTTCGCCGCCTCGGCGAGTAAGGCCGGTAAAACTAAAACACAAATCGGTTGGTGTATTGGCACTCATGCCTAAAAGCTCACACACTACAGTTGCTTCCTACTTTCACAATCATGCGTTGAGCATACGCAAGCTAACAGTGTGAATCAATCGCTAGTCCCTTTCGCAATATGTAACTTGTGTGGTGCTTCAACTTCTTCTTTAAACAACGGAAGATCTTCATCTTGTTCAGGCTTCTGGCTATCTCGAACGTTTTTCTGTACTGTTACCGCGGCAAACAGGCTAAGCGTAAATGTCATGCCGAAAAAGCCCTTTTCACTTAATAACAACTCTGCATTCATTAAGCCAATAACCAACAGCGCAATTGAAGACAAAGCCGCCACTATCGATGCAAGAAAGTAAGCTTTCGTCGTTGGAATGTTTTCCATTTTATCGCGTACGGTTTTTTGCAGGCTTACTACAGCAAACAAACCAAATAGCATAATAGTGAAGTAATAGCCTTTTTCGTTTAGCGCCATAGGTGCGTTGTAAAGCCCAATAAAGTAAGCTGCGACGCCGGTTACTAAAGCTGCTATTGACGCTAATTTAAATGCTTTTGTTGGGTTCTGAGTTTGCATAGAGTCTCTCCTAAATTGCGTTAACGTTTTGGTTGTTGTCAAACGTTACCGCCGATGTTGATAATCCGTACTGCTGCATATAGCGCGCTAAACTTGAAAAGGTTGTTGTTTCTACCTTGCGACCGTGGTCACTTAGCGTAATACCGTCATTAAACATGCTTGCTATGCCTAACTTTGCACGGCTCATTTCTACTTTTTGTGGCTTAAAATAAGCCTTAGCGTTGGCTTTTAACTGCTTTGTGTTAGTGGTTGAATATACGGCGCTGTTCAACACATCTAACGTATATTCCGTGCAGTTTTGACGCTTACTATTGAACGGGTTAGCCAACACAGAATATCGCGGGTTGTGTAGCAGCTTTGCCTTGTCTTCTGAATAAAGCGCAATAAGTGCATTTTGTACTTCTGGCGTAGGAACAATGATGCCTGCTTCCATGGCATAAGCTCCCCAGAAAAAATCTACCGGATAGTCGGTTATTAAGTGGCTTACATCTGGCTGCTGTGCATCTTGATACAGATTGTGAATAGCATAGCCTTTAGCCACTTCGCCATTGTCCAATTGAATGCTTGAATAAATGGCAATCGCGGTATGGGTAAAGCGAATACCCTTTGGTAACTCACTTTCTGCGCGCCCTCTTCTTGCAATGATAAAGGCTCTGGCGCCCTGCGCCGCTGCGTACTTCTCTACATTTTTTGAGAAGTGCGCAATAGTTTCCGGCGTAAAGTGTGGCTTTCCAGCTTGTTCGCTGCCAGCATTAACTGCCATGCTTATAAGCAACATATAAATAAAAATACATGCTCTCATAACTGCAACCTTATCGTGTTGTAGTAGCGGTTGTTGTGGTTTTAGACACTATTTTTACTTTGTTTGGCGCGGGGTCGGCCGTAATAATAGTTTCGGTTATTACAATGGGTTCATTGCTAGTGTCACTGTTACTTTCGTGGCTGGCGCTTTTAGCTACCGATTCAGCGCTCTCGGCAATAGCACTACCTGTGGCAACAATGGCGCTACCAGTAACGACAACAGGTACTGCAACAACAGCGCTGGCAACCGATGCCGTAGTTGCTAAACCTTGGCTTGATGCAAGCACACTGTGCTTACTGGCTTTTCCGCTATGTGTAACAGAATCGTCGGCAAACGTGTTTGACGATAACGTTGCGGTCGTTAAAGCGGTAACTAACATCAATGTTAAACGTGTATTTTTCATATCACTTGCTCCTATGTAGTAAGGCGTTGCTTTGCCTTGAACACAATCTACACTAGGTGCAAGAATTAATTTCGTAAACCAAATTGAATAATGTAGTATTAAATTACACCATAAGTATTACAATTTAATACCATGAGCCAAATAAGCCAAGTTTACGACACCCTTAAGCAATGCCTGCGTGAACAGCGTGTAACTTACAAACACGTTGCTAATGCCCTTAATGTTAGTGAAGCCAGCATTAAACGAAACTTTTCGCTTCAAGCGTTTAGCTTGGACAAACTAGAACATATCTGCGACCTGCTTCAGCTTTCGCTGAGTGAGCTTTTTATTATGTCGCAACAGCAGCAAGACAAGATCTCTCAGCTGTCCGAAGAGCAAGAGCTACAGCTACTTGCAAACCCTAAGCTGTTACTTGCAGCGGTATGCGTGCGCGACGGCTGGCGATTTGAAGAAATTGTTGAACATTACGATATTGAGCATGTTGAAGGCATAAAACTTATGACTACGCTTGATAAACTAAAGCTAATAGAGCTTTTACCTAATAACCGATATAAATTACTGATAGCACAAGACTTTAGATGGATCCCCGGCGGACCTTTAGCTAAGTTTATGGAAAACGAGGTTATGGTGAAGTTTATGGCGCCCAAGAAAAACGAGCCATGGATGTTTCGCTCCTACCTAAGGGGCAGATACTCACCCTCGTCCGTTGCCATTATTCAACGTCGTTTAGAACAATTAAGGCAAGAGGCAGCCAAACTAAGCAGTGAAGACAATGCACTGCCTATAGAAGAAAGGCAACATATTGGTTTACTTATGGCTATGCGCCCATGGGAGCCATCGCTATTTGAGAACATGCGGCGTAAATAGTGAAAGCGACAAGCCGTTTAATAACGCCATGTTATACTATGGTGAAATTGCAAAGAGACGAACATGAACCAGCAGCCTAACAACCCGCTTCACGGCCTTACGTTAGAAAAAATCGTAACCCAGCTTTATGAAAAATACGGATGGGATGGGCTTTACTACCGAATCAAAATTAACTGCTTCAATAACGACCCTTCAGTGAAATCATCACTCAAGTTTTTACGCAAAACACAGTGGGCGCGTGACAAAGTAGAGCAGCTTTATATTCAAACTTTCGTAAAGTAAAAAACATAAAAAGCGGCAGACGCCGCTTTTTATCACACTTTATCGTTAATTCTTTTTTCACGCATCGTTGTAAAGCGTTGTTATCCATTTCTCTTCATTGATGAAGTTCCAGCTCCACGACGCCCATTTTTCTTCTAAGCCCATAGCTTTAACGTCATCAAGTGATTTGCCTTCTTGCTTAAGTGCTTTCACATAGTTAAAGGTATCGCTAATCATGCCAAGAAAGTTAGCATATTCGGCTTTATTACTTAGCGCACCATGGCCAGGAATAATTACCGTGTCATCATCAATTCTATTAAGAAGCTGTTGAACCGATTCCATATAGCCTTCCACATTGCCGCCTGCCCCTTGGTCGATGTAGGGAAAACGGCCGTTAAAGAATAAATCGCCAGTGTGAAGCACATTTGGCTGTTCAAAAAGCACCGCACTGTCGCCGTCGGTATGGCCCACCGCTAAATGTATTACATGAAGCGTTTCACCGTTAAAGTAAATTTTAATGCCGTCTTCATAGGTAATAGTGGGTAACGCCTCTGGCGCTACTTTCTCGTCACTGGCTAAACGTATGCGTACATTTTCATGGGCTAGTATGGTTGCGCCTTTGTGGCTGTTGAAGAACGCATTAGAACCGGTGTGATCACCATGATAATGGGTGTTAATTACGAATTTGGGTTTGTCGCTACCGAGCTCACCTAACTGTGCAGCAATTTTTTCAGCAAGCGGAGCAAACTGATCGTCGATAATAAGTACACCATCATCACCAGCTGAAACGCCAATGTTACCACCCGCTCCGGTAAGCATGTGTACGGCTCCTTTGATAGCCGCGGCCTTCACTTCAACATTCGCGAAACGGTCTTGTGCATTGGCTAACGAAACGGGCAAAACCGCAATAACGGCTGCGGTTAGCAATGAACGTAAGATAAGGGGTGTTTTCATAGTGCGTTCCTTGGTAGGTATGTATTTTTTGGTTTTTATAAAGACCTTGTACACTATGGGCTAATTTCATTATTAGATCATTTTTTCATCGTTAGGAATATCACCCACGTAAGCAAATCGAGGCAGCACAGCGCCATCGCGCTCAACGTTTTCAGTAAACATAGATAAGGGTCGTACCCATAGTGCACGTTCGCCATAGCAGGGGCGGTACACCACGAGTTTCGACTCGTCTTCAGAATGCGTAGCAACTTCATACACGTCGTACAAATTGCCTTTATAGTGCTTGTATCGCCCAGGAGTGATTAGTTTACTGTTGTTCATTGCTTTCCTTTGAAGTACTTTTAATTTGTTTTAATTGGTCGTTCCAATTACTGAGTTATTAGTTCTCGCGATTGTGATCGTCTAGCGGCAGCACGAGTTGCTGTGTGGTTTGATTGGCCGCAAGACCAATGTGAAGCCCTACTAATCGAATACCACGCCCTTTTGCTCTTTCAAAAGCCTCTTCCATTAATGAATGAAAATAGGCCTCGTCTAGGGCGTGATGTCGATGTTCAACGGTAGTTAGCTGAAAGTCGTTAAACTTCAGCTTTACGCCCTGAGTGCGCAGCCGCACGGTTTTGCCCGTTCGCTTTTTATGATTTTCCATACGCTCAGACAACTTTTCAAGTAAGTGTGGTAGGAACGCCTTACATTCCTCAAGCGTATGAATATCTTCACTAAGTGTACGTTCTACGCCAATTGACTTTCGCTCTCTAGACACCGACAGTTCGCGTTCATCAATTCCATGGGCCCGCTCCCATAATACACTACCAAACTTACCCAGCTCTTTCTGCAAACGCTCAAAAGGATAACCACGCACATCATCGCAGGTATTTAGCCCCAAGCGCTGTAGCTTTTGCATGGTGACCTTCCCTACTCCAGGTATTTTTTTAAGCGGCATCAGTCTTACAAAATCATCTAGCTTATCTGGTGTTACAACACAAATACCATCAGGCTTATTTTCATCGCTTGCCACTTTAGCTACAAATTTACACGGCGCAACACCCGCTGACGCAGTTAACCCTAACTCGGTTTTAATGCGATGGCGTATTTCTTCAGCAATAAGCGTGGCACTGCCCCCGCAAAACTCACTGTTGGTAACATCAAGGTAGGCTTCGTCTAGTGATAATGGCTCTATAAGGTCGGTGTAGTCTGAAAATATCTTTCTAATTTTTTGCGATTCATTGGCGTACACCTCCATGCGCCCTTTAACTAACGTTAAGTTGGGGCATAACTTCATGGCATACGCCGTGGCCATAGCCGAACGCACGCCAAACTTTCTTGCGGGGTAATTACAGGTAGATATTACCCCACGTCTGTCGGAGCTTCCTCCAATAGCAATAGGGATATCGCGCAACGAGGGGTTGTCGCGCATTTCAACTGCGGCATAAAAACAATCCATGTCGACGTGGATAATTTTTCGCATTACCTGCCTTTGCTCTAACTACGCTTACGCGCAAAACTGTACAAATAGACAGTATATTATTAAAGACGATAAATTACACTATTAAAGCTTTAAGAACGTTGCGTCATAGCTGCTTTCTGAGTTAATGGCGTCTGTGATGATAACTATTAGTTTTACAAAATTATGGCTGTCGATTGTGCAAAAAATAGGAATGCGCTAAATTGTAAGCACGCTACTTACAAGGTATTCAAAATGGCGCGAACAATCACTTTCCAACCCAGTAGTAGTATGAGTGAGTTTATCGAAACAATGGTTCAAACGGGCGACTACAACAACCAAAGCGAAGTCATACGCGCGGCATTACGACTACTTCAAGAGCAAAATGCTGCGTCGAAGTTGAAGCAACTGAGGAATTTAATTGATGAGGGAGACAACAGTGAAGACGATGCAAACTTTTCAATGGATAGACTCAAACGTCAACTTAAAGCAATGTAATGACTGAATACCGCGTTTCAAA
>NZ_JAZETR010000014.1:0-68684 GCF_036864375.1 Alteromonas sp. S167
GTTTCAAAAGCAGCTGCTGCTGACTTACTTGAAATCGGTTTATATACACAGAATAAGTGGGGCATGACAAAACAAAAAAGCGCCGTTGATTACATCGAACAGCGCTTTAGATAAATAACTTACGTGGCAGATAACGTTATAGAATTTGATTTTGCTTCCATTCGTTTAGCTTTTTCTGACGCGCTTCTTCTTTTTCCATGCGCATCTTCTTACGGTCGCAAGGCTCAGGGCAATCACAGGCTTTCTCGATGCCTAGCGCACCTAAACCACCGCAGCTACCAGAGATAGATTTCTTTTGTACTAGGTAACCCACCGCCATTGCCAATACCATGGCAAGGAAGAAACCAAATGCAAGAATGAATGTAGACATTGCTACCCCCTAATTATGAACTGTTACCAGTTTATCAAATTCTGGCGACGCATACTCATCAAAACCGTCTGCGGTGCGACGAATTAGAAATACCATAAGCTTTTCTTGTTCGGCTACTGCTATAGCTTGTTCCCAACCCATCACGTTAAATGCCGTTGCAAGACCATCTGCTGTCATAGACGAAGGATGAATAACCGTTACCGACACCAAGTTATGCGATATAGGTGACCCGGTTGTTGGGTCTATTAAATGAGAATAGCGAACGCCATTTTCTTCATAATAGTTTCTATAATCACCCGAGGTAGCCACTGCGTTTTCGCCAATCGACACTACCTTTTGTACAGTTCGCTCTGTTGTAACTGGTTTTTCAATAGCAATTAACCACTCGCTACCATCACCACGCTCGCCGCGCACGCGCATTTCACCGCCAATCTCAACAAGATAGTCTTGAATACCTCGTTGCTCCAAGATTTCAGCCACTTCATCTACGCCAAACCCTTTCGCTATAGTCGATAAGTCTACATACAACATAGGGTGCGACTTTTTAAGGCCTGTTGGTGTAGTGGTAAGCTTGCTATACCCTACATATTCGCGTATTTCATTAATGTCGCTTTCAGTCGGTACTTTTTCAGGGCGTTTTGTAGGCCCAAAACCCCATAGGTTAACTAACGGGCCAACTGTAACGTCTAATACACCCCCACTTAACTTCGCTAGACGAAGCGCTTCGTTAACCACAAACAATGTATCAGGCGATACTGCAAAGTTGTCGGTGTAACGATATTGGTTAAAGCGCGAAAGTTCTGATGTTGGGTCGTACGTTGACATCATTTTGTTAACTTCAACCAATCTGGCATCTATTTGCTGCTGAAGCTTTTCGGCGTCTATCGCCTCTTGCTCGTTTTCAGCCAACAAATACTTCACGTTATAGGTTGTACCCATTGTTTGCCCTTGCAGATGCACTACAGGGCGCTGCTTGTCGCTACAGCTGGCTAAAACAAGTATGCCTATAGCCACAAACGCAAGAAAAATTCGAATTGCAAATCGAACCACAACATTATCCTTTGTGTAATTGGAACGAATCGTTAGCCCCACAAAAATACAGCGCTAGCAAACTCGTACAAAAAAGGGGCTTACGCCCCTTTTTTAATAATTAACTGCGTAGATTAACCACCGAAGTCATCTAGCATGATGTTTTCGTCCTCAACACCTAAATCTTTTAGCATGTTGATTACGGCCGCGTTCATCATAGGTGGCCCACACATGTAGAACTCACAATCTTCTGGTGCCGGGTGGTCTTTCAAGTAGTTCTCTAGAAGTACTTGGTGGATAAACCCTGTGTAACCTTCCCAGTTGTCTTCTGGTTGAGGATCTGAAAGTGCTACGTGCCACTGGAAGTTATCATTCTCAGCCGCTAGCTCATCGAAATCTTCTGTGTAGAACATTTCACGAAGTGAACGAGCACCGTACCAGAAGCTGATCTTACGGTCAGACTTCAAGCGACGAAGTTGGTCGAAAATGTGTGAACGCATTGGCGCCATACCAGCACCACCACCAACGAATACCATTTCTGCATCAGTGTCTTTCGCGAAGAATTCACCGAATGGACCAGAGATAGTCGCTTTATCACCTTCTTTCAGGCTCCAGATGTACGAAGACATCTTACCTGCAGGTAGGCTTAGGTTGTTAGGCGGCGGCGTAGCAATACGCACGTTCAGCATAATAATGCCTTCTTCTTCTGGGTAGTTCGCCATTGAGTATGCACGAATTGTTTCTTCGTCTACTTTTGACTCGATGTCGAAGAAGCCGAAACGCTCCCAGTCGCCACGATATTCTTCAGGAATATCGAACTCTTTGTACTTAACGTGGTGTGCAGGCGCTTCAATTTGAATGTAACCACCCGCACGGAATGGAACGCTTTCGCCATTTGGAATTTTAAGCTTAAGTTCTTTGATGAACGTTGCTTTGTTATCGTTAGAGATAACTTCACAATCCCACTTCTTAACACCAAATACAGACTCTTCAAGTTCGATTTCCATGTCTTGCTTAACGGCAACCTGACATGAAAGACGACAACCTTCGCGTGCTTCGCCTTTAGTGATGTGGTCAAGCTCTGTAGGTAGAATTTCACCACCACCAGAATGTACGTCTACACGACACTGACCACATGAGCCACCGCCACCACATGCAGATGATACGAAGAAACCTGCGTCTGCAAGTGCACCAAGTAGCTTGCCACCCGGTGCTGTTTTAATTGCTTTGTCTGGGTCACCATTGATGGTGATTGTTACATCACCTGTCGGTACCAACTTAGACTTGGCAAACATGATTATAAATACCAACGCTAGAACGATGGCAATAAACATGCCGACGCCTAGATAAATCTCAATATTATTCATTTAGTTGCTCCCGAGCTTAATTACAGCTGAATACCAGTGAAAGACTGGAAGCCAAGTGCCATTAGACCCGCAATCATGAATACTGAACCAAGACCACGAACACCATCTGGCATATCGGCATACTTAAGCTTTTCGCGAACTGCTGCAAGCAACACGATTGCGATCGCCCAACCGATACCACTTCCTACGCCGTAAACAACACTTTCGGTCAGGTTGTATTCACGCTGAACCGCGAATGCCACACCACCGAAGATTGCACAGTTAACTGTAATTAGCGGAAGGAAGATACCTAATGCGTTATATAACGCTGGGAAGAACTTGTCTAAGCTCATCTCTAGGATCTGAACCAGTGCCGCGATTACACCGATAAACGTTAGGAAGTTAAGGAAACTTAAGTCAGCTTCAGGGAAACCTGCCCAAGCTAGTGCGCCCGGCGCAAGGATATTTACATAAATAATTTGGTTAACCGGTACAGAAATACCAAGTACTACGATAACGGCTACACCAAGACCCATAGCAGTTTTAACTTTCTTAGATACCGCTAGGAACGTACACATACCTAAGAAAAGTGATAACGCCATGTTCTCAACGAAGATTGAGCGAACAAATAACGACAAATAATGTTCCATGACTTACTCCTTAGGCTCTACTTGCTCAGGGCGAAGGGTACGAATAACCCAAATCATGCCGCCGATTAAGAAGAATGAACTGAATGGTAGGATTAACAAACCGTTACCCTGATACCAACCACCGTTTTGCACCAGTGGAAGGATTTCGAAACCAAGAATGGTACCGAAACCAAATAGCTCTTTAATTGTACCAATTACAACTAGGATGAAAGAGTAGCCTAAACCGTTACCAATACCATCAAGGAAGCTCATAAGAGGTGGGCTCTTCATGGCATAGGCTTCTGCACGACCCATTACGATGCAGTTGGTAATAATTAGACCAACGAATACCGACAGCTGCTTCGATATTTCATACGAGTATGCTTTTAGTATTTGGTCAACAACGATTACCAACGATGCAATGATGGTCATTTGGATAATAATTCGAACGCTAGATGGGATCTGGTTGCGAATTAGTGAAATAAACAAGTTTGAGAACGCTACAACGCTAGTAAGCGCAAGCGACATAACCAATGCTGTTTCTAGCTTGGTAGTAATAGCAAGTGCTGAACAAATCCCTAGAACCTGAAGGGCGATCGGGTTGTTGTCCATAATCGGCCCAAAGAGGGCCTTTTTCATTTCTTTAGTATCTGCCATGAGACTTCCCTTATGAACGCCATGCTTGCTTCTTCAGGAACTGGCCGAAGCCTTGCTCGCCTACCCAGTAACGCACTGTGTTTTCAACACCGTTGCTGGTTAGGGTTGCACCTGAAAGCGCATCAATAGTGTGAGGATTGCTAGGGTTAGCATTTTTCACTACGCGAATAGCAACTTCGCCATTCTCGTAAAGCTCTTTGCCGTCCCACTTCGCCTGCCATGCAGGGTTTTGCACTTCACCACCAAGTCCTGGAGTTTCTTTTTGCTGATAGTAGATAAGCTCACGAACCGTTTGGCCGTCTGCATCTAGCGCTAAGAAACCGTACATAAGGTCCCAAAGACCGCTGCCGTGAACAGGAAGAATGATACGAGATACATCACCTGCATCGTTGCGAACTAAGTAAACGCTTGCTACGTCAGGGCGACGCTGGAAACCAACGTTGCTACCTTCAACTTTAGAACTAGTCTCAGTCACTTTCGCTGCTTTATACATATCGTAGTCTTCGCTTGGCGCTTCAACAAAAGCGCCGTTGTCTAGGTCTACGAAACGCTGCTCTACTCGCTCGCTGTATGTGCTTTCGATTGCGTTGTTGCTCATGCCTACTTCGTATAGGCCAGCAGCAGTTAGGATGTTGCTCTTCTTATCAAGAGCCGCGTTTGTTTCTTGTAATGAGCGAAGGCCAACAGCCGCGCCAGATACAACAATTGAACAAACTAAACATACGGCAACTACAATACCTACCGTTTTGCCTAATGATTCTTTCTTAGCCGACACGTGCTACCCTCCGCTTGATATTGCTTTGTGCGACAAAATAGTCGAACAGTGGCGCCCACAAGTTAGCAAATAGAATTGCTAGCATTACACCTTCAGGGAAGGCTGGGTTAAGGACGCGGATTAGTACCGTCATAAAGCCAATGAAGATACCGTAAGCCCACTTACCTTGGTTTGTGAACGACGCAGATACTGGGTCTGTCGCCATAAAGAACATACCAAAAGCAAGACCACCAACAACAAAGTGCCAATGAGCAGGCATTGCGAACATAGGGTTCGTGTCGCTGCCAATTAGGTTAAGTAGCGATGCAAAGAACGCCACACCAATTGCCACACCAGCAACAATACGCCAGCTTGCTATACGCATATACATGATGAACAAGCCACCAAGAATAATAGCCAGTGTAGAAACCTCACCCGCTGAACCTGAAATAGTACCAATGAAGCTGTTCATCCACTGGTCCATGTTCGCGTAGTCTAGGTTACCAGAAGCCGCTTGGCTTAAAGACGTTGCACCAGAGTATCCGTCTGCAGCTACCCATACTTGGTCACCTGAAATTTGTGCAGGATATGCAAAGTAAAGGAAAGCACGACCAGATAGTGCTGGGTTAAGGAAGTTACGACCTGTACCACCAAATACTTCTTTAGCAATAACAACACCGAAGGTAATACCTAGTGCTACTTGCCAAAGTGGAATAGTGGCCGGGAGAGTAAGTGCGAAAAGTACTGACGTTACGAAGAAGCCTTCGTTTACTTCGTGCTTGCGCACAGAAGCGAAAAGAACTTCCCAGAAACCACCCACAACAAACGTTGTAGCGTAGATTGGTAGCCAGAAACATGCACCATAGAAGAATAAGCCTAGTGTGCCCGCATTTGCCAAGTCGCCGCCAAATGCAGCGTAAAGGCCTGCTTGCCACGTATCAGGTAGTGTACCTGCGCCCATTGCAATCGCGTCTTGCGCTTGTAGGCCGATGTTGTACATACCGAAGAACATAGCTGGGAATGTTGCCATCCATACCATGATCATGATGCGCTTAAGGTCAATGCTGTCACGAACGTGCGTGTTAGCTTTGTTTACTTTGCCTGGCGTGTAAAAAATGGTAGCCGCAGCTTCGTAAAGCGCATACCACTTTTCATGCTTACCACCTGGCTCGAAGTTTGGTTCGATTTTTTCTAAATACGCTTTTAAACCCATGACTTAACCCTCTTTCTCTATCGTGGTCAAACAGTCGCGTAAGATAGGAGCATAGTTGTATTTGCCAGGGCACACATAAGTACACAATGCCAAATCTTCTTCGTCCAATTCTAAGCAACCCAATGTCTGAGCACCGTCAGTATCACCAGAAATCAGGTCCCTAAGCAGAAGCGTAGGAATGATATCTAGGGGCATAACGCGTTCGTAATTACCAATTGGAACCATAGAACGTTCAGAACCATTGGTAGTTGTTGTCATATCAAATGTCTTGCTGCCTCCTAGGTGACCTAGGTAAGCACGAGTCACTGAGTGCTTGTCTGAACCTGGAGTAATCCAGCCAAACAGCTTTTTCTCGCGACCTTCTTTTAATAGTGAAACTTGCGTGTGGAAACGACCTAAGAAACCGTGAACGCCCATTGCAGTTGTACCGTTAAGTACTGAACCTGAAATAACGCGTACTTCACCGTCTACCTGCTCGTTAGCAGTTAGCTCAGTTAGGTCTGCACCAATTACTGTGCGAACTAGACGTGGGTTGGTTGCCGCAGGGCCCGCTAGTGAGATAACGCGACGGTTATCTAGCTGTCCTGTTGTTAGCAATGCACCGATAGCCATAACGTCTTGGTAGTTTACATGCCAAACCGTTTTGTTCATGCCAGCAGAATCTAGATAATGAATATGAGTACCTGGTAGGCCCGCAGGGTGTGGACCGCCAAACTCTTCAACATCAACCGCTGCATCACCTGTCGCTACAGATGAACCAGGCGCCTTACAAACGTAAGTCTTGCCGCCGCTCAATTGCGCAAGGGCTTTAAGACCGTTTGCGAAGTCTTCTTGGCGCTCAGCAATTATTACAGCAGGGTCTGCTGCAAGTGGATTGGTATCCATTGCTGTGACGAAAATTGAACTAGGCGTTGAATCTAGCTTAGGAGACTTGCTGAATGGACGCGTACGAATCGCTGTCCACATGCCTGACTCTACTAGGATTGATTGAAGTTGCTCGCGTGAAGCACTCGCGATCTGATCAGCTGCAATAGTATCGAAAGTTACAGCATCGTCGCCGTTCACTTTGATAACTACAGACTGAAGAACACGTTTTGCACCACGGTTAACCTCTACCACTTCACCCGCTGCTGGAGCAGTGAATTTAACGCCAGGGTTCTTTTTGTCTTCAAAAAGAACCTGACCTTTCTTCACTACATCGCCAACTTGGACGTGCATGGTAGGACGCATACCCACATATTCTTCTCCCAGAATGGCAACGCGCGTTGCAGCAGATGCATCAGCAATCTCCTGCTTTGGCGCTCCCTCTATTGGGAGGTCGAGACCTTTCTTGATTTTTATCATATGTAATTGCACTACTCTAATAGAAATACACTTTTGCATGACCGCAGAAAACCTGCCTGTCAGCATGCAAAAACGCACTATTAACAGGTGTTAAACACCTTTTTTGTTATTGATTGTTGGAACTTGCTGCTTTTGCCACGGTCAGCCTGTTATGAAGCCGTAATGCATAATTCCGTTCGCGGACGTTTACCTGTCGCCCTTTCGTTATAGACCACCAGCAGAAATTTACACTTATTTTTATTTTAGTGTAGCTGCAATCGCCACTGCTGTTTTGGCAGGGGTAGAAAAGCCCCCTACTTAATTTCGGGATTTTAGCATTAACCCATGGGTTTGTGCCACGCAAATTCAAGATAAAGCCAAATTTTTCTACAATTTAATGTAAACCTTTAGTCGCACTGTTTACATTTTAGTACACGTTACAAACAAAAAAGCCGTCAATTCAGACGGCTTGGGTTATTTTTGCTTAATAATTAGCGTTGTTTTACCAATTAACCAAAGGGTCAACATCTGCGTCGTAATCTACGCCTTCTATGTCAAAACCAAACAGTTTTAGAAACTCGTGATGATAGCCTTTGTAGTCACTCACATCATGGAAGTTTTCTTGAGTAACATCGTCCCAAATGGCTTTTATTTTAGCTTGTGTGGCATCGTTGGTTTCTTTGCCATCCATGCGATAACGATTAGCTTCATCAAGCGTAGGCGTATTTCCAAATAAGCACTCAGTAAACAAGCCATATATTTGTTCAATACACCCTTCGTGCGTACCTTCTTCCTTCATTACTTTGTAAATTAAAGAAATATACAATGGCATTACAGGAATAGCGGAACTTGCTTGTGTTACCAATGCTTTAAGCGAACTTACGTTCGCTTGAACAAGCAAATCACTGTTTTTACCGATAATCGCGGCTGCTGCGCGATCTAAATCTTCTTTCGCTTTTCCGATGGTAGCCTGACCGTATATTGGCCATGTCAATTCTTTACCAATGTAGGTATAAGCAGTGGTTTTACAGCCTTCAGCCAGCACATCTGCTTCACGAAGGAAGTCCATCCAACGCTCCCAATCTTCGCCGCCCATAACCTTGATAGTATTCAAGATTTCATCGTCGTTAGCTGGCTCAAGTGACACTTCATGCACTTTATCTTTATCAGTGTCATATGTTTTGGTGGTATATGCCTGACCTACTGGTTTTAGTGTAGATTTGTACGTAACGCCTGTTTCAGGATCGGTTCTGCGTGGTGATGCAAGACTGTAAATAACTAAATCTACTTTACCAATATCGGCTTTAATTTTTTCGATAACGTCTGCTTTTATCTCGTCAGAAAAGGCATCACCGTTGATGGTTTCTGCATACAAACCTTTGGCTTTTGTCTGAGTGTGAAACGCAGCGGTGTTGTACCAGCCCGCAGTGCCCGTTTTACGCTCTGTCGGTGCTTTTTCAAAACAAACGCCAAGCGTTTTCGCACCGTAACCGAAAGCGGAGGTAATACGTGATGCTAGACCGTAACCTGTTGAACAGCCAATAACTAAAACATTTTTGGGGCCTTCGCCTAAGTCACCTTTTGACTGAACGTACGCCACTTGCTCTTCTACCGCTTTAGCACAGCCTACTGGGTGTGCATTTGTGCAAATGAAGCCTCTCACTTTAGGCTTAATAACCATAAATCATTTTCCTTATTTTTGCGTGGCGCTATTGTAATGCCGAAGTGCTCGATAACAACTCGGAGCAGATGATAGCTAGCATACCGAATGCAGATGCATTTAACAGCTATTTGATTGAAATACAGAGGCTTGGAGAAATGCGGACGAAGAATATGGTTCGCAAATGATATAAGGGAAAGTGAAGAGTAGAAGGAGTGCAAGCCGCACTCCTTCAAGGCGTACTAGCCTAAGATGTCTAGTAGCTCAACATCAAATACAAGCGTGCTGTATGGCGCAATTGCCGCACCAGCACCTTGCTCACCGTACGCAAGGTCGTGTGGAATGTGTAGACGGTATTTAGCACCTACTTTCATAAGCTGTAGAGCTTCAGTCCAACCTTTAATAACGCCACCAACTGGGAATTCAGCTGGCTGACCGCGCTCGTAAGAGCTATCAAACGTTGTGCCGTTAATTAGCGTACCGTGATAGTGAACACGAACAGTGCTTGCTGCAACTGGAGTTTCACCGTCGCCTTCTGCAATAACTTCGTACTGAAGACCAGACTCAGTTACCGTTACTTCTTCACGCTTTGCATTTTCTTCAAGGTACTTCGTGCCCTCTTCAATCACTGCTTTGCTTGCTTCTTCTTTAGCAGCCTGCATTCGGTTGTGAATTTCACCAAACGCATCACGCAATGTGTCGTTATCAACCTGAGGCGCTGAATTTGCAAACGCGTCTTTTAGGCCTGCAACAACTGCATCGATAGATAGACCATCGAAAGGATTTGATTGCAATTGTTGACCCATTTGATAACCAATGCCGTAACTTGCTTGGGTTTCTACTGTATTGAATGTATCAGTCACGATAACTCCTGAAATTAAATTACAAATGCAGTACAAATTTCAAACAAATCGTATATCACGAGAATGTTTCTGCATTTTCCGGTGCAAGAGTGTACCACACCAGAAATTATCTTGCTTTGAGCAATGGTGACTGGGGTGTAAAAGTATCAAAATGTTGTAAATTATAACCGAAAGTGGTTAGACAAGTTGTGAAGGACACAGTATGGTTAAGACCATATATTTAGGAGGATAGCATGCAAACACACTACGATGCTGAACTAAAAGACACCGTTCGATACCTAGGAAAAACCCTTGGTGAAACTATCAAAAATCAGTTGGGTCAAGAGTGGCTTGACCGCATTGAAATGATACGAAAAGACGGCCGCGCTTCTTATCAGGGCGACGCTGCTTGTAGCGAAGAACTGAAAGAAACTTTCAAAAACATGTCTGATAGCGACCTGTTAACCGTTGGTCGTGCATTCGCACAGTTTTTGAATTTGGGTAACATTGCCGAGCAAGAATACAATGCTGCAATGAATGTTGATGCCTCTATTGATGCGCTGTTCAAACACCTAGATAAGGCAGAACTTACCGCCGATAAAGTACAGGAAGCCGTTGCTAAGCTTAACATTGACCTAGTACTGACCGCGCACCCAACGGAAGTTACTCGTCGTACATTAATTCACAAGCACAAAGAGCTAGCGAACTGCTTACAAGCGGTTCATCAAGAATCGCTAAGCGACGTTGAGCGCAAGAAAATTGAAACGCGTATTGCCGATTTAATTGCGCAGGCTTGGCATACAGAAGAAATTCGCTCTGTTCGCCCTACCCCTGTTGATGAAGCTCGTTGGGGTTTCTCGGTTATTGAAAACTCGCTGTGGGAAGCAGTACCTGACTTTATGCGCGAATTAGATGACCGCTTAAATGAAGACTATCAAGTATCTCTTCCGTTAGATGCGTCACCTGTACAATTTAGCTCTTGGATGGGGGGTGACCGCGACGGCAACCCGTTTGTTACTTCAAAAGTGACAGAGCAAGTATTGCTGCTTGCAAGAAAACGCGCCGCTAAGTTATTCGCTCTAGATTTAGACCGCTTACAAGTAGAGCTGTCTATGTACGACTGTAACGATGCACTGCGTGAGCAAGTTGGCGATGCTAACGAACCGTACCGTGCCCTACTTCGCCCGTTGGTAGATCGTTTTGTTGCTACTCGCGACGGCATTAGCGATTATCTTGCCGGCAAGAACCCAGATACGTCTAACTGGGTAAACTACGACGAAGAACTTATAGAACCTCTAATGCTTTGCTACCAGTCACTGTTAGATTGCGGCATGCAGGTAGTGGCTAACGGTTTGTTACTAGACACCATTCGCCGTGCTCGCGTTTTTGGTGTGCACTTACTTCGCCTTGACGTTCGTCAAGATTCAGAGCGCCACGCTGACGTATTCAGTGAACTTACTCGCTACCTTGGCTTAGGCGACTACGCACAGTGGAGCGAAGCAGACAAGCAAGCGTTCTTACTACGTGAACTCGGTTCAAAGCGCCCTCTATTCCCAGCACAATGGGATGCGTCTGATGAAGTAAAAGAAGTATTAGATACCTGTAAGGTTATTGCAAAGCACAGCAAACACGGTTTTGGTATATACATTATCTCTATGGCAAGCGAGCCATCAGATGTAATGGCGGTTCAGCTTCTACTTCAAGAAAGTGGTGTAGATTGGCCAATGCCAGTTGCCCCACTATTTGAAACGCTGGACGATTTGAATAACTCGCCAGATGTAATGCGCAAACTTCTATCGATTGACTGGTATCGCGGATACGTGAAGGGTCGCCAGTTTGTAATGATTGGTTACTCAGATTCTGCGAAAGATGCAGGTGCGCTAGCGGCAGGCTGGGCGCAGTATCAATCACAAGAAGCCCTTGTAGCGATTGCCGATGAGTTTGATATTAGCCTTACGTTATTCCACGGTCGTGGTGGTACAATTGGTCGCGGTGGTTTACCAGCGCACGCCGCTATTTACTCACAGCCTCCAGGCTCACTTGAAGGTGGCTTCCGCGTAACCGAACAGGGTGAAACCATTCGCTATAAGTTTGGTATGCCAACGCTAGCCAAGCGTAGCTTAGGTATTTACGCCAGCGCTATTATTGAAGCGATGCTGTTCCCGCCACCGGCTCCAAAAGAAGAGTGGCGCGAGCTAATTACCGCAATGGCCGCGCAAGGTCGTGACAACTATCGCGCAACTGTGCGTCACGACGAAGAATTTGTGCCTTACTTCCGCGTTGCTACGCCAGAGCAAGAGCTAGGTAAGCTGCCGCTTGGTAGCCGTCCTGCAAAGCGTAAACCACAAGGTGGTATCGAAAGCTTACGTGCTATTCCATGGATATTCGCTTGGGCGCAAACACGTTTGGTTCTTCCAAGCTGGTTAGGTGTAATGCGCGCCATTGATAGTGTGAAAACACCTGAGAACGAAAAAGTGGTTAACGAGATGTTCAGCGAATGGCCATTCTATCGTTCACGTCTATCTATGCTAGACATGGTGTTCCACAAAGCCGACCCACGCATTAGCGAGGCGTACGATGAGCGCCTAGTGCCAAGCGAGCTTAAGCACTTTGGTGAAGCGCTGCGTACTGAGCTTAAAGAGAGCATTTCGTCATTACTCGCCATTACTGGTGATGACGACATCATGAAAAACGATCCGCAGGGTAAAGAGTCAATGGAGATCCGTGCAGGCTACTTACAGCCTCTGCATTATCTTCAAATTGAGCTTTTAGATCGTATACGTAAAGCAGGTGACGAGTCGCATAACACTAGCCTAGAACGTGCCATGATGGTGACCATCGCTGGTATTGCTATTGGTATGCGTAATACAGGTTAATCACCATAAAAGCGTACAAAAGCCCGCTTCCCAAGCGGGCTTTTTATTTGCGTAAGCAATTACTTACACCATTGATGAACGTTAGACACTAACAAGAAAGATCGAAGCGGTCTGCATTCATCACCTTAGTCCAAGCTGCAACAAAGTCCTTAACAAACTTCTCTTTGCTGTCATCTTGGGCGTAAAACTCAGCATATGCTCGCAAAATAGAATTAGAGCCAAACACAAGGTCAAAACGCGTAGCACTAAACACTTCATCACCTGATGCTCTGTCTACAATAGCGTAGCTATTTTTCCCAGTAGGCTTCCACGTGTAATTCATATCAGTGAGGATTTCGAAGAAATCCGTGGTTAACGCCCCCACGTTTTTGGTGAATACACCATGCTTGCTTCCACCATAGTTAGTGCCAAGCATACGCATGCCACCTATTAGTGCCGTCATTTCTTTCGCTGTTAGCCCAAGTAACTGGGTTTTATCAAGCATTAGCTCTTCCGGTTTAACCGCGTAATCTTTTTGAAGATAGTTTCTGTAACCGTCCGCAATTGGCTCTAATGGTTCAAACGATTCAGCATCGGTCATGTCATCAGTAGCATCGCCACGTCCTGGCGAGAAAGGAACAGCTACGTTAAAGCCTGCCGCTGCAATACCTTTTTCTATACCTACGTTACCGGCTAAAACAATGGTATCGGCAAGGCTCGCACCCGCCTCATCAGCAAGAGGAATAAGCACTGCTAGTACTTTATTAAGTCGCTCAGGCTCATTACCTTCCCAATCTTTTTGCGGGGCTAACCGAATACGTGCACCATTAGCGCCGCCACGTAAATCAGAGCCTCTGAAAGTGCGTGCGCTATCCCATGCTGTTGCCACCATATCGCCAATTGAAAGCCCAGAATCTGAGATTTTTGATTTTAGAGCATCGATGTCATAAGACATGCTGCCTTCAGGAACCGGGTCTTGCCAAATTAACGTTTCTTCTGGTACGTCAGGACCTATGTAGCGAACCTTAGGTCCCAAATCACGGTGAGTAAGTTTAAACCAAGCGCGGGCGAATACTTCGCTAAAGTATGCGTGATCGTTGTAAAACTTTTCAGAAATTTTTCTATATTCAGGATCCATTTTCATCGCCATGTCGGCGTCGGTCATTATAGAGTTATAACGTTTCGATGAATCTTCAACATCAACAGGCTTATCTTCTTCTTTGATATTAATGGGCTCCCATTGCTCAGCGCCTGCTGGAGACTTTTTCAGTTCCCAATCGTAATTAAGTAATAAGTGGAAATATCCGTTGTCCCATTGTGTAGGATTGGTTGTCCATGCCCCCTCAATGCCGCTAGATACAGTATCGCGACCAATACTGCGTCTCTCATGATTCATCCAACCAAGGCCGGCTTCCTCAATACTGGCAGCTTCAGGAGCCGGGCCCAATGCTTCTGCACTACCGTTACCATGACATTTTCCCACGGTGTGACCACCTGCCGCCAAAGCCACTGTTTCTTCGTCATTCATTGCCATACGAGCAAACGTTTCACGCACGTGTGCGGCCGTTTTAAGAGGATCTGACTTTCCGTTAACTCCTTCAGGGTTTACATAAATAAGCCCCATTTGCACCGCCGCTAAGGGGTTTTCCATGGTTTCAGGGCTTTCAACATCTTCGTAGCGTTCATCGCTAGGCGCTAGCCACGCTTTCTCAGCTCCCCAATAAACATCTCTCTCGGGGTGCCATATATCCTCCCGCCCGAATGAAAAACCAAAGGTTTTCAGGCCCATGCTTTCATAAGCAATAGTTCCGGCAAGAACGAATAAATCAGCCCAACTTAACTTGTTGCCATATTTCTTTTTAATTGGCCATAGCAGGCGTCGCGCTTTATCTAAGTTAACGTTATCAGGCCAAGAGTTAAGCGGTGCAAAGCGCAAATTACCTGTAGATGCACCACCTCGCCCATCGGCTATTCTATACGTGCCTGCAGCATGCCATGACATTCGAATCATCAGGCCACCATAGTGCCCCCAATCAGCAGGCCACCAAGGTTGAGAATTGGTCATAAAATCGGTGAGGTCGTTTTTGAGTGCTTGGAAGTCAAGTTTCTTTACTTCTTCACGGTAATCGAAGCTATCCTCCATTGGGTTAGTCTTCGTATCATGCTGATGGAGAATGTCTAAGTTTAAGGCTTCAGGCCACCAGTCCATTACTGTCGTCCCAGTAGCAGTTAAACCACCATGCATTACCGGGCATTTCTTTGCCGAGTCATTTACATCACCAAACTTTGTATTACTCATTTTATACCCTTAATGACTTGTTCGTTTGCGTTAGACAACTAACACGGTAGTAAGCTGTAGATTTGACCTTTTGAAACACGCGATAGCAGCAACTTTTTCTGCCGAATCAACGTTATTAAAGCATAGCCAAAAACGAATTCTTTGCCATGAGAGAAGCCTCTACGGCGTTATACAAAAAGAGAAGCAAAACGTTGCGCTTCATAAAGTTCAAAACACATCTTTGTTGTTTCAAATAACACTAATGAAAGTGACTAGAAAACAATGAATTACTATGCGACTCAATGAAATGCGCATATGATAGGCAACACAATTTTCCTCCCTCTGCATTAAAGGACTAAACATGCGTATATACCTGTTAATACTCTTCGTTGCACTGCTTTCACTTAGTGGGCGCGGTATTGCTAACACAATGAAACTACCCAGCGGTTTGTGGGAAGGTATAAGTGAAGATGACCTTACGTTTCGATTGCTTCAATTAGATGAAAGTGGCGAGCACAGTTTTTTTGAAATAGCCATTCTAGGTGGTTTAAAGAGCGTGCGTCGCACACCATTCACGAATGACGACATTACTTGCATCGAAAACAGATGCACTATCAAAACAATTATTGAGAACGATGTAACCCGCACGATTACACTATCTCCCTATTTAGATGCCGATTTACAAGCACTTGAGTCTAGCTATAAAGGTGAAGAGAATTATGTGTCTTATACGTATCAACTGATAAAACAAGAAGCGAAATCAACGCCCAGAAAGTTCCTCGAAGAACGGAGGCAGCTAATTGTTGATTCTGAGCAAAACTCAACAGAACGCCCCTTTGGCACTTGGATGGGCGTAATGCGGTATTTAAACAGACCTGAATTAGCATTACTACAGTTAAATGAAAACGAGCAAGGTTCATTACGGGTTTATAGAAAAGGCAGCAAAACCTTCAATGAAGTGCAATCAAGCTTTCCTGCTGACAATATAAGCATTGATGGCAGAATGATAGAAATTGAAGCCACACACAAAACATTTGCATCAAAAATTATGCTTTTTGTGCAAACAGACAACATGATTTCTGGCTACACCTACGCAATTCACAAAGGCTACCCTGTAGCTATGGGCACCATAACGCTTCATCGCATAGAGCCACCCCAAGTGCAGTAACTTATTTAAACAGCTTACTCATAAATAGCTGTTATTAAATAAGTAGAATTGGAGTGTTTTGAGTTCTTGGAGCTGTGATAGGTAGGCTCTCCTGTGCCATGGATGCCGTGGCGAAGCCTACGAAGACGCAACAAAAAAGGCTGGATACGTAAGGACGTAACAGACTGTCTGCAGCAGGGATGCTGCAGCCAAGCCTCCATGGATGGAATCTCGGCGTGTCTGTGTAGGCCTTACGTATCCAGCCTTTTCTGGCGGATGCTAATGCATCCGCTTTAAGCACTATTAGCCGTTTACGAAGTCAACGCCTAGCTTGATGTCGCCACGAAGGCCTTCAAGCATGTCGTTTTTCGCTTTTTCTTCGAATGCGCTTAGCTCGCCGTATGGCAAGATTTCTTCAACACCGTTTGCGCCTAGGCGAACTGGGTGTGCGAAGAATGCTGCGTCGTCGCTGTCGTCAGTTTGTACGTAAGTGTACTCAACAACGTTCTCGCCTTGCATTGCTGCAACTAGAGATAGGCAGAAACGTGCTGCAGCTTGACCCATTGAAAGAGTTGCAGAGCCGCCGCCCGCTTTCGCTTCAACAACTTCAGTACCCGCGTTTTGGATACGAGTAGTAAGGCTAGCTACTTCTTCGTCTGAGAACTCTACGCCTTCAACTTGTGAAAGAAGAGGAAGGATAGTTGTACCAGAGTGACCACCGATTACCGGAACGTGCATAGAAGATACGTCTACACCTTTAAGTTCAGCAACGAATGTTTCAGCGCGGATTACGTCAAGCGTAGTTACACCGAAAAGCTTGTTCTTGTCGTAAACGCCTTTTGCTTTTAGCGTTTCAGCTGCAATAGCAACTGTTGTGTTTACAGGGTTAGTGATGATACCAACACACGCATTCGGGCAGTTATCAGCTACACCTTCAATTAGGTTTTTAACAATGCCGGCGTTGATGTTGAATAGATCAGAACGATCCATACCTGGCTTACGAGGCATACCTGCTGGAATAAGAACTACGTCTGCTCCAGTAAGTGCATCAGCAAGGTCATCTTTACCGTGACCGGTTACTTTTACCGCAGTTGGGATGTGGCTCAAATCAACGGCAACACCAGGAACAACTGGCGCAACGTCGTAAAGCGCTAAATCTGAACCTGCTGGCAATTGTGTTTTCAACAACAAAGACAGCGCCTGACCAATACCACCGGCAGCACCTAACACGGCTACTTTCATACCATTTCTCCTATGGGATTACTTCACGTATTTAAACGGAACGTCACACTAATGCAACGCGGGGGAAAACTCAATCACCGGATCGTCTTATTAACGTTATTTATGGCGATTTTTATGCGATATTCATTATCATATGTGATTATGCAAACAAATTGCGCAAAGTCCACCTGTGGGGCACAATATAGAGATATAAAATATAATCCCTACCGACGACCGACAGAATAGAAAGAGCGCTAATGGCTAACGCAAAACAAGAGCAACTCATTAAAGCTTTCAAAGAAATACTTAAAGCTGAAAGTTATGGTTCACAAGGCGAAATTGTTGATGCTTTAAAAGCACAAGGTTTCGACAATATCAGCCAGTCAAAAATTTCACGTATGCTAAGCAAGTTTGGTGCAGTTCGAACGCGTAATGCCCGCGGCGACATGGTTTACTGCTTACCACCTGAATTAGGTATGCCCACTGCCAAAAGCCCCCTTAAACAGCTTGTGCTTGATATTGTGCATAACAATGTAATGGTAATAATACGCACAAGCCCTGGCGCGGCGCAGCTTATTGCACGCCTACTCGACTCGTTAAGTAAAAAAGACGGTGTATTGGGTACTATTGCAGGCGACGATACTATTTTTATTGCCCCTGCCGATGTATCAAACATTGAAGAGCTTCGTCAGCGCGTAGAAGACTTATTTGAAAACGTGTAGAAACAGAAGCTTTCGTTTTCATTTCGAGTAATATGAAATCAATGCAAAAAAGCCGTGTTAATTCGAAACACGACTTTTTTTGTTTTTGGCTATAACCAATAGATTTTAACGTTTATCTTATGACAGCAGCGCTATTAACGCATCTGCTGCAGGTCGCGAAGACGGTGGGTTCTGACCTGTCACTAATAAACCGTCTGAACACACCTTTACTGTAAAATCGTCTGCCTTTTCAAACTTACCGCCGCTCTTTTCAAGCTCGTCTTCTACCAAATAGGGTACAACATCGGTAAGTTCCATTGCCGCTTCTTCGCTGTTGGAAAAGCCGGTTACTGCTTTCCCTTTCACTAAATACTCACCGTTTGGCGCTTTCACATCTTTAAGCACGATGGGGGCATGGCAAACTGCGCACACAGGCTTGCTAGCCGCTATCATCTCTTCTATTAACTTAATAGAATGCGCGTTGTCTGACAGATCCCAAAGCGGCCCGTGACCTCCTGGGTAGAATACAGCATCGAACTCTTCTGCACGTACGTCTTCTAATGGAATAGTAGCCGCCATTGCACTTCTTGCTAGTTCATCCTTTGTGTAACGAATTGCATTCTCAGTCATGGCGTCGTCGGCCAAACTGTTCGGGTCGATAGGCACCTGCCCTCCCATAGGTGAGGCAAGCGTAATGGTATATCCCTTATCTTTAAATGCGTAATACGGTGCAGCAAATTCTTCAAGCCACATACCCGTTTTGTTGCCTGTATCGCCCATAACGTCGTGAGACGTCATTACCATAAGCATACGCTTTGTCATATGTCCTCCTTGCATTGCATCAAAATAAAATTGAAATAGAAAATGATGAGTGAATTGGTTCGCAAGAGAGGCAGAGAAAGATCAATTGATATTGAAAGGAGCCCAACGAAATAGGCATAGACACTTTGTTTTGGGCATAAAAAAGTGCCACCCCCTGTTAAGGAAAGTGGCACCTAACACTACAACTTGTAGTCTGAGTAGTTAGCTAACGCTATTAGAAGCGGTAGTTAATACCCACACGTGCAGACCATGCAGACGCTTCAGTATCGATGCGCTGGCCGCGAGGTCCATCAAAGTTTGTAAAAGTATACTGACCGTCTGCAAACGTAGCGTCTACAACAGGCTCGTTATACTCGAAAGGTACTTGACGTAGTACGCCCCACTGGTCGTTCAATAAGTTACCTAGGTTACGAATTGCGAAGAAGATTTCACCTGAGTGACCTTCCATGAAACCAGGAATTTCTTGACCGATACGTAGGTCTACGCGTGATACCCAATCAGAATCTTGCGCATTTCTATCAACGATAGTACCGCGAGAGCCTTCTAGACCAGCATCTGCAATAAATGCGTTAAACGCATCTAGGTTGAAACCTGGGCCGTAGTTTACTAGCGGGTCATTCTCTAGAGGCACGTAAAGAAGGTTACGATCTTCGAAGAAACGCTCATCACCGAAGCCTGGGTCACCGTCGAACGTGTAGCTGAATACCTGACCGCTACGGCGAGTAGCGAATAGGTTAAAGCGTGTCGCATAACCGTCGAAGAACTCGTGCGTATAGCTCAAGTTAAGGGTAAAGCGGTGCTCGATTTGATAGTTACTAGTAGCAACTTCAGGGCTCTGTAGGTCAGTTACAGAAAGGTTACCGTAGTTTGAACTTGCTGTAGAGCTGTTCATTGGGCTACCTTGCTCGATGTCTTGGTGCGAGTAACCAAACGTCGCATTTAGACCATTTTCGAACTCTTTCTGTGCAGTGAACGTGTAAACCCAACCACTACCTTCATCAGGGTTGTTGGTTAACAGATAATCTGTACCAGAACGACCGCAATTAGAGCTTGAAGGATCTGCTTGGCAGTCTGCATCTAGTGCGTCGAAATCTTGGTAAACCGGGCGACCATCAGGTGCTGTGCCAACACTGCGGATGTTAAGCGGGATGCTCATCGCAGGATCTTTTTCACGCGTGTAAATTACGTCTGCAGTAAGAAGAAGTCCATCGCCAACTTCGTGCTGAATACCAACGTTGTATTTCCAAAGTGCTGGCACTTCAAAGTCTGGGTCTAGCGCGTTAACTGCACCGTCACCACCTACGAAGAACTCTGGGTCAGTTGAAAGTGCTGGTAGTTCGAAGCCGAAGTTAGGTGTGTTTGTGCCGTCAAGGGCAGCCAATACACGTGGGTCTGTTGAATCACCTTCAAACTCGGAACCACGGATTGAAATACCGTTGTTTGAGTAGTTGTTAGACAACCAAACGTTTGGGTTACCACCAGAGAATAGACCTACACCACCGTAGATGAATGTTTCGTCATCGTAGATGTAGTTAAAGCCTAGACGTGGTTGGATAAGGTCGAAATCAGGACCTTGCGCGTTAGAGAAGCCATAGCGTTGTTCAAAACGGCTGTTCTCTAGTGGGTCGCGGTCTGAGCTGTAGCTATCGTAGCGTAGACCAAGTGTAAGCGTTAGGTCTGCATTAACCATCCAACGGTCTTGGAAGTAAGCAGTGAAGGTACGGAATTCAAATTCAGCAGCACCGTCATTTGCATCCAATGATGGAGGAATGTTGTATTCAATACGGCTAGCTTGCTGGTTCTCGAAGTCTTCTAAAGAGTCGAATTCAAAGATACCCTGGCTACCTGGAACAAATAGATTGAATACAGAAACGTTTTCGTACTCGATACCAGCAGTAAATTCGTGGTCGCCTTCAAAGTAGTTAGCGATGAATACATAGTTGTCTGTATCGTAGTTCAGCTGGTTAGCTTGACGGAAGCGGTCTACACCAAGACTTACGTCAACACCTGGCGCTACGTCAAAGATAGTAACGTCGCCAAAATCAGGCTGTGAAGAGCCTGGCGTTTGACCATTTACTACTTCTGCGCGGTTTACACGGAACTGAGTAGAAAGCTTAGAGTTCCAGTCAGAGAAAATCTGTAAGCCGTATGTCGTTAGCTCGTTAGCTCGCTGATAGTAGCGGTCTGAGAAAGCGAAGCTGTCGTTTCCAAGACCAGAGGTTGAAAGTGTGAAACCTTCCGTGTTCTGGTAAGTAAACTGTGCACGGTGATCGTTGTTAATTTCCCAATCGATTTTCGCTAGTACTTTTTCTTCTTCAAGGTCTAGCGCGCTAAGCACATCACCTACTTGATAACCGTATACATCTCTAGCAATGTTAGAAACACGGTTTAGTAGTTCAGGTGTAAGACCACTAATTTCGTTAAGTACCGGCGCGCCTTCTGGACCGAACTCGATTACATCAATTGGCTCATGCTTTTCGAATGCACCAAAGAAGAACAACTTGTCTTTAAGAATTGGGAAACCAATAGTACCGCCGTAGCGTCGCTCGTTGAAAGCAGGCACTACAAACTCGTTGCTGTCTACTTCGTCACCCTGCATAGAATCGTTGGTGTAGTCGAAGAAAACGCTACCGTGCACTTCGTTAGTACCAGAACGCGTAACGGCGTTGATGTTACAACCAGTGAAACCACCGTACTGAACGTCAAATGGCGCTAATTCTACAGCTACTTGATCAATTGCGTCGAATGGGAAAGGAAGACGCTCTGTAGGATAACCGTTTGCATTCAAACCGAAGTTATCGTTTTGCTTAACACCATCAACCGTTAAACTATTGAAACGGTTGTTCACACCCGCACAGCCAATAGCACCCGAGTTTGTTGGGTCAATCGAAATACGAGGGTCGATTGCGATAACGTCTTTTATGTCACGGTCAATGTTTGGCTGTGTTTGCAGCTGCTCAAAACCGAAAGACGCACCTGGGCCAGTTGCTTCAGTCATTACGCCTGATGCGTAACCGCTTACTACAATGCGTTCTACGTCAGCGGGTTGAAGAGCAATCTCTACATTAGATGTTTCACCTAGTGTAAGGAATACGTCTTTAACAGTACGTGTGCCTTCGTCATCAGTAACACTGATTGTGTAAGGACCACCAACGCGAAGACCACGTGCGCTGAACGCACCATTGCTTTCTGAAGTGTAGGTACGAGACTGACCAGTACGAGTGTCGGTTACAGTAATAACCGCACCTTCTACAATTGCGCCAGCATCGTTCACGATAATACCGCGAACACCTGATGACGTTTCTTGTGCCATAACCGGACTAGCAAGACCAGCTGCTAAAGTAACTGCAACAGCTACTTTGCTAAGCTTTGCTTTGAAGTTCATGTGTGTGTTTCCCTTTTTTGTTTGAATATCTTTTTTTAAGTTACGAAATGGGCAGGTTGTTCCCTTCCATAACTTTCAATAATTTTAGAACATGAAGAATTGTCGTAAAGCTTCATGTCAAAATTATTACAATTTTACATTTTTATTTAACATTAACCGCCCATGGCATAAGACTTTGATAAAAAATACTTGACCAAACGGTCAGGTTAATTTACTTGTTATTATTATCATCAAGTCGTAGCGGATAACTGCAACTATTCTTGGCATATAAAACACTAATAACCAGCGTTTAATAAAAATCAGGTTTACCCATAAAAAAACATTGAATAACAGCAGCTTACCTATTTTAAATAAATTTACCTATTGCAATAAATAAGCTTAACTGATGAAATCCCTACATAAATCGTTAATTCATTTGGTCGTTTTTTTGACGAATTTCAGAATTGTTGCTACCGGAAAGTGGATAATTTTTGTCATTGCATTGCTAGCATGCGGTGCCGCAAACTATTACCTAAATTCCAAACACCATAGTGACATCACACCAAAAACTGGTCAATATTTGAGCTGCAAAACATCGTTACGCGGCAACAGTGACGTTTTTTCTGTTTATGTAACCGACGGGCGCATTGCCCAAATGGCAAACGAGAAGTTATGCAGCAATGACATCATCAAGCGCCAATATGGCGAAGTTAAGGTTATTATTGGCCAAAGCGATTACGACACCTTTCGTTATATAAACCACGGTGTAGTAGACCTTGCTTTGGTTAAGAAAAACGTGGTTGACGCGTTTGGTGCAGACCAGATATACGGCCTATCCAAAATTGCTTCGCACCCAGATTACAATGCGTTTTTCATTGCGCTGCGAGAAAAACCACTTTTAACCAAGGAATATTTATTAGGTAAGCGCGTTGGACTTCTAGATTACCCAAGCAGCCGTTCTGGCCACATTGTTCCAAAAACGATTATGCAAGGCTTAGGATTGAGTGATAACAATATAAGCGTTGTGTACTACAGCTCTCATCAAGAGCTTCGTAAGGCATTATTGGCAGGTGATGTCGATATAATCTCATCTTACTGGGCACAAGACGATAACAAACGATTTTCCCGCAACTATGCCACTCCTTTGCAGCAAAGCGTAAGCGGGATGCAGTGGTATTTGAAAATGCAAACGCAAAATACAGATCTGTTCTGCGCCATGCAGTCTGTTGTTCACGACATTGCTATGGCGCATCCAAGACCCTACTACAAAACAATAAAACTAGAAGAAGGGTGTGAGTAGTGCAAACGCCGAAAAAAGTGCTCTTTAAATCTCCTATCGTTATTGCTCTGACAGCGGTGGTGCTCATAACAACGTTCCAAGCAACAGCATTATTTGCGCAATACCTAAGCCACAAATCGTCAATACATAATGCACTAGATAAGGTAGAGCGAAGAATTAGCCTAGACAGCGCTTTTTTAGATGTAGGTAACGAAACACTTAAGACGCCCGTAAACCAATTTGCAATTTATCGTTACTTAAACCGCCTAAATACAAGCCTTAAAGAACAGGGCTACCCAATATTGGTTAGCAATATTCAAGGTATATTTTTAAGTCCTGACCAACTAAGCGATTACCCAGTTGTAGTAACATCTAAACTATCAAATGCAGAACAAACCATTACTGTCGAAATGCGCAGTAAAGCCGCTGAAAGCTTTTTCACGTTTAGTTGGATAGCATTAATAGTAGCGCTGGCAGTAACGCCATTTTTTGCGGTCACCAATCAACGTAAGTTACGAAAACAAGTAATAGAAGAAATATTACCTCCTACTCCAAAACTTATTATCAATCTTCAAGAAAAAACCATTTCTAATGGCGTAAACGACAAAGTGGTTACACTGCAAAACAAACCATTATGCTTCTATACCGCCTTAGTTAGGTACTGTATTGCTCACCCTAACGAATCGTTACCGCCCCACAAAGATGTGCCTTCAGAACTCATGGCATTAGCCAATAAATGTTTTGGGCGTTTAATAGAGCTAGGCCATACAAAGAGAAAGCGCCCAGACTTTAATGCAAACTTGGATAAAACGCTTAGCGAGATACGCGCAGCGCTGGATGAAGTATTTTGTTCATTTAACGATGAGAAAGAAACTTATTACCCCCCGAGAGCACAGGGAGAAGGCTCACGCTCGAAGCAACATTCTTACGCATTGCCTCATATCACTATTGAGGATATAGAAATTATTGGCAATTAGTTAAAAACTGACCACTTGGAGAACTTTTGAGGATATTTTTGCTAGGAATACAAACCGCCTGCAATGCCTTGAAAATACAATAAAGTTCTAGCAAAGACCGATCCAAAATCAGATTACTTGTGAATATAACATTGATTCGCGAGCGCTATGCGCGTATCTTTGCAGCAACAAAACCAGCTTTATAGTACTATGCAATCGCCATTAATTATTGCCATTTCTGGAGCTTCTGGCTCTGGGAAGTCTCTTTTTACAAAAAATTTATTCAACGGCTTTAGCGCTCAGGGTCGTCCTGTACAGGTGCTGCGTGAAGATCATTATTATCGCGCGCAAGACCACTTACCCATGGAGCAACGTGAAAAAAACAATTACGACCACCCTAATGCCTTTGAGCACGAGTTGTTGAAAGCACATTTGCAGGCCCTTAGAGATGGCCAGCCAATAGATTATCCGCATTACTGCTATAAAACACACACTCGCCTTCCAGAAACAGAACGCTTAAACCCTGCTCCTGTCATTATTCTAGAAGGTATTATGTTGTTGGCACGCACCGATTTGCTGCCGCTTTACGATGTAAAAATCTTCATTGATACGCCATTGGATATTTGCTTAATGCGCCGAATGATGCGTGACCTAAAAGAGCGCGGACGTACCATTGAATCTGTAGCTAAACAGTACGAAGAAACGGTAAAGCCCATGTACCACCAATTTATCGAACCAAGCCGCTTTACCGCCGACGTAGTGGTAACGCAAGGTGGTAAAAACCAAATAGCACTAGATGTGATTAAATCACACATTCAGCAAGCGCTTCTGTAAGGGAATTCATTTATGGTTAGTTTATTGGGCATCGCGCTCCTGTTGGCTATTGCCTTCTCACTATCTTCTGCGAAGCGCAGTATTAATTGGCGTACGGTGGGTGGCGCTTTCGCTATCCAAGCATTAGTGGGTGCTTTCGTCCTTTATTCAGAACCAGGAAAAGAAGTGTTGCTTGCTGCAACGCAATTTGTAGCGAATATTATTGCCTACAGCCAAGAAGGCATAAACTTCTTGTTTGGTCCTATTGGCGATAAATCTATTGCGTTTATTTTCGCTTTCAACGTACTACCCGTAATTGTTTTCTTCTCAGCCCTAATTGCGGTGCTTTATCACTTAAAAGTGATGGGCGTGATTATTAAGTTTATTGGCGGCTTTCTACAAAAAGCGCTTGGCACAAGTCGACCAGAGTCGATGTCGTCAGCGGCCAATATTTTTGTAGGCCAAACTGAAGCGCCGCTAGTAGTTCGCCCTTTCATTCCTCACATGACTAGCTCTGAGCTTTTCGCCATTATGGTAGGTGGTTTGGCCTCTATTGCAGGCTCTGTTATGGCGGGTTATGCCGGCATGGGCGTTGAACTTAAATACTTACTCGCTGCCAGTTTCATGGCGGCACCAGGTGGCTTATTAATGGCAAAAATCATAATGCCAGAGACCAGTACACCTAACGAAAACTTACATGAAGTAGACGCTGAGGACAGCGGCTACGCCAATGTATTTGATGCTGCCGCCAGCGGCGCAGCGTCAGGCATGCAGCTTGCGTTAAACGTAGGCGCCATGCTTCTTGCTTTCATAGCACTGATAGCGATGTTTAACGGCCTTGTTGGCTGGACAGCTGCGTTATTTGGCTATGAAAACGTAACGTTTGAAGGGATCCTGGGTTATGTGCTTCAGCCTCTCGCATGGGCAATCGGCGTACCATGGGAGGAAGCGCAACTTGCAGGTAGCTTTATTGGACAGAAGATGGTGGTAAACGAATTCGTTGCTTACCTTAACTTCCTAGAAAACCAATCACAGCTATCTGAAGCATCTCAGGCCATTATCACCTTTGCACTTTGTGGTTTTGCAAACTTCTCTTCTATCGCAATTTTGATGGGTGGAATTGGTGCTTTAGCACCTACACGCAGAAAAGAGATTGCGCGACTGGGATTAAAAGCTGTTATTGCTGCAACGTTATCTAACTTAATGAGTGCCGCGCTAGCGGGCTTTTACCTCTCTCTCGGTTAAAATTTATTTAAACGGACCAATTGGTCCAGCTTTTACTGGACTAATTGGTCAGCTTTCTGTAAATTACGCGCAAATTCGACGTGGGGTTGATTTGTATCAATTTCCGCGACTTTTTTCTGTAGCCCGTCTACCTTTATAATGCCGCAGTCAAAATATACGGGATAAAGTTATGCAATTAGTAGCTGTTGATTACCAAGCGGAAAACGCTCAAGACGAATTCGTGAAGTCACTTCGCGAGACAGGGTTTGGTGTGTTAAAGAACCACCCTATCCAGCAGTCATTGGTTCAAGGTATTTACGATAACTGGCAGGGCTTCTTCGACAGTGAAGAGAAGAATGATTACCTGTACAACAAAGGTAAGCAAGACGGCTTTTTCCCTCAGAGTGTATCTGAGGTAGCGAAAGGCTTTACGAAAAAAGATATTAAAGAGTATTACCACTATTACCCTTGGGGTCAGTGCCCAGAAGCGTTACTTCCGCAAATATCTCAATATTATGCAGAAGCCAATACGCTAGCAACTGAACTACTAGGGTGGATAGAAAAGCACTCACCTGCTGAAGTAAGCGCGAAGTACAGCCAACCACTTGGCAACATGATAAAAGATTCTGATCAAACGTTGCTCCGTATACTGCACTACCCGCCGCTTAAAGGTGATGAAGAAGTTGATGCAATCCGAGCTGCTGCTCACGAAGATATTAATTTAATTACTATCTTACCTGCGGCGAATGAGCCAGGTTTGCAAGTACAAGCACAAGACGGTAGTTGGTTAGAAGTACCATGCGATTTTGGTAACCTAATCGTGAACATTGGTGACATGCTTCAAGAGGCATCGGGCCATTACTTCCCATCAACTACTCATAGGGTTGTAAACCCAGACGGTGCAGATATGACGAAATCACGTATATCGTTGCCGCTATTTTTACACCCAAGACCAGATGTTGTTCTTTCAGAACGTCATACCGCAGGGTCATACCTGCAAGAGCGCCTTCGTGAGCTGGGCGTTATATAAATTAAGTTCCTTTTGTAGTGTTATTTTTGCCGCAGCTAGTCTGCGGCTTTTTTTTGTTTGATGTTTGATGAAAAGCTGCTTTCACCAATACATTAATAGTTACTAGCAAGTGACGCTACTTTAGATGCATATCGCTGCTTTTCTTGGTCATTAGGAGAATGCCTCGATGCCCTTTCTAAGAAAGCCTGAGCTTTACTTACATCACCTAGTTCGTGATATGCCTTAGCTACGCCAAACAAAATTTCGTGCCTTGTGTTATCAAGTCGCAATCCTTTTTGATAATGCACTAGCGCAATCTCGGCATTGCCCTCCTCTAATGCCTGCTCACCTAGAATATAGTGATAAAATGGATTATTACGTCGACGGGTTTCTACCATTTCTTTTATTGTTGCTGCTTCTTGGTGGCGATTTTGGTAGTAGTACAAAATCGACAGATTTTCCCACGCCGTTAAATTATCATCATTGAGTGAGAGCGCATGCTTATAGGCTCTCTCAGATTGTTCATAAGCATCAACCATTCTATAAAGTACACCTAAGTTCACCCAGCTTTGCTGGTGAAGAGGGTCTATTTCAGCGGCGGCCTTGAAGTAGCTGTATGCTTTTGTGTAACTATTAGCAACCAGTGCGTCTGCGCCTTTATTGTTGTAAAACATCGACAGGACGGTGTTTTTGGAAACCGAGACTCTTGGAAACTGATCCCGCAACATTTGAGGGTCGAAATCGACATCGGCCCAACGGGATCCTACAGAAGTAATAAGCGGGTCTTCGGGAACGGAAACGCGCAAATTGATGTGCCCATTCAACATGCTATAACCCGATTGGCGAGTCCAGTATTCAGGTATTTTCACCTCGTAAAATGTTGCTTCTAGCCCAGCATGCTCCGCAAGCGCAAAGGTCATAATAGACAGTGACAAGCAGTTTGCAGTGCGATTGTTAAATGTGGTGTTTGCAACAGTATTTGCTGTTGTTAAATACCGCATACCTTTATCTGAACGGTCAAAAATAGCCTTTACCAAGCCCTTTACATTCTTTTCAGTAATGCTCTTTTCAAGCACAGCGCGTTCAGCAAACCGCTGCGCATCTTCATCCAAAAAGAATACGGCATCTGCCGACTCTACGGCATAGTAGTGATGAGATGGAAAAAGAGAATCATCAAGGAGTTGGGGAGTAACACGTGTTTGTATTTGAGCCGTAGATTGACATCCACAAATTATCAAGATAGCGAGAACGGTGAATAATACGCGAGCTTTCATAAGCATTACCTCTTGTCACTCGACAGTATAAAATATAGCCAATCAAAACCATTTTTTCACATTTTTTTAACGTTTTCGGTGCAGGTCGCTCTTTATTACAGCTCGTTTGTCTTTACTAATCGCTGTTACAGAAAGTTAATCATCACTTTCCAACATAACCGCGTAACAACTCACATCAAACATTTCGCAGTACGTTTGATTCCATCTATCTCACACTACTAAAGGTAACGTTATGCGTAAAATTTTAAGTATGATCTTTGTTCTATGTTTTAGCAGCACTGTGCTGGCGGGCAGCCACAAGATGTCTGAGCAAAAAGACATTGTTGACACCGCCGCTGGAATCGATATGTTTTCAACATTGGTGGCTGCTGTCAAAGCTGCTGATTTAGTTGATACGTTAAAGAGCGATGGTCCATTTACAGTCTTTGCTCCAACTAATGAAGCATTTGCTGCGTTACCTGCAGGTACCGTTGACATGCTGTTACAGCCAGAGAACAAAGACAAACTAGTTAAGGTGCTCACTTACCACGTAGTAAGTGGAAAAGTAAAAGCAAAGCAAGCAATGAGCTTGTCTTCAGCTACCACCGTAGAGGGTGGTGATATTGCCATCTCATCAAAAATGAATCACGTGATGATAAACAACGCAAAAGTAGTGAAAGCAGACGTGATGACAACCAATGGTGTTATCCACGTTATCGATAAAGTGCTACTGCCTGATGCGTTAGCGAGTAACTAAATTTAAGATCCTATCCGATTGTAGGCGTGTATATAAATTTAGTCTTATTTGTATATACGCTTGCACTTTTTGATTTATCCAACGCTATTGATACTCTTTAAGCAAATCTCGACGCGTTTTGAGGCATTACCGCTTCAGCTAAGTTCAAAGAAGCTCGTCACTACGTTCGAACAAATTTAGAGCAAACAAAGCGTTAATATGTTTAAATAATAGACTTTAGGCTAATGTACTTATTAACCAAGGAGACTATTCTTAGTGGCTATGGCGCTTGAATTCATCCTAAGGCAATACCGTGTACATTGAGCATGTTGGCGATAGAACACTCAAGGATTGTCATGTTCTTATTGTTGACGACCAATCAAGCACACGACTTGTTCTTGAAACTTTGCTAGAAGATACCGTCCAATGTATTTCGGTAGGTTCGGGTAGCGAAGCAGTATCTTATTGCGAAGACAACAGCCCTGACCTCATCTTAATGGATGTCTCAATGCCTGACCTCGATGGTCATGCCACCACGGCTATACTTCGAAAAAAACAATCCTCCGCGTCCATCCCCATTATGTTTGTAACATCATCGTCTACAGATGAAGATGAGTCGAGATGTTGGGAGTCAGGCTGTATCGATTTTATCGTAAAGCCCGTTAATGCGTGCACTTTGCGAAATCGTGTTAAATCACATCTAATGCACAAGCTACGTAATGATTTACTCGAACGATTGATTTATGTAGACAAATTAACAGGCGCATACAACCGTCATTATTTAGATGATTATCTCCCAAACCTTGTTCGTGAAGGGCTAAGAAACGTAACGCCTTTGTGCTTGGTAATGTTCGACGTAGACCACTTCAAACTATTCAATGACATGTATGGCCACCTTGAAGGTGACAGTTGTCTTTGGAAAGTAAGCAGAACAATAGGCGATGCGTTGTTAAGGCCAATGGATAAATTAATTCGTATAGGCGGTGAAGAGTTTTTAGTTGTTTTACCGAATACCGATCTAGATGGCGCTATAAAGGTTACCAAACGGTTACTCGAGCTAGTGTTTAACGCTGGTATTCCCCATGCTTCATCTGAACACGACCGGGTAACGCTTAGTGCAGGTATTGCATTGAAGACCGCCACCGATAATAAGTCGATAGAAGCGGTAATGTTAGAGGCAGATAAGAACCTTTACCATTCAAAGGAAGCAGGAAGAAACTGTGTCACGCCCTCTACCTCTCGCAGGCAGAAAAACATTGCTGATATAAATGCCATAGTAAAACAAGCTCAATAAACAGGCTATACTTAAAGCCATTAGCCCCCATTGCTGCGTTATTACATTACTAGCCAAGCGTAAAGCGACCTACTGCCCCTGTATGCTTTAACACCTTTAGCTTCTCATGTTTTTGCACACCTAATTCTGACAACTGTGCAAAGAGTAGCGACATTGTAGCCATCGCATCATCTAAAGCGTTATGTTCTATAAAGCTTGGAAGACCGAGCCGTTCACAGCATTCTAAAAGCGTAGCACAGTGCGAGGGTAATACTTGATGCTGCTTGCTAAGTTGATAAACCGCAAGCTTAAGCGTATCAATATACATCACCTCAGTTTTAGGTAAGTCCAGTGACACAAATACATTATGCAATGCAGCCAAGTCTAAGCTAGCGTTATGAAACACTAAAATTGACTCGTGCAGCCTGGGCAATAACGCATTTAAGGCATCAGGCAGCGTTACTCCGTTATTTAACGCCTCTTCTGTCAAACCGTGAATAACAGGGCTTTGCCCTAAATCCGCAGTAGTTTTTACAAGGTAATAGTCACTGGTCGACAAATCTACAACGCCATTGCTTCCTGTCACGAAACCTACTGAAGTAATTTGCGTTACTTTTTGATCAAGAGACGTAAGCTCAAAATCAATAGCCGTAAACTGTAAGTTTTGAAATTGATAGGTGTTTAATAAGGCGTTACGCGAGGGTGCAAAAGGAAACACATTCTTTAGCGCGTTAAAAAGGGCTTTAATCATACTTTTCTAATTGCCTTCTACGCTACGCCGCCTGAAAACTTCATTATCATTGCTTGGTTAGTTCTTTCTATTGCTTTAAATGCGGCTTTTAACTGATGTTTTTCAATAGACGATAAACTACTGACCGACACACGATTGTCAGTAACCTTATTTTCCAGCTGATGCCGCCAGCGAATACGATTTAAAAAAAGCCAAATATCTTTTAAGTTGTCTGCGTCTTTGCGCGACAGCTGAGAGTGTTCACTTAAATTTTCTAATCGTGCCAATGTACCGGGAATCACCAGGCCATCGGCTAGAGCATAAATGCGTGCAATGTTGTTAACCAGAGCCACAGCGCGTTTTTTTAAATCAATGCTGTCTTTAATTGGTTGATGCTTTTCATAGGTAAAACGTTGAAAGGTAGATAATGGCACTGCAACATCGTTACTGTGCCGTGCGAGCGCCGCTAGAAACATTTTTTGTTGAAGCAAAGAAGCGCGGCGTTTTTGAAGTAATTTCAGCAAGCTAATATCACCAGCGGCGCAGCGTACATCAAGAAAAATATTGAAATGCATAATCGCATCTTTAGTGGGTGACTTAACCCATTGCTGCGCTTCAGTTACGGCTTCGTCTACTGATAAGCGCAATGCATCGTTACTGGCCATAATGTTGCCATCACATAGTTTGATGCCACACTTCGCAAGCCCTTTACAAACGTATGCCGCCATACTAGCAAAGTATTGTGCTTGCGCTTCGTTTGGCTTGCTAGCCAGTAATAAACCGTTGTCTTGATCGGAACCCATGGTTTGGTCCTCTCTGGCTTGCGAGCCATATACTAGCCATGCAAACATCATTGGTGCTTTGCCCTGCTCTTGCTGGAAAAAGCCAATGAGCTTACGCGTCATAATATCGGTAGCCTGCGATAAAATTTTCCCCGCAATATCAAAGTCACCTGCACGTTTGGCATGTGCAGAAAAATAATGGGGCAATTGCCACGACAATCGCGTGAGTTCATACAAGTTTTCAGCTTTCGAAAGTTCACCGATAATAAAAAGTACGTTTCCTCTTTGATGGCGAATGATATCGCTGGCAGTAACCATTCCAAGAGGATTATTTGAAACATGATCGATAATAGGTAAATGGTGGATATTTTTTTCTGTCATCAATGCCATGGCATCGAACAAGGTTCTATTACCGTTAATTTGTGCAGGGTTAGCCGTCATAATGTGGCTTACTGCTTGTTGAGTATTTAATGCTTTTGCCACCACTCGTGAACGCAAATCTCGATCGGTAACAATGCCTACTACTTTATTGTTTTGAGTTATCAGTAACGACGACACCTTTTCTTTAGTCATTAAACTGGCGGCATCTGAAATAGTGGTTTGAGCCTCGGTTGACACTGGTGCCTTGTTAATGACCTCAGTCAAATTCTTGTATAGCCACATGGAATTGCTGTCTGACATTGCAGTGCTCTGCAAAGCATTATTCAGCAGGCCTTTAAAGAAATTTCCGATGGCAGGTTTGGATAAAAGAGGTAGAACCGATTTAGCATTAAAGCAATAAACCAAACCTGGGCTTTCTACTGTAACGGTGAGTGCAATCGGACGATTTTCGACAATTGATGGGTAGCCAAAGTAGTCACCTTCACTTAAATGCCTTATTGTGTCCTGCCCATCTAATACCGAAAACTGCCCGCTTTGAATAAGGTAAAGCCGCGGCCCCGCCTCGTTTATGTTACTAGCAAGTTCATTGGTTAAATACAGCAGTTCTGCATTTTTTATAAGCGCTGTTCGCTCATCCACGCTTAAGGTGTCGAAAGGAGCAGAGCTAGCAATAAAGTCGTCTACTTGTTTTGCTATAGCACTCATACCTGCTCTCCTTTTAAAATTGAAAAACCAACCTACTCGCTAAGCGAATAGGTTGGCTGTACTTCCATATTATTCGTTGTATAAACGCTTAGTGTGCAGATGCTTCACCAGCGCCTTTCGGATAACGAATACTTTCAACTAGCTCTTGGATTTCCTCTGGTGCTTCATCGGTTACCTTGAACACTAGGAACGCTACTACAAAGTTAACTACCATACCAAGAGTACCGATACCTTCAGGCGATACGCCGAACCACCAGTTTTCAGGCGTGTTCGCCGCAGGGTTAACAAACTTGAAGTAAATAATATAGGTAGCTGTGAAAGCAAGACCTGAAATCATGCCTGAAATAGCGCCCTTATCATTCATACGTTTGCTAAAGATACCCATGATAATTGCTGGGAAGAAGCTGGATGCCGCTAAGCCGAAGGCAAAGGCCACCACCTGCGCAACAAACCCCGGCGGATTAATACCAAAGTAACCTGCAATAACAATGGCCACACCTGCTGCCAGTCGTGCATACATTAACTCTGCTTTATCGGTAATATTCGGCATGAAGTTTCGTTTCAACAAGTCGTGCGACACGGAGGTTGAAATTACCAGTAACAGGCCTGCCGAGGTAGACAGCGCAGCCGCTACACCACCTGCGGCAACCAGCGCAATTACCCAAGCAGGTAGATTCGCAATCTCTGGGTTTGCTAATACCATAATGTCGCGGTCAACTTTCATTTCGTTGCGCTCATCGCCCGAATAGAACATCTTTCCATCGCCATTCTTATCTTCAAAACCGATAAGACCCGTTTGCTCCCAGTTCTTAATCCACGATGGCGCTTCAGCATAGCTTGTACCCATCATTTCAGAGCCATTGATGGTCTCAATCATGTTAACGCGAGCAAATGCAGCTAGAGATGGCGCAGTCGTATAAAGAAGTGCGATAAATGCAAGTGCATAACCTGCTGATTTGCGTGCATCAGCAACTTTAGGCACAGTGAAGAAACGAACGATAACGTGAGGAAGACCTGCAGTACCTACCATAAGCGCGAAGGTAATGAAGAACACGTCGATAGTTGACTTCGTACCCGAGGTATACTCGTTAAAGCCCAACTCTACCGAGAGCATATCCAGCTTCTGGAGCATGTACATTCCTGACCCATCGGCTAGCGTGGCACCAAAACCAGTTTGCGGAAGAATATGACCCGTTACCATAATTGAGATGAACACGGCTGGAACGATATAAGCAAAAATAAGTACGCAGTATTGCGCTACCTGTGTATAGGTAATGCCTTTCATACCACCTAGTACCGTGTAGAAGAACACGATAACCATACCAATAACGACACCTGCAACAATATCAACTTCCAAGAAGCGACTGAATACAACACCTACACCACGCATTTGACCCGCAACATAGGTAAAGCACACGAAGATTGCGCAGAATACCGCAACAGTACGCGCGGTTTGTGAGTAGTAACGATCGCCAATAAAGTCAGGTACCGTGAATTTGCCGAACTTACGTAAATAAGGTGCAAGACAAAGCGCAAGCAATACATAGCCACCGGTCCAGCCCATTAGGTAAACTGCACCGTCATACCCCATAAACGAGATAAGACCTGCCATAGAGATAAACGATGCCGCTGACATCCAGTCGGCTGCAGTAGCCATACCGTTCATTACCGGAGGCACACCGCCACCCGCGACATAAAAGTCATTCGTTGAGCCAGCTCGTGCCCAAATAGCAATTGCAATGTATAGTGCAAACGATGCACCAACAATAATAAATGTGAGTGTTTGAACGTCCATGGTTTACTCCTCGTCTACACCGTAGCGTTTATCCATGGCGTTCATTTTTGCCATATAGACAAAAATCAAAGCAACGAACACGTAAATGGCGCCTTGCTGTGCAAACCAAAAGCCCAGCTTAAAGCCAAAGAATTGAATTTCGTTTAGTGCATCGACAAACAGTATGCCGGCACCAAATGATACGACGAACCATACGACTAAAAGCTTGAAGAGCAGTGAGAGGTTCTCACTCCAATATGCCTTTTTGTCTTCTTCGTTTCTAAATGCCATTGTTTCACCCTCATGTCAGGTTAACTAGTTGTTATCATTTTACATTTTCCTAACGCCCGGCTTTTTAACTCTGTTGCCGCAATTCAAGAAATATGAAAAACCTATTTCAAAGCAGCAAAGTCAAGCATTTAGGAGCTCGCGTACTACTCTAGACCTGACAATAAGAATTCAAAATGAGACCATGGTCGTAGGTAAGACTATGGTCGATATGGTTATAATGACCGACAAGTTGTTAACACAAGGTTAAAGGCAATTATGGTATTTGGTTGGGTTACGCTAGCTGTGCTGTACCTGTTTCTTCTTTTCTCTCTGGCTAGCTGGGGAGAAAAAAACTCGTCTAAAGCACGCGCAATCACCTCTCATCCAGCCATTTATTCATTAGCGCTCGCCATTTACTGCACGGCTTGGACATTCTTTGGCATGGTGGGGCAAGCCAGTAGAGATACGTGGATTTACTTACCCATTATGCTTGGCCCTATCCTTGTTTACTTATTGGGTTATAAGTTTATTTATAAGATGACGCTGGTAAGTAAGAAGCAACACATCACCACCATATCTGACTTTATTGCTTCACGTTACGGTAAACGACAAACAGTCGCATTGGTGGTTACACTTATTGCACTGTTAGCCACCATTCCCTACATTGCGCTTCAACTCAAAGCTGTAGGCTCTACCTTTCAATTACTAACACAACAGTCGAACAGCGACGCAATTATCTTGGCCGCAACAGGCTTTATTGCTGTCTTCGCCATTTATTTTGGTACCAGGCAAACAGATGTTACTGAGTATCGTCGTGGCCTAATGCTGGCTATTGCGTTCGAATCTACTATTAAGCTTTTGGCGTTAGTATTAGTGGCTTTTGTTGGCTATAGCGCATGGAAACAGACTGAATCAGGGCCTTTTTTCGACAGTTTTGTTAACGAAGCAGCACTTTCACAATTTGGTTCGTTTTCGTTTATTGCACAAACCATAATGGCTGCGGCTGCAATTGTGTGTTTACCTAGGCAATTTCACGTTGCCATAATCGATAACTTAAGCCTTGGTCACATTCGCACTGCACGTTGGTTGTTTCCGCTTTATCTTGCGGTAATTTCGGCAGTTATTCCCGTTATCGCTATTGCGGGTAAAGCAATATTTGCGGGGACAGGAATAGAGCCCGACTCTTATGTGCTTTCACTTGCCGTATTTTCAGAGTCTGCACTGCTACAGGTTATTGTATTTATAGGTGGGCTTTCAGCAGCCACCGCCATGATCATCGTAGCCACCTTAACGCTTAGCACCATGCTAACTAACGACGTTATATTACCCAGACTACTTGCGTTTAGCGGCCAAACCGATAAGAAGCAAGATCTCTCTAGTCGAATTCGTCTTATCCGCCGCATCGTAATTGCTTTTATTCTTATTCTGGCGTTCTTTTATCATCATCAAATGACAGGAAGCCGCTCTCTTCATTCAATTGGGCTTATTGCATTTTCTCTAGTCATTCAATTAATGCCGGCTATTGTGGGTGGTCTATACTGGAAGAAAGCGCACGCACATGGCGTATATGCAGGCCTTATGATTGGGCTTGTTATATGGGCTTTGTGGTTGGTACTGCCCATTGTGAGTGAACAAGTTTCACAACTAGAGCAAAATGAACTGATAAGTCAGGGAGCGATGATAAGTTTGGGTGCTAACACCCTGGTCTACATTATCTTCTCATGGTTTGCACCGCAGCGGCTGGTAGACAGAATTCAAGCGGAAGCTTTTGTGTCGCCCGCTATGCCCACAACCAATACGGTAACCGTGCCTTCCATTAATGTTGATGTTGCCGTTTCCGATTTAACCACGCTTTTGTCTACCTTTATGGGAACGGGACGATGCGAGCAGTTGCTGGAGCAATACCAACAGCTAAATCATTGTAAGCTTAAGCACGACGCTGTACCCGATGAATCGTTCTTGCTGTTTTGCGAACGGGCGCTTGGTGGGGTAATTGGCGCATCAAGTGCCAAGGCCTTACTAGACAGTGCCCTTCGAGGCAAAAAGATGGACTTCACCGAAATCATCAACTTCTTTGATGATACAACGCAAGCCATGCAGTTTAATATGACAGCACTGCTTACATCGCTTGAAAATATGGATCAAGGTATAAGCGTTGTAGATAAACATCTTAACTTGGTCGCTTGGAATAAGCGTTACGCCAATTTATATCCGTACCCCGACGACTTACTCGCTGTAGGCACACCTATTGAAAAGCTTATTCGTTACAATGCGTCGCAAGGCGAGTTTGGCAGCGATAATGTTGAAGCCGAGGTAGAAAAGCGCCTAGGGCATTTGCGCTCAGGTATGCCCCATCGCTTTACGCGTCAACGGAAAGATGGACGCGTTATTGAAATGGTAGGCAATCCATTACCCGGTGGTGGCTTTGTTACAAGCTTTAATGACATCACTGGTCACGTTGAAATTCAACAGGCGCTTGAAGAATCTAACATTGACCTCGAAGCACGTATTAAAAAACGCACCGAAGAAGTCCACTCTATCAATGCTGAACTTCGCCTTGAAATTGAAAGACGCTCAGAAGCGGAAAAAGAACTTATCCGCGCAAGAAAAGCGGCAGAAGACGCTAACGCCAGTAAAACGCGCTTTTTAGCGCTAGCAAGCCATGATGTGCTACAGCCATTAAATGCAGCAAAGCTTTACGTAAGTGCTTTGGAAGAGCAAGAGCTATCAGAGTATGCACATAATATTATCCAGAAGCTCAATCACAGCGTTACCTCTAGCGAAACCCTTATAGGTACGCTGCTAGATATTGCACGACTTGATCAGGGTGAAATGAAGCCCGACATTGAAGCGGTTGATATTCAGGCTTTGTTTACGCCACTTTTAGATGAAATGGCTATGCGTGCTAAAGAAAAAGGTCTTGGATTTAAAGCCATTATTCGGCCGTTTTGGGCATATGCCGACAAAACCTACTTGTACCGTATCGTACAAAACTTATTGTCCAATGCTGTGAAATACACCCATTCCGGTCGCGTGCTTTTCACTGTAAAAGCAATAGGAAATGACGTGCAGTTCAAAGTGCTCGACACCGGCATTGGTATTGCCAACGACAAGCAGGCGAGTATTTTTGGCGACTTCTTTCGCACAAACGACAGCAAGGAGCACGGCTTAGGTTTAGGCCTTGGCGTGGTGCGCCGATTAAGCCTGCAGCTTCACAGTGATATTAATGTCATATCAGCTGTTGGAAAAGGAAGCTGCTTTACTTTCACGCTAAGTAAAGCTGAACCCAAAACGTTGTCAAAAACATCAGCAAAACCCCAAAATACTACCTTTGCCAATATGGACGTGCTTTGTGTTGACGACCAGCGTGAAAACCTGGACGCAATGAAAACGCTGCTGACAAAATGGGGAGTAAACGTGGTGGTAGCAAACAACTGGGATGATGCGCTAACGCTTTGTGACACCTTTCAGCCTCAAATACTGTTAATGGATTATCAATTAAGCCATGATGAGACTAAACATGGCTTAGCGCTTATCGAAGAAATTCGTGCGCGACTAAATGTTGTTGTGCCGGCAGCGCTTATTACTGCAACACCCGATGAAAACTTGGTAACCCAATGCAAAGCGCAAGGTGTAAACTTCTTAGCTAAGCCGCTGAAACCAGCCAAATTACGAGCACTGCTGCAAAGTATGACACGCTATATTCGCGAGGCAAAAAACGTGTCATAGGCAAACAAGAAGGAATCGGCTATTTTCCTATTACTTCCTCATGAATACGGTTTTCTTCCGCTTTTGGCGGTGCATCTACAGCAGATTTTGAAACCACTTTCCCCATAGTGCCCCACTTTGCTTTTGGGTTAAGTAACACCGGCCGCGTTAAAATAAGGTTGTTAGGGTACATTAACGTTTCTCGGTCTGCGGTAACCAAGCGCATACTAAACGGACCTAAGTCAGCAATAACGCCTTCAATGTAATTGTCGCCGTCTAAAATACGGATGTAGTTTCCGCGGCGATAAGACACATTAGTTAATAGTATAAAGTAGGCGGTTATATTGCTGATAAGCGACCAGCTAGCAAAAAGCGCAACACCAGTTACGGTAATGATGGACGTAGAGAGTACCAGTAAGCCTGAAAAATCAATGCCCCATGCTAGAAGTAGTAACGCAATTGATACCGTAGCTACCAGTACTCGAGCGGCAAATAAACCTTTTATTGCACTACTGCTTTTAAGCTTCGACTTGGCAATATTAGTCTCTAGCTTTGGCAATAGTTTACGCGTTGTAGCCACGTAAATTAGTAACACCACACCGCTCCACACCACATTCGATTGGTATTGTGTTAACCACACCAAAAATGTGTGCCACCACTCATTCATTAAAAAGCCTTTTAGTTAGTTACACTATTTTTCGTAATGCTATCGCGAATGTTCTTTTACTTCATGCATTAAAAGCAATCGACACAACAAGAATTATTCGTAGGACACCCATCGTACCTTTTATTAGTATGCGCGCAAATTGACTTGTTTAATTTACATTCACGTTCTAACGTGAGTATGGCAAGTTTAAAAATTCAGCAACTCACTAAAACAAATTACAGGCTTTAAATAATGCGCATTGCAATACTTTCAAGGAACCCACGCCTTTACTCAACTTCTCGTTTAGTAGAAGCAGGAAGAGCACGTGGTCACGAAGTTGACGTTATAGACACTATGCACTGCTACATGGACATAACAAGCGCGCGTCCGTCGGTGCGTTACCATGGTAAAAAGCTGCCCTATTACGATGCCGTTATTCCGCGCATTGGTGCTTCAGTTACCTTTTATGGTACGTCTGTGGTTCGTCAGTTCGAGATGATGGGGACGTACAGCTTAAATGAGTCGGTGGCTATTAGCCGCTCGCGCGACAAACTGCGCTCATTGCAATTGCTTTCTCGTAAAGGCATTGGTATGCCGCGTACAGGCTTTGCTCATCACCCAGACAAAATTGATGACGTTATTAAAACCGTTGGCGGCGCACCTGTCGTTATTAAGCTATTGGAAGGTACTCAGGGTATTGGTGTTGTTTTGGCCGACACACAAAAGGCTGCAGAATCAATTATCGAAGCATTTATGGGGCTAAATGCCAGTATCTTGGTACAGGAGTTTATAAAAGAAGCTGGCGGTGCAGACATTCGTTGCTTTGTAGTAGGTGGAAAGGTTGTGGCAGCGATGAAGCGACAAGCTGCGCCTGGCGAATTTCGCTCTAATTTACACCGCGGTGGTCAGGCAAGTCTTGTTCGCTTAAGCCCTGCTGAGCGAAAAACTGCAGTAGATGCGGCGAAAACTATGGGCTTAAATTGCTGTGGTGTTGATATTCTTCGCTCGAATAATGGGCCAGTGGTTATGGAGGTTAACTCATCGCCGGGGCTTGAAGGTATTGAAAAAGCCACGAACAAAGACGTGGCGGCAATGATAATTGAGTTTATTGAAAAAAGCGCAGAGCCACATAAAACCAAAACTCGTGGTAAAGGTTAATTACACAGCACACTGGCAAGTTAGATAGGAAAACGTGAGTGGTAAACGACGTACTTAAAATTGGGGGTGAAACCATTGCCCCTGGTGAAACCAAAAAGATAGAGCTTGAGATGCCGCCGCTATATACGGCTACCAATATGAGCATTCCTGTTTATGTCAAACGTGGAAAACGCCCTGGACCCACAATGTTCGTTAGCGCGGCGATTCACGGTGATGAGCTAAACGGCATTGAGATTGTAGGGCGACTGATTCGCTCGAAAGCCATCGCACGTATTCGCGGCACACTTATCGCTGTTCCTATGGTAAACGTTTATGGGGTGTTAAATCAGTCAAGATATCTACCTGACCGCCGCGATTTAAACCGCAGTTTCCCAGGTAGCAAGAAAGGTTCATTGGCTGGTCGATTAGCTAACTTGTTCTTTAAAGAAATAGTAAGTAAATGCGACGTGGGCATAGACCTTCACACGGGTGCTATCCACCGAAGTAACCTGCCACAAATTCGTGCCGACCTAGACGACGAAGACGTATTGGAAATGGCGAAAGCTTTTGGTGTGCCTGTGTTGTTAAATGCTGAATTACGCGATGGTTCTTTACGCGAAGCTGCCAGTGAAAGTGGTGTTAAGATATTACTTTATGAAGCGGGCCAAGCATTGCGTTACGACGAGTTTTCAATTCGTGCAGGCGTTAAGGGCATTATTAATACCATGCGTCATTTGGGTATGCTTAATAAAAGTCGCAGCAAGGGCCACAGCATTGAGCGTTTTATTGCTAGACAAAGTGGCTGGGTACGCGCACCAGAAAGTGGTTTTGTAACGCACTTGGCACAGCTTGGCGACCATGTAAACAAAGGCGACAAGCTGGCAATTATTGCTGACCCGTTTGGCAACTACTTAGACAGTTTAGACAGTCCTGCTGAAGGTGTTGTAATTGGTAAGCAAAATATACCGTTAACCCAAGAAGGCGAAGCGGTTTACCATATTGCTTATTTTTCACAGCCGGACTCCGTAGCAGAGCACGTTGAGCTTTTACAAGATAACTTACTGCCGCCTGAACAAGGCGCAGTTGATGCATAATCGGTAGAAAAACCTGATGACAAAAAAAATTGTAGGCGCGGTTGAACTGTGCGACTTGCCAAAACTAGCCATTACCGACTTAAACGTACGTGTTGATACGGGCGCCGCGACATCGTCGCTTCACGTGGACAACATTGAAGAATTTGAGAAAGATAATGAGCTTTGGATAACGTTTGATATTCATCCAGATATCCATGACGTAAAACGTATTGTTAGGCGCGAGGCGAAAGTAGAAGGCAAAAAGCGTGTTAAAAGCTCTACGGCAACCAGAGAAAAGCGATATGTGATAATTACGCCTATAATTATGGATGGTGATCAATGGAACATTCAGCTTACCCTGACCGACCGCTCTGAAATGACTTATTTAATGTTATTAGGCCGAGAAGCAATGAGCGGACATTTTATTGTAGATCCTGAACACGACTTCTTACTTACAGGAAAAGACTAATGTGAACTGCCGCATAGCCTGCTGCATAGCATAGTGCGGCAGTATTAATTCACTGCAGTTTTTATGCGCTTTACGGACGATGATATGACACATTCTAATAACTGGTTAGCCAAATTTTATATAGCACTACTCGTGTCACTGTTCACAACGGCTGCTTCGCCTGTTACCGCAGATGCTCTACAACAGCCCGCTCCCCTTAATAAGCCTATCGACACATCAGAACAACTGCCGCATACCATTTTACGATTGCCAAATGTTCACCCCGGGCGAGAGCAATTATATGACTATGCTAAAAACCTGCTAACCGAAGTGCTTGATGCAACGGCGCCTGTTTATGGCTCTTATGAAATCAGAATTAGTGATATACATACCTCTCAAAGCCGTCAATTAAGAAATCTTGAACACAACTTACTCGACGTAACATGGACTATGAGTTCAAAAGAACGGGAGCGCCAATTTTTACCAATACGAATCCCCATTATGGCAGGTCTACTGGGAAAGCGAGCCTTGCTAGTAAAAGAAAACGACAACAGACTTCAGTTTGTCAACGTTAAGGGCGACCTCACCGCCTTTAGAGCTGTACTAGGCTACGACTGGCCAGACACCAAAATCTTCCGCGCGAGCAATATTGAAGTACTTGAAACCACTTATAATGCCTCTTTTCGCATAGTGGCTGAAGGTTTTGCAGACTTTTTTCCTAGAAGTGTTTTAGAGGTGGGGGAAGAGCTTTCAAATGAAAAGCTGACCGCAGGTTTAACCGTAGATGACCACGTTATTATTTCTTACCCAAGCCCAATTTTCTTTTTTGTTAACAGCAGTAATACAGCGCTAGCCACACGCATTTCCGAGGGACTCCTTATTCTGTTTGAATCGGGTCGGTTCAAATCGCTACTTGAAGCACACAGCGGCTATATAGAGGCAATGGAGCTAATAGGCTCACGAAGAGTTATCGAAATAGACAACCCGCTGTTAAGCGAAGAGAGTAAAAAAGCGCTTGAAAAGTTTCTGCCTGAGTTTTATTCCCATTAGAAACTATAATCTTTTGGCGCTATGCAACGGGAGGCTCTAATTCAAGCTGCGAAGCAATCAATACTGCTTGTGTGCGGTTATTAATACCCAGCTTTTTAAAAATGGCAGTTACGTGTGCCTTAACTGTTGCCTCAGCTATATCAAGGTTGTAACCAATTTGCTTATTTAACAAGCCATCGCGCATATAACAAAGCACTTTGTACTGCGATGGAGTAAGTGATGCAACTTTGTCGGCCAACTCAGAAAAAGCCTCGTTAACTTCTTCAATATCGTCACTCACACTTTCAGGTAACCAAACATCGCCATCCAAAATACACTGCACCGCACTGGCAATATCACTTGCGCTTGCCGTTTTCGGAATAAAGCCAAGCGCACCAACACTGATAATTTTTGAGATTAAAGACGCGTCTTCAGTACCAGAGACTACCGCCACAGGTACATCCGGAAACAACTTGCGGATATGTAGCAAGCCGAACAAATCATTACTGCCCGGCATATGCAAATCTAGAAGCAGAAGGTCGATATCATCGTTATTTAAAATATCGACCGTGGTGCTGAGGTCACCCGCTTCTTTTAACGTAAGCGTGGGTAAAGACAATGACAATGCGCCTCGTAGTGCATCGCGATACAATGGGTGATCGTCTGCGATCAAAAGGGTTATCATTGCCTATATCCTTGATTATTTGTTTAACCTTTCCTCAATGAGTGTATCAACAACTGATGGATCCGCCAATGTAGAAGTATCGCCTAATTGACCGTGCTCATTTGCTGCAATTTTTCGTAGGATGCGGCGCATAATCTTACCTGAACGCGTTTTAGGTAAGCCGCGTGACCACTGAATCATATCAGGGGTAGCAATAGGGCTTAGCTCTTCGCGAACCCACGACTTCAGTTCTTTAGTCAGCGCTTCGTCTACTTCTACACCTTCGTTTGGCGTAACATAAACGTAAATGCCCTGCCCTTTAATGTCGTGTGGATAGCCAACCACCGCAGCCTCAGCTACTTTCGCGTGAGCCACCAGCGCACTTTCGATTTCCGCCGTACCTAAACGGTGACCCGATACGTTAAGCACGTCATCTACACGGCCCGTGATCCAGTAGAACCCATCTGCATCGCGACGAGCGCCATCACCAGTAAAGTAAACGCCTTTGTAAGCACTGAAGTAGGTATTTATAAAGCGCTGATGGTCACCATATACTGTTCTAGCTTGGCTTGGCCAACTGTCTTTGATCACTAGGTTACCTTCCGATTCGCCCTCTAACTCGTTGCCGTCTGCATCGAATAACGCTGGCTGAATGCCAAAGAAAGGACGCGTTGCCGAGCCTGGTTTCAATGAAGATGCGCCAGGTAGAGGAAGGATCATGTGCCCGCCTGTTTCAGTCTGCCACCATGTATCAATGATGGGGCATTTGCTGCTTCCAAGAACACGGTGATACCACTCCCACGCTTCAGGGTTAATAGGCTCACCCACGGTACCTAGTAGTCGAAGTGACGACACATCACACCCTTCTGCCGGTACGTCACCATGTGCCATTAATGCTCGAATTGCAGTAGGTGCTGTGTATAAGCTATTCACTTTGTATTTTTCAACAACTTGGGCAATGCGCTTAACATCTGGGTAAGTGGGTACACCTTCAAAGAATACTTGAGAGGCCGCATTGACCATTGGGCCATACACCATGTAGCTGTGACCGGTAATCCAGCCCACATCTGCGGTACACCAATAAATGTCATCCTCTTTATGATCGAAGGCATATTTGAAGGTCATGGCTGAATACAGCAGGTAACCGCCAGTGGTATGAACAACGCCCTTAGGTGTACCTGTAGAGCCTGATGTATAAAGAATAAATAACGGGTCTTCCGCATTCATCACCTCGGGCTCACATTGCGCTGAACACCCGTCTACCGCATCGTGCCACCACACGTCATGCTGTGCGTTCCATTCAACATCGCCACCGGTAAGCTTGTGTACAAGTACATGCGTAATTGATGGGCAAGCATCACCAGCTAGTGCCTTATCAACATTAGCTTTAAGCGGAATTGAGCGCCCTGCACGACGGCCTTCATCGGCCGTAATTACCACTTTTGCACTGCTATCGTTTATGCGGTCGGCAATAGCATTTGGCGAGAACCCACCAAAGATAACTGAATGTACTGCACCTATTCGCGCACACGCTAACATGGCGTATGCAGCTTCTGGCACCATTGGCATATAAATAGCTATTCTGTCGCCTTTGGTTACCCCCATTTCTTTAAGCGCATTTGCCAGCTTACACACTTCGTAGTGCACTTCTTGATAAGTAATGTCTTGGCTGTCGCTAGGTGAATCACCTTCCCAGTGAAACGCTACCTTAGTGGCATTGTCTGCCAAATGACGGTCGATACAGTTGTAGCTTGCGTTTAACGCGCCGTCTTCGAACCATTTGATAGACACATCGCTTTCACCAAACATGGTGTTTTTAATTTTGGTTGGCTTTTTATACCACTCTAGTAAAGAGGCATGCTCGGTCCAAAAAGACTCGGGCTGTTCAACCGACTGCTTATACATAGCGTCATACTGTTCTGCATTAATGTGCGTAGACTGAAGAATGTTTTCTGGCACTGAATAAATCTTGCTGGCGGTCATAACGATTGCCTCTGTATTAGTGATGTAAATTTTTTGTTGTCTATTGAAACACTGTAACGGTTGAACCGCAAAGCAAAATGAGACTTTGGTCTTATCGAAAAACTAACGGCTATTATTTTGAGTGGGAACACGCAAAAAATTGCTCACTGCCCTAATAAAGCGCAGTGAACAATTTCATTTATCACATTGATTTTTTAGAACTTAAACACAACGCCTGCACGGGCAACGGCTGCCGTGAAGCTCTCGTTATCAACACCGTATTCAGTATCGAAGTGCGTTACCTGAGCAAAAGCGGTAAGGCCTGTCATTATTTTATAGCCGTAGTTGATATACGCCGTGCTGTTCTTTTGTAGCTCGGTAAGCCCCAGACGGTCGCGGTCGCTATCATCAACCGAAGCGCTTGCATAACCAATTTTTACATTGTGCTCTGGGCTAATATTCCAACTTACATAGCTGAAGAAACCAGACTCACTAAAGTTATCACGTACCTGACCGTCTGCGCTTAATCGAGAAGCAGGTGCAACACCAAGTGCGTTTTGATTATTTAATGCTTCACCTGTGTAGTATTCGGCATTAAAACTTACGTCACCAAAATTAAGCATGGTGTAAACCTTAAACAAATTGGCGTCTTGGTCTTCACCGCTAGTAAAGTTAGGCTCGTCTTCAAATTTAATGTTAGCAAAATGACCTGCTGCGCCAATGGTATGCCCAGAAATCTTGTAGTTAACGTCGAATGCAAAACCTGGCATTCTGCCTAACTCGTTACCGTTAATCCCACCAGCTGTCGCGTTTCGTCCTTTACCTGTTAGTGCACCGGTAATCGACAGGTTTTCAGCCTTGTAGGTTGCACCAACTTCCATCGCCAAGAAGCCTGTATTTCCTGCGCGGAATGCACTACCAATCCAGTTGTAGCTGCCGCTTGATTTAATACCGGCCGCGGTTGTCCACTTTTGACCACCAAAAATTGTCAGGTTTTTCGAATAGTCATAATAAAGGGTGGCTAGGCGCAGTCTTGGCTCTTGTGCTTGAATAGCGGTTTGGTTGGTAAAGCCATCTTCGCCATCAATGAAATCGAGCTCAAGAACGCCACGAATTTTTTCATGCTTCATGTTTAACGAGAAGCGCGTTTGCGCAGCTTGAAATGAGGTTGACTCTGATTCAAGAAAGTTTGTTTGTTGTTCAGTGGCTGGTGCACCACCGAAAATGTCAGTTCGTAACGCGTGAGTAGGTGCAACTTGGCTATATACACTACCGTAACTTGCTACTGCCTGATTTGATGTCACCGCTTCGGTTTTAATCATACCTTTGAAGCTGAACTCAAAAGCGTCTACTGGTGTGTTTACCAATACTAGTGCACACGATGCTGCAATTCTTTTTAACATGTGATTCTCCCGTATATAAAATCATAAAAACCAGATTCGTTTGTCTGAATTATTTCTTAGAAGGAAGCAAGAGTTCAAAACTGCACAGGCATTCACTCTCAACCCGCTAACGAAAACTTAACATTAATTAAACAACTCGATTGTGGGGTATATTTTCAAGAATTACCCGACAAATTCCCCCCGGTGCGACCAAAGTCTTATGATTTTAGACGTTTTTTTAGACTTTAGATTAATAAGCTAATAGACAGTGCGGCGCGTAAGACTGTTAATGAGATGAAGGATTAACGTTGAAGTAGAAAACAAGTAGCTATTTTCTACTTCAACGTGGTTGCTGCATGTCAGCACTTAAACGTGATTACCTACTTTTTAGTAAGCAGTGAATGCTTAAAGCGTAAGAGAAATAATGCATAGCGGCATAAAGAAAAACAAACCACCTATATAAGCGGCACCGTAAACCTTGCGCTCGGCGGCAATGACTGACAATTGATAAGACAGAGTAAGCGGGATATTACGTAACATGGGCACGCCATAAATAAGAGCAACACCAAGCACGTTGTAGATAAGGTGAACCAACGCTATTTGGAGCGCGAGGCCACTGTTAATTCCAGCTACACCCAATGCGGCAATTAACGCCGTAATGCACGTTCCAATATTTGCCCCCAACGTAAACGGGTAGATATCACGGGCTTTCAATACGCCACTGCCTACTAAAGGCACCATTAGTGATGTGGTGGTTGAAGATGACTGCACTAGCACCGTCATTATAGTGCCAGAAGCAATACCTGACAGCGGCCCTCTACCAATACTTTTGTGAAGAAGTGCTTTGGCCTTCCCCACCATTAGCGCTTTCATGATTTTGCCCATGTAGGTGATCGACACCATAATTAAGCCAATACCAATGATAATTTTTGCCACGCCAGGATAAATTGAGGGTAAAAACTGCAGTTGCTGCGAAACGAAGTCAGTGACAGGTTGAGTGGCCGCCTTGATAGGGTTTACTCCACCAACATCAAGTACTTCCGGCGTATGAAGAAGTAAAACAAGCTCAGCGCTTAAGTATTCTAGAATACCAAACGCTATCTCTAGCGGTAAAAAAATGAGTACCGACAAAACGTTAAAAAAATCATGAATTGTGGCGGCGTTAAACGCGCGCTGAAATTCGTCTTTACGCGCCACGTGACCCAAGCTCACTAATGTGTTTGTAATACTTGTTCCTATATTGGCGCCCATCATCATGGGAACAGCAATGGTTATGGGTAGTCCACCTGCCACCATGCCGACAATTATTGACGTAACCGTGCTTGATGACTGAATAAGCGCGGTACAAACCATACCGATAATGAGCCCCATCACCGGATTAGAAGCAAAACTAAATAGCGCTTTTGCCTGGTCTCCCGTTGCGTATTTAAACCCACTGCCAATCATACTGACAGCTAGCAACATGATATAAACCAGCAGAATAAGAAGAAGCCAACGTTGCCAGTTGGGCAGCTGTTTAATTACAGCAGGTTCTAAAGTCTGAGAGTGAGTAATCGACATAGACAGCACTTTTTCAATATAGAAAAAATAATGGTATGACGCCGTTATTACACAAAAATGACGGGATACCCCGCCATTTTACAGAAGAAAGTGAGTGTTAAATGGGGGCAGGCTTAAAAACCCATCGGGTGTTCGCGCAATACACCGTGAACACTGTCTAACACCTCTTTAGATAACGATATTGAGAATGCGTCAATGTTTTCGTTTAGCTGTTCACAGGTTGTAGCACCAATGATAGTGGATGTAACGCCTGGTACTTGCTTACACCACGCCAATGCTAGTTGGGATGGCGTTATACCGGCATCAGCAGCAATATGTACATACTTTTCTGTGGCTTCACGAGCGGGGGCTTTATCTCTGAATAGTCCCATACGCTGTGAAAGCGTCCAGCGCGAGCCTGAAGGTCTGGCCCCATTTTGGTATTTTCCACTTAACATACCTGTTGCAAGTGGAGACCACGGCAAATAGGCAATATCTTCTAAAGCGCACATTTCTATAAGATAAGGCCAGTCTTTGGCGTGTAATAAACTAAACTCGTTTTGTATGGAAACGGGTTTTGGAATATTCATTTCATTGCATAATTTAAGAAATGAATGAATACCCCATGGCGTATCATCAGATAATCCCCAATGCTTTATTTTGCCTGCATCAAGTGCTTTTTCTATGCCTATTAGAATGTCTCGCATTCCTGCAAGTTGCTGCTCGCGGTCCACTTCGGTTGGGTTGGTATTATCAGGCCAATGCTTGCCAAAGTGAGGAGTAATACGGTTTGGCCAGTGAAGCTGGTAGACATCTACGTAATCGGTTTGTAAACGTTCAAGCGATGCATCTAGCGCTTGATTGACAGCCTGTGCGGTAATGGGCTCACCTTCTCTGATATAGCGTAAACCGCTACCTGCCACTTTGGTCATTAGCACAAGATCATCTCGTCTTGCGGTGTTTCGCGATAACCAATTTCCAATAATTCGCTCGGTATCTCCGTAAGTGTCTGCGTTGGGTGGAACAGGATACATCTCAGCGGTATCGATAAAATTAATATTATTGTCAAGCGCGATTGCCATTTGCTCATCGGCGTCTTTTTGTGAATTCTGAATGCCCCATGTCATGGTGCCTAAACAGATTTCTGATACCTGTAATTCGCTTGACCCTAAGCGATTAAAATTCATTTTTTATCCTTTATTTTGTTTCAATAGCGCAATAATTGACTAGCGTTTGCTCAGTCGTTTTTAATTAATGCCAACTCTGCCTCGGCCGAGGCCAGTTTAATCTGCATTTTTTGACGATCGACTATTAATTCATTAGCCATCGTTGCAAATGTTTTGAATTCATCAAGTTCAACATAGCGCAAATCAATTTTCTGTTGAAGCCGAAAACTACGATAGAAAAATGTTACTAATGATGAAAATGAACGCTGAAACAGCGCAAAGCTTGTTATGAACACGCTCAACGCGCAAACCAGTAATGTAACAGCTACTACGCTGACAAAAACCAGAAGTTCATCTCGCTGTTTAACTAATTTGCGGTGCGCTAGCTCGTTCATCCCTACCAAGTAAGATTCAAGTGCACTGGCACTTTCTATAAGTGCAAAATTTAAAGCGACCTTACGTTTACTGCTTGATGATGAATATTTGTCCGTGTAATCCAGTAACAATCCCCGATATTGGTCTATTTCTTCAATTGGCATTACCGAGTTTAAATAAAGGTTGTGGTCATACAATTTGTGGCTTAATGCATCTATTTCTTGTGCGTCCCTAGTGAGTTTCGTCGCAAAAAAAGAGCGAGTAATTAATTTTAGCTCTACAAGTGTTTCTTTAAGAGCAGTTTCATTGGGCGCAGCTTGTTGCACTAAAGTATGTTCCAATATCGTCAGTTCATTTATTAACTCTTCATCGATAAGTGGGCTATCAGACAACCGAGCTCTTCTCATCTGATAAAACGCATCTCTGTAACTTTCAAGTGCATCTGCAAGCATAGTGGTGGTTTTTTTATCTATGCTTGTATTGTATTTAACAGTGGATAACTCAGAAAACGCTGCGTTAACTTTTGCTAACTGACTATCAAACTTTCTAATGTATTGCTCATCATTATTCGCAAGATAGTATTGTTCTAACTTTCGAAGATCAGACACATCTTGTATAAGTGATGATGTCACGGACTGCACATCACTGTGTATCGAATACTTGGCTACGTAAATGTGTTGAGCACCACACAGCAATATCAAACCAACAATGCATATCAAGGAAATAAGAACAAACCGAGTCTTTATTGAGTTGACTTTCATAGCTCTGTACCACCTCTATCGAAATTGCCCAACACAAACCATGTTTACCCGCCTTCTGAAAAAGTATTTTTTGTTTACAGACTAAGCGTTTTATTAAGCATAGAAGTGAAGTTGCATTAATTTTATTGAACATTAGATGTAGACGTTGAAAACATACTGATTTTCTCAATTAGGGTGAAACCCCTATATCAGAACAAAAAATAAACGGCCAGTATTAAGGCGTACCTTGCTGCGACGCTATGACAATCTTGTAGTCCCTTGAGACATTGGTGCGAAGTTGTAAACGCAGCCCTTTTAAACTGGAGAAGATTATGAAAAAGTTCGCTTTATCTACCCTTACGGCAGCTATGTTAGCGAGTCCTGCGGCATCATCATTTGCTGATGCATATATCGGTTCTCAAATGGCTGACACGTTACAAACACTTTCACCAACCGAAACTGTTATGGCTGTTGTTACCTACGACCAAATGGATCCACTTGCAAGCACTCAGGTCGCAGACCTTTTGGGCCTGGGCATCACGCACGGTGTTCAATTTAAAAATTTACCAATTATCGGCGTTGTTGCCACTAAGGCGCAAATCGAAGCTATCGCAGACATCGAAGGCGTACGTTCGGTATTCGCGAACCGTCAAATGGAGCTTTACAACGCTGATGCACGTCAGATTACAGGCGTTGCTGACCTTCAAGGCGAAGAGTTTGCAAACCGCAACGAAGTGGAATTCACAGGTAAAGGCTCAACGGTTTTAGTTATTGACTCTGGTATTGATGCATCTCACCAGGATTTGCCGTTTGGCACAAAAGTAGTTGATAACGTTCAAGCAATTACAAGCGCAGGATTACTGTCTATTGCAGGTATTCAAGGCCCTAAGATTTCAAACCAGATCAATACCGACCTGAATTCAGGTCACGGTACTCACGTCGCAGGCACCATTGCAGGTTTAGGTACTATGTCTGGTGGTAAGCACGTAGGTGCAGCGCCAGATGCAGACCTAATTGGTTACGGTTCTGGTGCGGCAGTATTATTATTAGATACCGTGGGCGGATTTGATTACGCAATCTCTAACTACGATAAGTTTGAAAATCCTATTAAGGTTATCAGTAACTCGTGGGGTTCAAGCGGTAAATACGAGCCATTAGGTCCTGTATCTATGGCATCTTACAAAGCGCATACGTTCGGTATGATATCTGTATTCGCTGCGGGTAACGATGGCCCAGGTGAAGATTCTCACAACCCGTACGCGCAGATCCCGTGGGGTATCTCTGTAGGTGCTGGTACTAAGAGCGGCACATTAGCAGGCTTCTCTTCTCGTGGTCTTAAAGGTGAAGGTGGTGAATTCACTACGCCAGATGGTGTTGAGTGGACATGGTCTAACGATGTTACTGTTGTAGCGCCAGGCGTAGACATTATTTCACCGCGTGCAGTACTTAACTTGGCGGCAAATGGCGGTGATGCAGATATCGACGCAATGCCACCAGAAGAAGTGCCGTTCTACACTATGATTTCTGGTACCTCAATGGCAACGCCACATGTTGCGGGTATTATCACGCTAATGCTTGAAGCTAACCCAAATCTTGATAACGCGAGCATTAAGCGTATCTTACAAGAAACAGCAACAAACATGCCGGGTTTTGAGCGCTGGGAAGTAGGTTCTGGTTATGTGAATGCACGTTCTGCGGTTGCTGCAGCGTTACTACACGACGACGACCACAAAAAGACGGTTAACAACCTAGAAGGCAAGAAATTCAGAGCAAACGCGCTCATCACACCGAGTGATAGAGTTGAGAACTTTGATGTATTTTACTCTCCAGTGGGCGCTCCTGAAATCATCGAGTTTGAAGTGGGCGAAGACGAGAGCGTAGTAAAAGCATCAGCAAGCACATTAGCCAACCTTACAAAACTTGTACTTGTTGCACCTGACGGTACAGAGTACCGTGGCAACCTAACAACGCCAGTACTAGGTACTACTATGCGTGTTGCAGCACCTGCATCACCAGGTACATGGGGAATTTACGTATTCGGTCTTACTTCACTGTCTGGTGTTGAAGCAGACCCATTAGGTCTAACAAATGGTCCAGGTTTGCCAGAAGTGTTCGATGTTACAGTAACATTTGAAGAAAGCGGCGGTTTCGAGGGGCTAAACGATGTTCCAGGGCACCCTCAAGAAAATGCTATTGCTAAAGCAATCAGCGAGCGTTTGATGGACGGTTCTACTCGTGGCAACTTCTACCCAGACTTCAGACTTACTCGTCAAGCCTTTGCACAGTATGCGGTTATGGGCGGAGCGGTTAGACAGTATCGTGACCTATTGAATGACGAACAGCCTTCATTTTCTGGTATTTCGGACTTCCAAGCACCGTACTTAGAATCGGTAATGGTGGACGGTGGCGCTCTTAAAGATATCACACGTGTACAAGGTCCTATCTTACTAGACAAAGACGGCACTGCAGATGCGCGCGGAAGTATGACGAATCTTGATATGGCGTACGCTCTAGTTCAAATGCTTGGTCAAGAGTCTGTTGCGAACAACTTTGACCCTGAGACCGATAGAATTATGGTTGAGTTCCAAGGCGAGACCGTTGAACTTGCTGACCAAGACAGCATCCCAGCTGAATTGAGAGGTCACGTTCAAGCTGCACTTACCTTCTCGCTAATGAACGTAAGTTTTGAAATAGAAAACCGTCTATTCCAGGAACCGAAGGTTATTGCTACCTTTAATCCAGACGATGTTGTAACACGCGCTCACTACGCAGTATTAGCGGGCCGCATGTTCGAACAATATTATCAATAAAAACAGCTAGTAACTTCAGGTGTCACTATTTCCCTTGATAGTGACACCTTTTTAGTTTATTTTTTATACAGAATTGAAGAGGTCATCACTATGAAGTTAACTGCGATGAAATTCAGAAGTATAGCCTGCGCCATTATTGGCTTTGTTCTGTTAGCGACACAAACACACGCTCAAGTTGTTTCACCTGCATCGATCACAATCGATGACAACCGAATAAAAGCAAAGCTCGCTTTAAGTTTACTTACCGAAGTTGATCTTACATTAGAATTCGAAAACAGCATTGGCTTGAATACTGACAGTATTGAAATAACAGCCGAGCTCATTGACCCTACCGATATTTCGATTGTTAATCGTTTACCATCAACGCTAACAAACGCCGTTGCAGGTTTTCCTGTACTGGTATCAATATCACCAAAAGCAGACGCTGGCTTTGGCTTTGAAGGCCCAGCGATGGTTGAGCTGTACACCAAAGCGGTGCACTATGACCCAGCGGTGCCATTACGTTTATTTACCTCGCACGACAACGGTACGTTCGAGGACATTACCACCCTAACCTCTTCGGGCAGCTTCCGCGCAAGAGGCAGCACTGGACGATTTTCCGATTTCATTATTCTGTTAGATACGCGTAGCCCTGCAACCATCATAGACAACAAAGTGAATGACTTACGCAACACGCTAACAGCGAATCAATATAGTATTGATGCTGCGTTATACACTGCACTTGACGCAAGCGTGTCAAACATAGCGCATGCAGTCTCAGGCTTAGACTATGCAGCTGCGATGGTAATTGTGGACCACGCAATATCAGTGGCTGAAAATGCAGATGGGGCACAGCTACCAAATGTGTGGCGTTCAAGCGGTGATATCGTGAACGTACAAGGCGAGTTACTAACGCAACTCAAAACTTTACGCTACAGCTTACGTATTCTATAAGGCCTCAACCATGCCTTTACAGGTTGCAATAAAGCAGCACGATGGAACTGTTGCTGAACATTTACTGTTTGAAGGAAGAGATTACAGTGTAGGTAGATCGTTGGAGTCTGATGTTGTTGTTGATCATCCACAGGTTTCACGTTCTCACGCGTTGATTAACGCAGACAACGATAAAAATTGGTACATAGACGACATCAGTTCCACCGGATGCTTTTCTTTTGGCCAACCCATAAAGAAGTTAAAACTAGATAAGGCACAGCATCTGCATCTAGGACCGGTGTCATGTGAATTGAAACCGTTAGATTACAGTAACGTCATAAAACTAGACAGTCAGCGAGAGTGGCGTAGAACGCAACTATCGCGCTACCAAAGCCAGCTTCAGCATTGTGATAGTAGCGCTTCGCTCGTGCATCTCGCGAGAGAATGTTTAACTCAATCGTTAGGTTGCGAACGAGCTTCGCTATTACTCTTCGACAATATAAGCCAATTTCAACTGGGCGTAGGTTACGAGCCTTGGATGAACGGTGATGGCTTTACTGGAAGTAGGACAATAATAAAACGTAGCATGGAACAAGGTGACGTGCTTGCTCTTGGTAATATTGTTGCCGAGAACGACTTTAATACCCAACACAGTATTATCAAATACGGGATTCAAGCAGCTATTAGTGTACCTGTGGTCGTAAACGATAGACCGGTAGGTGTGTTATATGCTGACTCAACTAAGAACAGAATGTATTTCACGCAAACTGACATAGAGTTCGCTCGTTCGCTTGCTAACCTAATTTCACTGCGTTTGTTATTCCACACAATTGAGCATAAACTGTCTCTTATAAGCTAAAATAAAAATAATAAAAGTCAGATCGCCCCCTAGTATGAGGAGACGACGAAGACATTAGTTGAATAATTGTGGAGTTGCCTTTGAATAGGCCAGATTTACCCTCGTCAGCACAAGAACAACTACAAACAGCAAATCTTTTTTCAGGTCCAAGGCTTGAAGAAGGCGCTATGCTGTCTCAACGATTTAGGATCACACGCCGACTTGGGCAAGGCGCTCAAGGTCTGGTATACCTTGCTAAAGACGAACTGCTTGATACAGATATAGCAATTAAGGTCATAGAAGGGTGCGTAACAGATCCGCATCAAATGACAATACTTCGCAATGAAGTGAATATTGCCCGCCAGTTACAACACCCTAACATTATTCGTGTGCACGATGTATTTTGCGACGGTGATTTAGCCTTTTTCACCATGGAGTTTGTCTCTGGTGAGCCACTGTACGAACGCATACAAGAAGGCATTAGCAAAGCCGACTTCGATCTTTGGCGAGGGCAGCTAATTGAAGCTATTTCTGCGTGTCAATCAGTAGGTATAAAACACGGCGATATAAAACCCGACAATATACTGGTTGATGCGGAAAATAACTTAAGGCTCATAGACTTTGGCATTGGGCAAAACGACAATATGTTTTCTCAAACTAGCGGTCACCACCAATATACCGCCCCGGAAGTTCTACATACGGGTATTGCAAATGAGCAGTCTGACGTTTACAGCGCAGGTAAAGTACTTGAGGACATGTTCTTACACGTAAAAGGCGGTCGCTTTAGCGCTAGCAAGTTATTGTGGAAGTTTAATCAAAAACGCCTAATAAGCCGGTTAACGGCAAAAAACCCACACAACCGCCCTGCTCTTCACTCGCTTACCACAGAGAAGACCGATAGCACACGGTCGATTCTCACAATATTAACAACAAGCGTTATCTTATTCGTAGGCATCATAGTATATCTGGCATTACCGCTGCTAAATAAGCCTATCGAAAAAATGGCTGCTGATCATCCTGTTCAAATGGTGATACTACCTCATCCGGACTATCCTTTGTTAGACACCATTTCTGAACTGCTGCGATACCCGCTATCAACGCATCCCGATATAGCATTAGTCTCGCAACAGCAAACACTTGATCTGATTAATAACCTTGCATTAAATCCGGCCGAAAATGACACTCAACGCGTTGATTTAGCTGCAATCTTAGCAGCGGATACGCTACTTTTACTTGATGCAACACCGACAACTAGTCAATCATACTTATTGCATGCCACTGTATTGTCTATGCCTGCTAATCAACCTATCTTTTCAACATCAGCATCTGTTTCTGCAAACACATTGCCCGAAGATTTGACTGTATTTGCTAATGAATTAATAGACACGCTATTTTCATCGTTGAATACAGATAAACCATTACCGAACCTCGACTATTTGCAGGCACTAGATATTGCATGGCAAAAAGGTGAAATGCTATCGGCATCGCAAAGCGTTGACGCCATAATTTCAACGACGCCAGATTATCCAGGTGGGTGGGTAGCAAAAGCAAATTTAGCAATTGAGCAAGGCGATTTCGCAACAGCGAAAAAAGCGTTAGATCAACTGGATAATTTACCCAAACTGGAAGAGTATTGGACATTGCAATCTGCCTTAATAAGAGCGCAAATTTACGATGACCTACAGCTTGCCAAACAAGCAATAAATGCACTCGTTTCCGCGTATCCTAACCGTGCAGATTTGCTAGCCACACGTGCCGACATTCATCAGTGGGCGGGCGATGACAGTGCCGCAATGGCAGACTATTCAGCTGCCATTTCGTTAAGACCCAACGATGGACAATTGTGGTTTGAGCTTGCTCGCCTACAAATTATCAATGGCGATATAGAAACCGCCACCAGCGACACGCTCACAAAAGCACTGGTGGCTTTCAGAAGGGTTAAAAATACCGTCGGTGAAAGCCTCGTGCTTAACGGCTTCGGCGTAGCGCACATGCGAATGGCAGAAAATGAGACCGCGATTAAATATTTCCAGGATTCATTGATGCTTAGACGTGCTGACACACAGCCATCTGAAAGAGCAAAAACACTTGCCAACCTAGCACTTGCAACGTCTATGAATGGACGTTATGAAAACGCAGAGAGTGCATTGAAAGAAGCGCTGACCCTGCTGCACGAGTTGGGTGATTTGCATCAAGAAGCCCACATACACGACTCACTCGGCTTCTTATATGAAGAGCAAGGCTTGTATAAAGACGCATTATCCTACTACAAAAAAGGGTTAGACCTACGCGTTCAAATTGATGACAAATCGCTGCAACCAGAGAGCATGAGTAACGTTGCCTATATGCACTTCCTTATAGGTGACCTTTCGCTGGCAGAAATATACTGGCAGCAGGCATTATCACTTTTTGAGCAAAATGGTGACAAGTCGCACCTATTGCGAACCTATCAAAATTTGGCACAACTTAGCTTAGTAAAGGGCAACAATACCGTAGCAACGCGTTACTTAACAAAAGTAGCAAATAATATTACCAAGGAGAACGAGCAAGAAAGGATGTACAACTACTTGCTTTATAGCTTCTTGCACTTTGCGACTGGTAACCGAAAAGAAGCCTTTGAAAATATCATGAACGCAGAGGTGCTTGCACAAGAGAATAGTGACTTGCGTGCATTCGTAGAGATTAATTTGTGGAAAGCTGAGGCCTGTTTAAAAATTGCTGATTGGCAATGTACCGAAGACACGTTGAAAAAAATAGAAGGCGATATTTCGCCACAAAGTCATGAACAATACGCTGTTTATCAATGGCTCAATTTATCGCTGACGCATCACACTGTAAGTCCAGTTAACGATGAAAGTCAGGTTTACAATGCATTAGTTGACACAACCAACATCCCGGTTATTACAGAAATCAAAATACTACTTGATATGCAACAGCGATTGGCATTGGACATTAACAGTGATGCAATGAAAAAATCGTCGCAATTAATGAAAACCAGTTTCTATCAGCCTCATCTCGAGTGGCTTTATATCAAGGCAAAAGCGGGCGATGAAAAAGCACGATATACTTTAGAACAACAAATTACGCTTCATGATGCATATTGGCGAAATCACATCTATTATTCAATCATACCCGGCAATGAAGCTCGTCAACTTCAGCTTACCTCTCAGTGGCTGAGTGGCATGACTGAAGATCAAGCTAAAAATTACAGGAAGGCCTATCTTGAGTGATGTGGAAAAAGCACTGGAAGATATCCGCGCGTTACAAGACGCACTGAAGCAGCGCCTAGATGATGATCAAGCCGTCTTACAGCAACTTGCCAAGCGCTTGTGGGCACAACAAGAATCCGAAAAAGCCAAACTATCTCGAGAACTACACGACGGCATTGGACAGCTACTTACGGGGCTTACACGTCGCCTACAGGCATTATCTAAAGAATCTCCTGAATTAGAAACACTTCACGGCATTTCCGAGATGGCATTACATGACGTACGACAGCTGTCTCGGTTAATGAGCCCTACTATTCTTGATGATTTAGGTTTAAAGCCGGCATTGAACTGGTTGTGTAGAAACCTGTTGGAAGATGAACCCATTAACTATACGAGTGATATTACGCTTCCCTCTGAGATCCCCAAAGAGATAAGCATACTTATTTTTCGTATTGCGCAAGAAACGTTAGTTAACACTATCAAGCATAGTGAAGCATCAACGATCGTCATCACACTTGGGTTTCACCATAATATCGTGAGGCTTGATATTGTTGATGACGGCAAAGGTTTTGATAGTAAAACTATCGAGCCAGGAATAGGACTTTCTAGTATCAAGGATAGAGCGTCGGCTTTCAGTGCAAATTTAGAAATTGTTTCTGCACCTGGGAAGGGAACGCGCACTACATTAACGGTACCAATATGACCATAAACGTTGTAATTGCAGACGACCATGTATTAATGCGCCAAGGCGTAACGCAGATGCTTAACGCCAACGAACACATTAGCGTTGTAGACGAGTGTAACGATGGCGTTGAATTAATTGCATCCGTACTAAAGCACTCACCTGATGTCATTTTAATGGATATATCGATGCCGCGCATGAGTGGTTTAGTGGCCATCGATAAAATACTTTCGCAAAGAAGTATGGCTAAAATACTTGTATTGTCTATGCACAACGAAGTTGAATATGTTGAAGCTATGCGAGATGCGGGGGCAAAAGGCTACGTTTTAAAAGAGTCATCAGGCGAAAGTTTAGTCGACGCCATCAAAAAGGTAGCGGCGGGGAAAACATGCTTTCCTGACACAGAAGAAAATAGTGAAGATGGACAGTGCCAGAAGCATATTTCGCCATTGAGCGTTCTTACTCGTCGAGAGCGCGAAGTATTTTTCTTAGTGGCGGCTGGCAATACAAGTAAGAGAATTGCTGAGCTATTAGATATGAGTTTAAAGACTGCTGAGAATCACAGAAGCAATATTTATAAAAAGTTAGACCTGAGTAGTTCTGCTGAGCTAATAAGAATGGCCGGCAAAGCCGGCCTACTTGAATAAGTTAATGATGAAGTATTAACTGGAAAGCTGTCATAACCGGGTAATATCTAAAACATTAACGAGGTGCTATGTCCTTTTAGTTATTATTTTTCCCGAAACAAAAAAGAGGGTAGCGAATCGCTACCCTTTATTTTTTATCGCTTAGTATCGAATTGAGTGATAATAAACGCTGCCTCACCACGCGAGATAGATGCAGATGGATTAAATTTCGCTACTGTTTCTGTCTCGAAGCTGAAAGGTTTCTGTACAACTTCATACTCAACTGTCATTAGGTTCATTGCCAGCGCTTGCTGAACGTAACCTTTAAGGTCAGCAGGGATTAGGTCAGCGTCGATAACTTCAACCTCTTCACCTCTGAACAAAGCGAACACCTTATCAGCGTCGAACGCTTTTGCATCAGCTTCCAAACCTAGTGCTTGTACCATTGAATATGCCATTTCTGCACGTGATACTGGCGCTGCCGCATCGAAGAATTCACCGTCTGATGTCATAAGTGCTTCGTTTACCATATCAAGATCCTTAAGAACAGAGCCTTTTTGCGTTACAGAGTTAACCGCTGCTGCCATAGAAGCGTCAACATCGTTGAAAGAAGCTTCATTACCTTTCAGAGCCTGACGTACGTTTGCGCTTAGTACTAATGTATCGGCAAGTTCAACACGTGTTAGTGCGTCATCTGGCTTAAAGCCGTCTGCCTTCGCATCCATTAGCTCATTAGCAACCACGTTCTCAATAAACTCTTGTGCTACGTGACCTACAGCGTCGTCAATTCCAGTAAAACCAGCTGTTTCAAGAAAGCGAATGTTTACTGTTGTAGTGCCCGGTACACCTGCACCGTTAGTAACGCCTAGCGGGTCGATACACGCGCCAGCAATACAACCAATACCTCTCATGTACACTTTCCACGTACCAGGCATACCCGTAGCGGCAGTACCTGTTGAAGAACCTAGAACTGGCAAGCCAATTCCACCTGAGTAAGTATTACCGGCTGGATCTTCAAGTACAAACGTTGTTCCAGTCTCAATAGATGCGTTCGCAATTACCATAGACACGCCTTCTGGCACTTCAAACGTCTCTGCTGGTGACTCACCTACAGGAAGGAACGTTACATCCGTAGAGAAAGAATCGCCTTCAGTAACATTTGCGAATGCGTTGAACTCGCGGTTTTGTTTAACCGTATCGCCATATACCTCAACACCGTCAAGTACTGCTTTTACTGCCGCGTAAGCATTGGCGTAACCAGCACCAGCTTCCCATTCAGCAAGACCAGCCATTGGCGTAGCCGTTTCCTGCAGAATCGACTTCACTTCACGCCATTGAAGGTTTGGATTAGCCTCAAGCATTAGTGCAACAATACCCGACGCATGTGGAGCCGCCATTGATGTACCACTTGATACTGTGTAGAACGGCACTTGCTCAGGAGCAATCATGTCTGCATCGTCTTGTGCACTTAGGCCACCAAGGCTTGAAAGTGATGCACGTGCAGAAATAATGTCTACGCCTGGTGCTGTTATTGTTGGGCGGTCTTCCCATACAAATACTTCACCATCAACAACCGCTTCGCCACCTTTACCGTCAACACCACGTGAGCTGAAATCTGCAAGGTTGCCGTCTTTATCACCCGCTGCCACTGTGATTACCCATGGCGCCTTTTTAAAGTTACCAGTAATCGTTGACTCACCTGGGCCTGAGTTACCCGCAGAGAACACTGTTATTATACCGTTGTCTGCTAAGTCTTTCGTTACCACGTTAGTTGGGTGGTCAGGGTTGAAGTCTGTGCCAACATCGCTTGTTTGACCGAATGAGTTAGAAATTACACGAATACCGTATGTAAACTGGTTGGTTAGTGCATAATCGAAGCCACCGATGGTATCAAGGATGAATAGGCCAGCACCCGAACCATAACCAATGATATCTGCGCCCGGTGCAACACCTGCGTGCATACCATCGCTTCTCATACCGCTGCCACCTACTGTGCCCGCAACGTGCGTACCGTGCCCGCCAAGAATATCTGTGTTAGCTACACCTTCTTGATAGGTAATTGGAAGTACACCGCTAAAACCTCTTAGGTTTACTTGCGCAAGTACGTTTTGCACTACGTGGTTTGGATATGACAAATCGCTATGCGTTCCATCTACACCAGAATCGTTTACTACAACACCGATGCCTCTACCTGATACTGGCATGCCATTCAAACGAATATCTCTATCACCACGTAACTTTTGAACACCAGTAAGTTTCGTTGCTTCGTGATTTTCAAGTTCAAGCTTGTCGTTGTTCCATACTGAAACAACGTCGTCGCGTTGATATAGCGCTTCTACTTGCGCTTTAGTAGCAAGCACGCCCACCACTGGCAAGCTGTGCATGCTAACACCGCCAGTAATACCTAGCGCATGGATAGCGTCTAGTTGGCTTTCTGTAACTGCACCTTCATTATCAAAAGTCACAATTACTTCGTGTAACTCTAACGGCGCTTCCGCTAGATTGTTTGCAAGCGTCTCATGGAACGTTTTTGCGTTTACCATAGTTGCTGGTAGTGCGAATGAAACGGCTGCTGCTAAAACTGATTTTTTACTTAAGAACTTCATAGTACACCTCTCTCTTCAAGTACGCTTTGAGTATTTCTTAAACAGCCTTTTCTCTCTATGGGGGGTTACCCCCAAAGCACCAACTTTTCTTCACATATTTTTTACATTGAAAAATTAACTCTAAAATTCAACGCATTAGAATGAAAAATAAGAGGCGAATTGTTTAACGTTGAAGATATGAATCGCTTGCAGAAGCGCAGTTAATGGTTATGAAAGACTAAAAGTCTCCACTTGCAAGCTATCTAGAGAAGCCTTGTCAATTGGCTTATTCTTAATCTGAAAGTGAGCTGTAAACATTTTGCTCAAGCGTATACAAAAAAAGCCCTCACATGTGTGAGGGCAAGGGATAACCAATCACCATGGTGGAATGATTGGGGGAACCGTCCAACAACGGGAACAAAAACTATTCGTCGCGCATTTTTCTTAGTACTAATCCAATCGCCACTAAAAAGAACATAGACAGTGTGGCAGGCGCACTTACTTGGGCGTAGTATTCGTCTGGCACGTTTACTGAAATCAATTTACCGGCGCACGCTACATCACTTCCGAAGGTTAAGCATGTATCGTTTGTCGAATTATTTGGAAGGAAGATGCCTGTATCAAAATAGTAAAGATCGTTTGCTGTATCGTTTACAAACTCAAAACCGAATCCTTCGCCAGCGCTGTTACCGAACACTTCGTCAATCAAGTTTTCAACATACAAGTCACCCTGCGCAAACCAGCCATCACCCATGTAGTCTGTGTATGAAATGTCGTAAGACGTGCTCTGGCCGCCAAAGTCATAAATGTTTAGGGTAAAGAACAGGTCAGAAAAATTAAGCGTGTTTACATCGGACTTTGCGTTGTAAGACAAGTATCCTGAAAAATCCCACACCAATTGATTCTGGTCGTTAACCGCACTTATCTTGTCAAAATCAAATTTGTATATAATTGATGCAAAAGAATTTAATGAGAATAAACCTAGGAACAACATGCTTGCTAATTTCATAACATCACCTACTGCTTTATAACCTCTTGAGCATTCAGTATTGTTCTAAACCGTAAAGCTATCTATGGGGAGTTCCCCCTATCTGATTATATCTACGCTAGTTCGCGCATAAAAAAGCCTCGCGGTTTTCACTGCGAGGCTTGAAAAAGCTGCTATATAGCGCTTTCTATTTTTAGTTTGATGCGGTTGTTACCGTTGTCTCGATTGCAAACGGTGTCGCTACGCTTATAAAACCAGTTACTCGTAGCAGATAGGTACCCGCCATAGTAGGTTCGAATGCCAGGCTTTCTGGATTTGCTAGCGAAGCACTAGAAGCAACTTCTTCACCGTTAGGATCAACAAGGTAAAAATCTAAGTCTGCTACCGCGTCCCACGATAGTGTTGACTCAATTTTTGTATCGCCGGCTTGAATTTCGAGCGGAAGTTCTTGTATCTCAAGGTTTTCAGCTGATGGCCCCATTAGACCTTCGTCCGACTGTGTACGCTCTGAGAACACAACATCGTTCGAAAGGAAAGAACCATCTACTTCAATGCGGTCTAGAGCGATATTTCTTGAGCGCGTGACCAATTCAACATTATGTGCGCCCTCACCCATATTATCTAAAGTAAAAGTGACAAAACCTGGATTAAACTTATCGGTACCCGGAACGTGAACAACTTCACGTTCAACTAGCTTGCCATCTACGTAAAACTCAACGGTACCAGGACGTTTTCTGCGTGTAACGATGGTGAAGCGCACACGATCACCGTTTACAACAGTGCTTACAGAAGACGATGTAGAAGTACCAATTTCTATCGAACCTTCATACGCGTCTTTTATTGCAAGCTCACGCCATGTACCTTCGTAGTTTAGCTTTTCATCATTATTGTCAATCGTTGTCCATTCACCTTTGCTTGACCAAACTGTGTCACCGTCCATAAAAGCACGCATGTTGCCTGTCGTTTCCATAGCTAATTGAATAGCAGCAGGCACATCGATGTAACCAGCACCCACTTCGTGTGGTTGGTAGTCTGGCATTGGCTCTGCGGTTTCCATCATGATTGATTCAATTTGATCTGGTGATAAATCAGGGTTTGCTTCCAACATAAGTGCAGCGACACCAGCAATAAACGGTGTAGCCATAGAAGTACCACTGATAGTGTGATAGTAAAGCGCGTACGATGGATTATTTAGATCAATAACTGGCCCCATTGCACCGATGACTGTATTGGGCGCACGTGTTGACGTTATGCTTTGGCCTGGTGCCGTAATGTCAGGTTGCTTATATTCCACATCAGCTACGCCTCGGCTAGAGAAGTCAGCTAATAGCTTCTCGCTTGTTCCTGCCGCAACATTAATTACCCATGGCGCAATGGCATACTGGTTTAGGGTATTTTCGTCTGGACCAGAATTAGATGCAGCGAAGCTGACTACCATACCATTTCGGTACGCTTCATAAGATGCCACATTAATAGGGTTATTAGGGTCGAAGTTAGCACCATCGCCACCACCCCAGCTGTTTGTAATTACGTCTATGCTTAATCGGTCCTGGTTGGCTATTGCGTAGTCAAAGCCCAATAGACCATATAAAATCGAGAGACCTTCACCTGCACCTAGGCCAACAATGCCGGCTTCAGGCGCGATACCATCTTCCGCGTTCGCTCGGCGGCTGTCATCTTTAGATGCTTCACCTGTGCCCGCTACCGTACCTGCAACGTGTGTGCCGTGGCCTGAAGAAGTATCGCTATTTGGTACTTTTTCAACGAATACGTTAATGCCGCCAAGCAAGTCTAAGTCGCCAACAATTTTCACGTTTTCAACTGTTGTTTCGCCAAGCTGTAAATCTGGGTGTGTCGCATCTACGCCTGAATCTAGCACGGCAACCGTTACGCCGTTACCGGTTAGGCCCAGCGTATCGTGAACAATGTGGCCGCCAGTAATCTCGCCCGATGTGTAGTTATAATATTCAAGCGGCACATCTTGATAAATGCTTTTTACGTTGGGATTTGCAGCCAGTGCTTCAATTTGAGATTTTGTGAGTGTTGCACCAACCATTGGCATAGTTTGCAACGCCAAATACGGTACATGCAATTCTTGCATTAAGGCAGACACACCCGCTTTGTCTTTACCAGTAACGATAACTTTGTAAGTACTGTCGCCATTAGTGAGTGCTTCGGTAAGATTTGGCCCAATCAACGCGTCAGAATGTGCAAGCCCGCTAGCTGCTAGCGCCATAGTAAGTAGTGATGATTTGAACAATGTAGATTTCATTGAGCTCTCCGGTTTTTATATTTTATTAGAATTTCATTTCTTCAACCGGTTTATAGTCACCTAACGACATTTTTTTGACATAGGGAGTAACCCCTATATGTAAACGATTTGTAAAATTACAGACGTGTTAACCTTCAGTTAGTGAGCAGTAGTAATTACTACTGCACTGTTTTTTTGAAGGCCATAAAATTAACTCATGGCTTTGAAGACCTTACTTCCACACATACTTGGTCGCCATAATAATTATTCGTGTAGTTGCATTGACTAGTTATTTGCTGCGAACCACTTACCGATGTGCTTCGGCTGCTTGAAGAAAAAGGCTTTAATAGGGTGTTTTTAATTATCGTGCTCATATTGCGCTCCTTGTTTTCAGTAGGGCTAGTATGAGTACGCACGAAAAAACAGAAAAGCGATATAAATCTATTTTTCTAAAAGCTTTTTCCTATCAAAGCTTCGTATTAGACATATACACTATCGCTTGGTAATAAAGCGAAGAAAGAATGCTTCACTCTTTAGCTAGATAACCAGGGGCCTGTAATAGCGAGTGTTTTACTTGGCGAGTACACATTCACAAACAGCGTTTTGCCGTCCGGAGAGAAACAAGCGCCAGCCAATTCAGTTTGCACATGCAGTTTTGCAAAGTTATACACCTCTCCTTGTGGTGTTACACCGCGAAGGTGATTATCCACAACATCGGTGTACTGATCCTCACACACCAGTAGATGTCCATTAGGGCATACCGTTAAATTATCACCAAAGTTATAGAGATTTTTATCTTGGCTTTCCAAAAACAGCTGTAGCTTGTCATCTTTGCCAGATTCAGAGGGTACAAGACGCATTACCTGTCCAAGCTGTTTTCTTCCACCGTTAGTACAGCAAAAATACATTTCACCATTGCCCCAATGAATTCCTTCTCCTCGGGCAAACAATGCAGCACCTTTTGCATAGCCTTGTTTACGCAGGTCATCTTGTGGACTTTCAGGGTTTTCAAGCGTAACCCACTCGACAGTAAGCCATGTTTCTAGTGGCATTTCATTAGATACCCAATTTCGCGTATCGAACTGTGAGCGACCTTTTACGACAAGTGCTTGCAATACACCGCCTTGGTCTAATTTGCCATACTGCTTAGGTACAAAACGATACAACAGACTATCTCCACGGTCTTCTGTGAGATACACAATGCCTGTTTTAGGGTCGACACAAGCCGCTTCATGATTAAAACGCCCCATTGCTTTTAAAGGCTGTGGGTTGGTTATTGAAGATGCGTTTGCCGGCACTTCAAAAATATAGCCATGATCACTACCTGCCTTCCCATATGCTTTATCAACCGATTCTTCGCAGGTAAGCCATGTTCCCCATGGCGTTACGCCACCAGAACAATTACGTACTGTTCCCGTTAAGCTTACAAACTCACGCTCTACAGTTTGCGTTTTAAGGTTATAAACAATAGATGTTGTGCCGCCAGGCAATGCAGTGCCACTTTTGTAAGTGTCGTAGGCAAGCGATGACGTATGCTGTTGGATAGACTTTGGCTGCGTATGAATATGCTTTGGATGAAGCTCGTGATTACGAACAAGCACCACCTTTTCACTACTGCCTTGTAAAGGTAAGCACCCCATGCCATCAGCTCTATCAGCCACGTGAAGGCCATCTGACATAGTATTACCGAAACTAGATATTATGTTGTATTTGAACCCTTCAGGAAGGTCTAACAGCTTGTTGGGGTCTGATACCAGCGCGCCATAGCCTTGGCTTATCGGCATAGTAGAAACATCAATTTTTTTACCAAATGCACTAGCTGCCAAACCACCAAATGCTAGCGAACCCACTAAAAACTGACGACGAGAAATCATACTTAATCCACTCTGACACACTTACTGAAAAGAATCACAAGCATACACCAATTTTGTTACAGAGTAACAAACATACGGATGGGTTAACGGTGTGTTCCTTCCTCCCCCAAAGCTTTCTGTTGTGCAGATTTCGAAGGAAGTGAGTGTATGCCCTCTGAAACCCTACACCGCAGGGATGCGGTGTCGGAGCGTTTACATAAAAACTGGGATGACTTAACGGCGTCTTCCCTCCTCTCCTACCAAGCTTTATAAATGCTAGAGGGGTGGCGCTTATTCAATCTAGAACTCTCAGCTGCATGGATGCAGCTGCGAAGCTGCTAATACAAAAGCGCGGATGGATTCACCGCGTGTTCTCTTCTCTCTCCAAAGCTTTCTGTTATGTGGCAGAAGGGGGTGAGTGTATGTCCTCTGAAACCCTACACCGCAGGGATGCGGTGTAGGAGCCCCCACGGACGGGTTCACGGCGTGTTTCAGAGGGCATACACTCACGCACTTACAAAAAGGCATAAAAAAAGCGCACCTAAGTGCGCTTTTTTGGGCTTATGTTGCTAAGTCTAGATTAGTCTAGAATCTTAGATACAACACCAGCACCTACTGTACGACCACCTTCACGGATTGCGAAACGAAGACCTTCTTCCATCGCA
>NZ_JAZETR010000015.1:0-48169 GCF_036864375.1 Alteromonas sp. S167
ATATAGAAGCCGTTACATTTCTATGTATACGTGCGAACAGAATTTAGTGAAGTTGATAAGTATCAGCTTTACGCTGTAAACGTTACTGCAAACCAGTTTTTCCTGGCAGCCATAGCGATACGGTACCACCTAATTCCATTCCGAACTTAGAAGTGAAACGTATTAGCGCCGATGGTAGTGTGGGGTTTCCCCATGTGAGAGTAGGACACTGCCAGGTCCTAATTCTAAAACAAAGAACCCAGCGAAAGCTGGGTTTTTTGTTTTATGCAAAAGCGATTGCTTTTAATCAAAGCTAGCTAACAGATCAATGAGTCTAATCTACTCTTATTCAGACTCAATTTCTTCAAAGTAACTACGGTATTCCATTCTTGTAATTACCTTATCACCGTTGTCATCCATTGCACTAAAGTCGCCTTCTACTTTGGCTGCTGCAACCTCAGTAGATGTGAGCTTACCGTCACTGTTTGTATCTAGCTTGGTAAACTTATCATCTGCCAATGCAGACATTTCAGTGCGAAGTTCTTTGTTTTTCTCCGCAATCATTTCGCCATCCGTGTTACCTATTAACGATACGTTGCCACGCTTTATTAATGAAGAGTCGGTTGTGCCAGACGTTTTCACTTGTGTAATAATCTCGTCGCTAAACATAGAGGGCTTTTCATCAACAAACACAGAAAATTCATTACGGCTCACCATGTTATCGCCATCTGCGTCCATCATAGCCAGTGTCTTTGAATCGATGGTGCCTTCCACCTCAGACATTGCAATAAAACCATCACCGTTTTCATCCATTGCACTGAAGCTAGTATCAATCTTAGTCTCGTGATGACCTGCTACCGCCACAGTTGAAACTGTTGCTGCTAGTACCGCACCTACAATAGAACTTAGTTTTGTTGTCTTCATAATGAAAATCCTTCTATTTACGAAAATGTGAGCAATGAAAAACTATTGCCATTCATTTACTATTATTCATTTGTCATGCCAGTGGGTTAAGTGTCTGATAAACAGTGAGTTAAACTGTTTTAGTACAGAAGGCGTTTTAATTCTAAGTGTTAGAACGACACAGCAATTGAAAGAAATTCATACGAAGTAAGCAGTATTAGAACAAGTTAAGCTGTTGATTAGTTAATCGTTCAAAGTCAGCGCCAATTAAAGGTAGAATGCTATCGGCGATGGGTTTTATTTGCTTATCAATGTAATGTTCATAATCAAGTGGAGCGGCCACCATATCTGTGGTTTGTGGGCCCTGAACGGTTATTACATAGCGAATTGTTGTATTTCGCTGATAACGTAACGGTTGCCCTCTTTCTTCATGTAATGCATCAGCAAGTCTGGCAGCCTTAATATGAGGAGGAATGGATTTAACATACGACGACAAAGGCTTTCTTAGTCGTTTTTTATAAACAAGCTGTTCATCTGCCTTTCCCTGACGAATGTCGTCTAAAATGCTTTGTATATAGTCATCTACAGGCTCTTTATTAAAAACCTTCTGGTACAGCGTGTATTGAAACGTTTTTGCTAAGTCGGTCCAATCAGAACGCACATTCTCAAGGCCTTTAAATATAAGGGTGCTATTTTCTTTTCCATCAACAATATTGCTTTTTAAGCCTGCATATCGTTTTTTACTTCCTTCCGATGAACCTCGTATGGTTGGCATAAAGAAAGTGGAAAAGTGTGACTCAAATTCAATTTCAAGATGACATGTGATATCAAAATGTTCTCGTAAGTGCGCCTCCCACTTTTCATTTATATAAGAGGCTAACTTCTTGCCTGTTTCTTTTGGGCAGCCTAGCCTGTCATTGCCTTCAACGTGGACAAAGGTCGAGTCTGTATCGCCATAAATAACCGTGTAACCTAGTGCCTCTATCCACGTTGCGGTGGTTTGCATAATCTCATGACCGCGTAAAGTAATAGAGCTTGCCAGACGTGGATCGTAGAAGGGGCAACCCCCGCTTCCCAGTACGCCATAAAATGAATTCATAAGAATTTTGATAGCCTGAGAGCGAGGCCCATCTTTCTGACGCTTAGCCTCATCTCTCTGTCTCCAAAGGCTTTCAATGATGTCAGGCAGAAAATGTTGTTCTCTACTAAACATGGCGCCTTTAAACCCTTCAATTGCCGTCTCAGGCGCTTTTAAGCCTTCAGCGAGACCTAAAGGATCAATCTTGAATGTTCTTATAATAGATGGATAAAGGCTTTTAAAGTCGAGTACTAATACATCTTTATACAAGCCCGGCTGCGACCGCATTACATAGCCACCAGGGCTAGCTAGGCCGCCATTTTCAGGTCGTACACCTGCAACATAGGAGTAGCGATGAAGCTTTGGTAAATACACATTTAAAAACGCTGCCACTGAGCCACCTGGTCTACTTAAATCTAAACCAGTAAGGGTGCTGCGAAGGGCGAGGAAGTCGATGAACTGTGTTTTCTCCTGAATGCTATTTACCAACACGGTGTCTTTATAGTTGTAATCAGCAAGTGCTACAGGATTGTCCTGATATAGGCTTTTAATGGCGCTTAGCTTATCGGTGTCTTGTATTAGCTTATTTTCTCCCAACAGTTGCTCTGCAACATGGTCGAGCGAAAAAGTTTCAAACTGGTACGTCATTGTTTTAAGAGACTCAATGCCGTCGATGACGCATCTTCCAGGAACATCTACGAGTGTTTGATCTTCCCACTCTCTTACACTGGCTTCTCGGCTGTGTCGCCCTAAAGTAAACTTCAGATTATTGGCTTTTGCACGTCTTGCGATAACAGCCATATCAAACTGCTTCACGTTCCAGCCAAGCAAAATGTCTGGATCGTACTGAGTTACTTTTTCAAAGAACGCTGTTAAGAGGGCTTTCTCGTTCTCTACAACCGTGAGTGTGTAAGCTGTTTCATTCCTTGGCTTTATTTCTTTTCCGTTAAATGAGCTTGGACGAACCAAAATAACGTCATGTAAATTTTCACCTGCTAGTGCAACGCTAAACAGATCTTCATTTTCATTACACTCAATGTCGATACTCAACGCTGAAAATGTCGTTCGATAATGAGTAGGGCGTATCTGTGCATTGTTTACAACATGATTTTCGTTGGAACTACTTTCCATTGTGCTAGGTACTAGAAACTCTACAGCACCATAAACAAAACGTTCCATCAGATAACGCTCTGCTACCCTCACATCAGCCTCATATAGCGTTATGTTAAGGCCCTGACATAACTGCCGTAATTGATGCATTTGTGCTTCGGTTTGGGTCTTTACTGTTGTAACTGGTAGCTGTTCTAGTGTGCTAAAGCCATCATTAGAAAAGGTAAGTTTACTGACAACGAGTTCTTTGTTGGCTTGTAAACGGTTTAGCTCCGATGTGGCGATGAAGCATGTTGGCTGTTGAGGCGTAGATACAAGTCTAATTGTTCCTATGTCGGTTTTTACCCATAGTTCAACGAACACTTTCCCTTGCTGGGTGAAAGTGTTTTTATTCAATATAAATCCACGTTGAAGAACCTTTTCAGACATAGTTTAAAAAGTTAACTCATTCAGCTCATATTATTGCTTGATTGAGAGCAGTATACCCTTTGCTATCACCCACTCCTATAGATCTGTATTCGGCAGATGCGTTTGTTTTTAACTTCACCTGTGTTTATCGTGATTCGACTAATATCACACAGCTTATTTTCGTCAAACGTCATACAAAGCATTGCTACAACTTGTAGCTTTGTAGCACGTTAAAGTTGAAAGGCAGGATACTAATGCACTATTTATTCGACAAACAGGTGGCACCAGGTGAGCTGGTTGAAATAACAGACGGTGTATTGTGGCTAACAATGCCACTGCCTTTTGAATTAGATCATATTAACCTCTATCTGATACGTGATGATAAAGGCTGGATTGTTGTCGACACAGGTTTAGGTACTAATGCAACTAAGGCCTTGTGGGATAAAATATTTGAACAGTTGGATGCTCCCATTTCTGGTGTGCTGGTAACACATTTGCACCCAGATCATGTTGGTCTTGCAGGCTGGATTGCCGATAGGTTCGATGTGCCGTTTTACATGTCTCAAACTGAATATTTTACAGCTCGTGCTTTTAGCGCTGGTCAGAACGGTGCGCCGAACGAGAGAGACAAGCGTTATTACCACAGAGCTGGGTTAGATAGCGATTTAATAACACAATTAACCTCAGGCGGTACAAAGGGGTTTAGCAGCGTTGTTTCACCTCTACCGGTAAGCTACACGCGCCTAAAACACAATATGAAGTTACGCTTTGGCTCTGAACAATGGGAAATAATAATAGGGCGAGGTCACTCTCCAGAACACGCGTGCTTATACAACGCCAGTAAAAACGTTTTAATTTCGGGCGATCACGTACTGCCAATTATTACGCCTAATATTGGCGCTTATTCTACAGAGCCAGATGCGAATACACTGGCAGACTATTTAGATACGCTTCCTCAGTTTAAAGCACTGCCCAGCGACACTGTAGTTTTACCAGCACATAAGCTTCCATTTATTGGGCTACATGAACGTGTAGACGAGCTTGTAGCGCATCATCAACATCATCTGTCTGCGCTACTTGATACTTGTAAAACGCCTCAAACGATAACGTCATTATTACCGGTGCTTTTTAAACGAGAGTTAAACAGCAGAAGCATGGTATTTGCTGTTGCTGAATGTATGTCACACGTAAATTACTTAATAAATAACGACAAACTGTTGCGTACAGAAAATGCATTAGGGGTGTATGAATACTGTGTGAGTTAACGGCGACACTATAACTACTATTCCTTTTTAGCCAGTGAATCAGCAAAAAAGTGTAGATTGCTTGATTACTCAGCGTCTGCTAAATCCTCTTCAACAGACTGCGTTGACGTGATGAATTTAGGGATCGTAATCTCGACGACTGTACCTTTTCCTTCTTTGCTACTAATACTAATTTTCCCATGGTGCTTTTCAATTGCAGTGTAAGCCACTGATAACCCCAATCCTTGTCCTTGGCCCTCTGGCTTGGTTGTGAAGAAGGGCTCAAATATCCGTTTTAAATTGTTCTGGGGAATTCCGCATCCGCTGTCGAGAATTTTAAATACAACAGTATCGCCTTTTTCAATAACAGTTAACTTAATGAAGCCTTTATCATTGATGGCTTGTGCCGCATTGATCATCACGTTCATTAAAGCTTGCTTTAGCGGACCAGGGTCGCCCATTATTTCAATTTTTTCTAGGGCGCAATCAAACTTGTACTGGGGTTTACCATATTGAGCAGAAATCAAAGATATTAGCTGGTTACACAGTGTGCAGACCTCTATAGTTTGGATACCTTCCGCGGTTTGCAAGGAAAAGCTTTTCAAATTTTGAACAATATCTTTTACCCTTGCTAGGCCATCACTCGACTCTTCAATAAGCTCTGCAATGTCTTCTTTTAACAATGCGTAGTGATGAGTGCTGTACAGCGCTTCAAGCTGGTCTTTAATATCTTCATTTAAGTCGTCTAAACGCTCGTGTACACCGTTGCAAATCGCTATAAGGTGCGTTGCATACTGGCTAAGCGTATCTAAATTAGCCGCAACAAAACCAATAGGATTATTAATTTCGTGGGCGATGCCCGCAGCAAGCTGTCCTGTAGACGCCATTTTTTCTGCTTGGATAAGTTGGCTTTGTGCTTGATCTAATTTCCGGATAAGTTTAACTTGTGCAGCATGTTCTTTTTTCAACGCCTCCGATAGCTTCTGCTGAGTTCGGAAGTAGCTTGCCTGTGCAGTAACATCTTGTAAAAAAATACACGCAAATCTGTCGCCTGATTTTTTATCTTTAATGGGTAGTATTTCCATATTTTGATACATCTGTGTCTCTTCGCCTGTAATGGGACGCGAGCTTTTAAATGGGAAAATATGGGGGCGCTGCTCCCAATAGCTAAAGCTGGGATGCTGTAAAACAAACACCGATTTTAATCGGCGTTTCAAGAACTTTTCTTGTCCGTGAAAAAGAATGGTTATGGGTTTCTGTTTAAAATCGTTACGCAGTTCTTGTGGTAGCCTATCCAAAAAAAATTCATTCAAATAAACCACATTAAAGCTCTCATCAACAATACCAATTCCTACGGGGAGCTTATCTACTAACTGCTCAAACATTAGCCCAGCAGCTCATCTAATGTGTTCTTCATTCTTTTTAACGATTCATCGTCTAAGCAAAAAACAACGCGCATGCTGAACGACGAAACGGTAATGACAAACTGCACCTCCATCACTAAGCTATGCTGCCATTGAAGCTCGTCAAAATTCGTTTTATCGGGTTGAAAGAGTGTGGGCATATTTAAGTTAGTGGTAAGTTCTAACTGTTCTGAAAGCCCAGCAAGGCATGCGCCAGCCAGAATATTACAAAGTTCTAAAATAATCTCCTGCGTGTCTTCTTTGCTCAAGGGTTCGTCGTAATCCATAAGGGTTGCTACTTCAACCAAACCACGACGAGACAAAACAGACATTACCTCACCGTGAACATCACCAAGAAAAGACTGTCGCGTGTATAAAGCATTCTGAGTTTCAAACAGCAAGCTATAGAGCTCAGTAGGCGTAACAGCGGAAATTTTTGGAATAGAAATATCAATTTTTGTTTCGATAAGTTGAGCTAGAGAATTGGCGGCTTGCCCCATGGAAATATTCAGCAGTTCCTGGAGCGCGTCTCTCTGCTCTTCGTTTAAAGGAAGTTCAATGCTCATAACATCCCCAGTTCAAATAACGCCATTGCTAGCTCTTCTTTGTCCAATGGTTTACGCAGAAAGCGCTTCGCGCCCAAAGCCATCACTATTTTTTGCTTTTCCGGCTGGAAGTCTGCGCTAATAACTATAACATTCGGTTTTTCTTGCTGTTCGTGGAGGTACTCAAGTACACCAACGCCGTCTACTTCGGGCATGGTTAAATCAAGTAATAGCAGCGAAAAAAAGCCGCTTTTAAGCGCTTCTATCGCTTCTTTTCCGTTAGTTGCTTCTGTGATGTCATAGTCTAAATCTTGTGGTAATGAGCGAATAACGCTTCGCCTTGATAGCTTAGAGTCATCAGCGACTAATACTGATATCGACATAAAACTCCTCCAAAATTCTGCAGGGGACACAGCTCTTCTTGATAAAGTATGTGCAACTTTCGCGTTACTGCAACAATTTATCGTTATGTGAACAGTGTTAGTAAAATGTTAGCTAATTTTCAGTATATGACAAAAGCGACAATTGTGCGTATTCGACTTTATGCTGTATTTCGCGGAGGGCAATTTTCCTTTGTTTTCCACTTAAAAGTTTAGTTGGGCAATTCGAAATCAATAAGTATCGGTAGATGATCAGACAGGTTTTTTGTTTGTTGAGTATTGATTTTTTTGGCCTGCAATATCGTTATTTCGGAGGTTAGCCAAGCGCGGTCTAATGAAAATAGCGGGAACACACTTGGGAAGGTAGCGCCGAATGCTTGTTGATTTAACAGTTTATTCAGTGGCTTGAATAAACCTGACCCTAACTGCCATTCATTAAAGTCGCCAGCCAGCAATAGCGGTGTTTGGTTAGCTTGAAGCTGTTTTTTTACATGACTAAATAACGCTGTGAGTTGTTTTCTGCGCTCCCAGCGTTTTAATCCAAAATGGGTATTTAAAACAGTAAGAGGACCTTGGTCGGTCAGCAGTTTAACTATTTGAAAGTTTCTTGGCTGCCGATTGGGATGCCCTATCTTAAAGGTATCATGTGATATTACGTCAAACCGCGATAGCACGGCATTGCCGTACCAACCGCTTTCTTCAAAAAGAGCCGGAGAAGCCGTTAACTTATACGTATTGTTAGCGCAAATATCTTTGATGTCTTTATCAATAGAGCGATGCGCCGGGCGAGTGTCCATCTCTTGTAAAAGCACTATGTCAGCACGTTGCTCGACAAGAAACTCGCCGATACGTTTATAGTCTTGCTTCTTATCTCGCCCAACGCCGCTGTGAATGTTGTACGAGATTACGCGGCACATTCGTCTGCTTCACTGTTTTTAACACTACTCGATGCGTTATTTGTGTCGTTTGTGGGCATGTTGCCTTGCTGTGCCTCTTTACGCATTTGATAGTAACGAGCAAATTTTTGAGAACCCCATATCATCAGGGCCCAGACCAGAATTCCAATGGCTAGGTAGCTGATAGTCTCAACTGATGGGTTTTTCCAAATTTGCGCAATTGAATCGCCCACAAGGCCTTTTGCAATCATAGGGGGGAACATTCCTAAAAATGTGCCCACCAAAAACTGCACAATACCGATAGAAGAGATACCAGCAACCAAATTAACTAAACTAAACGGCGCGATAGGCAGCATTCGTATCGCAGCAACGCCCACAATACCACTTCGCTTTAACTTTTCATCTACCGCGGCAACTTTTGGGCCGCCTATCTTTCTTAAACCCGCGTTTCCAGAGATTTTACCTATTACAAATAAAAGAGCCGAACTTACAAGTGCGCCCAACATACCGTATATAGGGCCCCAAATAGGGCCGAAAATGGCGGCAACAGCAAGTGACAACACCGTTACAGGAAAGAAGAGTAAACCGCCGACTACGTACACTAAAAGTACGGTTGGTAAAGCGAAATACGTACCTCTACTTTTTTCCAAGAACGCACTGATGTTCTCGGAGCTTAACCATTCGATAGATTGACTAGCCCAATACATCAAACCACCTAGAATAGCGATGATAGTAATGCCTATCATGATCATAACGCTTCTACGCCTTGGGTTTCGCGCAGGTATTGCCGAGCCTCCCATTGTGGGAACAGACATCAGAGGCTCTTCTGGATCTGAAAGTGTCCTAAACACATTCTCAACCGAATGCTCGGTAAATTCTTCGTCACGCACTTCATTTAGCACATAGCCATGTGCTAATTGGTTTTCTAGAAGCGCCTTCACAGGGTTGGAATGTTCAAAGAGAGCAGGCATGTCATCTAGCGCTCTTCCTGTGTGTTCAGCAAGCAAGTCATTTCTTACCTGCGCTATTTTTTCCCTGTTTTTTGCCGTATTGCCAAAAAGTACAGTGTCGATTTCGGTATCTAATGTCATTGAGCGATTACTTAAGTTTGATGAACCAATAACAAGATATTTATCGTCAATGGTCATTACCTTTGAGTGAATACGCTTGTAAGCTTTTCTGCCTTTTATGTCTTCTACTGATGAATACGTGAGGCGCACTCTATCGGGCTCGATGCCGTTTTCAAGTATGGCCTTGAACTCTATTCTACTGGCCCAAAAAGCCTCGCACTCAAACTTGCCTTTGGGTTCGTATGAACTCACGATGACAACGTTCAAATCAGGTTTGAGTTTAAGTTGTTTGTTGAGCGCCTCAGCAATCTCTTGGCGTGTAGTAAACTGATTTTCAATAAAGATAAACGATTCAGCTTCACTTATGAGGTCGATGAGCATATGGCGTACTTCCTGCGCGGGCTCAACATCGTCCATAAAAGGGATAGTGCGCGCTAGTGCACACGACACATTCTCAAATAGTGGTGGGTAATCTTCAGGCCACGCTTTTGGCAGTTGTGCTCCGTCGCTGTAGTCTACATTTTCTCTGATGTCTAGTGGTGTGGATTGGGCAACGCGCTGCCATCTCCACCTTACCAGTTTTGCGAAGTGCTCAACTACAGCACCACTTGATACCATTTGTACATCGTGTAGTGGGCCGTATTCACCGTCAGGGCCGTTGCGTTCTTCAGATAGTACCGGATGGTCTCGGGTATCCCAGCGATTCGTCGACACGTCCATACCACCGGAAAAAACTACTTCATCATCTACTACTACAATTTTCTGATGCTGACTTCCACCCATTGGAATCGTGTCGTCTAACTCAGTTTCTACGTTGTCAGGGGTTTTCTCTTCCCATACCTCTTTTGCCCACATCTCTCGTTGAGCAAAAAATGCTAGCGACGAATCCCAACGTAAAAGATAAATTTTAATATCTGGATTTTGCTCCGCTTTCCATGCCAGTAAGTCGCTTATAACGCTGGGCGCTTCACTGGTTTTTTCATCTTGACCGCGAAGCAATCGAATACGGCTATCAATGTCCCATCCCACTATAAAAATGCTATGAGAGGCGTTAACAATGGCACTCTGAAGGGCTTTGTAGTAATTCCCGCAGTCTATGAGTGGCGCCGAAAAACGGGCTTTACTTTCAACCCAACAATTTTGACCTGGTTCAAAAATAGAATGCTTAGAATTCATAACAGTAGCCTTGTAATACCGGTAAAATGGCGAATACAAAGTAGTTGCAGAAAATGTTCCAATTGCTTGGATTATCTTAAGGTACTGAATTTAATGTTTAATTTTTTTTAAGCGGGCTGTCAGACTGTTTGGAGGCTAGTAATTTTTGTAATTTTTTCACTATTAGTCTTTCGTATTAATTCAAGCTGGCGAATATGCAAATTTTCTTCTATATAAAGATTTATCTTGTAAAAACAGGTGAGTAACAATGGGTTTCTTTTCCCGAGAAAATGCAGCAGAACAAGCACTATCACAGTCAATTCTGGCTGTTGTCACAATTGATGAGAATAACAATGTCACGTTTTATAACCAAGCTGCACAAAATCTATGGGGATATACACCTAATGAGGTAATTGGTAAGAACATAAAAATGTTGGTGCCCCACGAACATCGAGCTAATCACGACAGTTATGTGAATACACATCGAAATACCAACATAAACAAAATAGTAGGTAGCGCAAGAGAAGTCGAATTAGAAACTAAAAACGGCGATCGTATTTGGGTTCAACTTGCCTTGTCGCAGGTCATTGTTGGTGGGAAAAAGCACTACACCGCATTTGTTCGCGATGTAACAGAAGAGCGCGAGGCACGAGAAATCGTGGAGCAAACGCTAGAGCAAGCGTTAGATGCTGTTGTTTGTATTGATGAAAACAATAATGTGACCTTGTTCAATGCTTCTGCTGAAAAGCTATGGGGCTACGAACGCTCAGAGGTAATTGGGCAAAACGTAAAAATGCTTGTGCCTCAAGCCATTCAGGCAAATCACGACAACTTTGTAAATGCCAATAGGGAAACTGGGCATGACAAAATTGTTGGCACTAGCCGTGAAGTTAAAGTTGAGCGCAAAGATGGAGGGTCGCTGTGGGGAAGGCTGTCGCTTTCCAAAGTTCGCTTAGCAGACCGTACGTTATATACCGCATTTATTAAAGACGTGACCGAAGAAGTAGAGCAGCGAGAGATGCAAAGGGTGCTCTCTTTGGTTGCTAACGAAACCGATAACGCAGTAATTATTACAGACGCCGACGGGTTAATTGAATATGTAAACAACGGGTTTACGCGATTAACCGGTTATGAATTTGATGAGGTGAAAGGTCGCAAGCCAGGTTCATTTTTGCAAGGGGAAGAAACCGACCAACGAACCGTTGATGTTATTCGTCAGAAACTGAAAAACCGAGATGCGTTTTACGATGAAATACTTAACTACCGAAAAGACGGCGTTCCCTATTGGACGTCACTGTCTATTAATCCTGTTTTCAATGATGGGCAGCTTGTTAATTTCATAGCGGTACAGGCCGACATTACCCGTGTCAAACAAATGGCATTAGATTTTACCAACAAATTAAAAGCTATTGGTGAGGCTTTAGTGTTGCTAGAGACGAAGCCAAATGGTGAAGTCATTGAAGCGAATAAATTATTAAGAGATACCTTGAAAGGCGTATATGAATCGAAAACCTTTGCGCAAGAAGTCATGTCGAGACTTACACCTGAAGATAAGAGTGCACTGGAAGGGCAGGGCTTCGTGTCGAAAATACTCGAATTTGAAGCCAACGGTACGTATTTAGCGTTCGATTCTCGTATTTGTGCACTGAAAAACTTTACCGGAAGTATCACTCGGTATGTCTTTTTTGCAATCAATGTATCATCGAGAAAACGAGCAGTAAATGACACTCAAGGCGCTATGCAGGAATTGCTCACTACCAGTCAAACTATAAGTACCATAGTAGGTACTATTAACTCTATTTCGGAACAAACCAATCTGTTGGCACTTAACGCGGCTATTGAAGCGGCGAGAGCTGGTGAAATGGGCAGAGGGTTCGCAGTGGTTGCCGATGAGGTAAGAACGTTAGCCGGAAACTCACAAGCTTCATCGAACGAAATTGATAACCTTGTAAAAACAACGGTGGCAAAAATTGAAGAGCTAGCGCAGTTAATACAACGTATTGATGGGTAAAAATAAAAAGTAGGTAAAACCAAAAAACGCAGCTTATCGCTGCGTTTTTCTCAGTTCTTCACTTGTTGTTAGAAACGGTATTCAACACCGATACTTGCTTGCTTTAAATCCGTTTCAAAATCGGTATCGTCAATGTCGTCAAATGCTTCGTCAGCATCAAGTTCAGTGTCGTAAACCGTATATTCAGCATTAACTAAAAAGTTGCTGGTAATGGCATAACTTAAACCTGCACCTACAAATAAACTTTCATCATCATTTTCCTGGCTGAAACCACCTAAGTTGTATTCCGTTTCTGACCATAGTTGACCTAATTTAGCGTAAAGTGAAAATCGTTCAGTAAGCGGTAATATACCTTTTACCGCTGCTGTATAACCGTCAGTCTCTGCGCCAGCTAAATCACTACCGTAGTCGCCAAAGTCAATATAACTACCTTCAATAGCTATCCATTCATTGAATTTGTAACCAGCAATACCTTGCCAAACATCTTTATCATCGTCGAAGTCATCTTCGCCCTCTACACGCAAGTATCCATAATTACCACCAACATAGAAGCCACTTGTTTTTGCTTCTACTTGAGCACTTTGAGCGTGTGCACCAAAAGAGGCCATTACGCTGATAGATGCAATGGCACTTAGATAACTTACTGTTCCAAGTAATTTTTTCATGATGTTTTCCTCATTCGCTATTAATCAATCCATTGGCTTCGTAGTGAAGCTAATACGACAAAATTCCTTATAGGTATTTCAAACGTCATGCCACCGTAAAACTTTCAAAATGTCAGCGTAAGTCATGAAATTTTTTCTTACTTTGATTAAATTTGATTTACTTTTGCACAATTTATAGCGGGTGATTGTTCACTGCCTCATACGTCACTCGAAAACATTTCACAGCGTGTGAAATAGCTTCACGGTTTTAGGCGCACTGTGATCTTCATACTAAATCATTGAAAGAGAATGTCTTTTTTTTAATTGAAAAATTCAATCAGCAGAATCCATTTTATTATCTGTCATTTAATCGCTGCACTGACTATCTTCTTAAATGTATTAGGTAAATAGAATGTTAATAAAAAGGGTGTGAATCACTTTTTATTGTCTAAACAATGTAGAACGGGAAATGAATATGATGACAAGAAGGTTTAAAAGAACAACAGTTTCTGCACTCGTTGCGCTTTCTTTGTGCGCCACAGGTGCAATGGCTAACGATCAAATAAGTAAGCCTGCTGGCGCAAAAGGCATGGGAATGACAAAGGCATTCCAAGCCAAAAGTAACCAATTCTGGTGGCCTGATCAGTTAGACCTTTCACCACTGCGCGATCACGACAAACGCTCTAACCCTTTAGGCGAAAATTTTAGCTATGCAAAAGCGTTTTCAAAGCTAGACCTTGACCAAGTAAAAAGCGATATCAATGAATTATTAACGACGTCGCAAGACTGGTGGCCCGCCGACTTTGGTAACTATGGTCCTTTCTTTATTCGTCTTTCTTGGCATGCTGCTGGTACCTACCGTACGCTTGATGGTCGCGGCGGTGGTGACGGCGGTCAGATGCGTTTCGATCCTCTTAATAGCTGGCCCGACAATGGTAACTTAGACAAGGCACGCCGTTTGTTATGGCCAATTAAGCAAAAGTACGGTGAGAGTTTGTCATGGGGCGACCTTATGATTTTAGCGGGCACCGTAGGTATGGAAAACATGGGTTTTGATACTTACGGCTTTGCTGGTGGCCGTACCGATGATTGGGAGCCGGACCTGGTATATTGGGGCCCTGAAGTTGAAATGCTAGCCAGCGATCGCGAAGAGCGAGATGGCAAGCTTCAGCGTCCACTTGGTGCAACGCATATGGGTTTGATTTACGTAAACCCAGAAGGTCCCAAAGGTAAGCCAGACCCTATGGGTTCAGCAAAGAACATCCGCATTGCATTCGGTCGTATGGCGATGAATGATGAAGAAACTGTTGCGCTAATTGCAGGTGGTCACACGTTTGGCAAAATGCACGGTGCACACAAACCTTCAGACTGTCTTGAAGGCGAACCTGGCGCAGCAGGCCTTGAAGAGCAAGGTTTAGGTTGGAAAAACAACTGCGGCAAAGGCAATGCTGAAGATACTGTTACCAGTGGTCTTGAGGGTGCTTGGACACAGCTGCCCACTAAATGGACTAGCTTGTATCTACAAAACCTATTGGGCTTCGAGTGGAAGCAAACGCGTAGTCCTGCCGGCGCTATCCAGTGGATCCCAACTGACGAGTCGTTACACCAGTCGGTGCCTGATGCTCACGTAGAAGGTAAAAAGAACCCGCCGGTAATGACAACCGCGGACTTGGCGCTTAAATACGACCCTGAATATCGCAAAATCGCTGAGCGCTTCCTAGCCGATCCAAAAGAATACCAAACTGCATTTGCGAAAGCATGGTTCAAGCTTACGCACAGAGATATGGGGCCAAAGGCACGTTACTTGGGTAACGATATTCCAGAAGAGAATTTCATTTGGCAGGATCCTGTGCCTGAAGCCGACTACAAAATGATTTCTGACAAAGATGTGAAAAAGTTGAAGTCAGACATTTTAGACACTGGTTTGACGGTTCAGCAGCTTGTTAAAACAGCGTGGGCGTCGGCATCAAGCTTTAGAGCATCAGACATGCGCGGTGGTGCGAACGGAGCACGCATTGCACTTCAGCCTCAAATGGGCTGGGAAGTAAACGAACCAGACACTGTTAAAGAAGTAGTGGCGAAACTTAAGGAAGTGCAAGAAGAATACAATTCTCGCATGTTCTCTAAAAAGAAAGTGTCGTTGGCAGACCTTATTGTAATTGGTGGTGCTGCTGCAATTGAAAAAGCTGCTGCAGATGCCGGCGTAAAAGTAACTGTGCCGGTTAAGCCTGGGCGTACCGATGCAACTCAAGAGCAGACTGATGTAACTTCTTTCTCGTTGTTAGAACCATCAGCTGACGCCTTTAGAAACTACTACAATGCGCAAGCAAGCTATCGTTCACCGACCGATATGTTAGTAGATAAAGCCGACCAGCTTAACCTTACGGTGCCGGAAATGACGGTGTTGCTTGGTGGTATGCGTTCACTGGGTGCAAATGCAAACGGCACTACTCATGGTGTATTTACTGATAACGTGAATACATTGAGCAACGACTTTTTCGTTAACTTGTTAGACATGGGCACTAAGTGGAGAAAAACGGACGACCCTTCTGTTTACGAAGGTGTAAACCGTAAAACCGGTGAAGTGAAATACACAGGTACTCCTGTTGATTTGGTGTTTGGTTCAAACAGTGAATTACGTGCAGTAGCGGAAGTGTACGCTTACGACAACGCAAAACAACGTTTTGTTGAAGACTTTGTTGATGCGTGGACAAAAGTAATGACGCTTGACCGTTTCGACTTACGCCATGACCTAACTGCGTCGTTGTCTAAGAAGTAGACTCGCGCAGTTTGTAAGGTATGTAGAAATGCGCCAGTGGTTAAATAAGTAACTTAGGCGATTAAAAACGGGGCTTGTTGCCCCGTTTTTTGTGCACGCTTATAAGCAAGTGAAGCGTCGCATTGCAAGGGGGGATTAGGTACACTGACGCATTAATGCACAAAATACAGGCACAGTGGTAATGGCAAGGCTACAGCGCGCGTTGGTTAACTTAGAAATACTAAGTGAAGACATTAACGATTTAAGTGACACTGCATTATACGGTGACACTCACAAGCGCCTGCTACAGACTATGCTAGATACGTTACTAGAGCTGAACACCTTGATAGTCGACGAAACACACGCAAGCTTTCAGCAAATGCTGGCAGGCTCGCCATTTGAAACTGTGTTTGAAAAGAAACAGATGGTGTCGGTGTATGTGAAGCTACTGGGTTATGTTATTACAGCGTGTGAAGCTACTAATAAGGCCAGCTTGATTATTAATGACAACTTTGATGAAAGTGCTGATAAACGTTTAGAGCTGCTGCAGGTGAAAGCAATACGCGCGAAGTCGCAGCTTAAAACCGTCGCCACCGCAATGGGAAAGTCTGATTATCAGAAGTTTCTTTTGATGTGTGGGTTAAGCGCACCAGAATGGAGCTGGGATGTGCTTCGCGCGAGGTTTTAAGCCGAGCGCGAAGCATTTTCTATAGTTCAAACGTATTATCTATGGTGTAGTGTTACGAATACCAATGTCTTGTTCATTGATCACTCGTACTTCACGCTGCGGGAACGGAATTTCAATGTTATGTTCGCGAAGTGTTTCAAAAACGATGAGTAGTAAATCGCCACCTACGCGGTTTTTACCGTCATCTACGCCTTCCATCCAGAATTCGACAAACATATTTACACCCGAGTCGCCAAAGCTATCAATCTCGCAGTCTGGGCGTTCTTCAAAGGGAACGTCGTCACCATTAATTACTTGAGGGTGCTGACCAACAGCCTCTTTCACAATTTCAACCATGGAACGAATATCAGTTTTATAGGCCACGGAAAAGTCAATGCGATAACGCTGTTTCTGGTTTTTATGGGTCCAGTTTATTAGCAGTGAGCTGATAAATTTCTCATTAGGAACCAGTACGTCTTTACCGTCGTAAGTTTCTAATACAGCGTAACGCATCTTAAATTCGCGCACGATGCCCTTCTGACCATCTTCTAACTCAACATAGTCACCTACCGTTAGCGACTTATCTAATAAAATGATGATGCCAGAAATGAAGTTTGACGCTATCGACTGTAAACCCAAACCTAAACCAACGCCTACAGCACCACCAAACACGGCCAATGCAGTAAGGTTTATACCCATAACATTCAGCAGTAACAGGAATACCACGCAGAACAGGGCTACTTCGAACAGCTTTGCAAACACTTCTTTGGTAGATACGTCCAACGACTTATGGTTGCGGATGATATCTTGGCCAATGGCATTAGAGCTTCTTCCCAAGTAGAAAAGTAGTGCGCCAAATAACAGTACACGGGTAACGCCATACGCCGAAATTTCTACATTTCCAACCGAGATGGCAATAGATTCTAGGGTAGAGGTGATTAGCGGTAAGATACCTACTAGGTGTAAAAACAATATGGGTAGGCCAAGCCAGCGCATGAACGTTGCTATGGTTCTGTTTTCTACAAAACCATGAATAAGCGAGTTTACGAAAAGCAGTAAAGCAACGACAACAGCTATTTCTAGTAACCAAGCGTCGAACTGAAACTGTTCGCCAAGCACTGTGGTAAGTTTCAACATGCTAATAGTAATTAGCGGAAACAATGCCTCACCCAATTTGAACATAAAGCCATGTAAAGTATGCGCTCCATGTTCAGGTGCTTCACGGGTAAATTTAAATGGTTTTTTCACTTGCCTTGCGAGTATAAAAGCAACGCAGTAAATCACTGCGATGGTTGCGAGCTGAATCATAAAGCTGTCAGACATCACAGATGCTTTTACCAGCGACCACTTTTCTTCAAAGTGCGTAGTCAAACTATCAACATTCATGTTTTCTTCTTCATTGCTAAACCACAGTGCTGTGGTAATTAAATACTGCGCGGTTTTTATCCTTTAACGTGGTGTAGGTAAAGTGGTTTTTAACATCCACAACATCAACATGTCATAGTTTTGATGATTTTGCGACCTTGCGTCGCTCGACAAAGTTCGTTATTTGTTATTTCTGACTGTGCCAGCGTCTTTTTAAAATGATTTAAAACTTTGATATATATGATTTTATTGAGTGTTTAGCGAGCTATCTCTTTTAGGACTCAGAAACATGCTAGGTTTGTTAACCCTACTTTTTTTGTCGTTTTGATAAAAATAAAAACAGTTTGTGGAAACACCATTGTTGCGGTTTTAACACTTCGTCAAAGACTTCTATTTCTTTTAAGGCTACCAGAATTTTAAGAATATAAGATTCTTTTAATGAAAGTGAGGTGTTATCTACAAACTAGTCTACACTTTTAATGACAACCGCATCTAGCGAGTTATCTTTCGACATTTTTTTAAGGTTTATGACCAGTGGCTCGCTATTCTATAGAGGGCTCCATCTCTAATAGGCGAGATCAATGCAAAGAGATTCGAGTGACATAAACACGCTAGTGCGTCAGTGTGACGATGAACCCATCCATTTACTAGAGCATGTGCAACATTACGGCTTTCTCATCGCTGTAAGCACAGAAGGCATTGTTTCCCATATATCAGAAAATGTTGGCGACTTTCTTGGCGTAAACGCTTCGCAATTGCTTGGTGAAAACTTATGGGAATGGGGAGGTAAAGAGCTAGCTCACGCCATTCGAGGTGCGCAGCATCAGTCTGTTATTATTGGCAAGCCTTGCCACTTAGACGCACGAACCTTAAAAGGCGCAACTGGTAAGTTCGATATTACGGTACATTCAGTAGGGGGTACTGTGGTTATTGAGTTTGAACCAGAAGCTGCTACTGCAAGTTATGACAATGTGCTATCAGCACTAATGAATCAGATTTCTCAGTTGAAAGGCATCCAGCTGCTTTACGATGGAATAGTGGAAGCTTTAAAGTTTGCGACTGGTTTTGACAGGGTCATGCTCTATCAGTTTTTATCAGATGGTGCAGGTGAGGTCGTTGCTGAGGCTAAAAATGCAGACATGGCGCCATTTTTGGGTTTGAGATACCCCGCTTCTGACATTCCAAAACAAGCGAGAGCGTTATACAAACGTACGTTAACTAGAACTATCGCTAGTGTGCATGCCAAAACGTCTCCCTTATTATCTCACGACGATAATGCACCTGCCCTTGATTTATCACAGTCCAAGTTGCGCGCCGTTTCCCCTGTCCATATTCAATATTTACAGAATATGGGAGTGGGTGCATCCATGTCTATTTCAATCATTATTGAAGGGGAATTATGGGGGCTCATTGCATGTCACCATAATTCAGACAAAATTGTTTCAGTGCGGCTACTTTCGCAGTTAGAGCTTTTTAGTGAAATATTTTCATTAGAACTTTCGAATAGACTAATACAAGAGCGTATTCGTGTAAGCGAAAAGGCAACGAGTACCTTCACGACAATATTGAGTAATCTTGCGCTAGGACAGTCATTAGCGAATGCAATAGTAGAACAGCTAGAATTGTTAAAAGGACTTATTGATATTGACGGAATAGGGTGTTGTTTCAGTGATGAGTATGCAAAAAATGGTGCTGCACTTAGTCATAAAAAAGTCAAAAAGCTCACCGAGCATCTTTCAAAGTACCCCGATGCAGAAGTGCACCGTTTAGATAACTTAATGGCTGCCGATGAGGCGCTTTCTGACAGTGAAGTTGCTGGTGTACTAGCTATAAAAATATCATCCTCGCCAATGGATTATATTTTTCTGTACCGCAAATCTATTACTCAAAAAGTGATGTGGGCTGGAAATCCGGAAAAGCGTGTGGAAAAGCGCGGACATGAAAGCATACTGACGCCGCGTGCAAGCTTTGACAAATGGATAGAAGTTAACGCAACAAAATCTATTTCATGGACAGATTTAGACATGGAGAGAGCAAAGTCAATTAGGCTTGGGGTAATGGAACTAACGATCAAGCATCTACACGAAAAAGAGACAATACAACGTGAGGCCAAAAAGCGTTTAGAGTTACTCATTGGCGAACTCAATCATAGAGTTAGAAATATTCTTAATTTGGTCAGTGCCATAGTGGGGCAAACATCACAAACAAAAAATGACATCGATACGTTTGTTAACTCGCTATCAGCAAGAGTATCTGCATTGGCACTAGGCCATGATCAGCTAACACATGCCTCGTGGAAAAGTATTAGCTTTAGAAAGTTACTACACAATGAACTTAAGGCTTACATGGTCAATGAGTCAGCGTTCAAGATAGCTGGGCCAGATATTTCAATAACGGCCTATGCTGTCACGCCGGTTGTTTTAGTGTTTCACGAAATGATTACCAACGCAGCCAAATATGGTGCATTGAGTGCGACTAGCAACGATGGCCGTGTTGCCATTACTTGGTCTCTCGATGAAGAAAAAGGCTGCGTGATTGAGTGGGAGGAAAAAGGCGGCCCGCCGGTGGCGGAAATGGCGAGTGAAGGGTTTGGAATGACGGTAATTAAATCTGTTATTCCTCATGAACTGGGTGGCAAAACAGAATTGTTCCCAGACATTTCAGGCTTAAAAGCGCGATTTACGATCCCTAAAAAGCATGTTGAACTTGGTGTTAGCTCTGATGAGGACGATGTGTCTTCTTTATCAGTCACAAAGTCGTCGGTAATGCCTTTGAGTGAACGTAGAAAAACAGCGTCGGCGTTTATCGTAGAAGACAATTTGCTTATCTCTTTAGATTTACAAAAAAAGCTGAAAAGTGTCGGGTTTAAAAATGTAGAAATTTTTGGTGATGTTGGGTCAGCGAGAGCTGCGCTAGCTCAGCGCGACCCTTCAATGCTGTTTCTTGATGTACATTTAGGGAATGAAAATTCCTTTCAGCTAGGTGAGGATTTGAAAAAGCGTGGAGTACCGTTTTTCTTCATCACTGGATATGGTGCAGCCATGGCGTTTCCTCATGCGTTGGAAGATATCACCGTGTTAACAAAACCCGTGGATACTGAACTTTTAGAAAATGAAATCAGAAATCTTGGGTTTGAGGCGTAATGATGGCGAAAAAGGATAAAAAGCCCCAAATACTTATTATTGAAGATCAGTTAGTAGAGGCAATGAACACTAGCCGACTTCTTAAACGGTTTGGTATGGATGTGGTGGGGATAGCTAATGAGCCCACCCAAATTGAATCCATACTCAACGCAAGCTCACCAGAACTTATTTTGATGGACATAAACTTGGGTGGCGCTGAATCGGGCATAGATGTCGCTAAATCTATAATAAAAAAGCACAATCTACCTATTGTATTCACAACGGCTTATACTGACGAAAACACCATTTCAAACGCACTTTCTATTTCGCCTTATGGCTATTTAATAAAACCCTTTGGAGAGATATCTTTAAAAACAGCAGTCCAGATTGCGCTTGAACGCAAGCGTATTGAGCAAGAATTAGCGAGCTCTAACAAACGCCTAACGCTAGCTTCTGAAGTCGCGAAGTTGAGTATTTTAGAAGTGGATAAAGCATCCCACTCGGTTGTTATTAAAAACGTAGATAACCTCCTTAATTTTCCTCAAACAATGGCGTTAGACGATTTTATCGCGTTATTCCCTAGCCGAGACCTATCGGAACTACAATACTCAATAGCAAATAAACATCAGTTTCGTTCTGTATTGCAGCTTGATTTAGAAGGTAGAGAGCGACAGTGGTTCCAAGTCGTTTTATCAGACGTTACGTTAACAAAAGATGAAGTGCAGGTGGGGGCTATTCAGGATGTAACAGAGTTAAGAAGTGCGCAATCGAGCTTGGGCATAGCAGATAAGATTGTAAGTGAAATCAAAGAGGGGGTTCTCGTATACGACCACACAGGAACCGTTATAAAGGTTAATAGCGCGTTCTGTGAAATGCTTGATAAACAAGACGAACAAATAATCGGTTGTCACATTTATAGCGTCTTTCCTCTATCAAGAAAGAAAGACAATAGACCTAACTATCTTGTTGATGGGTTACGAACTGACATTACGATTGTGGATCAATATAACGTAAGACGACATATTGTTATGTCTACTTCGGCTTTTTCTGTAGCTGATAACAAAGAACATTTTGTCGCCATTTTAACCGATGTAACCGAGTTAAAATCGTCGGAAAGCCAGCTTAAATATTTGGCCTTTACTGATGCATTAACAGGGGCTGGAAATCGCAATTACCTAAGTCGCATTGTTGAAGAGTTTACAGAATCCTTCGAGCCTTGCTCCATTATATTTATCGATATTGACGAATTTAAATTAATAAACGATACACATGGTCATGATGTCGGCGACGAAATTCTTCGTGGGTGTGCAAGTCGATTTAAGACCGCAGTAAGAGAAGAGGATACTGTAATACGATTCGGCGGAGATGAATTTGTTGTTGTAACAAAAACAACATGTAGCAATGAAATTGCCCTTATAACTGAACGTATCACTGATGTATTTTCCAGTTCGTTTAGTACGTCATCTGGCGCATTTCAAATTTCTGCTAGCATTGGTGTTGCTACTGCAACTGATAGTATGTCTGCAAGTGAGTTACTCAAAAATGCTGATATAGCAATGTACTCAGCCAAACAGTATGGAAAGAATAGTATTGTTCGTTTTCACGAGAGCCTTTCTAAAGATATTGAGTACAGGCTGTTCATTCAACAAGGGCTTGGTGCCGCAATAGCCAATAAACATATCACCGCATTATTTCAACCCATTGTTGCGGCTGATGGAAGCGTATTGTCTGTGGAAGCTCTTGCTCGCTGGCATTTGCCTGATAAAGGAACTATCCGACCTGATAAATTTATCCCAATCGCCGAACGTACAAAATACATTCATGAAGTCGGTAGGCTGATGCTGGAAGAAGTGTGTATGGCGTTTAAAACCTTGGAACAATGGGGGTTTGGTGAGATTAAAATAAATTTAAATATGTCGGCGGTACAACTGCAAAATGAATCAGTGATAGACATATTTGAGGAATGCATCACAATTCACAATATTCAGCCACGTAAACTTGTATTGGAAATTACAGAATCTACGTTACAAAGTGCTAAGGCCAGAAAATCATTGTCGGCGCTCAAGTCATTAGGTATGACGATATCCATAGACGATTTTGGTACGGGTTTTTCGTGCATTTCCGAACTCGCCAACGAAACCTATGACGCAATAAAATTAGACCGCTCTTTGTTGCCTGACTTTCCGCTGCACGACGATCAAAGTAAACGGCGAGCTTTAATTATTAAAAATGTGGTTGGGCTTTGTCGGTTTCTAGATATGCCTTGCACCATTGAAGGGTTAGAAACTGAAGAACAAGTTGAATTTGCCAAAGAGATTGGCGCAACAGCTATGCAAGGATATCGGTTTGCGCGCCCTTTGAGCCTGCTTGGATTAATGGAATACTTACAAGAAAACCACGCTGCTACAGTGGTAAAGACTGTGAAGCTGTAGGTAAGTAGTCTTATAGATAGACTTTACGTTACACCTTAATTACGAGGTTGGTTAAATTATATGCTGGTGGTGCGAGGTCTATAATGGTAGTATTCGCGCAAATTGATAAGAGTAAAAAGTACGTTCCATTCCCAAATCAATAACAACTAAGTTTGCATTATCTGCAACAACGTATCTCCACACTTTCTCAATAATCTAAATTATCACAGCGTATTTGTGTTACCGACATCTATTAGTTGGTGATCATGTATTTTAGGCTACGTGCCTACATTAGGAGTCATTGAATGTCATTTGACCAACTTGGGTTAGCAAAACCCTTGTTACAAGCCATCGAAAAACGCGGCTTTACAACCCCTTCACCTATTCAAGAGAAGGCAATACCTGAAGTATTGGCAGGAAAAGATGTGCTGGCTGCAGCACAAACCGGAACCGGTAAAACAGCGGGTTTTGGTTTACCTATTTTGCAGCGTCTAATGGATGGACCTAAAGTACGAGGAAATAACGTAAGAGCGCTAATACTTACACCTACGCGTGAACTTGCTGCACAAGTAGAAGAAAGCATACGTGCTTTCGCTGAGTTCTTGCCGCTTAAAACAGCGGTTGTATTTGGCGGTGTAGGTATTAACCCGCAAATGATGGCGTTGAGAAAGGGCATTGATGTGCTGATCGCCACGCCGGGTAGGTTGTTAGACCTGCATCAGCAAAACGCGGTTAAGTTCGACCAGCTTGAAGTGCTGGTTTTAGACGAAGCTGACAGAATGTTGGACATGGGCTTTATTCACGACATAAAACGTGTACTGAAACTGCTCCCGGAAAAAAGACAGAGCTTGCTGTTTTCAGCAACATTTTCACCTGACATTACGGCGCTTGCTAAAACGCTTACGCAAGACCCAGTTAGTATTTCAACGGCTCCAGCTAATACAACGGTGGATGCGGTAGAGCAGCATTTAGTGACTATTGATAAGTCGAAAAAAACCACCGCGCTTATATGCTTAATTAAGCAGAAAAAGTGGGAGCAGGTGTTGGTATTCAGCCGCACCAAGCACGGTGCCAACCGAATTGCTGAAAAACTGTCGCGCTCAAAAATTCCAAGTGCAGCAATTCATGGCAATAAAAGCCAGGGTGCGCGCACCAAAGCGCTAGCGGAATTTAAAAGCGGCGACATTAAAGTGTTGGTAGCTACCGACATTGCTGCGCGTGGAATTGATATCAGCGAGCTGCCCATTGTTGTTAACCTTGACCTTCCAAATACCGCTGCAGATTATGTTCACCGTATAGGGCGAACAGGAAGAGCAGGGGCAACAGGCCAAGCGTGGTCATTCGTTTGCGCAGAAGAGCTGCAAAATCTTAAGGACATCGAAACACTTATTCAAAAGTTGTTGCCCAGAGAGGTATTAGAAGGTTTCGAGCCACAGCAAGCTGTGCCGCCTACAACGCTTTCAAAGCCAAAGAAGCCTAAAAAGCCAAAGAAGCCAAAAGCGACATCAGACAACGGAAAACGCGATGTTAAGGGCGATAATAAGCATAAAAATAAGCAGGAAGGCAGCGAAAATGGTGGTTCGCGAGCTCATAAGCCATCAAACAAAAGGCGCAGACCAGCGAACAAAGCTAACGCTAGCCACTCGGCGAATGGCAATAAGTACAATGAGAAAAATAAAAGCAGGCAGAATGGAAAGCCTGCTCAAAGTAACAACGTTAAAGCAGGCTCGCCGCGCAGAGCACCAAAGCAAGGCAATCGCGCGGCAGTAACAGGTGCAAGCTAACCTTCGTTAGCCTCCCAAGAAAAAGGATGGTAGTGTCTTAGCGCTGGAGCAGCTTTCGCTTCGTCACTACCATCTCCTTTCATTTCAAGCGTAAGCGCAGCGCGCTTTGTCATTGTTTCTTGTAGTTCAGTTCTAAACGCTTTGGTCTCTTTCCACAGTTTGTAAAAGCCATCTGGCGTATCGCCGTTAATATCGCGCAATAGCATTGGGTTTAGAGCATCATAAGCCTCTTGCAGTCGCAACGCCTGCTCAGCGTAATATTGGGCTTCTTGCGGTGTACTTTGCCACGCTATCATTGGTGCCTTTTGTTTCTCGCTCATATTGGCAAATACTGAAAAGTAATCAACATACTGCGCTAGTGGAATGCTGTCTGCTCTGCCCCATATATCCATGCTGGCTCTGTTAAGCAATGCACTGCTTGATGGGTCCACAATCATGACCGTTGGTGTTGCATAGTAAATTGGGTAGTTAAATCGTTCGGTAATATTTCGGCGGTCTTCAAGCATGCCTACATCAATGAACACCGTTTCATAATGGGGTGTTAAAATACGCTGCATTTCACTTGAAGAGAACCGTTTTGCTAGGCCAGTACTGTCGTGACACCACTGTGCACCTAACACTACAAGTAACAGTTTGTTTTGTTTCAAGGCTTCTGACTGTGCATGCACTACCTTGTTAAGAGGGTTAGCTGTTGGTGAGTATTTATAATCTCTATCTGACTGTGTAGCATTGCAACCGCTAAGCACCATTAATAGAGCAAATATACCTATAAATGGCTTTGATAAAAAATGTAGTTTCATAAAGGTAAAAATATAAAGAACATTCCTTGCAATGTAACATAATTAACCGTCTTACCAACATTCCTTGTTAAATGAACAATCACATAAGAATAGGTTCACGGCATGAAGTAGAAAGAGTTAGTAGCGCTTAGGTAGCGTGACAAATTAAAAAGCCAGCCCCGTATTTAGGGCTGGCAAGTGCTTCAATGTGCAGCTTTTTACAAGCTGCGTTCACACGGGTTGGGCGTTAAAGGTTCACCGTCACTGGTGCAGAGCATGCGGACGTCTCATCACATACCATATAGGTATAAGTACCTGGAGACATATCTCTACTTCTATCGCGATAGCGTCCAGAATTACTGACTTCATCAATAAGTTCGCCGTTGCGATAAATGGTTACGGTATTGGCTTGAGAGCCACTGTACGAAAGGTCAACGCGTAGCGAACCGAAACGAGACAGCATTGCACGGTCAACATCAACTGTGATGTTGCTGTCAGACACAGATACAGTCTGGGTAGACACGCCTGTATTGCTCTGTGAGTCGGTCACGGTAAGCGTAACGTCATACACACCAGTGGCGCTGTACACATGAGTTGGATTTTCTTCAGTAGATGTTGCGCCATCGCCAAAGTCCCAGCTGTAGTCAGAAATGTCGTCGTTTACATCACTACTGTTATTGGTAAATGTTGCCGTTAAACCAGATACATCAACCGCAAAAGCTGCATTAGGCGGTGTAGGTCCAACCTCACCTATGCCAGTAACAACAATATCCCAGGTGTTTACGGTACCGTTATCACCACTTAATGTATCTACTACGTTTAATGTCCAATCCCCCGTAGCCACTTCACCGTTGAATGCATCCGTTGTGTAAGACTCAACAATGTCATCCGTACCACCCCCCTGGTTTTGACGTAAAACAGTAGTAGTGCCTTGTGGTGATGTGAGGTAAAGCACTAAATCGCCGCTGTAGGTGTGAGTAATGTTTACGCCCGCTTGCATGCCGAAAACCGTGATATCATCTGGAACGTTGATAATAAGGTTTACACCTATATCATCAGGATCTTCTTCATTCGGTAGCGTAGGTATTGCCTCACCAGTATAGGCGTAAGGGAAGTCATTTAAGCCCATTGGATACACATAAAGGTTGGCGCTCTTCGATTTTTCAATATCCCCGCTTACACCATTTACGGTGAAGTTATAGGCGCCCCATGGTGTTTCTTCTGTTGTTTCCACCGTTAGCGTTACCGTATCGCCAGGCATTGCGGTGGCTCCGCTCAACGAGCCAATATCACCAGACTGTGAAAGTGTTAACTGAACTTCTTCGTCGTAGCCTGCAATTGCACCTACTTCAACGTCGAATGAGAAACTTTCACCAGCAGTAATTTCTGCAGAGCCTGGGGTAATTGAGAGTTTAAAGCCTGGTGTAGGGTCGGCTTCTTCCAGTGCATTTAGCACATTCAGACGATTACCCGAAGCGGTTCTTCCGTCAGCCCATAGGCTTGTTTCGCCAGTTTCCATCAATAATGTTTTCATTTCTGACGGTGTAAGCTCTGGATTTAAAGACCATACAAGTGCCGCTGCACCTGCGACATGTGGGGTCGCCATCGATGTTCCAGAGAATGCGGCATAACCATCGCCCGGTACCGTTGAGAGAATAGCTGTGCCTGGCGCAGCTAAATCAACAGTTTCAACGCCAAAAGAATAGCCGCTATCGCCGTCGTTTCGGTTAATGCTAGCTACTGCAAATACGCTATCTGTAGACGTTTGGTAATTTGAAGGGTAGTTATCGACATTGTCATTGTTTGAGCCCGAGTTACCCGCAGCGGCAACAAAAAGGATACCTGCTTGCCCGGCTTCTTCAATGGCTGTTTCGAGGGCTTCACTATATCCACCACCGCCCCAACTGTTGTTAGTGGCTTTTATGTTGATACCGCGGTTTGTTTTAAGGTCTGTGAAATAATCGATACATTCAATAGCACCGGCTGTTGAACCTGTGCCGTCAGCACCTAAGAATTTACAGGCGGCAATAGACACTTCGTGGTTTACGCCTACTACGCCAATACCGTTGTTGCCTACAGCACCAATAGTCCCTGCCACGTGTGTACCATGTGAATCGTCATCCATGGGGTCGGTATCACCGTTAACTGGGTCAATACCATAAACATCATCGATGTAGCCGTTGCCGTCATCATCAATGCCGTTCCCAGCAATTTCACCTGGGTTTACCCAAGCGTTGTCTGCAAGGTCTTCATGGTTGTAGTCGACGCCAGTGTCTATTACACCAATTACAACGTCGCTGTCGCCAGTGGTAATGTCCCACGCTTCCGGTGCATCAATATCTACGTCTTCAGTGCCGCCAGCTTGCCCGGTATTGTTTAAACCCCACAATTCGCCATAGGAAGGATCGGTAGTTACAAGCGCTTTACGATACAAATAATTTGGTTCTGCACTCTTTATCGATGGGTTTTTGCTCAGAATTTCAATCGCTTCTTTAACTGATTTACCACGTAGTTCCAGTTTAGCAATGCGACCATTGAGTATGTGTGAAAAGCGGTCATCCACTTCATCTCTGTTGGCATCACTTATACGTGCGCCCACGGAAGCCCTTGCACGCATTTTAGTGGTTTTACTTACATTTTCCTTATACACAACAATAACGCTGCTGTCGTAAAGTTCTGCTTTAGCTGCATTAGCTTGACTCGCCGCAAACAAAGGGAGTAATGCAACTGAAAGTGCTGAGAGTCCTGTTTTTAATGGCAGTTTTTTCATCTTGAGATTCCATAGTTAAACATCAAGTTGTTACTTGTATAAATACGAAATCTTCTTTTTCGGTCTGATATAACTAACGGTTAAAACTTATAACGCAAATTTCAAAAGTCACCAGTAAATTGATTAAAAATACAACTTAAACACTACGAAAATGAGATAAGAAAATTAAAATCTAGTACTTAAGAATGATATACGTAGAGGTAAGTTCTTCATGCAAGATTACAGGTCTTACCATTGGTAAAAAATTGAATATTTGTGAAGGGTAATTAGTACTTAGGTACTAGTGTTTTGCGTTAACTTGCTGATTTTGTGTTGGTAAACAATTACAGAGTTGAAATAAATACAACTAAATAGTGATGGATTATCTATCGTGAAAAGCGTGTTATAGAACAGTCACTTTTGTTGTTATTCAAGGAAGTAGTCGTTCACATGGACAAAATGTTACGGGTTAAATATCAGTGCTTAAACGCTGGGCTTGTGAAAGGACTTTGCAAAACAATTACTGCTGTTATGTTTTGTGGAGTACTTGCAACAAGTGTACCTGTCCATGCAAAACAGTCCGACCTATCAACAACCTCAGACATGGTGGAATCTTCTCTTTCAATAAGTCTGAATACTCAAGCGATCACGGTAGATAATGAGACGGTCCTCATTTCTGTCAGTCAGTTTGGGTTAAATAATATAACTAACATAGTTCAACGAGGCGACGCCTCAAACCTTTCGAACGTTACTCAAAATGGAAACAACAATGAAGCGATCATTACCCAGCTTGGCGAAGGTAATGTCGTGAATTTACTTCAGCAAAATGACCACAACTATTTTGAAATAATTCAAGACGGGTTTGACAACGTTGCCAATGTTAATCAGTTAGGTGAACAATCTTTTATTGTTCATCAAATAGGGAACGAAATGGTGGTCAACATCACGCAATATAAAGAATGATGTGATGACCGTTTAGGGAGACAAACGTGAATATGAAAAAATCAAAAATAGCTAGCGCGCTTCTTCTAGTTGCGGCCTCAGGATGGGTGTCGGCACAAGAGATTCCAGACAGTAAAAATGTTAACTTCAATGCAGCGGCAGACTTCGTTGCCGCTGCTGAAGGCAATGTCATTACGCTTACGCAAACTGCCCCTGAAGGTAATGCAGTAGGTAACGAATCAATACTAAGCCAAGAAGGTGACCTGAACGCCATTTTTGTAGACGTTATGGGTGATGCAAATAACGTCTTTGTGACTCAAATGCAAACCGGCAATACCTTGTTTTCGTCTGTTTCAGGTAATGGTAACTTAGTGGAAGCCGAGCAAGATAGTGTAGACAGTACTGCAGAGTTCGTTGTTCAGGGCGATGACAATGCGGTATCACTGGTGCAACTTGGCGATGGCGGCCCTTTCGGTTTTATTTTTAATCGCTCAATTAATGCAATTAGTGGTAGTGGCAACACGATGTCTGTTTTTCAGAACGATGGCGGAAACTGGGCAGATAATGTTTTGTCGGGCAACGACAATACGGTGCTGATTGAACAATCAGGCGACTGGCAAGAATCTTATATTGTGGATTTGTCGGGTGATGGTAACACGATTGAAGTGATTCAAGATGGCTACTATAACGTGTCTAACCTAGCGTCGATTGTTGGATCTGATAACGAAATTGAAATTGATCAAGACGGTGACGAAAACAGTGTTGGTTGGAGTATGACCGGCGATGCCAATGAGATTGGTTTTGAACAAGATGGTGATTTTAACGAGATCACTACAGGCTTGTTTGAAGGGTCTAGCAATGTTGTTAATGTCGATCAAATTGGTGACTTTAACTTGGCGACCGTGGAAACCTTAGACGGTGTTTCAAATGACTTTGAGATTAATCAAGCCGGTGAGGGCAATATTGCCTATGCAGGTGTTGCTGGCATAGGCAACGAGTTTGAAATTACACAAATTGGCGCAGAAAACGAAGTGAGCACCGTTAACTTCAATGGTTTCTTCAATACTGTTGAAATAGAGCAAACAGGAGAAGGCAATCTCACGTTGGCACAGGCGGCTATTGGTGAAGCAAGCGCATATGCCGATGGCAATACAATAGCAATGTCGCAAGACGGTTTTAACAATATTGCATCGGTTGAACTGGCAAGTGTTTCATCCTCTAATTTCAATACCCTTAATGTTGAACAAAGTGGCGATTTGAACTTGCTCGACCTACTTGTTAACGGCAGCGATAACACTATCAGCATTATGCAAGAAGGAACGGGAAACTGGGTTACTGACGATGCAGGCGGTCAGTTTGCTATCACGGGTGATGCTAATACGTTTGAAGTTACACAAATGGGTAACGACAACCTGGTAACTGGTTCTATCTCTGGCAACGGAGGCACGGTTAGCGTTACGCAAGTTGGTGATTACAACGTTGCAACAGTAGTTCAGATGTAGGAACGAAGGCGGGAATAATCGCCCGCCTAATCTTTATGAAGTTTTTCTCTTTTTGTTTTGCGTGCGCCCTCTTGGCGTACGCGTTTTGCAAACAAGTCTACGCAGATGAAATTCGTCTTGGTGGGTTGTTATTAGATAATAGCATTAGTCATCAAGGGCATGAGTTTGCCTCAAAGATCAGCCAATACTGGCGGGAAGTACCGGATAGTTCAGGCAAAAACCTAGTAGTAAAAGAAATTATAGTACCTCAAGCTGGCACCTTACTTTCAGTTATTTACGACAATAAAGTGGTTTATCAAACCTACATGGGAAGACGCCAAGTGCCTTTGGATGAAAAGGTACAACAAGCAATAGTTCTGGTTTTAGATGCAATAGCAAATGCCAATGTTGAAAGCAGAAGTCCAGACTTAGCAGGGGATGAGTGGTAATGAAAAAAACAATTAAAAAAGGGTTATTGGCAACAGTTGCAGTTTTGTGTTCAGCTACTATTTTTGCCACAGAGCTTGTGTACACTCCAATAAATCCCTCCTTTGGGGGGAACCCGTTAAATGGTTCATTTTTACTGAGCAAAGCGAATTCGCAAAACGCACATAGTGCATCTTTTAACGAACGCTCTTATGACGAGCGTCTACAAGAATCATTAGAGCGCGCATATATAAATAGAATAGTGCGTGAAATAACAGATCTTGCATTTGGCGAGCAAGAGTTTGATGAGAACGGCAACCCTATTCAAAGTATATTCGATCAAGACAGTCTATTTGTTAGTGGCGATTTTCAGGTAGAGCTTATTACTAGTAATCCCGATAGCATCATAGTAAATATAACCAACCTTGTGACTGGTGAAGTGACGGTTGTAGAAATTCCACGATTTGGGTAAGGATACCTCATGAGAAGTACCGCATTATTATTAGCCATCGCTTTACTTGGCGGTTGCAAGGCCATTACCGATTCAGTGCCCCCTTACACTACAAATGCTGATGTCATTGAAGATAGCGTCATGCTGTCTGAAGTTAAATCGTTACCCCAGCCTGTGGGGCAGATACCGGTTTCGGTTTATGCTTTTCGTGACCAAACTGGTCAATACAAACCTAGCTCTGGTGCTAGTTCGTTTTCTACAGCCGTAACTCAGGGCGCTACCTCTATTCTGGTTCAAACACTTAGTGAAACAGACTGGTTTTTACCCGTTGAGCGAGAAGGGCTTCAAAACATCTTAACCGAACGAAAAATTATTCGTGCTGCTGTTGAAGAAAATCATGGCGGTGAACTACCACCTCTTACCACAGCTCGAATCATTATTGAGGGGGGCATCATTAGCTACGATACTAACATTCGAACTGGTGGTGCAGGCGTTGAATATTTTGGTGTCGGAGCTAGCGAACTTTTCCGTGAAGATATGATATCCATTTATATGCGCGCTGTAGATGTTCGCACGGGACAAGTCTTAGTTTCTGTTTCTACGTCGAAGAAAGTGCTTAGCCAAGAGGTGCGAGCTGGCCTGTTCCGTTATGTTTCGTTAAAACGCTTGCTTGAAGCTGAAACAGGGTACACAACAAATGAGCCAATGTTTGAGTGCGTGAAGCAAAGCATAGAAAAGGCGGTAACCGAGTTGGTATTGCAAGGAATGAATAAAGGGGTATGGAAAGCGAAAGCATAACGTTTTGAAAAGGTCCGTTACTGCAGTTGTATAAAGAGCTCGTAACTACGAGCTCTTTATCACTTTCTTTGCACTAGTTAATTTGTCTAAGTTGATTAAATTGGTTATCGAACCATTTGATTAACTCCACGCGATTTCGACACTCAGTTTTTCTGAAAATACTATAAACGTGCGTTTTAACAGTATTCACGCTTATGTGGAAGTTGTCTGCAATTTCTTGATTTTGAGCGCCTTCTGTAATTTTCTGCGTTATCGCAAGCTCACGTTTTGTCAGCACATTATTAGGTGTTTGAACTGATAAATTATTTGTGTGACTTAGCGATAAATTGGCATCAATATACCGACTCATTACTTCTCTGCTAAACCATTTATTTCCTTTTTGAATTTGCTGCGCGCCACGAACAATTAATTCTAGCGAATCGTTAACGTGAAATATGCCATTTATCCCTTTTTGCAAAGCGGCATAGTGAAATTCTGTGTTTTCTTCAGGGACGTTAAAAACAATGATACTCAAGTGCGGAAAATCACTAATTAATGAGAGGTTGAGTATGCTAGCTTGGCTGCAATAGTTAGCATCAATAAATAGCGTGTGAGTATCTATCAAAACGCTACGAGAGGGCGTTATTGGGCCGCTTGTTATACTAAAACCACAAGACGGCAGAATAGCGACAAAACGTTGATTGGCGTTGTCATTCCCTGTGCTTTCCCTATGAATACTCTTTGTTAAAACAAATGCTTGATATGACATGAAAACTCCTTTTCAGTACATCCACCTTAACCCATAACACACTGTTTACAACACACCTTTGCAGCCTATTTACTGTTCAAAACGTAACAAAATGTAACGCGAACATATGCGTGTTAAGTGCGCATATCAAACGTACCTGTAAAAGTGCTGTAACTGAAGAAAATAAAGAGGTATGTAGACGAAAGTAATGCGTTGTATTAAATATGAATAAATTGTCTTTAGAAAAGGCGTTCGCCCCCTTTGTTATCGATGGGTTTCGTGTATAGTTCGACTCCTGCACAATTTTCTACCACTAACACTGAGAGAATCATGGCCGTAAATACTGATACTCAATCTCTTATCGCATCTATGCGAGATGTAGTAGGGCAAGCTTACCTGTTAACTGACCAAGCCAAGAAACAGCCTTATTGCAAAGGTTTTCGATTTGGTGCAGGTGAAGCGCTAGCGGTAGTTCGCCCAGGCTCTTTAGTAGAAATTTGGCAAGTGCTTAAACTGTGTGTTGCTGCTGATGTTGCCGTAATTATGCAGGCGGCCAATACAGGCTTAACCGGTGGCTCTACACCTGATGGGAAAGACTACGACCGCCCGTTGGTGATTATTAGCACCATGCGTATTGATGCAATTCAAATTGTTGATAACGGCAAGCAAATTGTTGGATTAGCGGGAAGTACACTCTTCGGCTTGGAAGAAACGTTAGCACCTTACGGACGTGAACCTCACTCAGTTATTGGCTCATCATGCATTGGCGCGTCTATCGTGGGCGGTATTTGTAACAACTCTGGCGGTGCACTTGTTAAGCGTGGACCAGCGTATACCGAACTTTCATTGTTCGCTCAAATAAACGCATCGGGTGAGCTTTCATTGGTGAACAATCTGGGTATTGACTTAGGCTGTGACCCTGAAGAAATTCTCAATAACCTTGAGCACAAACGTTACAGTGAAGCCGATGTTAAGCACCCAGATGCCCGTGCGTCTGACAATGAATATGACGCACGTGTAAGAGACGTAGATTCAGACACGCCATCACGTTTCAACAACGACGGGCGCAGACTTCACGAAGCCTCAGGTTGTGCCGGTAAACTTGCTGTGTTTGCTGTGCGTTTAGATACCTTCCCCATCCCAGAAAAGAAACAAGTTTTTTATGTGGGTTCAAACGACGCAGCGGTATTTACAAAAGTGCGCCGCGACATTTTATCTGGCTTTAAAAACCTGCCTGATTCAGGCGAATATTTGCATCGCGACTGCTACGACGTATCTAAAAAGTACGGTAAAGATATGTTCATTGTTATTAGCAAGTTGGGCGCTAAATTCATTCCTAAACTGTTTTCATTCAAGCGAAAATTCGATGCATTTACCGACAAACTAGGTTTCTTACCTAATAAAATGTCTGACCGTGTAATGCAGTATTTAAGCTACTTATTTCCTAATCATTTGCCCAAGCGAATGGAAGCATTCCGCGATAGATACCAGCACCACTGGATTTTGGAAATGAGTAACGACGGCGTTGCCGAAGCAAAAGCTTACCTAGATGAGTTCTTTACAAAGAACGAAGGTAGCTACTTTGAGTGCACGGAAGAGGAAGCTGATAAAGCTATTTTGCACCGTTTTGTTGCTGGTGGTGCAATAGGGCGCTATCACGTTATGCACAGTAAAGACGTGGGCGCCATGATGACTATTGACGTAGCGCTTCGCCGTAACGATCCTGATTGGTTTGAAGTACTACCTAAAGAGATAGATGAGCAGATAGACACAAAGCTGTATTACGGGCATTTGTTTTGCCACGTTATGCACCAAAACTATGTATTAAAGAAAGGGGCTGACGCTAAAACACTTAAGGGCAAAATTTTAGAAACCTTCGATGCACGCAGCGCTGAATATCCGGCAGAACACAATGTGGGACATGAGTATTTTGCAAAAGATGCGTTGAAAAACTTCTATCGTGAATTAGATCCTACAAACAGTTTCAACCCTGGCATAGGTAAAACAACAAAGCTTAAAAACTGGGCTGAGCACAGCGGTGGTTGCTGTGGCGGTCACGATTAACAGTTTCAATAAGCTAAACGCAGAAAAGCCAACTTTGATAAGTTGGCTTTTTTGTTCCGTGCATTCTGTTAAATATGCTTATAGTTATATATCCCCTACAAGCATGCTTAATTAGAAGTAATTAGCGATTTGATTGATTACGGCATTTACCGCACGGTACGCATTTGATTGGTTTGGAACACCACATGCTTGACCATTACAACCATTCCAGTAAGGGTCTGAGAAGTAGTCTAGCTGTGTTGCGCTGCCAAATGCCTGTGGGTACGCCATAATAGTAGAGAAGTTGTTATCTACACCATGACCGATGCCATCGCGGTAAACACCACCTACTGAATTTTGACGCACTGAGTGACCCAAGCCCATGTTATGACCTAGTTCGTGTACAAAAGTAGATAAGCCACAGTCTACAGCACTGATGCTGTACATACGGTCTTTAGAGCTAGAGTAAAGTGTGCCGTTGTTGCCTTGACCTACCCAGCCGATACCACATACATAGCCAGATAGTTGACCGTTTTGATAAATGTTTTCGCGCTTACCAAGTAGTACTACCATGTCTGCACGAACAGATGAGCGGAAGTTTTTCACACCGCTGCTGTTTGTTACCAAATCAAGCGCGTCTTCAGTAGGCTGAAGGTTGCTAGATGTTGCCGCAGACGATTGTGCACCTACAATACGTAGCTGAAGATCTACAGCGTTATTGCGATAAACACGGTTTGCGTGTGAGATATATTGGTTAATTTTAGTATCAATGTTAGATACGCTGTTTGCTGCAGGTTGTGTGTACAACACAAGTACATCAATAGTTGCAGCAGATACTGCTGTTGAACAAAGCAAAGCCGCAGCCATTGCCGTTAAACACTTAAATGTGCGTTTCATTTTATTTCCTTTCTTATTGTTCTAATTGCCTGTAGGGGATTCGGTTTCAGGTAAATCAAAGACATCTGTAGTGTCATTACCGTTTTGTTGATGCGTGCTGTCTGAATGACCAAGCTCATGCTCAATATGGCTTTGCATCATTGATGATTTCGGGGCTATCCACGCATATTTGTCGTTACCCTCAAGGACAAAAACATCTCGTGGGGTGGCTAAGTTAGCGTAGGTGGCATTTTCGCCAATAGTGATGACCGCAGCGTAAAGTGAGCCAGCACCTGGAATGTGTGCTTCAACGGTTCTATCGCCATTCGGGTGAGTTTCAATGTGGTCAACTTCACCCGTATAGCTGCCGCCAAATTGAGGAATATACAGGTCTAAATATTCGCCCACCTCAACGGTTAAAAGCTCCTCTCTATCAAGCTCTATGTAGGCTTCATCGGCTACGTCAGCTGGAATTAATCCAGACTCAGTTAATACCTTCTTACTTACCTCAGACTCTTGCCAAATAATGGTGTCATTTTCATTTGAATTCAGCTGAATGTCGTTGCCCGTCGATGCCTTCTTGGGAACAAAGGTATCTATGCCAGTTGAAAGCACTTGGTCTCCACGTTGCGCTTTTGGAGCGATGGGGGCTTCCTTTCTTGCTTGAACAACAGGCGCTTCGACGACTGTGTTGTTCTTTTCTTTATTTAACGAATAAACCAAATAGCTGCCCGCTACCACGGCGGCAGATGTGAAGATGACGCGTTTAATCATGCTTTTCTCCAAACTTGTCGTTATTGTTGTCTTGTAAAAAAAGCAATTAGAGAAAAAAGCGGAAATTCTGATGTGTAGAAGGATGCTATTGACGCTAATGCTTACTAAGCAGCTCAGTACCATCCGTGGTGATGTTTTTTTAACAATATCAGTTAAATAACAGTCATGAGGCTCAAAAAAGAAGCACCTTAACGGTTTTTTGACCATTTGGCCCAGTTTTAAGATGTAACAAAATATAAATGCAGTGTGATAGTGTAACAATATGATTTTGTTAAGATAATTGGTGTATTCTGCTTCAGGTCACAGTATGAAAGGGCTTTAGAATGTATAGTGAAAGTGCGATTGTAGAGTTATAGATAAGATGAATTTTTGAAATAAGCGCGTAGTATAAACTATGAAATAAGGACGGCTGAGAAGGAGCAGCCGCCCAGAAGTCTATTTGACGTATGAGGTTAGGCTAATCTATTGATAATTGATGAGAAATCAATTCCAGCATTTCCTTCTTCGCAGTGAGCGTCAAACCACTTTGCCGCTAGCTCACCCATAGGCACCTGTGCATCAACGCTTTTCGCCCCCTGCATAGCAAGGCCGAGATCTTTCAGCATTAGTGCTGAGGCAAAACCGCCGGCAAAATCGTTATCGGCAGGGCTTTGAGGGCCCACACCTTTTACCGGGCAGTAGCTGGTAAGCGACCATGTTTGACCTGATGCATTGGATGCAATATCGAAAAACACTTGCGGATCTAGACCAAGTTTTTGCGCCAGCTGTAGGCTTTCACAGGTTGCGATCATGGTAGCGCCTAGCAGCATGTTGTTGCATATCTTTGCAGCTTGGCCTGCACCGTTGCCGCCTGCATGAACAATTTTCTTGCCCATGGCGCCAAGCACGCCTTGGGCTTGATCGAATGCCTCTGCATCACCACCCACCATAAAGGTAAGCGTGCCGCCTGCTGCTGCTGCAATACCTCCTGATACGGGGGCGTCGAGCATTTTAAGGCCTTTGCTTGCGGCAAGCTCAGACACCTTATTCGCCGTTTCAACATCAATGGTTGAACAGTCGATAAGCAAGGTGTTTTCACGCACGTTATCAAGAATCTGTGACGTGTAAATATCCATCACATGCTTGCCTGCTGGCAGCATGGTAACCACGATATCGGCGTCTGAAACAGCTTGTTCTGTAGTATCAGCAATATTGCAGCCTGCTTCTTTAGCTTTTAGCAATGCCGCATCGCTCAGGTCGAAAGCAACTACGTTAAAGTTGTTTTTTACCAAGTTGTCGGCCATGCCTGAGCCCATATTACCCAGGCCAATAAATGCAACAGTTGTCATAATTAACTCCTAGCCCATTGTTGGAATTACAAACGCATTGTCGTTGGTGTCTGAGCCGTCAGGCCAGCGCTGCGTGATAGTCTTAACTTTGGTCCAGAATTTCACGCCTTCCATACCGTGCTGGTTAGTGTCGCCAAACGCAGAACGTTTCCAACCACCAAAAGTGTGGTATGCCACAGGCACGGGAATAGGTACGTTAATGCCAACCATGCCAACGTTTACGCGCTGAGCAAACTCACGTGCCGCGTGGCCGTTACGGGTATACATTGCAACGCCGTTGCCATACTGATGATCGCTGGCTAGGCTTACTGCTTCATTGAAGTCTTTAGCACGCACCATTTGTAGTACTGGGCCAAATATCTCTTCTTGGTAAGAACGCATTTCACTTGTAACGTGGTCGAAGAATGTTGGGCCAATGAAATAGCCGTTACTGTCGGCTGGAATCTGGCTGTTTCTGCCGTCATAAACAAGCTCGGCACCTTCTTCAATGCAAAGGTCGATGTAGCTTTCTACGCGAGCTTTATGTGCTGCAGTTACTACTGGGCCGTAATGGGCGTTAGGATCTTCACTATTGCTTACCATTATCTCTTTGATAGCTGGAATAAGCTTAGCTTTTAACTTTTCTGCGGTTTCGTCACCTACAGGAACTACAACCGGCAGTGCCATACAGCGTTCGCCAGCTGAGCCATAAGCAGCACCAACTAGGTCGGTAACTACTTGGTCTAAATCGGCATCAGGCATAACAATGCCGTGGTTTTTCGCGCCACCCATGGCCTGTACGCGCTTGCCAGCACGAGCGCCACGCTCGTAAACATAGTTTGCAATGTCAGACGAGCCTACAAAGCTCACCGCCTTAACGGTTTGGTGGTCAAGAATGCCGTCTACGGCTTCTTTATCGCCGTGAACAACGTTTAATACGCCAGCAGGTAATCCAGCTTCCAGCATTAATTTAGCAAGCTCTACAGGTACCGATGGATCGCGCTCAGACGGTTTAAGAATAAAGGCGTTACCGCAAGCTATGGCTACGCCAAACATCCACATAGGTATCATAGCTGGGAAGTTAAATGGCGTAATACCCGCTACAACACCTAAAGCCTGGCGCATAGAGTAAACGTCGATACCTGGGCCTGCGCCTTCGGTGTATTCGCCTTTTTGAGCGTGCGGAATACCGCAGGCAAATTCAATCACTTCTAAACCACGTTGAATATCACCTTGCGCATCTACCAACACTTTGCCGTGCTCGCTTGAAAGCAAAGCAGCTAGTCGGTCTCGGTTTGCTTCAACCAGTTCCTTAAACTTAAACATAACGCGAGCGCGTCGCTGAGGGTTGGTTGCTGCCCACTCTACTTGTGCAGCTTTAGCGGTTTCAATGGCGTACTCTAACGTAGCCTGACTTGCCAGACTTACTTCGGCTTGTACTTCGCCTGTATTAGGCGCGTAAACCGGCGACGTACGTTCGCCGTTTTCTTCAAAATCTTTACCTGCAATAAAGTGAACAATTTTTCTCATGACAAAGCTCCTGTATTTTTAACAATATTGAAACCTTGTGTTTGCAATAGCAATACATATACTTGCAGCATGGTGCTGTAAAAATGCAGGTGTTTGTGTGAATTGGGATGATATGCGCTTATTTCTTGGTTTAGCAAGGAATGGTCGTGTAGCTATTGCTGCAAAAGGTTTAAAGGTCGATCCGACAACACTTATTCGGCGTGTAAAAAAGCTGGAAGATTCACTTAACTGTGAGCTTTTTGAACTAACAAATAAAGGTTACGTGCTCACGTCGCAAGGAAGCGAACTTGTTCGCTATATAGAAAAAGCTGAACACTACTTTCTACAAGCACAAAATGAGTTGGGCGATGAGCGTTTGCACATGGAAGGCAGCATACGAGTAAGCGTTTCAGAGGGCTTCGGTAGCTGGTTTTTAGCGCCGTTACTCCCCGAATTTAAAAAGCAGTACCCTGGAATTGTTATTGAGCTAGTGGCCACAAGTGGTTTTTTGAATTTGAACAAGCGTGAAGCCGACATGGCAATTTTGCTTGAGAAACCCAGTAAAGGCTTATTGGTTACCAAGAAACTTATTGACTACAACTTATATTTATACGCCCATAAAGCTCTAGTTGCTGACGATGTGGAAAACGGAAGGTTAACGTCGCTGCAATCGCTTAGTGACTTCACCCTTGTAAGCTATGTACCTGATTTGGTTTACGCGCCGCAGCTAAAATTTATTGAAGAAACCGCATTATCAAAGCTTAGTGCGCTTAGAAGCACGAGTATAAATGCACAATATCAAATGCTAGTGAATGGTGGTGGCGTTGGTATTCTTCCCAAATTCATGGCTGAAATGCGCCCAGGACTTGTGCGATTGGTTGAAAATGAAATTCAAATAAAACGCACTTTCTGGTTGGCAAGTCATAAGGAAACGCATTCACAAGCACGTTTTCAAGCATTTACTCATTGGCTACTGGAAAAAGTACAGCAGTATCAGCATCGCTTTGTCGATTAGAGGTGTGTGTTTTGTGTGCGATGAATTAGGCGAAAACACCCGCCATGTTGCATTGCATCAAAATGTTTTTAAGTGATAGTTTTAAGCTTTCACAACCACCTTGGCACTATTGTTTATGAGTTTTTCTCACATTTTTCGTCGTTCTTTTTGTCAGTATGCAGGTGTAACCGCTGCGCTGCTGGGTTTCTCGTTTTCTGCTGCCGGTGAGTCTGATGTAACTGAAGATACGCGCCAGGCAACACAGGCGAAGTGGGAAAATATGGCTGCATTGCCGTATCGCGTGCAAGAAATTTACCCAGTTGTTTTTCGAAATCATATTATCGTTGCTGGTGGGTTATCACCTGATGTGAGCGATCGTGACATTGATGTGTCTAACCGCGTTGTTATATACAACATAGAGAAAAACACATGGACAGAAGGGCCTAAATTACCTGAAGCAAGACATCACCCTATGCTTGCTAGTATAGACGATAGGCTGTTTGCGTTTGGCGGTTTTACGGTTGATAACAAAGGTATTTGGCACAACAGCACTGACATTCTAGAGCTTACTTTCGATTACAACACAAGCAACGACAAAAATAGCGACAAACTTAATAACGAAGTCGAGGAAAACATATTCACCCACACGCAGTGGAAAAAAGTAGCAAGTCTACCAGCGCCGTTGTCTGAAACACTGAGTAGTGTAAACGGGAACGTTGTTCATCTGGTTTCGGGCCGCACACCTAAAAGCGACACACAAAATAGTCAGTGGATTGACCAAATTGACGTAGATACGCATTTAATATTTTACCCAGAAACAATGAATTCAATTAATGCTAAACCAGTTCCCACCGCGCGTAATAGCGCCTGCAGCGTAACACTTAATGGTGAGATGCATACTATTGGGGGAAGAACGGTATCAGGAGGCAACTTAGCTGCCCATGAAGTGTACAGCTTCACCAGCGGAAAATGGCGAGTTGCCAAACCGCTTCCTGAAGCGCAAGGTGGGCTAGCATGCGCAACGTTGAATGGCAGCATTTATGTGTTTGGTGGCGAGTATTTCGATAACGGTGGCGGTGTTTATTCTAAAGTGTGGCAGTACACAATAGGCAGCGACGAATGGCACGAAGTAAGCGCAATGCCTTTTCCACGCCATGGCCTAGGCGCAGTTACAATCGGCGACAGTATCTACGTTATAGCAGGCGCGATGGAAGCGGGTGGAAACAAAACCACTTCAATGATGTCACGCTTTTCTATTATTGACTAAAATGAATCGCCTTCTATCAGCCCTTGTTTTTGTTTAAGTGCATCAACGAGGAATTGCATCAACAGCTGCACTTTTGGTTGTTCGCGCAGCTCAGGGTGAGTGAGTACCCAAATGTCATAGGAAAGAGTTGGCGTGCTGCCGGGTAATCTGACAAGCGCATTGTTGGTGTCTCCCATAAAGCATGCTGCTCTTCCCATTCCTACCCCTGCTGCAATGGCATGATAGCGAGTGACAATATCGTCAATCACAATACCAATAGGCACGTTAGGATAGGGAGAGGCGTCTAGCCATGCTGGCCAAAGCGTATTGTCACTAGGTGCAACCCAGCGCCAGTCTTGTTCTGGTACATCGTTGCAATAGTCTTTGTGTGCATAAAAGCACAGACCTAACTTACACACGCGCCGGCCTACTAAGTGCTCTGGTAATTTATGCGCACCTCTTATGACTACATCTGCTTCGCCTTTATCAAGGTCGGCAAATTCGGTTGAACTGTTTATTCGAAGTTGTATGTCAGGGTAGGCTCGTGCGAACTCTCCAAGCTCTCTCACTAATAAAAATTGTGACATAGGTTCGCCCAAAGACAAGGTGATTGGACCGCTTAATGTATTAGTAGAGGTAAGGTGTAGACGCTCCGACATCATCACAATGTCTTCCATTTTCTTAGCAATGGCAACCAGTTGCTCACCAAGCGACGTTGCGCGATAGCCTCCAGGTATTTTCTCAAATACGGCAGCACCACGGCGTTTATGTAGCAAGGCTAAATGCCTTGCTATTGTGGTGTGAGTAGTGCCCATGGTTATGGCCGCACCACGAAGTGTGCCTGCTCGGTGAAGCGCTAAAATAAGCGCGTAGTCATTCCAATCGTTCATGGAACGATAATGCACCAGTGTGATGAAAAAACAAACCGTGTTTTGCGAAAAAAGCGTTGATAGAGTGGAAATTCAATTAACTCTACATCGTAAAATGTAATGCCAATGAAAATTTTTGTTCGTACTGCTTTAAATAAAGTCTCTTTAAAACAGCTGTTAACACCAATGCTTTTGTTATTGGCTTTTCCCAGTGTTGCACAAGAAGCAACAAAAGCTCTGTCGGTTCAATATGCACCAGGTATGGTTGTTCAGCTAATTGCACCGGTCACCGACCCTGAAAAACGTCATCTACGTGACCTGTATTTCCAAAAAAATGCAGAAACAGCACAGCGTCACGGCTATCGACAAGATGGTGTGTTAATTGTTGATGAAACGTTAGTTGGCAATTTTAAACCCAATGTTTTTGTTGTAAGTCACTGGCCATCACTAAAAGCACAGAAAACATTTCAAGCGTTGCCATTATTTTCTGGTGTTAAATCGCTTAGAAGGGAAGCGTGGGAAGCACTGAAACTATACGACCATGAATTAGATGTTCCGCTTGAGATGACCTTCACAGAAGATAAGTCTTATACGGTAGCATTGGCATGGACAAACCCTTCAACCCCTAGTGATTACTATGAATACATGGCAGCACTGCCACCACTTGTTGAAAAAGTAGGTGGGCGTTTTATGCACCAATTTAACGATGTAGTTGTGAGTGCACATAACCCTGATGAACTGGCTCCGCAACAAATTACGTTTGTTGAATGGGACTCGAAAGACGGTGTTGAAAAGCTGCAAGCGTTACCTGAATTTGCTGAGCTTGCTAAAAAGCTGCAGTCGGGCACAGTTCGGTTTGAACTGCATCGTGTTACGCCACGGTTGCAATAGCAAAATGTGTAGCCAGGCTTATATGAGCAGGCTTAAAAAAGAGTTTAAAGAGGCGCTTATTGCGCCTCTAGTACTTGCTGTATTTGCTTCTCTATTTGTGTTTTGTGAAGTAGCTTTGAATAAAGCGATGTAATAGGTTGTTCGCTAATTAAACCCATAATAGCACCTAACACAAACCCTCGGTGCACGTTGTCGCCACCCACATTGGTATTGGCAGTTAATGCGCGCTTCGCGTTATCTCTATATCGATAAGCAAAATATAATACGCTTGGCCATGCATCTGAGATATAGCAAGCTGGCGAGTAAAGCCTGCCAACTACCTCAATGTCGCTTTTCTTTTTCGCTACCAGCTTTTCAAGTGAAAGCGAGGCAGAGCGTTGAGCAATATCTTCTAAAATGGTTGTCGGCGATTCACTATCACGCCTTAATAAGCGATATATGAGTTCAACGAAAGCGTCACACACTTTGGCAAGCTCATCACTTGGATGAGTAAGCATTAGGTGTGTGCGGCAAGTACTTTGTATTTCTAGTAATGACGTGTCAGTGCACGCCAGTGTTACTGCAAGTGGCGTAACGGAAACCAGCCCGCCTATTGATGCTGTATCGTGAGTTACTGCGCCGCATTCTTTTGGTGGTTTGCCTAGTTCAAGGTTGGCAAAAAAGCCTCTGTGGTAAGACTCAGCGTACGTATCTGGATGCTGTACTGGGTCGGCGCACATCATCGCTATGTAATTGTTAAGAAATGCATCTGCAGAGTATCCACTGGCAATGGTGTCTAGCAGCACCCTAGCGCAATAGGCATTAAGCGTGTTTTCGCCGGCTTTCATACCGTGGTGATAATGACGGTTTGAACCGCCCCAATACTCACGCTTACCTTTTAGTATTACGTCTCCCACAATTTCTTTTTGCGACGCCGAAGCTAGGTTGCTTCGGCCACCTTGTTGCGTTGAGTGAAGCGACATAATAGAGGATGGATGAAATTCAGGTGCGTCTTCGAACTGCTCAACACCTAAAGGGAACGCTTTTAGAATGTCAGCAGGGTTGTAATACCAGTGCACCGGCATCGCTAGTGCATCGCCAATAAATGCATTTTTTAGCGCCGCTGTTGCCCGTGTGAAAAACAATGTGTTCACGCAATTCCCCTCGTATTAGATAAGCGTATTCTTTTTAGATAACAGTATTTACGAGAGGAATGTATTTTGTGATTAGTGAGGTATTCTTAATGCTTTAGTGAATAACTGAAGGAGTATTTGTAAGAGCATTGGCAGGCGAGTGCTCAGTATCGCTATTTGTTGCTTTCTTAGTTTGCGGTGTTTGATCTAACCCTACAGTACCCGCTTCTTCAACTAACGCTGTCATAGCGTCAATAATATCTAAAAAGTGGGTAAGCTGGCTGGGTGATAGGTCTTTCGATAAGTGCTCAATTTTATTGATAAGCTTTTGAGTAGGTAAACGCATAGTGTCAAAATTCCGTTATTCGTTGATTACTACATAGTCTTATCTGTGTTGCTTTCAATTAGCTTGCCAACAGCGCAAAAGCGTTTTTATTTGAGCTTGAAAATCTATTTTAGCTATAAAAAACGCTTGTTATTTTAAATCAAGTTCAAGTACTTCACTTGCAGGGATGGGTTTAGAGTAATAGAAACCTTGTAAGTATTCGCACCCTTGGGCTTTGAAAAATGACACCTGTGCTTCGGTTTCAATGCCCTCGGCTACACAATCTATATTCAAACTCTCAGCCATTCTTAATATGGCGAGAATAATACCTTCATTGGCGCTATTAAGCCCTATATCCTTGACAAAGCTTTTATCGATTTTGAGAATATCGATAGGAAAGTCTTTTAGATACTTCAAAGAGGAATAGCCAGTGCCAAAGTCGTCGAGTGCAATAACGAACCCCTTATCTTTCATGCTGGCAATGGCCTGCATAGCTGCTTCGTAGTCCGACATTAGTGCACTTTCGGTAATTTCAAAGCGAATGGCGCTGGTGGGAATATCATGCTCGCGCAATAGATTCACAATTTCGTCAACCTTTACGCTTTTAGATATATGAAGTGCACTTAGATTTACCGACAGGTAAAGCCCGCTTTGTTGCCACTGTATTGTTTTAACCATTGGAATAGCTTGCTCAATAAGCTGAACAGTCATGTCTTCAATTAAGCCAATATCTTCTGCAACGGGTATGAATACGTCGGGCGGTATCATGCTTCCGTCAGATGGCCATCGCATAAGCATTTCAAACCCAGCAACCTTCCCTGTTTGGCAGTGGATGATGGGCTGATAATAGCCTACGAATTCACGCATGGCGTGAGCCTGCTTTACTGCGTTTTCCAGCTTAAGCTTGGCCTGAGCCCTTTCATTCATATGCTCGGTAAAGTATTGGAAGTTGTTACTACCCAGCTTTTTCGCATGATACATCGCAATGTCTGCGTTTTTTAAAAGCTCAGTAGGCGTTAACGCATCTTCTGGATAAAGCGCAATGCCAATGCTGGCTGAAACGCTTACTACTTGATTATCCAGCGTTACACTCTCGGAAAGCGATTTAATCATCTCAGTGGCAAGGTGGCTGATGTCGCTTTCAACCTGAACCTTTTCAATCATGACCACAAACTCGTCTCCTCCAAGGCGAGCAACCGTGTCTGACTTACGAAGCAGGTTTTCTAGACGCTTACCAATTTCTTGTAATAGCGCGTCACCCGCATCGTGGCCTAAACTATCGTTGATTTGCTTGAATCTGTCTAAGTCTATAAAGAACAAGCAAATGGAGGTTTCATCACGCGAGGCTTGGTCGAATGCATGCTGAACTCTATCGAGCAGCAATGAACGGTTTGGTAAGCCCGTGAGGCTGTCATAGTTCGCCAGCTGTACCAAGGCACCTTGAGCATCTTTTTGTTCAGTGATATCAGACAAGATAACAAGGTAGCGGCTTATATCTTGCTCATCTCTTGGGTTGCTTACCGCCGTAATTCCTATGTTTACGGTGTACTTTGCACCTAGCAAACTGTGAATTTCTGCTTCGCCATGCCAATGTTCATTCGGCGTTAATTTTCTCATTTTGCAGAGAGCTTCAATGAGGTTGTTTTTTTGGTCTGAAAAAATTTGAGTCAGCTGTGACGATATATCTTTGCTAGGGCAAAGGCACAATGCTTCTTTAAATGCGTTGTTTGCAATAATAGGATCGAAGTTGGCATCGAAGATAACCACCCAATCTCTTGTGTGCTCAAAGGCTTCACCGTAAAGCTGTGCTTTTGTTTGAGTGTTAATAGATTCGGTAATGTTGGAATATGTACCTGCTAACTTAACGGTATCGCTATTAGTGACTAACGCGCCTACATCACGATACCACTCGTATTGTCCGTTGCTGGACAACAGACGATAGGTGATATCTATGTTTCTGCGTTTTTTCCTTAATACATCATTCCATTGCGAGAGGTAATTCGCTCTATCGTGTTCGTGAATAAGTTCGAAATGCTGGTCAAAACTAAAAAATTGGCTTTGATAATTAAGCTCTTTTATTGTTCTCTCTTGTTCGACAATATTGGTCGATTCACTCCACTCCCAAACACGTGTGTTACTGGCTGTGAGCGCCATTGAAAGCCTGTTTTTGTTTTTTACTACGCTCTGGTGGGCGGCTTTTAGCTTGTCGCTATTAAGTTTACGTCGCCACAAAATAATTAAAGTGAAAGAAGCGATGGCAATTGTATAGAGCAAGTACGCAAGCGGTGAAAAAAATGGGGGATAGCCTACCGTAATGTATAAAGATGACTTCTCACCAGATTCATTGTTCGCAATATCAAATCGACTGACATGGAAAACATAGTTGCCTGGCTTTAATTGAGGGAAGGAAATCTCGGTTGATCTGGTCGGCGGGTAAGATATGTCAATGTCACCAGTAAGGCTGTATTGGTATTGATGTAAATTGGTGTTGTCATATTGCATATCAGAGAAATCAATGGTTAACCCGATATCATCGTGTGCAAGCGCCAGTTGTTTTCCGCTTTTGTCGCCCAAGCCCAGTGAAAGCTGTTTGGATATAAGGCTAACATCGGTAATAAGGGGGCGCGGAAATGCGCTCTTACTGTCGTTAAACTTATTCGGATTAAAAACGGTAAACCCTTTTTGAGAGCCGTAAACTAAATCTCCATTGCTTAAAGGTGTTTTTGATCCCCATTTAAATTCGTTGCTAATTAACCCTTCCTTTGTTGTGTATTGTTTAAGGTTAAGGGTTTTGGGATCTAGTTGCAGTAAGCCTTTATGGCTTCCCATCCAGATAAAGCCGTTACTGTCTTTCTCTAAGCTAAAAACAATGTTGGTAGGAAGCAGGTTTGACGTATCGAAGAAGTATTTTTGTTCATATGATGTGGCATCTAGGCC
>NZ_JAZETR010000016.1:0-14113 GCF_036864375.1 Alteromonas sp. S167
GGTGGCATTATTTCCCCGAAGATAAACACCAATATGGTCGCCTGAATACTTATGGTTTTTAAAGTTACCACGTTTGACAATTGGGATAGAGCCTAAAGTATTGGTTATTTGCTGTTGAAGTTCTGGAGTGCTGAACTTTGAATTTTTTGGAACAACTATAAGTGGCGTAAATAAGAAGTGAGAGAAGTCTTGATTGCCAGTTACTACGATATATCCACTTTTTTCTAATTTGATTCTCAGGTTAGTTAACTTTGTTTTACTAATTCCGTTTGAATGTAGATGAATAGTAGGTTTGGCTACTGATGTGCACCCAGCTAATATAATGATAAAAAATGACAAAAGTATGGTTTTCATCCCTGACACCTAAGAATTTAATCGACCCAAAGCGGTACGATTTCCCGAATCGGAACGGGGCTTTTGTCCGTTTAAGCTCTACTAAGCCTAACCCATAAGTAACTGCAATTACTACTAAATTTTACATTGGAGGTTTCTACTCAACGTTTAAAAACGCCAAAACGGCTTGCAGGTAAATCTGCGGTATTTCACGCAAAAACAGTTTCTGATATAACTCTATGTTGAAAAACATTTAAGTAAAATCACCAAAGCTAAAAGGAATTACTGTTGTTGGAAGGGCCTAACTACCAAAACTACTCAAATAAAGCATTGCTTGAGGCATTTGAAAGCATTGATAGGGAAACATACCCTGAACGGTTTTCATCGCTTAGCGCGATTATGCGCGAAAAAGATCTGCTGGTTGACACACCAGAAGGGCTGCAGGTAACCAACTCGGCTTTAGAAGAAGCTTATGGCCCTCAAGTAGAGTCAGAGCATATGCCCAGCTATACGTGCGAACCACCTACGCCGCAGTATTGCGATGAAGGGAATTACATTCCTAATGAAGTGCCTTTTAATAAGCGCGCTTTGAACACAATTGTTGCATTAGGCATTATTGTGTACGGTAGCTACGGCCTCTATATTGATGAGTTATGGGTTCCGCTTGCGAAGAAGCTAGTAGTTGCACTGTCGGGCTTGTCTGCGGTTGTAATGAGTGTAGCAATTGTGTTTGCCGCAGCGGTATTGATTGTAGAAATTGCTGACCACTACGACAAACGCGATAACGAATTAACCTATTACAAAGCAGCAAGATTTTGCCGAGCCGCAGGTTATGGTAGTTTTGGCACTGCCGTATTAGTTGCGCTAGTAACGGGCGACTTTTATTTTATTTAAGTGGTTTGCTTACGCACTATATCTACTTTCCGCTTAATAAACATAAGCTGCCTAGTGTAAGGCGCTAGGCCAAGGCTGTTTTAGGTCACAAATAACTTTATCAATCATGGTGTAAATTTGAGTTTGGTCATCTTGCATAAGGGCAAACGCTCGCAAACCAACAAATTGATTTTGTAGCCAGTTAGCAGCTAGTTCTACTGGCGTATTGTTGGGCAGTTCGCCTTTTTCAACGGCGTTAATCACAATATTTTTAAAGCAGTTTTGAAGCGTTTGCATACCTTCAATTACTGCTTTTTTTGCAATATCGCCAATTGTGTCTAGTTCATTTACCGACTTAATCAATAAGCATTGGCGCATAAAACGCTGTTTGTTAGGGTGTAATAGTGCTTCTGCAAAAAAATCGCGTAGTGCAGCTACAGGCGAACTGGCCGTTGCAACTTGGTTTAATCGCAGCTCACTGTTCTCGGCATATTTGTCTATCACCAGCTTAAATAAGCCTTCTTTGCTTTGAAAGCGCGCGTAAATACTGCCCGGACGCATATCCAATGCTTGTTGAATATCACGCATACCCGCACCTTGAAAGCCACGCTGCCAAAACAGAATTGTTGCTTTTTCAATAACTTCATCTTGATTGTATTTCATACGGATATACCTTATGCGTGAAAGTTTTGAACGACCGTTCAATTATCTCTTGAACGATCGTTCAAGTAAACCTATTATTATAACCAGTGACAGCTTAGTAGTTACATTGGTAAGTGCATGTAATACCGAAGGCACTAACTCATTAGTTCACATCGATAGGAGAGTGACATGACTGATTTTACAATACATACACAAGAAACAGCCCCAGAAGCAGCAAAGCCTTTACTAGAAAAATCGCAGAGCGCGTTTGGTATGATCCCGAACCTTCATGCAGTGATGGCAGAAGCACCAACGCTATTAGACGGTTACCAAGTACTGCACAAACTCGCGCAAGAAACGTCCTTTAGTGCAGAAGAGCTTACCGTTGTGTGGCAAACCATTAATGTTGAGCATGCTTGTCATTACTGTGTTCCGGCGCACACGGGGATCGCAAAAAGTATGTCAGTACGCGACGACCTAATTGAAGAGTTGCGAAACGATGAAACGTTATCAGACAGCAAACTTAATACGCTGAAGCAAACCGTGTTAGCCATGACGCGTGGTCGCGGCCATGTTGAAGGTGCACAACTTAATGCTTTCTTTGAAGCGGGTTACAAGCAGCAACAGTTGCTAGAAATTGTGCTTATATTGGCGCAAAAAGTAATGAGTAATTACACAAATCACCTAGCAGAAACACCAGTAGATGAACCATTCAAAAAGTTCGACTGGTCACCTAAGTAACAAAATAACTAGTTACTTAAAAATAGCTGAAATGTATAACAGCGCGGAGGCTTAGTGTCCGCGCTGTTTTATTTGAAGCAAGTAAACGTATTCTGTTATGCCGAATACAACAATACTGGCAACGGTATACATTACTAGTGCAGATATCATGGCTACCTCGAAAGCTTCTAATGAAGCAAGCAGGTTATATTGCTAATGGACGTTGTGCGCTAAGTGCGTTAACAGCGTGTATAGTTGCGCTATCGTCATAGCCTTTTGCAAGCAACTGTGCTTTTAACTCTTCGCTTGAAGAATTGCTGTTATGTTTGGCAAGGGCAATAGCTTCTATTACGCAGGTAAGGTGTGACGTAGATGTAGAGTTGTTCATATTTCCAGTCTTAAACACTAAACACTGTAGTAATGTCACCTGAATTCAAGTCAGCCACGTTACACATCAATGACGTTTTTATGAAATTTGAATCTCTTTAACTACCCACCGGTATTCTGCTCTTTTAAAACATACGCTAACTGTGCTTTCCATGTGTGATTAGTCATAAGCTGTTTTTTCCCAACTTCCAATGCATTGGTGTAAAGAGCGTCTGTAGCATTCGGCAGCGGCGCATTATGCGCAAAAGCGCCAGCATTGTTAAAAGCAGACAGTGCAAAAGGCGCATTCCACGCTATTACACCAGTACCTGCTGCAATGGCATGTATTACTCTTTCATGCAGGCCGCGTTCAAAGCCTGGTGACTGATGCAGCACAAATTCAAACTGCTTAAATTTATTGCGAAGCGCATCAAACGACACACTTTGTTCATACTCATGAAAGTCGCAAACGTTACGGTAGCGTTCTACGTTATTACCTACTACGGTTAGTTTAATTTCGCGCTGTGCAAAATCTAACAAACAAGCCTCTCGCTCTTTAGCGCGTAAATAACGGTCTACCACGGCAGATATTCGTAAAATACTTTCGTTAAGCGTGGTGCGTGCGGGTGAGGTAGCTGTAGGTAATACGCCAATACGCTGCAAGAAATCGGTTACGTTAGCGCATGCATCTATAGCGGCGCCTAAACTCTTCCATACGGGGGCTAGTTCGTTAAATGCTGCTTGTTTGTCGTTAAATGAAACCGGAAACAAAATGCTGTTTGGCTTTTTTAAGCCGTACTGTTTTTCGCTACTGGCATCTTCATTACTGCTGAAAGCAGGGTCGTTGTGCGAGATGGCGTGGGGGAAATAATGTGCTTTTATGCCGCAGGCTCGCATGAATTCCACGTGCTCTTGTGCAACACATAATATAGTAACCGGATGACCGAAAAAGCGCAGAATTAAGTGCAGTGGGTTATCTACACAAAATACATAAAGTGGGTTCGTTTTCGCATAGGCTAGGGTGTCGTGAGTGTCTGAAAGCTTGCCTAAACCTACACCGTTAAAGCTAATAATAAATGCATACTGCTCTAGCGCACAAATGTGTGGAAGGCCCTTATCTATGTTGGTTTGGTTTTCAACATTTAAGAAATCGACATCGTATCCAAGCAGTTTCAAATCGTCAGCTATGCCGTTTAAAAAATAGCTTACAACGCTGTATTGATTTTGCCCGGTTAATATCAATGCTTTCAACAATTCATCTCCCTATGGTGATTAATCGAAATGGTATCAGGCTACGTAACACTTACGGAAGTGTTATACACTCTTAATTATTCAAATAAAGTTTTTTGTTGTACTGCGTTTGCGCTCTTAGTGCAAATAGGCATTGATGAGCGCCGACAGCATTTTGGGTTCTCAAAACACGCGCTGTGTAGGAACACATTTAAGTAAGGATATCTATTGGCTAGTTACCATTTTTATGAACCCCAGCATGGGCACGGTTTGGCGCATGACCCGTTCAACGCCATTATTGCGCCGCGCCCCATAGGCTGGATTTCCACGCGCTCTAAAAAGGGCGCGTTCAACCTAGCGCCTTATAGTTTCTTTAACGCGCTAAACTACACGCCACCCATAATAGGCTTTTCAAGCGTAGGCGATAAAGACTCGCTAAAGAACGCCAGTGATACCGGTGAATTTTGCTGGAATTTAGTGTCCAAACATCTCGTTGAGGCCATGAATGAAACCAGCAAGCCATTACCGCGTGGCGAAAGCGAGTTTGAAGCTGCAGGGCTAGAATGGGCGCCTGGTAACGTTGTCGATGCACCACGGGTTAAAGCTAGCTTAGTGAGTATGGAGTGCCAAGTTACCGATATTGTGCAGCTTAAAGGAGCCGCGGGCGAGGCCGTGAACAGCTGGTTTATTATGGGTGAAGTAGTGGGCGTGCATATCGACAAATCGCTTATTGAAGACGGCGTTTACAACACACTGAAAGGCAACCCCGTTATGCGTGGCGGAGGCCCAGGCGATTACTTTGGTATCAGTGAAGATAATTTCTTCGAATTGCTCAGGCCGAAGTAAGCCTGAAGTAACACTACATTATTTACTATTTTGCAGATCTTGTGAGGTCTTCTTGTAAGGCCTCAATCTGCTCTAGTACCGATAAAAAGCGTTCGCCAAACGGTGTTACCTCGTACTCTACGCGTGGTGGCAGTTCGTGATACACCTGCTTTTTCAATATGCCGAAGTCCACATTGCGCTTCAAACACTGATTCAGTACTTTTGTACTCAGGCCCTCAACAGAACGCACCATCTCTCCAGGCCTATTTACGCCATTAGCCAATAATTGATACACCGTAAGCGACCACTTGCAGCCGTAAATGGTTTCGACCATGCGTGCACTGTCTTGTGGTGGCAACTTTCTTTCAATTTGTTTTTCTTTAGTATTCATAAAGATGTACCAAAAAGTACCTACCGTACCAATTTATACTTACTATTCATTGTCTTATCTGGTCGTTAAGGTTACCACGAATTTCAATTTTGAAGGACAGTTATTATGACGTTTTCATTTGGTGGTAAAGCATTAATTGTAGGTGGTTCTAGTGGTATTGGGTTAGCTACAGCTATTAAATTAGTAAGCAGTGGCGTTAGTGTCACCATAGTGGGTAAAAATACGGACAAACTGCAACGAGCAGTTACGAAGCTTAAAGAAGTTGCAAAACAAGGTTCTGCTGAAGTGGGCTCGCTCAGTGCCGACTTATACAAAAACAGTGATGTGGAAAGCCTGATTGCACACGTTAAAGCACAAGCCAAGCCGTATCAGTACTTAGTGAATGCAGCCGGCTATTTTAATCCTAAAGCGTTCACGCTGCATACAGCCGATGACTATGATCAATACCATTCGCTAAACAAAAGTATATTTTTCATAACACAAGCTGTGTCGTTAAAGATGCAAAGCGCCGGAGGTGGAAGTATTGTAAACGTAGGCTCGATGTGGGCAAAGCAGGCGGTAAAGGCCACGCCATCATCGGCTTATTCTATGGCGAAAGCGGGGCTTCATGCTATGACGCAGCATTTGGCTATGGAATTGGCCGACAGTAATATTCGCGTAAACGCTGTATCACCAGCAGTCGTTAAGACGCCAATATACAATGCGTTTATTCCTGAAAACGAAACCGACGAAGTGCTATCTACTTTTGATGCGTTTCACCCAATGGGACGTATAGGTACACCTGAAGATGTAGCTAATGGCATAGCCTTTTTAATGTCTGATGAGGCAAGCTGGACAACCGGCGCCGTAGTAGACATTGATGGTGGCGTAATGGCTGGAAGAAACTAATATACGTTTGAAAAAGCGTTTTACTGCCATACTGCTGAGGCAAAAAGATGAGGTACAAGTCATGAGGCAAAAACAGTTTGTAGGTAATTTATGTTGAATATGAATTTTGATGAACGCTTGGCTATTCGTACTGAAGACGAGCAGTGGCAGCCTTCGCCCTCTAGCACCGTGTGGCGTAAACCGCTTGAACGAGAGGCGAAAGAGTCGGGGCATACTACCAGTGTGGTGAAGTATGAAGCGGGCGCAAGTTTCAAGGAGCATAGCCATCCACTGGGTGAAGAAATATTGGTGCTTGAGGGCGTATTTTCCGATGAGCACGGCGATTACCCTGCTGGTACATATCTTCGTAATCCGCCGGGAAGTAAGCATAGCCCGTTTAGCAAAGAAGGCTGTGTTATTTTAGTTAAACTTAATCAGTTTGATAAAAGAGACTTGCAAGAGGTAAGAGTGAATACCAATACCTCGCCATGGCTTCAGGGGCAGGGCGGTCTTCAAGTAATGCCGCTGCATAATTTTGAACATGAACACGTTGCTTTAGTAAAGTGGCCTGTTGGCGAGGTTTTCAAGCCGCATAAACATTTTGGTGGTGAAGAAATATTTGTTCTTTCAGGAACCTTTAAAGACGAGCATGGCAGTTACCCCAAAGGTACATGGCTTCGAAGCCCTCATATGAGTCAGCACCACCCCTATGTTGATGACGAGACCGTGATTTGGGTGAAAACAGGGCATCTGCCTGTGGCGCTGTAAAACGTCAAAGCAAAAAAGGAGGCCGAACGGCCTCCTTTTGAATTTATACTATTTACATGCGAAGCGTTAATCCCACACGCCGTCTTCAGACTTACCCTGTATTTCACAGTCGCCAGCTTTGTATTCTACCTTCTCGCCGCTGTCTTTCTTTTTAAAGTAGTCTTTGCTGATAGCTACAATAGTGGGGGTCATCCACATAATGGCAATAATATTGATAACGGTCATTAACCCTAGCGCCATATCAGCCATTGCCCATACTTGCGGTAGCTTGGCTTGTGCACCCCAATAAATCATAGCTAGGTAGCCAATGGTGTACACGGCACGGCCTATGCGGTTATCAAGCTTAAACATGTGCAGGTTACTTTCGCCGTAGGCATAGTTTGCCACCACCGACGTAAACGCGAATAAGCTAATTGCTGCGGCAACAAAGTCGGTACCGCCTTCACCTAAATGACTGCTCATGGCATCTTGTGTAAGGCGTATGCCTTCCATTTGTTCTGAACTAGACCCGCCTGCTAGCAGAATAATAAACGCCGTAGCGGTACACAAAATCATTGTGTCTAGGAACACGCCTAGCATTTGAATATAGCCTTGCGAAACTGGGTGGTTAGGGTTTGGAGCTGCACTAGCTGCTGCGTGCGGTACAGAGCCGCTACCGGCTTCATTTGAGTAAAGGCCACGCTGAATACCATTTTTTATAGCTGCACCTAACGCGCCAGCCCCAGCTTCCTGTAAGCCAAATGCCGATTTCACAATATCCAATAGCATGGCGGGAAGTTCTGAAATGTTGATAATGGTGATGCCTAGCGCTACCAATACATAGCCAATACCCATAAAAGGCACTACGTATTCGGCGAAGCGCGCAATTCCACGTAAGCCGCCAACAACAATTAATGCGGCAAGGGCGATAATTCCCAAGCCAACGACTTCTTTTGGAAAGGTATAAGCGTTGTTTAACGCATCGGTAATGGTGTTTGCCTGTACAGCACTAAATACAAATCCATAGCCAAAGAAAAGGCACAGCGAAAAAGCTACAGCAAGCCAGGTTTTATTTAAGCCTTGTTTTATGTAGTAAGCTGGGCCGCCGCGAAACTCACCGTTTTCATCGCGTACTTTATAAAGCTGACCTAAAACACTTTCAGCAAAGCCGGTGGCCATACCTAAAAGCGCAATCATCCACATCCAGAAAATAGCGCCTGAACCGCCTAACGAGATAGCCACGGCTACACCGGCTAAGTTACCCGTACCCACCCGTGCCGATAAGCTTGTGCAAAGGGCTTGGAACGAACTGATGCCGTCTTTTGTTGAGGTGTTACTGCCTTTTAGCAACGAAAACATATGGCCGAAATGACGAAGCTGTACGCCACCAAGTTTTACAGTAAACCACACACCACAGGCCACTAGCATAACGATAAGGACTCGGCCGTCGCCCCACAACACATTATTTACAATAGAAACGAGATCGTTAATCACGCAATTTCCTTTGTTATTGTTATTTTTTAGAGCCTAACTGCTGACAGAGAAAAGCGAGCAATGCACTTAATTAGCCTAGCTGAATAAGGTGACTAAAGTGCAATGTCAGAAAAGTTCGGTAAAGCTCTAATGTAGTAAAACGATAATACTAGCATGACGCGTGGCGAAAAGGGGGAAGAAAAAAGCGCGCCTTCTATGAAGATTTGCTCTTGGATATAGCAAAAAGCAAAAAACCGCTCAAAAGAGCGGCTTTTCAGAATATGGCTGGGGTAACAGGACTCGAACCTATGAATGGCGGGATCAAAACCCGCTGCCTTACCAACTTGGCTATACCCCAATTTGGTGCGGAAGGAGAGACTTGAACTCTCACGCCGTGAAGCACTGGAACCTAAATCCAGCGTGTCTACCAATTCCACCACTTCCGCATATGTAGACTTTCCAATGAAGGAAATATAAAAGTTGGTGGCTACGGCGAGATTCGAACTTGCGACCCCATCATTATGAGTGATGTGCTCTAACCAACTGAGCTACGTAGCCTTTAACTTTTAATTCAATAAAAAACCGCTCGTTTGAGCGGTTCTTCAAGAATATGGCTGGGGTAACAGGACTCGAACCTATGAATGGCGGGATCAAAACCCGCTGCCTTACCAACTTGGCTATACCCCAATTGGTGCGGAAGGAGAGACTTGAACTCTCACGCCGTGAAGCACTGGAACCTAAATCCAGCGTGTCTACCAATTCCACCACTTCCGCGTAGACGCTAGCTATATAAAATCATTCAAAAAAGAATGGCTGGGGTAACAGGACTCGAACCTATGAATGGCGGGATCAAAACCCGCTGCCTTACCAACTTGGCTATACCCCAGTTGTGGTGCGGAAGGAGAGACTTGAACTCTCACGCCGTGAAGCACTGGAACCTAAATCCAGCGTGTCTACCAATTCCACCACTTCCGCGCAGCTAGACTTTCCTAAGAGATAACAGAGAATTGGTGGCTACGGCGAGATTCGAACTTGCGACCCCATCATTATGAGTGATGTGCTCTAACCAACTGAGCTACGTAGCCTCTTTGTTTCTCTTCCCTCTCAGGAAGTGGCGCGTATTATGCGTATATGACTGGCAACCGTCAACCCCTTTTTTGCTAACTTTTTTTAAATGCTCATTATGTGTTCGTTAGGGTATGAATAACGCACAAAAAGCAGTGAAATTGAACAACTTGAGGTGAATTATGTTGTTAAGCTACCATGGTGAAGTACTTGATTTTGTTTGGTAATAACACACGTCTATGGGTCTTGGGCCATAACTATTGTCATGAAAAAATGGGTTATCTAAGTGTTTGCCCGTTTGAATACGTTTTTTAAATTCTTCATGGTGGGCAGTTTGAATAAAATACGGCGTATTGTTTTCATTGTGTACATAAGCACGTTTAATTTTGCTGTTATCGGTTATATTTTTAAGCACGCCACCTTGCGATAAATCTCCTCGAGGAAGCTTTTGTAGTATTTGCATGCCTTCAACTACTCTACCCACCACCGACATGTTTCTGTCTAGGTGTCGCGGTGCCTGCCCTATAACAATGTAAAACTCAGTACTTGCCGTATCTTTTTCACTATTTCTAGCAAAAGCCACTACGCCAGGGCAATGTAACCCCCACATTTCTTTTTTCTGCTCATCGATGCCCACTGGGAAACCATCAACAAAACCCGTTTTAGGGGCAAACATATCGTTTTCTTCAATAACCTGAACATTACTTGAAAGAGGCTGCGTAAACTCAGCGTTTAATGGTGAAAGTAGCTGTGCATCGAATTTACTTTTATCATGGCCGTCATTGCTGCCTGCTTGAGCTACAAACCCATCTATTACCCTGTAAAAACTTTGATTATCGTAGAAACCGGCATTAATGAGCTGCTTGAACCTAGCAACATGGGTAGGCGCAAGAGTGGGGTGAAGCGCTATAACTACATCACCATTAGAAGTTTCGAAGGTTAAGGTATTCCTTTTTGCCACCTCAAACCACGGTGCATTATTGTTATTGATAGGCTTTTCATAAACTTCGCTTTGGTTATTATCTGCATGTACGGACGTTACCCCAAAAATGAAGAGCAGCAAGGAAGTAATAATTACGCTAACGTTTCTATTTAAACACCTAACTTTTTTCAGGTGTGTTTGTGCGAAGCTGTGTGATGGCGAGCAAGTAAAAGTTCGGTTCATAAGTAAATCATGAGAAGAAGTTTAAAACGCTATATCAACATCTTTCATAATATCTTATCAAGCTGAAACGCAATTTGTTTTATGCAGAGTGTAAATCGAGGGATTCGCCCCCTACACATTGTGCAGAGGACGTTTATCAAACATCGTTACAATGGTAAAGACGTTAATTTTTGTGTAAGTGGATTAAACTCGAAACGCACGGTTCCTACTGTTGATTGTCCATTCTCATCTACATTCGAATCATTGATATCGCTTACCAGTTGGTCGATAACAACACGATATGATGTTGGTCCATTCGCCCAGCCGTTAACACGCGCACGATATGTTTTACCCGGTACTACACCGCCGCCTACTTGCTCATTAGAGCCAAGGTTTCCGGACGTTGCCATTATATTCCCGTCTTCATCGAGTAATTCAAAGTCGAGATCTGGAACCGCAACTACCTCTACGTCAGCACTCAACGTTGCGATAACACTTGTTGCGCTTGGTAATGCAACGAATGGAATATCAACGTAATCTACGCCATTTACGAGTGACTCGTCTGCGGCACCAATTAGGATGATACCAGTATGTTCCTCTACGTTGTGGTAAACCACCGACTGTTCTTTCGGTGGAGAAACGTCATTTGTTGCGGTTTCGCCAATTCCTCGAGAAGAGGCACCTGCTTCAAAACCACTAACCCTTGCTTCGAACGTAAATAGCTTACCTTCGGGGTTATTAAATTTAAGATGACGTAATTTTGAAAGGCGGTCTGCATCGAGTGATTGATCAAAACGAAAACGCGCGATGTCACCCTGTTGCCCCGAACCGTCGTTGTCAGCGTTTGTTACGGTAATATTTTTGTTACTAATGTGAGTGATGTCAAAATCGATAGGGCCGTAGATACGCTCATCGCTTTTGTTCACTAGTGCAAGATCAACAGCGAATACGTTGTTGTTAAAGCTTACGTTACCAATTTTGTAGTCAACTCTGTCGCTTACGTCTAACGCATTCAACCCCGTTGATGCAATGCCAGACATTGCAGAGAACCCTACTTGTTTTATGTCATTTTGCGCAATGCTTCGCACTACATATTCGTAGTCAAAAGAATCAATGCCTTGTCCTGCACCACGACCGAAGCCTTGACCTTTGTCTAAATACGAAGTGCCACCAATTACAAAATCAACGTGCGTAAAGCCGTCGAACGTAACGTCACCATCAAAGTACTCACGGTTAGGCACGCCAGTGAAAAGGCGTGCACTACTGCCTTTTCTGCGCTTAAGCACTTGGTATCCCAGTGCGCCAGGCACGGCATCCCACGTTATTTCGATTGCTTTTTCAGAGACAATGAACGCATCTACGGTTGAAGGCGTTGCTGGTTGTTCCTGATTAGCAGTGAAATGACTTACCGCTGTTGAAATCGTCTGACGACCGCCTGATGGTGCTTTTGCGTTAACCCCTAATTCACGCGCAGCAAAAACGCGCTCAATAAGTGCGTGGTGTTTACCCGGCGCTGTAAGATCAAGTGGGTCCGTTGGGTAAAGTGCCGCGTCTGCTATCATGACCGCGTCTCGCGCTTTAACAAATGTATCAGGTGCGGTAATTCCTAACACATACATTGAACCTAAAAATATGCGTTCCCAGGTCTCTTTACCCAGACTTGCTGGGTCGGTCGGATCACCTGTAACTTTATTGGGACGCTTAAACTGGTTGTCAGGTAGCATGGCAACCATGAATTCACGTAAGTCCCACATGGCACCAGCGTAGATCTCGCCGTCACGGTGAACTTGGAAAGCGTTGTCACGAGTACCTAACTGCGAGTAGCGAATTTGGCTTTGTGCAGAGCGGATAAACTCAAATGAGTCTGGATCTGTCCCACGTTCTCTTAGTACTTTTCTGAGGTCACACGAGTTTACGGGATATGTACCTAAATCTGGTGTTTCACCAATCGTATATGCCCATAAATCTGCTTGCCCCTCATTAAGTGCGCCCCCTTCCGGTTCACCTTCGAATCCTGCAATTGGAGTGATCGTCGCATGGGTGCCTTCGTGAATAGGTACCGAGAAGTCCATTGCTAAGTTGTTGAATAGGTAACCATGTCCGTATGCTGTTGGGTTAACGACCACTTCTTCACCCGCAATTTCTTGAGATAGTGGCACAGCAAAGGCATTATCAAGACCCAACAACTTAGCCAAAAACTCTGGATCAGCTGGGTTATCTGGAGCATCTAATACGTTTGGTATATGGACCACACCAACAAGTGGAACAGCTTCGTTAGGGTAGCTATTTGGAAAAGAACCGTCACCCACGCCGCGACTATGAACACTGTCTCCATCTTTATGCATGTAATCTAGGTATTCTAGTAGCGTTGTAATGTAGATAAATTGGCTAATACCGTCGATGTGATGAGCAGGTGATGGCGTTACGTGATCATTTTCTTTCGGACGTGCTTCAATCGCCGCATCTTCACTGAAATGGTAGGTACCCGCTGCTGCTTGCGCAAATGGTCCTTTAGTTAATAACGCACTTTCAATTAATGCATGCTTACCTGTTAGAAGTCCTTCAACACCCGTGACAAAATTGGAGTCGTTGAACTTGCGAAGGTTAATTCGCTCCATTCCTTTAGGTTTGCCAGTGAAGCCACCGTTCTCATCTTCGATAAGACAATCGCCCTGCATAGATGCAGTAATGGGCGGAAACGTCGGAAAATAGTCTGCAGTAGGTTGAACAATGCCTGTATCGGTTACTGGGTTTACTGGAAGAATGGTTTTCACGCGGTCTGTGCGCGCTAAAATATCACCCGTTTGCGCATCTACAGTGTATTCAAATACGCCAAATGGGTTTGTTGAATAAAAGAAAAAGCGCCATGCAAGCTTTAACTGATCATTGTCTTGCACGACAATTTTTTGGGGAATTGGTTTTGAGAAAACACCAAGTGCTTTTTCGATTTGCGTAAATGCGGGTGTTAGCACTTCAAGTGCTTCTGTGGGGAGTACTTTGGCATATTTCGCAATATCGTTTTCAGCAACACTTACTGCATTTTGCGCAGACAAACTAACGTTGTTAGACAACTCAGCATCGCTGACGGTGTCAACGAATACTGCACGTACAACTTGGGCATCATCGATAAGTAAACCCAATCCGCGATCTTTAATTTTTACGCCGTTTATCACTTGATCGAAGCGTACTAAATTTCCGCCTAGCGCCTGTTTACTGCGAAATGGATTAAAGACAAAGTCGTTGACTGTAAGACCACCTAGGAGTGATGCGTACTGACTTATAAAATCTAGTCCCATCATCTCTGGTGATGAACCCGCAACGTCAATGGCAAGACCAAATGCGGTGTCTAAATTCCCGTTAGTTGTTCGTACTGTGGCGTTAGAGAACGCGCTGGTAAGTTCACTAAGAGAGTTTTGCATTGCAACATTCGCTGCAGA
>NZ_JAZETR010000017.1:0-5396 GCF_036864375.1 Alteromonas sp. S167
AACGACAAGGGCTTTTTTTGTTTGTGTTATTCATATTTTCTGTAGTTTATCGATTAATTTTCTGCTTAATACTATCCGCTTATAGATAAATCACTAAAACCTGCCTACATTCTTCCAATGTTAAATTAATGTTAAGTGGGCGTGATGGCATATTTCGTACTAGCAATAATAGCCGCTATTGTTAATGTTGTTACGTCGTTTATGACGTTACATGTACTAGTTTCAACTTGTATTTTGTTTTTATCTGTTCTTATTGCGGCTATTGCTATGGGAAAGTTAACCACAAATCATAACGTTTCATCCAAAATGACTGAACCTGCTACCGATGGTATAAGACAAGCGAGTGGGAATGATGCTACGTTAGTAAGTCGCGCAGCGAGCAAAATTGCCATTGGCAGCGCATCTATATCTTTCTTTTTAGATCAGTTATCAAAGGCATTTAAAGAGCAGGTATCTAGCATCGGAGAAATGAGTGGCAGACTACAGGAATTAGAAGCGTCTTCAACTCAATTAGATGATCTTGCTAAAAATGCTGCCTCTTCCATGAACGAGTCTGACGAAAAGACTCAGTTTGGCAGTACGTCTTTGAAAGAAGTGTTAAGCCTACAACAGCAACTTGTTAAAGACATAAATATGTCATCTGAAGCACTTACTAGATTAAAAAGTAAAGCTGAGGGGATAAGTACAATAACGAATACCATTAACCAATTGGCCGACCAAACAAATATGCTAGCGCTAAATGCAGCCATTGAGGCAGCAAGGGCGGGAGATCAAGGACGTGGTTTTGCTGTTGTCGCTGATGAAGTTCGTGAACTTGCCAAGAAGACAACTGATGCGACGTCAGGAATTGAAAGTCTACTACAAGATATGAATGCAAGCAGTCACGCTGCAGTTTCAACAATGGAAATAGTACTTAGCTCCAGCGATAGTATGAATGTAAAGCTGCAGGCCAGTGAAGAAGCGATATCGCAATCCAGTATGCTTTCTACAGAAGCGCGTGAATCGATGGGGGCTATGCAGTCAATGGTTGGAGTGAATGCCGAACATAGTGCAGGTATAAGCAAAAATATTCTTCAACTACACACTACTACTGAAAAATTGGGGCTGGATCTAACCGACGTCTCTACTCAGGCGCTTTCACTGAGTAGCCAAGCAGAAGACATATTTAGGCTTCTGGAAAACTTCGATGTAACTGATAGAAATAGTGAGGTAAGAGACATTGCAATGAAAGCAGCAAACACTATTGGCAAACGATTCGAGCAAGCGATATTGCAAGGCGAGATATCAGAAGCAAATCTTTTTAGCTTTGAATATAAGCCTATTGTGAATACCAATCCTGTTAAGCACACCACACCCTTCGATAAATTCACCGACAACGTGCTCCCCGATATTCAAGAGCCTTTATTGCAAACGCATAGCTTCATAATTTATGCCGGTGCAGTGGATAAGAACGGATATTTTCCTACCCATAATAAAAAATTTAGTCAGCCCCTAACAGGCAATTACGATACGGATTTAGCAAACAACAGAACAAAGCGCATTTTTGATGACAATACCGGTAGTCGTTGTGGCAGCAATACATCAACCTTCTTGCTACAAACTTATAAGCGAGATACAGGCGAAATTATGCATGACTTATCTGCACCAATTTATGTTAACGGTAAACATTGGGGAGGGTTTCGTATAGGTTATAAGGCTGTGGAACAGTGATATTTTAGTGCTCTATTAGTAATATTTGCAGAATTTACTCGTTAGAGTGCAAGCAAGCAGCGTTACCGTAATTTTAAAAAGAGACATTTAACAAGTTGCTTATATTCTTTGTTTTACGCTTTTATTTGTGGCTTGCATCCCATACCATTAATAAATTGTTAGTCGTATATAAAAGTTTATGCCTTCACTAAAGCGTTATAGCACGTTTGGACTAGATGCCGACTGCGCATCAATCCATGGTTTTTCTGACATTCCTTCGTTTCTTTCTCTTTATAACTCGCATGAAACTGTCTATTTACTTGGCGGTGGCAGTAACTCTATTTTTACTGAAGACTTTCAAGGCGCAGTGCTGGTTAATGAGATCAAAGGCATCAGTCATTTTGATGATGAAAGCTATCATTATCTGCGCGTAGGGGCAGGTGAGAACTGGCACGACTTTGTTACCTTGTGTTTAGAAAATCAGTGGTATGGGTTAGAGAACTTGGCGCTTATTCCCGGTTCAGTAGGTGCAAGCCCCATACAAAATATTGGTGCTTACGGAATAGAAGTTAATGCGTTTATAGACACAGTTGAAATCGTTGTTTTAGATACTGGCGAAAAGACGCTGCTTAAAAACAACGATTGCGCCTTTGGATACAGAGACAGTATTTTTAAAAATGCGCTCGCTAACAAAGTGCTTATTACACACGTTAATTTTAAATTACCCAAAGCACATACGCTGGCTACGTCATATGGTGAATTAGCTGCATTAGAAAAGCCTACCCCTGAATCCATCTATCATAAGGTTATTGAAATTCGCCAACAGAAACTACCCGACCCAGCTACGTTCGGGAATGCAGGTAGCTTTTTCAAAAACCCAGTGGTGCCTATGTCGGTGTTAGCTAATATAAGTAAACAATACGATACTGTGCCTCACTTCGTTGTGCCCTCATCCGATGTTCAAAGTAGCGATGAATTCGTTAAGATACCTGCTGCCTGGCTAATCGACCAATCGGGTTTTAAAGGTGCCACGCTTAATCAGGTGCGCTGTCATCCAACCCAACCACTAGTGTTGACTAATTTGGGCGGCGCGAAAGGAAAAGATGTCATCGCAATGGCTAGCGATATTATCGCCACTGTATACGATAAATTCGCTATAAAACTAGAACCAGAAGTACGCCTTATGGGCAGCAAGGGACTTATTTCGCTATGAGACAAGCATCAAAAGCAATAAGAAAGCATATTTTAGCGTTACTGGCCGACGGACAATTTCATTCAGGAGAAACCATTGCACAGCAGGTTGGGCTATCGCGCACCGCAGTTGCAGGGCATATATCTCAGTTAGCAGACTGGGGGCTGGATGTATTTAAAGTGAAAGGTAAGGGCTATCGTTTAGAGCGAGGATTCCCATTGTTAAGTGCAGACAGCATTAAAAAGCATTTAGGTAACACAAAGCGTGCAATGATTGATGTTGAATCAGTGTTGCCATCTACAAATACCGAATTAAAAAAACGCATAGCAAATAATAGAGAAGACCTTGCCGACGGCGATGTTATTTTTGCAGAAATCCAAACAGCAGGGAGAGGGCGACACGGTCGTTCTTGGTTAGCGCCTGTTGGTGGAAGCCTTACTTTTTCGATGTATTGGTCTTTTCCTGATGGATATCAAAGTATGGCGGGGCTTTCGTTATTAGTAGGTCTTGCGGTGTGTGATGCACTAAAAGAGTTTGGTGTAGACGATGCCGAATTAAAATGGCCAAACGATATATACCTGCAAGGAAAGAAGTTAGCTGGCGTGTTAATTGAAGTGGAGGGGCAAATTGGCGCCACTGCACACTGTGTAATAGGCATTGGTTTAAATGTCTGTGTGCCAGACAGCCAGTATGACGTTGGCCAACCGCACAGTGACCTAGCAAGTTTTCTAGGACAAATTCCCGACAGAAATGCGCTTGCAGCTGAAATTATCAAATCGCTATGGTCGTATTTACCGAAGTTCACGCAACAGGGCTTTGGACCTTTCGCACCTTATTGGGAAGCGTTAGACCTTTATGCAGATAAACGCATTGTGCTGCAGATGGGAGAAAAGCGTTTTTCTGGTATTGATAGAGGCGTTGATGCCAGTGGAGCACTGCTTGTTGAAACGCAAGATGGCATTACACGCTTCCACGGTGGCGAGGTAAGCCTACGTGGTAACTAATTCCAAAACCCGTATTGACGAAAAACATGTCGTCTTGGTGGATATTGGTAACACTCGCATAAAATATACGCTTTTGAGTGATGTGGAAAACGAACCCACTGGATGTGAAGATGTCGCTTCTTTATTTTCTTTTGTTGATAGCCAAGAAAAAATCTCACATTTATATGTTGCATCGGTACGAAATAAAGAGTGGGTTGATGAAATTTCAGCCATGTGTGTTTGTCGAAAAATTATTTTTGTAGAGAAGCACACAGAAAAAGAAGCTTTCGGCATAAAAAATAGTTACGCCAACGAACAAAAAATGGGCGTTGATAGATGGCTTGCGATGATTTGTGCAGCAGAAAAATCAAAAAAAGCATTTTTTGTAATGGATGTTGGAACGGCAATAACGGTAGATTTTGTTGTGGATGGTCAACATTTAGGCGGTTGGATAGTGCCTGGCTTTCATGTAATGAGAGACGCATTAGTTGCTTCAACTAAAAAAGTGTTCGCAAACGATGAAATTCCGACCACCTTTGGTGTAGGTAACGACACTGAAGAATGTGTAGCCACAGGATGCCATGCAGCTGTTTATGGTGTTTATTTGAGCGCGGTTGATTACATATCAAGCAAACGATCCGATTTTGATGTGATTTTAGGGGGTGGAGACAAAAAAGTGTTTGCATTCTTAAAATCCGCTGATAATATGCGCCTCGCTCATTTGGTGATGCAGGGTCTTGCCCGCTACGCTCGAAGTGAACTGTTACAGTAAGCATCGACGTAAGTTTCTGATTGGTTAAGAAATCGGTCAGAAAAGAAAATTGAAAAATTTTCAAAAAGACACTTGCACTGAGTAAATCATTACTCTAGAATGCGCACCCACTTGATGTAGTGCCGACTTAGCTCAGTTGGTAGAGCAACTGACTTGTAATCAGTAGGTCGCCAGTTCGATTCCGGCAGTCGGCACCATCAATCTGGAGGGGTACCCAAGCGGTCAACGGGAGCAGACTGTAAATCTGCCGGCTCAGCCTTCGCAGGTTCGAATCCTGCCCCCTCCACCACTTTCTTTATGAGGTGGCCAGAGAATTAGGATTGCGGGCATCGTATAATGGCTATTACCTCAGCCTTCCAAGCTGATGATGCGGGTTCGATTCCCGCTGCCCGCTCCAAATCAGTGCTGATATAGCTCAGTTGGTAGAGCGCACCCTTGGTAAGGGTGAGGTCGGCAGTTCAAATCTGCCTATCAGCACCAGTAATTTCTCCCCAGCTCATGTAAAATTTCATAAATTTTTTAATGTAACTTTGCTGGGATAATAGAAATGGCAAAAGAAAAGTTTGAACGTACGAAACCCCACGTAAACGTGGGTACAATCGGCCACGTTGACCACGGTAAAACTACCCTAACTGCAGCTATCACTACAGTTCTTTCTAAAACTTACGGCGGTAACGCTCAGGCATTCGATCAAATCGATAACGCGCCTGAAGAGAAAGCACGTGGTATCACCATTTCTACTTCACACGTAGAATATGAC
>NZ_JAZETR010000018.1:0-4077 GCF_036864375.1 Alteromonas sp. S167
TACACCATTGTAATTGAGCTATTTAAATGGATTTTATTACTAACGAAAAACCAAGCAACGGATATAAGTATGGCGTAATCCTTGTCGCGATCTTGGCTGCCATCTTAATGTTCTTTCTTGTCTGGTCTGGTTCTGTTTCAATAGTCAAAGGGGCTATGTATTGCTGGCTGTTCGTCAGCCTCGTTTTTTACATGGCGGGGCCGCTGTTAGGTAAGCGCAAAGAATACATGGGTAAAGAACCATCGGTGCAAGGTATGCGAGTAAATATGGTTCCTTATGTAGTTTTTAGTTTCTTATGTGGTTGCATCGCATTATATGGATGGCTCACTGATGTATAACAAACAAATCAAGCTCGTTCCCTGCGGTCACTGGGACAAATACTCGTTGGCGCGTTCCGCATTTTCGCCAACAAGTATTTGCCCCTTATTAGGGTGTTAGAAGGCGTCAGCCTAAACTGCGTTTCGCTTAATAAAAAAATCAGTTCAACCACCCTCACCTGTTGTTTCAAAAATCGCTCTGGCTTTTGGTGGTTTTAACTTCGCCGCACTAACTTCAAAGGTTGCGCATTAGGCGCTTTATCGCCAAGTTCTTATTCAACGTCAGCAAGCGCCAATGCGTCCGACAGTTCAAATGGCGGCTTGCTTCAGTCAAATCAAAACCATCTCTGCGCTGTTGTTTCACTTGTTTGTGTTAATAATCAATCGTATGCTGGCTTTATCAGTTTTTAAAAATGCCAAGGGAATAGGCTCTGCTTCTAACAAAGCGCTGAAGTCACTCCCTTCGGTCGTTCGGACGCATTTACGCGGGGCGGCTTCGCCATTATGCCCCACGCAACTGCGCCGCTTAGCTTAAAGTTAGAAGGCGCCAGCCTAAACTACGTTTGGCTTTATAAAAATATCAGTTCAACCACCCTATTCTGTTGTTTCCAACATCGCCCAAGCCTTGGTAGTTTTAATGTCACCGCGCTTACATCAAAGGTTGCGCAATAGGCGCTTTACCAACAAGTTCTTACTTTACCCGGCAAGCGCCATTGCACTCGGCAACTCATAGGGCGGCTTGCTTCAGTCAAATCAATACCATCACTGCGCTGTTGTTTTACTTGTTTGTGTTAATAATCAATCGTATGCTGGCTTTATTAGTTTTTAAATAGGCCAAGGGAGCAGGCTCTGCTTCTAACAAAGCGCTCAAGTCACTCCCTTCGGTCGTTCGGACGCAGTTACGCGGGGCGGCTTCGCCATTATGCCCCACGCAACTGCGCCGCTTAGCTTAAAGTTATATTTCACGGAGGATTCAATGGAATTAAGCTTGTCTGTTCAAAGAGCTTTGTTGGGCCAAGTACCACCGTCATTACGATTTATTCGAGCTTCTATAAGTTCAGAAACACTAAGATTCGTTGCAGTTCTAGATGAACAGGCCACAGAAAATCACATCGACGCGCTATCTTGTGCAGTAGCCGAAGTGGTTTCCGATTTCCCAAACATTGCTTTAGATGAAAGTATAGAAATTAACCCCGAGGCCTCTTGGAAACATCCTGAGGACTGTGAACTCATGTATTTGAGGTATGGTGAGCTTAGTGAAATATAACAACTCAATAAACTCACTCACTTCGTTCGCTGGGACGCATACACGCAGGGCCGCTTCGCCATTATGCCCTACGTGCCTGCGCCCGTTATTGAAAAGTTATGTGCTTTAAAGGTAAAAATGGAATTAAAAGACCAAAAAATACTGCTTATAACCTTTGTTCTCGTTAATGCAATTGTCCTTATTCCGTTAACATTACTGGGTACAAGTATGCTTATACTTGGACCACCCACTGAGCTCGGAGCTTTTCTTTTAATTTTTGGTTGTGTTTTGGGGCTTATAAGTATCTCTATCGGAATCTATTCTTCTTTTAAATTTCCAAATGTCTCCAAACTAAGCGCAGCAAACTTTTGCATTGGCTATGCCTTGTTAATCTCAGTAGGTTTTATAATTTCGTTTGGGTTACCTTTGTTAGTGTCCCTAGCTTCGTTTTCAATATGTGGCATTATCATTCTTAGGCAGTTTCATGCACGCACATAACAAAAAAATAAAGTCACTCGCTGTCGCTCGTTGGGACGCTAACACGCAGGGCCGCTTCGCTATTATGCCCTACGCGTTATCGCCCCTTATTTAAAAGTTAGAAGGCGTCAGCCTAAACTGCGTTTCGCTTAATACAAATAACAGTTCAACCGCCCTATTCTATTGTTTCCAACATCGCCCAAGCTTTGGTAGTTTTAATGTCACCGCGCTTACTTCAAAGGTTGCGCAATAGGCGCTTTACCAACAAGTTCTTATTTTACCCGGCAAGCGCCATTGCACTCGGCAACTCATAGGGCGGCTTGCTTCAGTCAAATCAATACCATCACTGCGCTGTTGTTTTACTTGTTTGTGTTAATAATCAATCGTATGCTGACTTCATTAGTTTTTAACTAGGCCAAAGGAACAGGCTCTGCTTCTAACAAAGCGCTCAAGTCACTCCCTTCGGTCGTTCGGACGCAGTTACGCGGGGCGGCTTCGCCATTATGCCCCACGCAACTGCGCCGCTTAGCTTAAAGTTATGCGTCACAGTAAATAACGGAGGAAGACAATGAGAAGGATTCTATTTTTGACTAGTGTCTTAGCACTATCAGCTTGTAGCACAACTCCCGAAGTCAAGGACAACGAGTTACAACCAATTGATCTTATTGGTAAGAAAGATGCCCTTGAAGAAATGTGGATTGTTTCGAAAACTGACTACCCGAAATATCCTATAAATGCGGCAAAGCAGGGAATAAGTGGTTGTGTCGATTTTTCATTTGTGATCAACAGTGATGGGAAAGCACAAGACATCCAAGTTATTAAGGCGATACCAGGCTCTATATTTATAGGGTCAGCAAAAAAATCACTAAAAAAATTCAGGTGGCAGCCTACGGAATTAAACAATCTACGTCAGCCTGCAATTACAACCTTGCAACTTGATTTTAGTACCAGCCCTGTAATGAAGGTAGCTGAGTGCATAGTAGACGACGCATAACAAACCAAGTAAGCGGGACAATAACACGTGGGCTCCCGTCACTTCGTTCCGTATTATAGCCCACGTGTCATTGCCCCTTCTTGGGGTGTTATATGGAGGAGGGACCCATACATTGAGATATCTATTAGCTTTTTCTTTATTAATGTTTGGGTGCGCATCTCAACCAAACAACATTGCCATTATCGATATGACGTACAAAGATGTTTCTGTACTAGCAAATGAAGGAAATCCTTCAGCTATCCATGCTTTATGCTACCGCCATTCTTACGGTTATGATGGCGCAGAAAAGAACTACAAAAAGGCGTATGAGTGGTGTAAAAAATCAGCAATGAATGGTAACGCTAGTTCAATAACATTGTTAGCAGAACTTCATTATCAGGGCAACGGTACTGAACAGAGTTATGAAAAAGCATTTCAGCTATACAAGTTAGCGGCAGAACTTGGGCATGATCATGCTCAGTTAATTCTTTACCTAATGCTCTCAAAAGGACAAGGTGTTGTGGCGAACAAAGAGTTGGCCATATATTGGCTAGAAAGATCTTCAAAAAATGGTAACCAACAAGCGATCAGACTCAGTGGTAGTTCTTCCATATAACAAACCACTAAAGGCACTCGCGCTGCTCGTTGGGACGCTAACACATGGGCTGCGTCACTTCGTTCCTAATTTTAGCCCATGTGTTAGCGCCCCTTAGTGGGGTGTTAGCTACCAAAAGGAAAATTGGATGGATTATTTTTTCGGACTTATTATTATGATTTTTGCAGGCGCATTGCCTTGCATCGCAATCGGTTATCTTATTGCGGTAAAACAAATGAGAGGGCTCATTGCTGGTTGGGACGAGTCAAAAATTTCAAATCCTGAAGCGTATGCAAAATGGATAGGTTATTCTGTTCTAATACTGGGAGTGCTAATAGGACTAATTGCATTTATTTGGTATTTGGGGTTGGTTAACGAAATTGGTATGGCAATACTGCTTTGTGTAGCTTCACTCATTCCAATCCCGTGCCTACTTGTTGCAAACGCTAGGTACGGTAAGCATGGTAGC
>NZ_JAZETR010000019.1:0-4023 GCF_036864375.1 Alteromonas sp. S167
TATTTTTTTGTTATATGCGAGCATAAACAACCTTGAATTCAGTGCTCGTTATCTTGGCCTACTGAATGGATTTATTTGAAAAGGGTTTTTACTATGTTTGCCCGCATTCCAAAAGCCCAAAGCGAGTAGTGCAATTAAAACTGCTTTAGCGCAGCCAAGCAATACAGCAATAATGTCTGGTAACGCAAATGAGCTTGAAACAAATAGTGTTACAGCAAAAAAGCCACAAATGAACGCACCTAGCAGTGCGAATGCCTTGGTGACTGGATGAAAGGCGTTGCTTTGTTTATTCATTAAAATTCCTTTTTCAATTTCCTAAAAGCATATAACTTTTAAATAAGGGGCGATAACGCGTAGGGCATAATAGCGAAGCGGCCCTGCGTGTTAGCGTCCCAACGAGCGTTAGCGAGTGACTTTATTTGTTTGTTAGGTGCCACTTGTTTGATAAAAGCCATCGTTCCTTTCTATTGATATATATGTAAATGAAATACCGTCGAAATCATGATACCAGCTGCATTCTATAAGCAAATCAAACACGACAAATCGCCGGCTAATTTCAACTTCGTCTTTAAAACCATCAACAGCAGTTCCAAAAATGGCTTCTATTTGTTGAACAGTAGTGTTTTCGCGAAAATTGAATTTTCGGCCTTTAAACTCAATAGCACCTTCAAAATTTTTGAAAGCGTGATTGCCATCAGTGAAATTAAGAAAAAGGCCAATGAAGATGCCATTATCCGTAGCGATGGAATAACCTTGTTTAAAAGACTTATCGTGCTGAATTCCATCAGTTGCGGCAATCCTATCTCCGAGCTTCTTGCCTCCAAATAAGTGCTGCTCAATTAAAAAATCCATCTGTGGCACCTAACACCCCACTAAGGGGCGATAACACATGGGCTAAAATTAGGAACGAAGTGACGCAGCCCATGTGTTAGCGTCCCAGCGAGCGAAGCAAGAGCCTTGAGTGGTTTGTTATGTTTCGGTGCTATGAGCACACTTTGCCTCTTCAAACTCCCACACTCCCGCAGATTCACCTGATTCTAAAATTGAATAAGCGGCAAATATATTGGTTGAAGGTGGTACGTCAATACTTAATAGCTTTGACTGGGAGCCTTCAAAAGTACAGCCAATGTTTTCAAGTTTCTGCCAATAATGACCAAATCTATCGCTTTCTAGAACTCCAGCTTCTAATAGTACTCGATAAGTTGAGTGACCTGAGCTTTCGACAATTTCTACAACCTCGGGAGTTTCGTTACCTATAGCTTTTACAACATCAAGATAGCTAAAACCATAAGCTGCGAACGGCGAGTTCTGAAGTCTGTAGAGATCGTTACCCAGAGGCTCTGCCCACATAGTTTCTGTACTGGCATTTTGAATGTTATTCGATGTTAGCGTAACGCTGACTTTTACTAAATTTTCCAAAATATCTTCCGAGAAACATAACGCTAAGCTAAGGGGCGATTGCACGTGGGGCATAATAACGAAGTTGCCCCGCGTGTAAGCGTCCCAGTGACCGAAGGGAACGACTTAAGCGCTTTGTTAGAAGCAGAGCCTGTTCCGTTGGCCTTTTTAAAAACTAATGAAGCCAGCATACGATTGATTGTTAAAGCAAACAAGTGAAACGACAGCGCGATGATGCTTTTGATTTGACTGAAGCAAGCCGCCATTTGAACTAACAAACGCATTGGCGCTTGCTGACCCAAAATAAGGAATTGGTGACAAAGCGCCTAATGCGCAACCTTTGAATTTAAAGCGGCGACATTAAAACTCCCAAAGCCTGAGCGATGCTAGTGAAAACAGGTGAGGGTAATTGGACTGATAAATTTATAGAGCCGAACGAAGTTTAGGCTGACGCCTTCTAACTTTTAAATAAGGGGCGATAACGCGTAGGGCACAATAGCGAAGCGGCCCTGCGTGTTAGCGTCCCAGTGGGCTTTAGCCCACGACTTAATTTTTTTGTTATACACAAACCGTATGTTAACTGCCAGCATGTTGAAGAAAATAGAGTAAAAGTACTGAGCAAAACAACCAACGTTTTTAGCTTTTGCTAGAAGCCAAAGAAGAGGGCTGTTTGAGTTGAAAAGCAGGACTGTCACGCCACCTTCGATGCTTACTAAAAACTAAAACGAACCCCTAAAGCCGTTGTAAAAAAGCGCTGTACTTTGGCCTGATTTTTACTAAAAAATGGGTGGTGTATAACGCTAAGCTAAGGGGCGCTGGCACGTGGGGCATAATAACGAAGTTGCCCCGCGTGTAAGCGTCCCAGTGACCGAAGGGAACGACTTTAGCGTTTTGTTAGAAGCAGAGCCTGTTCCGTTGGCCTTTTTAAAAACTAATGAAGCCAGCATACGATTGATTGTTAACGCAAACAAGAGAAACGACAGCGCGGTGATGTTTTTGATTTAACTGTAGCAAGCCGCGATTTGGACTTACAAACGCATTGGCGCTTGCTGATCAAAAATAAGAACTTGGTGATAAAGCGCCTAATGCGCAACCGTTGAAGTTAAAGCGGCGACATTAAAGCTACCAAAAGCCAGAGCGATGCTAGTGAAGACAGGTGAAGGTAGTTGAACTTGTGAACTTATAGAGCCAAACGGAGTTAAGGCTGACGCCTTCTAACAGCCCGCATAACGGGCAAAAATATGTAGGCTATAATACAGAGCGAAGCGAAGGGAGCCTACGTGTTTTTGTCCCTAGCGAGCGTAGCGAGTGTTAATGCGTTTGTTATACGTTACTGAATTTGCTTAATATTTCCCTGCAAGCATTTCCAATGTCTTGCGAGTACAAACCTATTAGCTCTGATACTTCCTTGTCTGATTTTTCTAAGAAATCTTGGGAGCAAAACTGTCTAACCTTTTCCAAAGGTAAATGATCGGCTTCTGAGGCGATTAAACCAAAAACATGAAACTCAGTTTCCCAGCATTGCCCATATATTCTATTACCGATGTAAGACAGCTCGGTAACTCTGTCAATAAAGAGAGAGTTATTATTTAACAAGGCTTTGGCATGTTCACAAGCAGTTATTTTTTCTTGTTCAAGACTCATAGTTTCAAAGGCGTATAACTTTTAAATAAGGGGCGCATACGCGTGGGCTAAAATGCGAAGCAGCCCACGTGTATGCGTCCCAGCGAACGAAGTGAGTGACTTAATTTTTTTGTTAGGTGGCATTGTTTCCTCGAAGATACACACCAATGTGGTCGCCCGAATACTTATGATTTTTAAAGTTACCACGTTTTACAATTGGGATAGAGCCTAAAGTGTTGGTTATTTGCTGCCGAAGCTCTGGTGTATTGAAACCTGATTTTTTGGGAACAACTATGAGTGGCGTGAATAAGAAATGAGAAAAGTCTTGATTGCCACTTACTACGGTATATCCACTTTTTTCTAATTTGATTCTTAGGTTAGTTAAGTTTTCTTCGCTAACTCCATCTGAGTGGAGGTGAATAGTTGGTTTGGCGACTGAAGTGCACCCAGCTAACACAATTACAATAAATGACAGTAGTACCGTTTTCATCCCTGACACCTAACTTTAAGCTAAGCGGCGCAGTTGCGTGGGGCATAATGGCGAAGCCGCCCCGCGTAAATGCGTCCGAACGACCGAAGGGAGTGACTTCAGCGCTTTGTTAGAAGCAGAGCCTGTTCCGTTGGCCTTATTAAAAACTAATAAAGTCAGCATACGATTGATTATTAACACAAACAAGTAAAACAACAATGCAGTGATGGTATTGATTTGACTGAAGCAAGCCGCCCTATGAGTTACCAAGTGCAATGGTGCTTGCAGAATTTAAATAATAACTTGGCGATAAAGCGCCTATTGCGCAACCTTTGAAGTAAGCGCGGTGACATTAAAACTACTAATGCTTGGGCGATGTTTGAAACAACAGGTGAGGGTGGTTGAACTGGTTATTTACTAAACCAATAGTAGTTTAGACTGACGCCTTCTAACTTTTCAATAACGGGCGCAGGCACGTTGGGCATAATGGCGAAGCCGCCCAGCGTGTATGCGTCCCAGCGAACGAAGTGAGC
>NZ_JAZETR010000020.1:0-2418 GCF_036864375.1 Alteromonas sp. S167
TACGAATAGCCAATTAATTCATAGAAAGAAGGCTACGAGGTTTAAGCTCTAAATTATTTTCCAACCTTTCTATTTTTGAAAGGAGATCTTGATTAGCTTTACTTGTTTGCTCGATCTGGCTCTGAAGCCTATCTACTTCGACCTGAAAAGTATTATTGGCTTGATTTTGTTGATACAGGATGAACGTCTGCAAGCTAATTACAGTAGTGAAAGCGATTGTAGATAGAGCTATCTTTGTACGACTTTTCATAGAATTTCCTTATTTCAATAGAGTTTTAAGACTACCAGTGATTTTCTGGTTTTTCACTTATTCGTATAACGCTAAGCTTTGGGGCGCTAGCACGTGGGCTAAAATCCGAACGAAGTGAGTCAGCCCACGTGTTAGCGTCCCAGCGACCGGAGGGAGTGCCAACAGCGTTTTGTTAGGCGTACAAAGGAACGTACGCAGCTTTGCTGCCACCACTAGCCAAATAGACCGCGTGTTTAAATTATTGAATTTAAGATAAAACAACCCTGTGCGAAAAGCCAGATGTTAACGGTAATGCTGGATAAAAGAGCGGGTTTAGAAAGCTCGCGATGCAGAATGTTGGTGTTGCGGTGTTGATGAAAAACGCGTTGCTAAAGTTGTTTAAACAACTGAGAAAGCAAGCCGTAAAGACAACCTAGCGAAACAACCTTGATGCTGGAATGTCACGTTTGAACCTACTTTTTAATACTGTAAGTAAATGACGCCTAACTTTTAAATAAGGGGCGCAGGCACGTGGGGCATAATGGCGAAGCCGCCCCGCGTGTATGCGTCCCAGCCCGCGCAGCGGGCGAACTTGATTTTTTTGTTATGTGACGGTTTCACTACTGCTTGCTACCCCACCGCCAATTTAATCTTTCACCTTTGATGTAACACACGATTATTAATGCGATCGTATATGCAAATGATAAACCAATAAAAACGCGGGAGTTACTGGTAGGCGAACGCAAGAAAGCAGTGACAATCATTGCGGCAATATAAACTAACAAAGTGGCCCAGCCTTGCCACGTCACTGGGAGTCCCCAACCAATCCCGTAAGCCTTGGCTGGGAACCAATAATTCGAATCTTTACTCTTCACTATGGTTCTTCCCTGTAGTCACATAACTTCCAAATAAGGGGCGCAGACATGGGCGCTATAATGCGAAGCAGCGACCGTGTTTGCGTCCCAGCCCGCGCAGCGGGCGAACTTAATTTGTTTGTTATAAACGAACAAACAAATTTGTTTAAAAATAACAATAACAATAACAGCAGCATACACCAGCGGTTTATTAAAACAAGCCATGGCGCACGGTGAACGAACGCTGAGTTTAAAGGAGTGGAAAGGTTGTTGGTAACCTTGATGGAGCAATTGAATTAGGTGAAACACCCTAACGTTATGTGGCGACGGCCTTAAAGAAAAGCGCTATGAAAAGCGGCGACAAATTACCACGTTGCTTACGCAGTCGAATGTTGAATATCCTATGGTGTAAGTTGAAAAATTAGCGTTGAATATAGTTGCTACGTTGACCGCAAATGCCGATGGCATTGCGAACTTAGTTTGAAAAGTGAGAGCTTGATAGGCAAGAGGGCTTAGAAGAGTTTAAACCCAAAATGCGACATGGTTTATAACGGCCCGCATAACGGGCAATAACACGTATGCTAAAATTGGAGCGAAGCGACTGAGCCTACGTGTTATTGTCCCAGCGAGCCCGCGAGCGAGTTTATGCGATTGTTATGTGCCCTGCCCACAAAACTACTTATAAGCCTTTGCCAGGATTTTTGAATTCCCTGATCTGTATATGATTACCTTCTCTGTCTGCGATGTTAGACACTTTGAATATTGGGTTTGCCCATTCGCCATCGAATGCCTCGCCACCTAAGGTGACTGCTTTTTCTCTTGTTGCTTCCATATTTTGAACTGACAAGAATAGTTTAATTGGGCTGAAAGAACCTTTGGGTATATCGAACGGTGGGACATGGATGATGAGATTAAAGCCGTCTTTATCTAAGCTGATAAAATCTTTGGTTTCCCTTGTAATACGCATACCAAATAGTTGTTCATAAAACGCTGCAAGGTGTGGCAAGTTGATTGAGTAGATGAGCACACCATTCTGAGCAGGACCTGACATTTTTAATTCCTTACTTTGAGCTGCATTAGAAAAGAGTGCCGCAAAAAAAACAGTTGTAAACACCAATCCTTTAAAACCTTTATACATAGAGTTTCCTTGGCACATAACGCTCCGCATAACGGGCAAAAACACGTAGGCTACAATACCAAGCGAAGCGCAGGGAGCCTACGTGTTTTTGTCCCTAGCGAGCGCAGCGAGTGTTAATGCGTTTGTTATGTGCGCGGCTCTGAAACAACCTTTACGTAACCAACTATGGTATACGCCTCACAAATATGCCAAGTAAA
>NZ_JAZETR010000021.1:0-2322 GCF_036864375.1 Alteromonas sp. S167
GTAAGCGATCAATATAGACCCGGATCACCCCATTTTATCTAAGTCGCTCGTTAATTTTTTGTCCGCGAATCTCTCTTTCCAGACTCTTGGCGTCAGGTCGAGTACGTCTTTGGCCGGATGCAGTGCTACACGCTGCAATACATCCACGAGGTAATGGTAGGGATTGACGCCTTGCAGGCGGCAAGTCACCATCAGGCTTTGTAATATGCCCAGTTGTTCAGCCCCGAGTTCGGACCAGCAGAACAAATAGTTTTTTCTGCCCATAGGGATTACCCGCAGTGCCCGCTCGAGATGATTGGTATCCAGGGGTAAAGCGGGGTTACTCAGGAACACTTTAAGTTGGCTCTCCCGCTCATGCGCATAGTGAAGTGCCTTGGCGAAGGGGGATTTGGGCAGTAAATCGGTGCGCTGGCGTTGTTGGTAGACCCACCGGAAGAAGTCCGTGACTAAGGGTTCGCTGTGTTGTTGCCGGTAGGCATGGATATCGGCCAGGTCTAACTGTTTATTCCGGATGTGTTTTTCATGTCGGTAAAGTGCAGCGATAATATCCAATGCCTGCTGTGCGGCTTGCGGCTCACTGTCGAGAGCTTTTTCAAAGCCTCTGCGCATGTGTACCCAACAGGCAGCGTGCACAATCTGCAGTTCGTGTTGATTTAATTGTTCAACCGTTTTGGTGTAAGCGGCATAGCCGTCGGTCAGCAAGGTACCGGTAAAGTCCTGTAGCTGTGCTTTGGCATGCAACATGCCCCGGCTGTGACTCCAGGTAAACGCCACCTCATCACTGTCACCGTACATCGGCCAGAAGTAGGTTTGTTTCATTTGCCCCGGTTTTCGGCCAGCCCCTTTGGTACGCCCGGCTTTAATGGGCACTTCATCCATGGTCAGTATGTTGCTTTGCAGAATGTGCTGCCACTGGGCCTTGGCGATGGGCCGAAGCAGCTCAATGCCTTGTTGTATCCAGTTGATTAAGGTAGCCCGGCTAAGGGTGATACCGCTATCGAGCATCCGTTGATGTTGGCGGTGAAGCGGTAAGTGATATACCGCTTTATCCACCATCAGCCCAGCGAGTAGTGAGACATCGCAGTAACAGCCTTCCAGTACATTGATGGGGGCTGGGGTATCCTTAAGGGTTTGCGTGGTTTTATGACGCACGACCTGACGACGATACACCAGTACCACATAACTGCCGGGCTGTTGTGCTAAGCGACGGGTTTCTTTGATATCCACGACATCATACTGGTCGGCATCCGCCCCCTGTAACTCAGGCGCAGGCACATCAATAATCAGCTGAGGCACCGTCTCATCAAAGCGTAGGCCGTCATCATTCACATCCGAGTCGCGACGTTGCTTTTGTGAGGAACGGGTATGGGCCTTCACCGGTTTGGTGTCTGCCGGTAAGGCGTGTGTCTCACCCTCATCAAACAAACTGCTCTGCGCCGGATTATCCACTAACACTTTTTCAGACTTACGCCCGAACAACTGGCGTTTAAGCCAGTCCAGTTGATGCTTGAGTTGCGCAATCTCCTCAGCTTGATGAGCAAAGGCAGCCTCAATTTCAGACGGTGAAAGGTGACTAATAGAATGTGTTTTCATGGCGTAAATTATAACAAAATCAGTCAATTAAATCGCCTGTTTTGTTTGTCTTTTTGCCAGTAAATGCCATCAATCAAACACTGTAACTGAGCACTGTTTAATGGTGTTTTTGCTGTACCGTCAGTGACTTTGGCGAAGGTGCCTTTTTCTAACCGTTTACTCCACAAACAATAACCGCCCTGGTAGTAATACAACACCTTGAGCTGGGTACGGCGTTTATTGATAAACACAAACCAGTCACCACAATGCGCTTGCATCCCCAGTTTGCCCTGTACCAGTGCCGCCAGCCCATCAAACTGTTTGCGCATATCGGTATTACCGGTATACAGCCAAATACGCCCATTGGATAAGGGTAACATCAGGCAGCCCGGTTCATCCGCAGCACCACACCACCGGGTAATGCCAGTTCAATCTCCCAGGCAGAGCCTGCGCTCTGGTTCGCACTTGCTGGCATATCAAAGGCAAGCCAGTTATCTTGCTGCGCAAGCGATTGGCTATCATCGCTCAGTTTTTTACGCCACAGATAGAAGTTTGATACTGTTAACGCATGCTGTGCACAAAATTCACTGACTGTCAGTTCGCCTGCTGCTTGCTTATCAATCAATTCCTGCCATTGCTCGCGTGTTCGTCTTTTTGTTGCCATCGATTAAGTCTCCGTGAGTAAAATCTACGGGGACCATTTTACGGGGTAGCTCCGCCGGGAAAAGACGGTCTAAATTGATCGCTTAC
>NZ_JAZETR010000022.1:0-2008 GCF_036864375.1 Alteromonas sp. S167
TAACGAGGCGAACGAGGGGAACTGAAACATCTAAGTACCCTTAGGAAAAGAAATCAACCGAGATTCCCCTAGTAGCGGCGAGCGAACGGGGAGCAGCCCTTAAGCTGTTTAGAATTTAGTGGAATCCTTTGGGAAGAGGAGCGATACAGGGTGATAGCCCCGTACACGACGGATTCTTTACAGTGAAATCGAGTAGGTCGGGACACGTGTTATCTTGACTGAATATGGGGGGACCATCCTCCAAGGCTAAATACTCCTAACTGACCGATAGTGAACCAGTACCGTGAGGGAAAGGCGAAAAGAACCCCTGTGAGGGGAGTGAAATAGAACCTGAAACCGTATACGTACAAGCAGTGGGAGCCCTTCGGGGTGACTGCGTACCTTTTGTATAATGGGTCAGCGACTTATATTTAGTAGCAAGGTTAAGTGAATAACGGAGCCGTAGCGAAAGCGAGTGTTAACTGCGCGTTTAGTTGCTAGGTATAGACCCGAAACCCGGTGATCTAGCCATGGGCAGGTTGAAGGTTGAGTAACATCAACTGGAGGACCGAACCCACTAACGTTGAAAAGTTAGGGGATGACCTGTGGCTGGGGGTGAAAGGCCAATCAAACCGGGAGATAGCTGGTTCTCCCCGAAATCTATTTAGGTAGAGCCTCGGACGAATTCCATTGGGGGTAGAGCACTGTTAAGGCTAGGGGGTCATCCCGACTTACCAACCCTTTGCAAACTCCGAATACCAATGAGAACTATCCGGGAGACACACGGCGGGTGCTAACGTCCGTCGTGGAGAGGGAAACAACCCAGACCGCCAGCTAAGGTCCCAAAATATTGCTAAGTGGGAAACGATGTGGGAAGGCATAGACAGCTAGGAGGTTGGCTTAGAAGCAGCCACCCTTTAAAGAAAGCGTAATAGCTCACTAGTCGAGTCGGCCTGCGCGGAAGATGTAACGGGGCTAAGCAATATACCGAAGCTGCGGCAGCATGTTTACATGCTGGGTAGGGGAGCGTTGTGTAAGTGGATGAAGGTGAGTTGTAAAGCTTGCTGGACATATCACAAGTGCGAATGCTGACATGAGTAACGATAATGGGAGTGAAAAACTCCCACGCCGGAAGACCAAGGTTTCCTGTCCCATGCTAATCAGGGCAGGGTAAGTCGGCCCCTAAGGCGAGGCAGAAATGCGTAGTCGATGGGAAACGGGTTAATATTCCCGTACTTATATAATCAGTGATGGAGGGACGGAGAAGGCTAGGCAAGCTTGGCGTTGGTTGTCCAAGTGAAAGCGAGTAGGCCGAGAACTTAGGTAAATCCGGGTTCTTAAAGCTGAGACGCGAGACGAGCCACTACGGTGGTGAAGTTGTTGATGCCCTGCTTCCAGGAAAAGCTTCTAAACTTATGATTATATGAACCGTACCCCAAACCGACACAGGTGGTCAGGTAGAGAATACTAAGGCGCTTGAGAGAACTCGGGTGAAGGAACTCGGCAAAATTGTACCGTAACTTCGGGAGAAGGTACGCCCCTGTTTGTGAACACTTTACGTGGTAAGCAGATGGGGGCCGCAGTGACCAGGTGGCTGGGACTGTTTATTAAAAACACAGCACTCTGCAAACTCGTAAGAGGACGTATAGGGTGTGACACCTGCCCGGTGCCGGAAGGTTAATTGATGGGGTTAGCGTATGCGAAGCTCTTGATCGAAGCCCCGGTAAACGGCGGCCGTAACTATAACGGTCCTAAGGTAGCGAAATTCCTTGTCGGGTAAGTTCCGACCTGCACGAATGGTGTAACCATGGCCACGCTGTCTCCACCCGAGACTCAGTGAAATTGAAATCGCAGTGAAGATGCTGTGTACCCGCACCTAGACGGAAAGACCCCGTGAACCTTTACTACAGCTTGGCACTGAACATTGAACCTACATGTGTAGGATAGGTGGGAGGCTTTGAAGCACAGTCGCTAGATTGTGTGGAGCCGTCCTTGAAATACCACCCTTGTATGTTTGATGTTCTAACAT
>NZ_JAZETR010000023.1:0-1854 GCF_036864375.1 Alteromonas sp. S167
AACCCTTATTCAGCATCAAGTCTTTTTAATGCTTTTTTGTAAGCCTCATTTCTCTCGCGTTTTCCCACTGCTAGCACTGTAACTACAACTACGTCATCAAGTACCTGATACACCAGCCTATATCCTGATTGACGTAATTTTATTTTATAAACATTATCGGCACCTAACACTCTATCTGGGGCTACGTGCGGTGTTTTTAATCTCTCTGCTAACTTCTTTTTCAGTTGTTGCTGCAAAGTGCTACCTAGTTTATTCCATTCTTTTAGGGCGCTTCTTTTAAACTCTAATTTATAGGTCATCCAAATTCACCGAAACGCTTTCTTCACCTTGCCTTTCACTAACAAGCTGTAGTAGTTCCAGATCCTCCAAACGATCCATCATTTTTTCGTAAATCTCAGCCGGGACACAGTAGAATGCGGGTTCATTCCTATTCAATATAGCAACAGGATCACCATATGCACTGCTCGCAACTTTCATAGGGTTTGCTTTTAGTTCTGTAATACTTGCAGCAACTTCCGCCAAAACTCTCGCCGCCATAACGGTCTCCTAAAAGGTCTTTAATTAGGTCATTTTAGGCTATCATTGTTGGTTTAACAAGCGCATAAACTCGCTCACTACGTTCGCTGGGACAAAAATACGTAGGCTCCCAGCTCTTCGCTTGGTATTGTAGCCTACATATTTTTGCCCGTTATGCGGGTGTTATGTTCCTTGTTCAATATTGAGGGAAGTTTTGAAAAGGGTATTGTTACTTATTACATGGAGTTTCTTGATGACAACTGCAACGGCTGAAAATATTTACTTTACAGCAACAGGTGAACAGAGTGGACTTCCAGTAATTTATAGAAGCATGCACTCTGTTCCTACTGGAGTTATAGAATCAGACTATCCAAATTTGATAAATATCTACTGGGGATTTGACGTAAACGAAAATAATGGAATGCCAAATGAAACAGCAAATAATCGACAAATTCAATTTGAGGAAGCTATTTCGCCGTTAGACAAGAAGGAAATTAGCTTCCTAATGTTAGTCGCCACAGGAAGTGGAAGAAAAGAATGGGTGTGGTACGTTAAAGACGTGGACTCTTGGATGTCGCAGTTAAACACATTACTAGCAAGACATGAGGTGTATCCAATAGAAATTGAAATTTCCCAAGATCCTGATTGGTCTACCTATCACAATTTTCTGGCTGGGGTTGATGGAACATAACAAACGCATTAACACTCGCTGCGCTCGCTAGGGACAAAAACACGTAGGCCCCCTTCGCTTCGCTCTGTATTATAGCCTACGTATTTTTGCCCGTTATGCGGGCCGTTAGGTGCCCCAGGAGATTTATGGCAATACGAGAAGTTCGGCTCAATTTTTTTGGTAACGAAAATATTCGTGAACTAAATGGAACCATAGGTCAGCCGTTTACTTGGTTCATGGACGGAGTCATGAGAGGGCGATTTAAAAGTTATTCGGGCATCGAAGTCAAAGGTATAAATATCGTCAACTGCAATTTTAGGGAAGCTGGATTTAAATGCTCAGATACATGGGAGACGTTGCTAAACACACACCAAATCGAGCTCCCATTTGTGCCAAAAATGTTTGTAGGTGAACAAGTTACGCAAGTCATCACGGGAATAAAATATTTTTGTGAAATTGCAAAAAATTCACCGTTGCCCCAAGTCAAGCTGATATCGGAGCATGCATTAGAATCTCTAACAGACCAAAAAATTTTGGAGGCTATTGAAAAGGCGGATGAATACTATGCATACATGCTCGAGCAACATCGGCAGGGCACCTAACAAACGCATTAACACTCGCTGCGCTCGCTAGGGACAAAAACACGTAGGCTCCCTTCGCTTCGCTCG
>NZ_JAZETR010000024.1:0-1728 GCF_036864375.1 Alteromonas sp. S167
TAACTCACATGCAAATTGAGCCAAGATTTTCTACATTCATAGTTTCAGCCATTTCCGGCTATTGGATAGCTTTCGTTGCATCTTTCATCGTAGTTACGTTGATGGAAAGTGAAGTGTCACTGGTATTGTTTCCCATATTTCTCTTCTCTTTATTCTTTGCAGTAGGTGTAGCCATAAGTGCCTCAATCTTTGGCTATCCCATCTTCAAAATAATTTTTCAAAAACTAAAAGTATCAATAGTGCCTAAGTTGCTCATATCGGGTGCATGTTCTTGTGCTGTATCAGTTGTAGCTTTTGCAATTGCATTCAATTACTTTATAGGTGGCAATTCTTCTTTTAGCTCTGCACTTGAAACTAGCGCGGGTCTATTAACTTTTTGCGTTGTTGTAATTCCGTTTTCGGCGTTGACATATTGGTTTATAGAGAAGTGAGTTATAACAAAGCAATTAACACGCGCGCGGTGGCGCGCTGGGACAGTAACACGGTGGCGGCTTCGATATTCTCGCCACCGTGTTACTGCCCGTTATTGCGAAGTTATATGCTTTTCAGGAAGCTCATCAATAAGGAATTTTATGAATCTCAACGCTACATTTTGGGGGCAAGCACTCTTCATCCTCGCTTTAGTTGTAATTTTTCTTACTATCAAATTTGCTAAAGGAAAGGCTGACAATATCGGATTGGTTGCCATTTATGCCTTCTTGCTCAACTTCTTGATTCCGCCTGTTGGGTGGTTCTATTGTTACCGATGGGCAAACAAATAATTGCCTAATACAAATATCATCCTCTATGTAGCTGGGGTTTGTTTTTATTAGAGTGGATGTGTAAAAGGGTTTAAATTGTACGCATATAACAACTCAATCAACACACTCACTTCGTTCGCTGGGACGCATACACGCAGGGCGGCTTCGCCATTATGCCCCACGTGCCTGCGCCCGTTATTGAAAAGTTATATGCTTTTGAGGAATTCATGCTATCTATCGCTGAACAAAACAAAGAAGTGCATGTGAAGTCTTACTGTCAGAGTTGGTTAAGGCTGCTCTCTCTACAAAAGTTCAACGAAGCCCAGAAACTATTGGATTGTCCAAACAGCTACGGAGAAACTTGGACAGAAGCCAAATTAAAGTTTGCTGTTCAGGAATATTACAACAATACATCGCCAGTAACATTCCAAAATGAAGACCTTTCCAAATGTTTTCCTGAATATTTGGAAACCGAATCTGGAAACCTAATTTTTGGTTTCTATCTTCCGTCTAATAGTGAGATTACGGATTTAACAGTGGAGTTTGAGTTTATCCCGCAAGGTAATGGATTTTATGCAGCGACTATCAACGACGTCCATGTGTTGTAATAGGCACGCATATAACAACTCAATAAACTCGCTCACTTCGTTCGCTGGGACGCATACACGCAGGGCGGCTTCGCCATTATGCCCTACGTGCCTGCGCCCGTTATTGAAAAGTTATGTGCTCAAGGGACGTTTAGCTTGGAAACTGTCGATGTAGAATGTGAAGTTGAAGTCTCCTTAATTGAACTTGCCATGAAAAATCGGTGGGGATATCGAACTGGAATAAGCCCAAACCATTGGATTCCTGGTCGAGATTACGCCTTTATTGGAAAGCTAAATTTTATCGGTGTCGAAATACTAGAGCCTGGGAGAACTTGCAGAGCAATTGGAGGGTTTGTATTGCCCAAACAAGATTTACCATTAATCAAAAAAGGCTTTACTTG
>NZ_JAZETR010000026.1:0-1288 GCF_036864375.1 Alteromonas sp. S167
GGTGCGTTCACTTTTACGACCTTTTTTAGAGGAGCACAACACAGCAATAATGATTGTACCTGCCGGGAAAAAGGGATTTAAAGTGAAATCCACTATGAGAATAACTGGAGCAAAAGCAAAGAAGCCAACAAGCCACCATCGCCCCCAGAAACCGGCACCCCACAGTGTAGCTAAGCTAAAAACGACCAAGCCGATGGAACATAACACCACACTAGCTAAATCCGTGCTCTTTTGGTCTAACTGAACAATTAGCCCCAATAGGAAACCAAATGCGACTAAAGAGAAAAAGCCACCTAAAAAAACACCTTTGAAAAATGTAACTGCTTCGCTTTTCATCTGGTAGCACCTAACGCTAAGCTAACGGGCAGTGACGTAGCGGCATAATCGCGAAGCGCCGCTGCGTTACTGTCCCAGTGAAAGGAGTGAACGTGTTAAGCGCTTTGTTAGGCACCACCGTGCTCCAATGCTATTAATTGCAGCGTTGCGTTTTGGAATTCGTAATGAATGGAGTGGCCGGTAAAAAATACTTTTACCCACTCGCGCTCATTACCCAAGAACTTTGATGTTCCCTGTTCGAAGCTCAAAGAATTGTTGTTGCTAAAACTTTTTGCATCTTCAACAGAGTGGAAAATTTTTACTCCATTAACATGAGCTCTATTTTGTATGAATATTGTCTTTAATACTTGTTCTGAGTCAAAAGAAAATTCCAAACCCAAACTATCAATTGAGGCAGAGTAGCTGTCAGGAGCATTTTCATTTAGCCGATCATATTCGTATATGACATCAACGTCATATGACTCAAACAAGTCGTTTAACAATTCTGATTTCAGAAAGTTGCCTAACAGTTTGATGATTTCCATGTGGTGCCTAACGCTAAGCTAAGGGGCGGTTGCACGTGGGGCATAATAACGAAGTTGCCCCGCGTGTAAGCGTCCCAGTGACCGAAGGGAACGACTTAAGCGCTTTGTTAGAAGCAGAGCCTGTTCCGTTGGCCTTTTTAAAAACTATTGAAGCCAGCATACGATTGATTGTTAACGCAAACAAGTGAAACGACAGCGCGGTGATGTTTTTGAACTAACTGTAGCAAGCCGCCATATGAACTGACAAACGCATTGGCGCTTGCTGACCCAAAATAAGACCTTGGCGACAAAGCGCCTAATGCGCAACCGCAGGTTTTGATGCGGCGACATTAAAACTACCGAAAGCCAAAGCGATGCTAGTGAAGAAAGGTGAGGGTAGTTGAGCTGATTGTTTAACTAAGCCAAACGCAGTTTAGGCTGACGCCTTC
>NZ_JAZETR010000027.1:0-1267 GCF_036864375.1 Alteromonas sp. S167
AAGTAGATGCTGCAAGTACAAGAGAAGTTTTAACAATTTTCAACATGGTTAAAATCCTTCGTTATAGGTTAATTGGTTTTTGTTTGCTCGAGTAAAAGTAAAAACTAAAATGCTTGAGTAAAAAACATACCGAGTAATAACAACGTATTTTAAGCAATACCTTTTAACGAGAAGTGACAATGCGGAATTTATTAAGCTCTTGAAATTAAATGACTTTAATTTTTTAATAAAGGTTGTCAGTCATTGTTTGCGTATGTTGAAAAGGAAGGGGTTGTTGGTACTTTCTGTGTGAATAAAAAAGCGCGGCCTTTACCGCGCTTTATAATAATTAGTCTGGTTGATAAGGCAGAGATGATTGGTGTAGCACAATTCGTACCTTTCCATCTTCGCAAAGCTTAAATACAAAGCTTTTGTTTACGAAAATGTGACTGTCGTCTGCGCCGATAAAATGAACATTGCATTGAACGATGGCCATTTCTTTGTATAAAACAAAATCTTCTTTACTAAACCAAACTTTAACCCATGGTTTAAGTTTAAAGCCACCATCATTCGGAAATTTGTCGTTACCACCTACGAAGTAAGAAAGTGCACCTTCTTTCGTTGGTCTGAAAGTCTGCTCTCCGAAACAAAGTGTAGGCTTAAAAAGTACCTTGCCGTTATCGTAATCGTAGTTTTCTGACAACACTTTATTGGCGAACGCTTCTACGTCTCCACCTTCTTGGTGAACCTTGCCTACTGCGACAACATTGTCGCACCATGTTTGTAGCGCAGTGTGCACCATTTCTTGTGTAAACATACCTTCTCCTTTAACGATGTTAATGTTTTACAAACATATAGTTAAATAATTCTTATAAGGGTTCAAGTGTACTTAGTGATAGGCAAGAGCTATCAGTGGCAGGAATATACACGTAGAAAAAACTGAAAGTGATTAGAAAAGAAAAAGGCTCCTGAAAGGAGCCTTTGTGTGCAGCTTACGCTGCAACCATGTTGAACTGGTTCACACGGTTAGGTGAAGTTTTATGCTAAACCGTTACTAAATTCTGTCGTTAAGCGTTGCAGAAATAGGCGAGTCTTGAAGGCCTTGTTCTGCAATCCACGCTTGTAGTGTTTTGCCATCAGCTTCTGGCTGCGTTAGCTCTTTGCTTGGCATTTTCTTAACAAGTAGTGTACCTACTTCAACAGCATCGCTCGTAATTGCTGTACGAATAAGGCTTTGGCCGTTACATGAAATACCAGAGTAGTAGTCACGTAGCTTTAATTTGTAATC
>NZ_JAZETR010000028.1:0-1213 GCF_036864375.1 Alteromonas sp. S167
TTGTATGGATAATTCTTCCCTAAATACACCGACATTCCTTTTCGAAGATGGGTAAAGTGAGGCCCAGACTTTGGCTGCAACCAAAGTTGGCTGTGTAGTAGTTCGGCGATTGAGTGGCTCCTCATTTGAGAGACCGATAACAAACTCGAACGCTACACGGTACTCCAAGCAACATACTCGAATAGTCGACTGGGCCCCGAGCTCGCATTTAGCAAACCAGAGTTAGCTTATTATGAATAAAACCGCAGTGCAAAACATAAACGTGGGTGTAGATACCGGAAAGGATTTTCTTGATATTCATATTCGTCCACTGAATGAATATTTCAAAGTCAGTAATGACAAGAAAGGCGTAGCAGAAGCAACAAAACGCCTTCGAAAATTGAATATTGAACGTGTTGTAATTGAATCTACAGGTCGTTACGAGGCTCTTTTTGTTAGTGCTTGTGCAAAGGCGGATATACCTTTCAGCATAGTCAATCCAGTTCACGTAAAACGTTTTGCAGGAGCCATAGGACAAAGAGCTAAGACGGATAAGTTGGATGCGGCGTTGATAGCTCAATTCGGTGAGGTAATACAACCTAAGCTATCTAGGCTGAAGCCAGAGAATATGCAGAAGATGGCAGATATTGTTAGGCGTAGAAATCAGTTAATAGAGATGCAAACTAAGGAAAAGAATCGTCTGCAGATTATGTCAAAGGCCATTCAGCCCAACATAAAAGCGATGCTTGTACTTTTGAAAAAGCAAATAAATAAGATGAATGATGAGCTAGCAAAACTGATAGAAAGTTGCCCGGAATACAGAGCGAAGAGTGAGCTAGTGCAGAGTATGCCAGGCATAGGAAAAATATCAGCCGCAGCATTAATTAGCTATCTACCGGAACTTGGCTTGATGAATAGCAAACAAGTTGCATCACTTGTTGGTGTTGCACCGATGAACAAAGAAAGTGGTAAATACAAGGGAAAGCAAGTTACTCAAGGTGGGCGTCACCAAGTCCGTACCGTTCTGTTTATGGCGATGATGTCAGCCATGCAGTGCAATCAAAAATTTAAGGCGTTTTACGAGCGCTTAGTTGAAGCGGGAAAACCGAAAAAAGTTGCAATCATAGCTTGCGTGAGAAAGATGGTGATCATCTTAAATTCAATGGTAAGAGATGGCGTCATGTGGGAAGAAAAAACAGTTTAAATTCAAGGTTGACGCCATAGTCGTTTGTTA
>NZ_JAZETR010000029.1:0-1123 GCF_036864375.1 Alteromonas sp. S167
CTAACTTTTAAATAAGGGGCGTAGACATGTGGGCTATAATGCGAAGCAGCCCACGTGTATGCGTCCCAGCGAACGAAGTGAGTGACTTTATTTTTTTGTTATATGCCATTCTATAAACAACGCCCGGTACTAGAGATTGAATGTTTGATGACAGCATGGTCTTGAATTACTGTTGTAGCCATTAAAACCCAATCTTTGCAGGGGATACCATTGCTTTCTATATTTTCCAATTTAGAAGAAATATTTCCTGACAACAAATTTACGAATGCTTCTGAATCAATTTCTTTTAGTTTATTTAAAGCTTCTTCCTGCGGAGTACCAGTAGGAATATTTTTATATAGTTCACTTTTCCAAAAAACTACTCGTTCTTCTACGCCTGTCTCCTTTGAACATGAGACCAAAGTTAGCAAACTAATTAAAAACAGCAGGAACTTAAAATTTTTCACTGGCATATAACTTTTAAATAAGAGGCGATAACGCGTAGGGCATAATAGCGAAGCGGCCCTGCGTGTTAGCGTCCCAGTGGGCGCTAGCCCACGACTTAATTTGGTTGTTAGGAGACAAACTGCACCAATGTATGGTCTTCGTTAGCTAATTCTTCACTAATTATTTTAGAAATGACAGTCCAGTCGCCTCCAGCTAAGCCAGCCCCGATAAGTGGGTATCCGATTTTCGCCCCGCTAAAGTTTTCCTTAATCGAAGCAAAAACTTTCCTTATAGCTTCGTAGTCTGCTTTGTTTCCACGACCACGCCAATGGAACTGGGTATAAGCATTCACGATTGTTAACTTATGATTGCCAATAAGAACCGCTGCTGATGAAAACGAGCCTAGCTTTTCTTCTGAACCTTTCTTGGTTTCTAGGTCTGCTTGAAAAGCGTTCGGGAAGTGGGACTTAACTTGTTTAGCGATACCAGCACCCATAGTACAAAAGCAATTACATCCATGAACAATTACATCGAATTGTCCTTCTTTCGCTAATTTAATCAGATCACCTTTGACTGTTTTCACAATGGTTCCTTGTCTCCTAACTTTTAAATAAGGGGCGATAACGCGTAGGGCATAATAGCGAAGCGGCCCTGCGTGTTAGCGTCCCAGTGCGCGCCAGCGCACGACTTAATTTTT
>NZ_JAZETR010000030.1:0-895 GCF_036864375.1 Alteromonas sp. S167
ACAACTATTGGCGCTCACTGCGTTCGCTGGGACACAAACACATGGGCTCCCTTCGCTTCGCTCGTTATTTTAGCCCATGTATTTGTGCCCCAAAGTTGGGCGTTATATGCCTAGGAGCTTCAGTGGATATTTTGTGCAAATGGCATGTCATAGTTAAATACATGTTGAACCATGACCGCGAGGAGATGTTTTTCCCAATAATGACTTGTGCTTTTTGGATAAACATCGTAACGCAAAGCGTCTTATATCTTTCTTATTTTCAATTTTTAGACGTAAACCTAAGTAGTAACTTTAGCCAGGCATGTATTGTTGCGTTTTACATCGCAACAGTCGCATTGTTTTATGCCGCTGTTAAAAATAAAGCCCGATATAACAAAGCTGAGGAATGGTTTAAAGCCTTCGATAGCAATGATTCCCTGATTATCAAATTATTAATGGGTTTCTTAATGCTCGTTAGTTTTGTAGTGTTATTGTTCAAGGCTCTTTTAAGTATGTAGCAGCATATAACAAAAAACTAAAGGCGCTCGCGCTGCTCGCTGGGACGCTAACACATGGGCTGCGTCACTGCGTTCCTAATTTTAGCCCATGTGTTATCGCCCCTTAGTTGGGCGTTATGAGCCTAAGTGGAGTTTAGCTTTTGACCTCTAAAAACGAAGAAAAATTATTACTAGTCCATGTACCTGCGTTAGTGGCAGTATTAATCAATGCTGAAGACCAAAAAGGCTCCGCACTTACTGAACAGGAAGTAATTGAAATTAGAGATACTTCACAATGTATTGCAATGCCCTTGGATGTTGCTGAGAAAGTAGCTGAAGAGCGAGGTTACTCAGATATAGATCCGGAAAATGTGTGGCAAGAGTGGTTGCAGGTAAAGGTGGAATTACAAGCAGGCACA
>NZ_JAZETR010000031.1:0-887 GCF_036864375.1 Alteromonas sp. S167
ATCGGAGCAATTAGCTCAACTTTGAATTTAAGGTTGTCACCAGGCATTACCATTTCTACGCCTTCTGGAAGCTCTACAGCACCAGTTACGTCAGTTGTACGGAAGTAGAACTGTGGACGGTAGCCTTTGAAGAATGGAGTATGACGGCCACCTTCATCTTTAGATAGTACGTATACTTCTGCTTCGAAGTTAACGTGTGGAGTGATTGAACCAGGCTTAGCTAGTACTTGACCACGCTCAACTTCGTCACGCTTAGTACCACGTAGAAGAACACCAACGTTCTCACCCGCGCGGCCTTCGTCAAGAAGCTTACGGAACATCTCAACACCAGTACAAGTAGTCTTAGTAGTTTCTTTGATACCTACGATTTCTACTTCTTCACCAACTTTAACGATACCTTGCTCTACACGACCAGTTACAACAGTACCACGGCCTGAGATTGAGAATACGTCTTCGATTGGAAGGATGAACGGCTTGTCGATTGCACGCTCTGGCTCTGGGATGTATGAATCAAGCGCTTCACCAAGCTCGATGATTTTCTTTTCCCACTCTGCGTCGCCTTCAAGCGCTTTAAGAGCTGAACCTTGGATAACTGGTAGGTCATCACCTGGGAATTCGTATTCGTTAAGAAGTTCACGAACTTCCATTTCTACTAGCTCTAGAAGCTCTTCATCGTCAACCATGTCACACTTGTTCATGAATACGATGATGTAAGGAATACCAACCTGACGACCAAGTAGGATGTGCTCACGAGTCTGTGGCATAGGGCCATCAGTCGCAGCAACTACTAGGATACCACCGTCCATCTGAGCAGCACCAGTGATCATGTTTTTAACGTAATCAGCGTGTCCTGGGCAGTCTACGTGTGCGTAGTGACGAGTTGGAGT
>NZ_JAZETR010000032.1:0-716 GCF_036864375.1 Alteromonas sp. S167
CTAACGGCCCGCATAACGGGCAAAAACACGTAGGCTAAAATACCGAGCGAAGCGAAGGGAGCCTACGTGTTTTTGTCCCAGTGAGCAGCGCGAGCGAGTTTATGCGTTTGTTAGCTTCATGCTTGGACGTCATAAGTAGGCTTGCCAATAAGATCCACTCCATGTTCTGTAGCAAAGCTGATCCAAAGTAATTCTAGTTCTTTGGCTGCTTTTTCAAATGATTCAGCCATTTTAATAGAAGAATAATCCATGATTGTCTTCTTTGTTTTAGGTAAAGGGGCTGCTTGATCTGGCCAATGAGATGGTATTTCTTGAATTTCCGAAAACGTCTTCGGTTTTGCATGAACGAGAGTGTTTCGAAATACTTTCATGGTATTTATTGTTTGCCACGGGTCTCGTGAGAAATCTACTTTAATACCAAAAAACTCAGAAATCATAACAATTTTACCGATAAAAGATGTTGATTCGTAATGCTCCCAATGTGGAAAAAGTTGGCTTCCATAGATATTTGCGAGAGATTCTACTGTGAAAACTGAAAAAGCCATCGCAGGAATGATATTTTTGAATTTGTAGCCTTCTTCGGCATTTTTTGCATCGTTTAACTGCTTGATTGAGATTGAACTAAGCCAATACTGTTCTAAATTAGTATTTGTAACTTTTACTTTTTTAGTCTTGTTTTCGTTACTCATATCTAATAATTCCTTGTTGAAGCTAAC
>NZ_JAZETR010000033.1:0-682 GCF_036864375.1 Alteromonas sp. S167
CTGCAAATCAGCGAAAGGGATTTCATGACAAAATTTGAAATAGCAATCTCGACTCTCTTGATAGGATTTATACTTGGTCAAGCTACCGATATCTCAAAATATTATCTTGTAGTATTTAGAAAAAAACGAGCATTGCGTCAAGAAGTCCAAGATCATCAAGATCGAATGAATTTTTTAAAAAGCAGATTATGTTCTATCGCAGAAATGTACGTTGAAGGTCAAGTTATAGGACTTCCTTCCCCAGGCGCTATTGAAACTTTAATTTTCAACAAGGATTTTGCGGACATATTGCCACATTTGAATAAAGTAGAGCGGAAGCAATATAGTGATCATTATGGAACTATTTCTTCTTTCAACAGATGCGCAGCAGAACTTTCTGATGTAACTCATAAAAGTAATCACATCGTTTATCTTTATCAATTAACCTGTATGTTGGTAGAAACATCCAGATTTATCATTGAAAAACGTGAGTCAGTTTTGAATGATGAAGTAGAAATCCTTGTAGACTGCCGAGATATGGCAACTAAATTTGCTAACAATTATGGCTTAGAACCTGATGAAGGTGAGGCAGCTAACAAACAACTGTAGTCGTTCGCTAGCGCTCACTGGGACAATAACACGTAGGCTCAGTCGCTTCGCTCCCATTTTAGCCTACGTGTTATTGCCCCTAAGTTGGGCGTTA
>NZ_JAZETR010000034.1:0-666 GCF_036864375.1 Alteromonas sp. S167
CGATTGTACGCTTCTCATTTTCTTGCGGAGCTCACCTTTATCGTCTGCTTGTACGATAGTGCAAATGTTTGCCAGTGCTTCGTTAATGTCGTTAGCTTGTGCTGCGTTAGAAAAAGCTAAAGTAGATGCTGCTAGTACTAGAGAAGTTTTAACAATTTTCAACATGGTTAAATTCCTTCGTTTTAAGTTAATCGGTTTGTTTTTGTTCGTTGGGGTGTATTAAACCCTAACCGTTTAACAAGAAAAACATGCCGTGGAATAACTAGGTATTACACTTTATACCTTTGACTGATCATTAGTGAATTTTCTTATAAAATGAATGGTTTAAAAAAGAAAAAGGCCCCGTAGCAGTGGGGCCTTGTAGTGCAGCTTGCGCTGCAACCATGTTGAACTGGTTCACACGGCTAGGTGAAGCATTAAGCTAACCTGATATTAAATTCTGTCGTTAAGCGTTGCAGAAATAGGCGAGTCTTGAAGACCTTGCTCTGCAATCCACGCTTGTAGTGTTTTGCCATCAGCTTCTGGCTGCGTTAGCTCTTTGCTTGGCATTTTCTTAACAAGTAGAGTGCCTACTTCAACAGCATCGCTCGTAATTGCTGTACGAATAAGACTTTGGCCGTTACATGAAATACCAGAGTAGTAGTCACGTAGCTTTAATTTGTAATC
>NZ_JAZETR010000035.1:0-630 GCF_036864375.1 Alteromonas sp. S167
GTTAGGTTACCTTTGAAGTTATGCGTAAGTTTTTAAATGTGAGCAAACAACGTCAAAAAGTATTGGAGCAACAATTCCCAAGGCTTATAGATCTAGCTCAAGTTAACGAAACGAAAGAGTATACTTACTTAGCAGTCTCTATTTTTGACCATTGGCTTAATCGTGATGAAGCAATGGAGTTATTAGGTGATCTTGACGCAAGCGAAATTGTGCGAAGAGCTTCAATATTTGAGAGCTTTAATCACTTATTATCTGAGCAAACAGAAATATTAACTTTTCGCTTTCGCGGATTAAAAGGTGACAAACCTAGGTTTAAATCATTCCTATCAGAACATGCACAATCTATGTATTTGCGGCAAACTGATATGGGTATGTATCAAGTTATCCTTCCTAGATTAAATGCGGTCTATTTCGAAGGTTATGACGACACAAATGTGTTTTATTTAAAAGATCTGAGTGTTAGACCCATCATTGAGTCTTGTGCTGAGAAAGTAGGTCTATATTGCCTGGAGCATTGGTAACCTAACAATCGCATTAACACTCGCTTCGCTCGCTTGGGACAAATACACGTAGGCTCCCCTCGCTTTGCTCGGTATTTTAGCCTACGTATATTTGCCCGTTATGCGGGCC
>NZ_JAZETR010000036.1:0-593 GCF_036864375.1 Alteromonas sp. S167
TAACTTTCCAATAACGGGCGCAGACATGTGGGGCATAATGGCGAAGCCGCCCCGCGTGTATGCGTCCCAGCGAACGCAGTGAGTGAGTTTATTGGGTTGTTATGCGAACTCTTGATTAGTCCTTGTTCCATTCCTTTGCCGCTCCTAACGTTGGACCTAATGGAAAGACTGATGCGACAACAAGGAAATAACGTGTACTATTTTTTTCATCTACCTGGAAAATTCCTGAGGACAAAAAATACAAAGCTGCAATAATTCCAAAAGACCAAAAAAACAAAATAGCAAACTTGATGAAGTTAGGATTTGATTTAGCAAACGGATTTATCTTTTGAAATCCAATTAGTGTGCTTGACAAAACCATGCCCGCGAAGAACATACATAGCGTCATAAGCGGCGCCGCAATAATTAAAGCAATTTCTACTTGAACAACAAAGCCCAATAATACTGAAAAACCGCACCATAATAAGGCTATCTTCGTTAACCATTTTTCAGACAATAAAATGTAGTGATTAAAACTAAATCTAGATAGCACGAATTATCCTATGTTCGTATAACGGCCCGCATAACGGGCAAAAATACGTAGGCTATAATAC
>NZ_JAZETR010000037.1:0-592 GCF_036864375.1 Alteromonas sp. S167
TAACGCCCAACTTAGGGGCAATAACACGTAGGCTAAAATGGGAGCGAAGCGACTGAGCCTACGTGTTATTGTCCCAGTGAGCGCCAGCGAGCGACTACAGTTTTTTGTTAGGCTCTTTCACAGCATACTTAAAATAGATATACGCAGGGAAGATAAAGCCCAGCCAAAGGCTAGAGAACAGTCTTAATTCCGTGCGTTTTAAAAATAAAAAGCTATCGTAAGAAATCTCTTTAATCGTTGTTCCTTGGCGGCTTAAGATATATTTTCCGTTTTCAATTTGAGGCTGCCCATCACTGAGTATTATTACCGAAAAAATGAAAACAGCGATAACATACCAACGCAGATACCTATGGACTTTTCCCAAATACCAAGGGCCGCTTTTTTTAAGCTTATCTTCAAATTTTCCGTTTGTATATTTTTCTGAGCGTTCAACTAATACCGTTGCCCCTAAAGCAAAAAAGGAAATTACTGTCATTAGATGCACATAACTAGATGTTGCGAAAATGCTGACGCCTATGTAAGTGCTAAAGTGCAAAAAGACAGAGACAAAAAGAGAAATAGTCAATAATACTGACAACGCTAACTCCAGAGC
>NZ_JAZETR010000038.1:0-587 GCF_036864375.1 Alteromonas sp. S167
TAAGCCTTGGAGTTGTAATTGAGAGTTATAGTTTTTTTTGTATTGATTCTTTCAACTTGTGCTGATGCTCAGGAATGCGTCAACAAATCAGTCCGCATTGTTGAAGGCCATGAGCCGATAGCATCAAGCCTTTATGAAGCAGCAAAGACTACAGATATGGGCGCTTGGGATGACGGTGAATTCCATACAGAAACATTTTCATACATCGGTGAACTCGAATTTGAAAATGAAAAACTTTACGTATCCTATTTATACACCGTTTGGGGCTCATCTTGTCGCGCGACTAGTAGATTGATATTTTGGAATACAGAATTTAAACAAGTTGGACAATATGTCAGTATCGAAAAGCCGCACTTTATTGCAAAAAACACACTCTCAATTCCATATGAGGAAGAGCCAGAGTCAATATGGAAATTCACCGGAGATCTTCCTGCATGTCTGGAAGTAGCAAATGACTGTTTTCCCTTGCAAAATCAGAACGGCTTATAACAAAACGCTTAAGTCGCAACCCACTGCGCGGGCTGCTGGGACAAAAACACAATGCGGCTTCGCCATTTTCGCATTGTGCTTTTGCCCCTTAGCTTAGT
>NZ_JAZETR010000039.1:0-574 GCF_036864375.1 Alteromonas sp. S167
TTGTGGACAGTGTCTGGTGGGTAGTTTGACTGGGGCGGTCTCCTCCCAAATAGTAACGGAGGAGCACGAAGGTTAGCTAATCACGGTCGGACATCGTGAGGTTAGTGCAATGGCATAAGCTAGCTTAACTGCGAGACAGACACGTCGAGCAGGTACGAAAGTAGGTCATAGTGATCCGGTGGTTCTGTATGGAAGGGCCATCGCTCAACGGATAAAAGGTACTCCGGGGATAACAGGCTGATACCGCCCAAGAGTTCATATCGACGGCGGTGTTTGGCACCTCGATGTCGGCTCATCACATCCTGGGGCTGAAGTCGGTCCCAAGGGTATGGCTGTTCGCCATTTAAAGTGGTACGCGAGCTGGGTTTAGAACGTCGTGAGACAGTTCGGTCCCTATCTGGTGTGGGCGTTGGATGATTGATGGGAGCTGCTCCTAGTACGAGAGGACCGGAGTGGACGAACCGCTGGTGTTCGGGTTGTCATGCCAATGGCATTGCCCGGTAGCTATGTTCGGAACGGATAACCGCTGAAAGCATCTAAGCGGGAAGCCGGCCCAAAGATGAGTCATCCCTGA
>NZ_JAZETR010000040.1:0-471 GCF_036864375.1 Alteromonas sp. S167
ACTACAAGCGTGGATTGCAGAGCAAGGCCTTCAAGACTCACCTATTTCTGCAACGCTTAACGACAGAATCTAATAACAAGTCAGCTTAATGCTTCACCTTACCGTGTGAACCAGTTCAACATGGTTGCAGCGCAAGCTGCACAAAAAGGCCCTCCGGGGCCTTTTTTCTATTTAAACTAACGCAAGACCGTAGATTGTAAAATATAACTATTTACTGCTCTCAGGCGCTTAAAACTGGGGCGCCCACTGCATTAGTATAAAAAGGTTAAGCACCGCAGATGCTAAAAGGTATCATCTTATATACCCCGTTATTTCACGGCATGTTTTTCTTGTTAAACGGTTAGGGTTTAATACACCCCAACGAACAAAAACAAACCGATTAACTTAAAACGAAGGAATTTAACCATGTTGAAAATTGTTAAAACTTCTCTATTACTAGCAGCATCTACTTTAGCTTTCTCTAACGCAGCA
>NZ_JAZETR010000041.1:0-425 GCF_036864375.1 Alteromonas sp. S167
TAACTTTTAAATAAGGGGCGCAGGCGCGTGGGCTATAATGCGAAGCAGCCCACGTGTATGCGTCCCAGTGCGCGCCAGCGCACGACTTAATTTTTTTGTTATACACAAACCGTATGTTAACTGCCAGCATGTTGAAGAAAATAGGGTAAAAGTACCGAACAAAACAACAAGAGATTTTGACTTTTACTAGCTGCCAAAGAAGAGTGCTGCTTGAGTTGGAAAGCGGTGTTTTCAAGCTGCCTTCGATGCAAACCAAAAACTAAAACGAACCACCAAAGCCGTTGTAAAAAAGTAATGAACTTTGGCTTACTTTTTACTAAATAATGGGTTGTGTATAACTTTTAAATAAGGGGCGATAACGCGTAGGGCATAATAGCGAAGCGGCCCTGCGTGTTAGCGTCCCAACGAGCGCCAGCGAGTGACTT
>NZ_JAZETR010000042.1:0-418 GCF_036864375.1 Alteromonas sp. S167
CTAACGCTAAGCTTTGGGGCGCTAGCACGTGGGCTAAAATCCGAGCGAAGCGAGCCAGCCCACGTGTTAGCGTCCCAGCGACCGGAGGGAGTGCCAACAGCGTTTTGTTAGGCGTACAAAGATAAGTACGCAGCTTTGCTGCCACCACTAGCCGATACGGCCACTTATTTAAATTATTGAATTTAAGATAAAACAACCCTGTGCGAAATGCCAGATGTTAACGGCAATGCTGGATAAAAGAGCGAGTTTAGAAAGCTGGTGATGCAGAATGTTGGCGTAGCGGTGTTGATGAAAATCGCGTTGCTAAAGCCGTTGAAACTACTGAAAAAGCAAGCTGCAAAGACAACCTAGCGAAACAACCTTGATGCTGGAATGTCACAGTTAGACCTACTTTTTTATGCTGTAAGTAAATGACGCC
>NZ_JAZETR010000043.1:0-366 GCF_036864375.1 Alteromonas sp. S167
ACAAATTATGGCACTCGCTATCGCTCGCTGGGACGCAAACACGTGCGCGGCTTCGCCATTATCGCGCACGCGTCTGCGCCCCATATTTGGAAGTTATGTGCTCGGTGAAAAATGAAGCCATCAGATATTCAAAACTTATTAACTAGCCGCTCAGGCATTCCCACCTATGTCTACACGATTCATGGTGAAATGCTGTTTGTAATAGATGTTTTTTGGCTTCAAGACGACGATGACGAATACCCGTATTCAATTACAAATTCGAACACCGACGGTGAACAACTGGTATCGAATTCTTTTTACTCAAATGAAATAGTAAAAATCATTGATTACAGAACTCACGAGGTGCTCTTTGAAAGGTAACGCACA
>NZ_JAZETR010000044.1:0-342 GCF_036864375.1 Alteromonas sp. S167
TTGACTTCTGTCTGAGTTACGTTGCATGAATGACAAGCTAATCGGAAGAATTGCCTTGCTATCAAATCATCGATTGATAACAAGCAATTCAGTCAAGTAGAGTAAAAAGTTCATCTTTCGATTTCTCAGTTACTCAATTTTGATTGATTACTATTAATATCAGCTTTCCAAATTGTTAAAGAACATAGTGCTTAATTCAAAACACTAAGGTTTGATCTTAAATCAAAGCTAAGCGCTCTTCTTTAGCGAGCAGATTAATTGTCAGGAAGGTTCCCTTCCGGTTAAGCAATTAATCGCGTCTTTATAAATAAACAAAACAATCTGTGTAGGCACTGCATCAAG
>NZ_JAZETR010000045.1:0-335 GCF_036864375.1 Alteromonas sp. S167
GTTATACACCACCCATTTTTTAGTAATAGTAAGACCAAAATTCAGCACCTTTTTACAACAGCTTTGGGGGTTCGTTTTAGTTTTCAGTCGGCATCAAAGGTAACTTGAAAGCCCTGCTTTTCAACTCAAGCAGCTCTCTTCTTTGGCTTCTAGCAAAAGCTAAAATCACTGGTTGTTTTGTTCGGTACTTTTACCCCAATTTCTTCAACAAGCTGGCAGTTAACAAACGGTTTGTGTATAACAAAAAAATAAAGTCGCCTGCTGCCGCAGGCTGGGACGCATACACGTGGGCTGCTTCGCATTTTAGCCCACGCGTCTACGCCCCTTATTTAAAA
>NZ_JAZETR010000046.1:0-322 GCF_036864375.1 Alteromonas sp. S167
GTAACCATTACTCCGAGACAACCTTGCCATAGCCTATTATTTTAGTTGCTTCTCCAATGTCCCATTTAAAACCAGGAGTAAATAGCTTTTCATCTTCTTTTGGTGCGTAGAACGAGCATATAGCTTTGCATGATTGGCCAGCAGCCAACCTGTCACAGTCTATGAAATCAAATTGTCCAATAACTGTATATTGGTTTTCACGAACCCAGTGATTTGGTCTTATTCCCGAGCTATAGCTACTGTGCTGATGCTTGGGAGCAGTATGCAACCCAAATTCGATTAACCTTTCAAAACTGATGAACTCAAAATCTACCATGGTTAC
>NZ_JAZETR010000047.1:0-312 GCF_036864375.1 Alteromonas sp. S167
GTTAGATGTTTCCTGCAAAAGCAGTACTTTCATCCTTAGAGTAAAAAACCCTAATCAATGCTTACTGAAACAGTAAATATTCATTAGGATTTAAATTCCGTTTTGACACATATATGTAGCTTTAAACTACAACCAATTCGCTTGGTAAAGTTTACCGCTCTACTTTAGCGAGTAGTAAAATCGTCAGGAAGCTTTGCTTCCGGTTAAGCGACTTTTACACGCCCACTTGCAACGCAAGTGAAAGGTAGATGGTAGGCTTGGGCAGACTTGAACTGCCGACCTCACCCTTATCAGGGGTGCGCTCTAACCAGC
>NZ_JAZETR010000048.1:0-259 GCF_036864375.1 Alteromonas sp. S167
ATTCGCAAAATGACGAATCATTTCACTTTAGAGTAAAAAACCCTAATCAATGCTTACTGAAACAGTAAATATTCATTAGGATTTAAATTCCGTTTTGACACATTTTTGCCATCTATTTCTTGCTTAGACAAGGCATCGGATTGCGTAGCGTGCTAGTAGCACGTGAGCGATACGATAACGCAGTATAAGTAAGAAATGGTAGGCTTGGGCAGACTTGAACTGCCGACCTCACCCTTATCAGGGGTGCGCTCTAACCAGC
>NZ_JAZETR010000049.1:0-244 GCF_036864375.1 Alteromonas sp. S167
AGGCGTTAAGCTAACCTGTACTAATTGCCCGAGAGGCTTAACCATACAACGCCCAAGAAGCTTTGGACTTCTGAGTGTTGTAGACAAGCTAAGCTCTGAAAAATGAGCGGAAAGTAGAGTAAAAAGCAGTTACTCACTGATTGAATTAATATTATCTTTCCCAAATTGTTACCAGTTTTATCCTGGCAGCCATAGCGATACGGTACCACCTGACTCCATTCCGAACTCAGAAGTGAAACGTATT
>NZ_JAZETR010000050.1:0-205 GCF_036864375.1 Alteromonas sp. S167
GTCTTTTCACTCTACTTAAACATATAGCTTGTCGTTACAACGCTCTCAAACTTAATGCTCTACTTTAGCGAGTAGGAAAATGGTCAGTCGATTTTACATCGACGATTAAGCCATTTTTCGCGACTCCCAGCGAAGCGCATAAAAGCTTCTTGGGCGTTGTATGGTTAAGCCTCTCGGGCAATTAGTACAGGTTAGCTTAACGCCT